>FORK01000049.1 GCA_900113995.1 Ruminococcaceae bacterium D5 | reverse complement strand
GGCCATCTTCAATAAATTAAAAATTCGATTTATGTGGGCGGAGGAAGTGTTTCCTCAGCCCAGTTTTTCTTTTTGTCAACAGGTCCTTTTTCGTTACATAAATCCATGTATCTACATATACTTTCATGGCAAATTGGTGCGGAATTGGTGCGGCGTATGGAAATCAACACTCGGGAAACGGGGTTCATCACGACAGATTAAAATAATCTGTAAGGAGATTGAAACCGTGAGCCAGTTATTATCTTGTGAAATCAGCTACACCCTCGTAGGTGACTATTACGTCCCCAACATCGCCTTGCCGGAAGAAAACAGACCCATCGGTCGCAGGGGCAGGATGCATCGGGACTATCTCGAACAGCACCATCCGATCCGCTTTAATGACCTTGTTCTCAGCGGTCAGCTCTGGACATATCTGGCTGATCTGAACGAGCAGACGCAGGAGCGTTTGCCCCTGATCGTCGAGCAGGTGAAGGCATCTGAGGGCGTGACAGAGAAACTGAAAGCCGCCGACCAGATGGCGTGGATTGGTGCTATGAACAGCATCCGCAACCGGGCAGAGGAAATTATCCTCCGGGAAACGATCTTCGAGGAGGATGCGATATGAGAATCCTTGAAGAATTTTGGTACGGCAATATTGAGCCGACAGAGTACGACACATCTTCAAACAAAGAGTACAAGAAATTAGTAGAGCTGATCTGCAGGAACGAAGAAAAGCTCAAAGCCACCATGACGGATGAACAGAAAGAGCTATTTGAGAAATACGCCGATTGTGTGCGAGAGCATCAAACCATCACAGACTGCCTGATTTTCCAGAACGGCTTTAAGTTGGGTGCCAGGATGATGTTGGAAGTAATGGAAGAATAATTGAAAGTTGCAGCGCCCACCGATGACCGGTGGGCGCTGTTGTATTGAGACCATCCCAAATTTTGTGTAAACCTCCGATGTGGTGTAGAATAGAAGCACCACATCGGAGGTTTTACATATGACCAGAAAGAATCGTACC
>FORK01000022.1 GCA_900113995.1 Ruminococcaceae bacterium D5 | reverse complement strand
TTAGCCGTGTGCTGATAAGACAGTAATTTAAGAAAATTACAAAATCGGCATCTGCTAAGCAGGATTGGACAACAAAACAGGCGGCACTCAGCTTCGGTTGGGTGCTGCCTGTTTTTGTACATCTAAGGGTTGAAAATCACCGACTTTCTGCTCTGTAAAGCAAGGATAGTAAAAAGGGTGAAATAGTTATCGCTCTCATGCAGTTCCTTTGTGAAACAGCGAATCGCTGTATAAGGTATACGGTTCGCTGGGAAGTGCGCATATTTACGGTCGTGCAAAATACCCCACAAAACCGTAAAGTCGATAGAGGGGTATTTCGATGCAGAGTATGTTCGACACTGGGGAAACTGAAAATCAGCTTATATTCGTAGAAAAGTTACATTTTAGGGCGATAAATTCTGGGTATTGTATTGAAAACAGAGCTATCCTTGTGATATAATGTGTGTACACACTTTCGAGGAGGTGCAGCATGGCTATACCAAAGCTGAAAAAGCAGGATGTTATTGATGCCCTGAAATTTATCGACGAGAACGGAGTTCCCGAACATAATACAAGCGTAAAATATGTACTTGTGTCTGAGAATGGGAAAAAGTATCCGCCGAAGTATGTAGTAGCCGTTGCTGACCATTTGGCAAACCGCACGGATATTTCGACAGAATCCTTTAACAGCGTTGACGCAAAGAACTATCTGGAAAATCTGGGCTTCTCCATCGAGACAAAGCAGCAAGAAAAATTTGAGTTATCTATCACTGCCGAAAGTGTACAGTCAACGGATGAACGCTTTACAATGGATAATTTGAACCTCGGTGATAACTATAAGCCGCTGGACGCCTATTTCAAGAGGGCAAATGGAGACGTAATCAAGCGAGCCTACAGCAAAGGCGAAAGAAGAAATTCCAATCAAACCTTGCCCCGCATTGCCTGTCAGGTGTTCGAGAAGCAGCTTGCTGCATTATCGGTTGAGGACAAGGAGAACTTCCCTGTCTGCAAATATAACCCGGACAGCGACGTAATCAGAGGTATTTATGCGAGTGTTGACGATTTCAAGAAGCACCGCAACACAATAGAGTACCTGACATACGGCTATGACAACGGACGGCAGTTTGTTATCTATTGCTGGAATATCTTCTCTACGATTATCTTCGTTCAGGAATGTTTGAAGCGTTTCGGTGAATCGGGAGATCAGTTTATTTTGACATACCGCGAAAAAGATGAGAAGGAAACCGCAGCGGCAGAAACGGAAGCTGCTGTTCAGGAAGAGCTTGTTCAACAGTTCAAGGGATACCGAAATCCGTTTTCTTCCATGCTGATTGAATCAAAAAATCTGATTTTCAGAGGTGCGCCCGGTACCGGAAAATCTTATCTTGCCAAAGAAATCGCTGCGGACATCATCAGCAATGGGTACTTTGACGATTACACACTTCTTACTGACGAGCAGAAAAAACAGGTTGAGTTCGTTCAGTTCCATCCGAGTTATGACTACTCTGATTTTGTTGAAGGACTAAGACCGAAAATCAATGATGATGGGACAATGGGCTTTGAATTGCAGGATGGCATTTTCAAGAAGTTTGTTGCCCGTGCCAGAAAGAACTATGAGGACTCCCAAAAATCCAGAGAAACCGTAGAAAAGGAAGTCACGGTTCAAGAATCCATGACAGAGTTTTTCTCCGGCGTTGAGTTTGGCGTTGACACATTTAAGACGATCAATGGAAATGAATTTACCATTACCGGCGTGGATGACGGGCATATCCATATTTCTATTCCCGGAAACGCATCTGTCAACAGGCTTGCTCTGAGTTTGGATGAAGTTCGGAAGATGCTGGAATCCGGGCAGAAGTTTGAAAAAATAAAGGATATCACGTCCTTTTTCGGAAAGACGTTTGCTACGCAAGGATATTCCTATGACTTTGCCATCTATAAAGCAATCAAAGCAAAGAAAAGTACAATTTCAAAAGCAAAGGCAAAACAGGAGGAACTGAAAAAATACATATTCATCATAGACGAAATCAACCGCGGTGAAATTTCAAAGATTTTCGGTGAATTGTTCTTTGCAATAGATCCCGGTTATCGCGGTAAAGCCGGAGAGATCTCCACGCAGTATTCCAATCTGCACTCTGACCCCGGCGAAAAGCTCTATATTCCTGAAAATGTCTATATCATCGGCACCATGAACGATATTGACCGCTCTGTGGACAGCTTTGATTTTGCCATGCGTCGTCGCTTCCGATTCGTAGAACTCAGAGCGGATGAGCGCCTTGAGATGCTTGCGTCGCTGGAAAACGAGGAGTTGGAGGCTGAGGCAATCAGAAGGATGGCTGCGCTCAATAAGGCAATCGCAGAGGTCGAGGATCTGAATGAAAATTATCAGATCGGAGCGTCTTACTTCCTGAAGTTGAAAACACTTGATTTTGACCAACTTTGGACTGATTATTTGCAACCGCTCCTACAGGAATACATTCAGGGAATGTACGATGAGGAAGGAATTATGAATCGGTTCGCAAGGGCATACGGCTATCAGAAACCTGCCAGAGGTGATGCGAATGAAGCTGCTCAGGATCAAGGATAACTCCCAGCAGAAAAAAGATGCCTTTTCTCAAGTAGCGAGGCTGACAGGCAAAATTGCAGATAAAACATTGGAACAGCTTGAGCGTGAAGGTGTGTTCGTATTTCCTGAAACCGTAAAGGATGCAGAGGATATTACGCAAGATCAGATGATCCTCCAAAGCGTCAATGATACCTATCGCTCTGGTAATGTGATGGGCTTTCTTGGCTACGGTGATGAGCGGCTTGTGATCGCGTCCCGTTTTTGCGGAGAGGGTGAGGATTACTTTTTCCAGTATCTTTTAGACAAAGTTCTGGACTTTCCAAATATCGTAGATTTGGATGCAGATGCCAATCAAGACAATCGGCTGTTCAATTTTCTGCTGTTTCTGTTTCCGTATTACCTCAAAGCAGCGATGCGGAAGGGCTTGTTCAAAAAGTATATCCGCCACAGGTACAATGATGGAAATGTAAAGGGCACGATTGATATCGCAAGACATATAGAGAAGAACACCCCATTTGTAGGAAATGTTGCATACAGCCAGAGAGAGTTTTCCTACGATAACAGTCTGATGGAGCTGGTGCGGCATACCATAGAGTTTATCAAAAGAAAGCCTTACGGCAATAAACTTCTTATCAAAGTGAAAGACGAGGTAAAACTCGTTATAGATGCGACTCCGGGATATGAGCCGTATGACAGGCAGAAAATCATTGAACAGAATAAAAAGAATACCGTCCGCCACGCTTATTTCAGAGAGTATCTCGCATTACAAAGGTTGTGTCTCTTAATCCTCCGACACCAGAAACATCAAATTGGCACGGGAGCGAGGCAGATATACGGTATTCTGTTTGACGGTGCATGGCTGTGGGAGGAATATATTAACTTGCTCATTGAAGATATCTTCTACCACCCAATGAACAAGAGCGGCACAGGCGCTCAGAGACTGTTTGATGGAAATGTAGGCTTGATCTATCCCGATTTCATCAGCCGGAATAGCGAACCACGGATCATTGCTGACGCGAAGTATAAACCCCTTGACAACATTGGCAATCGAGATTATTTACAAGTGCTTGCCTATATGTTCCGGTTTGATGCAAAGGCTGGTTACTATCTCTATCCAGAAGCGGAAGGGTCTGACGATTTGAAATTGTGGTTGAACCGTGGTTTGACCTATGAGAAAAATGTTATGGCGCGTGACGACATCAGCGTTATCAAGCACGGCTTGAAAATTCCCATAGATGCGCAGAATTATTCAGAGTTTACAGCAAAGATGAAGGTTCAGGAGCAGGAATTTACAAGCGTATTCTATGCGTGATTTTGTAGGAGAACACAGAACTGCATATCAATAATCGATCGGTTTTGATTAGAAATAATCCGTAGGAGTAAAGAGGAATCCCGATGCCAGACAACAGGAATCGCAAGCGACCGATACAGGTCAAATTTTTCGTAGATGAAAAAGAACTCGGCTTGATAAAGGCGAGGATGGCGCAGCTTAGGATAGAGAATATGAGCGCTTACCTTCGCCAAGTGGCAATCGACGGATATGAGAAAAAACCGGATATGCCCGAACTCCGTGAAACCAAAAATCCCTGACTCACTTTTCAAGGTGGAGTGATGTTCAGCTCCGCAGGAACGCAGCCAATTTCCTTGAAATTGTTAAAGGGTTTGGGATGTTTCCCAACAAGGTTTTGCAAAAGGTAAGCACGGCTGAAATTTTGCAAAACGCGCGAGTGGGTACCACTGTGCATTGCTTGCCGGAATGGCAAGCTCCGGTGTGGGTACTCACTGGATTTGCTTGCTATTCTGCAAGGAAATCCCGGTCGTGCCACGCCGGATTTCGCAAGTGTACATACACTTGCTGTGCTTGCTATTCTCCGTTTCCCATGTTAGCAAGCGCCATTTTCCAAATGGAAATCGGCGGCAACCGCCGCCTTGTCTGCCAAAAAGCGAAACAGACGGACGGAAGTCAATGGCGGCGCAGCCGTTCATCTTGACCATTGACGGCGTTCGTCCGTTTTGCTACTCCGACTGAATTTTTACATAAAATGAACTGAAGTGAAGGAGGCTTGACGAAGTGAATCCGAAAGAAAATGACAATGAGATCATCGAACTGACCGACGAGGAACTGGATGAGATTTTCGCCGACGATGATTTTGATAACGGCGAGGAGGACGCTGAAATCCGCTCGTTTTATTTCTCCAATCCTGACCCGTATGCCAAGGTCAAGCCGCGCCCCGACGATGCCCCAAAGAGGGAGTTTTCTTTCGATGAGAAGGGCAACATCGTGGTGAAAAATCCGTCCGCCTTTTGGCTGCCCGATGTCAAAATCGTGGAGGAACACGGCGGCACGGAATACACCGTAACCGGCAGCTACGAGGGTACGGAAACCCTCGACAAGAAGCTCAGACGCATTATGGAGCAGAACGCTGCCGATGATAAAAGTAGTATCACGGAGGACGCCGATGAGTAACGACGTTTCTCTTGATATAAACCAAGAATCCAATCCTGTTCAGACAGTTGCCCCACCGAAGGAGGACAACAATATGTTAAGGGCAACCGACAAAATCACAGCGCTTTATTGCAGACTGTCCGTGGAGGACACCAAAGAAAAAGGCGGCAAGGATGACCCGTCGAACTCCATCCAGCATCAGCAGATCATGTTAATGGAGTATGCAAAATCTCAGCACTTTCCGAACCCGACGTTCTTTATTGATGACGGGTACAGCGGCGTGGATTTTTCCAACCGCCCCGGCTTTCAGAAGATGCTTTCGGAAATTGAAGCCGGTCATGTGGAAGCGGTGATTACGAAAGACCTTTCAAGACTCGGTCGTAATTCATCACTGACAGGGCTTTATATCAACTACACGTTTCCTCAGTACGGCGTGCGGTATATTGCCATCAACGACCACTTCGACACCATCGATCCCAACAGCACCGACAGCGACATGGCAGGCATCAAGAACTGGTTCAATGAGTGGTATTCCAAGGATACCAGCCGCAAAATCCGTGCCGTCAACAAGGCGAAGGGTGAGCGTGGAGAGCGCTTGACTACCAATGTTCCCTACGGCTACAAACGTGACTCTGACGATCCTAAGAAATGGGTGATTGACGAGGAAGCGGCACGGGTCGTGAAGCGGATCTTTGCGCTCTGTATGGAGGGAAAAGGGCCGAGCCAGATCGCCGCCTTGCTGGAAAAGGAAAAGGTGCTGAATCCCACCGCCTACAAACAGCGGGAGGGCAGAAAAACACCGCATCAGACTCCGGAGAATGAGTACCGCTGGCACGAAAGCACCGTTGCTTATATCCTCGAATACATGGAGTACACGGGCTGCACGGTCAATTTCAAGACCTACACCAACTCCATCTGGGATAAGAAGCAGCGGGAAAATCCAATAGAGAATCGCAAGATTTTCTATAACACCCACCCGGCGATCATCTCTCTGGAAGTCTTTGATAAGGTGCAGGAGATCAGGCAGCAGCGGCACCGCAGAACAGCGACGGGAAAGAGCAATATGTTTTCCGGCTTGGTGTTCTGCAATGACTGCAAGCAGAAGCTCTACTACTCCACCACCAGCTATTTTGAAAAGCGGCAGGACTTCTTCATCTGCTCTACTCATCGTGCCAATAAGGACAGGTGCAGCGGACATTATATCCGTGCCGTTGTGCTGGAACAGATCGTCTGGAAGCACATTCAGGAGGTTATATCGGTAGTCACTCGCTATGAGGCTTATTTCCGTTCCGAAATGGAGCAAAAGCTCCGTATGCAGAGCGAAGAATCGCTGCGACTGTATCGAAAACGGCTGGCACAGGCTGAGAAGCGAATCGGAGAGCTTGACCGCCTTTTCATCCGCATTTATGAGGACAATGTCGCCGGACGGCTGGACGATGAGCGCTTTGGCATGATGAGCAAGAACTACACCGAGGAACAGAAAGACCTCAAAGCCGAGGTCAAGGGTCTGCAACAGCAAATACATGAACAGGAACAACAGGCAGAGAATATAGAGCAGTTTGTTCAGCGGGTAAAGAGGAACAGTACTCTCACGGAACTGACGCCCTATGCCCTCAGAGAGCTTGTCAAGGCAGTCTATGTAGATGCACCGGACAAGTCCAGCGGCAAGCGCAGACAGAAGGTACATATCGAGTACGACCTTGTGGGCTACATTCCCGTGGATGAGCTGCTAAAAGCGGAACAGGCATGACCGAGATCATGCCTGTTCCAAGAATTTTGATTTTACTGTCTTACCAGCAGGGAGCCTTAAAGCCCCTTTTTTGCCTCTCTTTGCAGGAAATCCAGATTCACCACATCATCATATTTGTCAACGCTTGTCACATAATTGGTGTGTCCTACGATCTTTGCCGGAGCTTCTCAGTCGCAGAAGTTACACAGCGGATGATCCAGTTTTTACCTTGCTTTCAGAGCTGCTGCGCTTTTTGAAATCTTTGCAATTCGCTGGCTTTTGGCATAAAAGCAGGTGCCTGGCGCGGAGGAAAATTGTATGCACTCCGTCGCTCCCTGTGCATCCTTTGCATCGACGTCCGCGTCAAGCGGTACCGGCGCATACGGGTGCCGTTTTCGCCGGTATCTTTGCCACGCGATTCAAACCGGGATGGCGGCGGCAGAAACAGAGCACTCGGACTTAGCAGGCAGAATCCGGTGCAAAGCGGCTGCATCGCAGCCGAAGAGGGCATTTAAAATCAGAACGGTGCGTCTGTGACAGGATTTGGAAGACAAAATCCGCAGAAGCGATTCTTCGCAGCCTCCGGCGACAGCCCGGCGGATTCCATCGGCGTAGGAGTCCCCCTCCAGAGGGACGGAGCGTTCGCAGGCTCCGCAGACGAGGCGGAGCATCTCTTCCAGAAAAGCACCGTCTCCCTTCAGCGGAGGACGGGCCTGTAATCCGCTTGCAAAAGCATAGGCGACAGCCGATTCGGCCTGGCGCGCATCCCCCAGCACATAGAGCGCAAAGCGGTAGAGCCTTTCCGCGCAGCGGTCATAGGATCGGGCATACTCTTCTGTTGACATGAGACAGGGCATTCGGGCACCTCCTTACAGGGGATGGATCTGCCTGAACTCAGACGGCAGGCACGCTTTCTGCAATTTTGAACAGCTCCTGGCGGGAGAGACCGTCGGCCGACAGCAGGTAGATGTAAACTTCATCGTGATAGAGCAGGGTGCGGTGAACACTGTCCTCGATCTGCTTTTCGACGTAGAGGGCTTCCATTCCGCTGACCTGAGTATTTTCGGTGTAAGCGTCCTCTGTATCCAGGCCGATCCCCGTTCCGTCGGCGAACATTTGCTGAAAGCTGATCCGCTGCTCGTTTCTTTCATAGACCATGAACGACAGGATGGTAAGCTGTTCCTCCTCGGTGCAGATAAAGCCCTCCGGAATATAGGAAGGACGCACCGGCGCGAATTCGTCGGCGGTGGGACCGGTGTTGATCTCCGATTCGGGTGCGGAAATATGGATTTCGGTGTGGGTGACGTATTGGCGGTAGACAAAGCTCCGAAGCTGCTGCCAGACAGCCGCCGCCTGAGTGGGGAAGGCCACGCTTCCGACGCAGGCTGCCAGTGCCAGACAGGCGGCCCATTGCAGCAAGAACCGCCCGCGGCCGCTGTGCCGCTTGGAATGCTTGGCTTTTTGCAGCAGGGACTGCATATCGGCGAGGTGCTCCGGAGAAGACTCGATTTCCGGCTCCCGTCCGAGCTGCTCAAAGAGTCGGTCCGCCTCGCGTTCCTGTTCCAGGGCAAGGCCTTGTGCGGCAGCGGTAAGGAGGGCCTCAAAACGGGGGTCCTGTTCCACTGGGATTGTTCTCTTTCCCTTCACAGGCCCTCACCTCCTTTTAACAGCAGCACAATTTTCTGCTTGGCCCGCAGCAGGCGAACCGAGACGTTTTTTTCGCTGAGCCCGAACAGGGAGGCAAGCTCCCGATAGCGGTAGCCGTAGGCGTATTTTCCGATAAGAAGCTGGCGGTCGAGCTCGGAAAGCTTCAGCATCGCTTCCCGCAGAGCTTCGCCGTCCGCATTCTGTTCAATCTCCTCCCAGACGGTGTCCGGTCCGGCCAAATCCTCCCCAAGCTCAATCAGATGATCTTCCCTGCGGATATTGTAGAGCTTGTAGCACTCCCTTCTGGTAATAACAATCAGAAAAACGCGGGTTTTACTACAGTCAATTTCATCAATTTTATCTAAATTTCTAAGAATATTCAGAAATGCGTTCTGCACCGCATCCTCGGCCGCCTGCTGTTCCTTGAGAATGGAGCAGGCCAGTCTGAGAAGAATGCGGTGGTACCGTTCGTAGATGGCGGTAAACTTTTCGGCCTCACCGCTTTCGGCGGCAGCCGTCATCAGGATTGCCAGCACCGTTCATCCCCCCGTCCTCAGTCAAGTTCCATCATACTGTGAAATGTCCGAAAAGACAAGGCGGACGTATGGGAAAGAAAACAGCGGCTCTGAAAAAGAACCGCCGTTTTGTATCGTGCCGGTCAGATCAGCTCAGGCGCAGCCCCTGATAAAGCTCGGAAAGAATCTGCGCGGAATGCTCCAGCTTTTCCTGCTCACTGTGCTCGAGCGGAAGTCCGACCACGCCCGCGACTCCGCGCCTGCCGACGATGCAGGGAGTGCCGAGGTAGACCTGATTCAGGCGGTAATCCCCCCGCATCATGGTTGATACGGTCAGCACACTCTGTTCATCCCCGAGAATCGCGCGGGTGATCCGTACCATTGCCATGCCGATTCCATAATAGGTGGCCTTTTTGGCGAGGATGATTTTTTGAGCGGCATCCCGCACTTCAGTCTCAATTTGCAGCATTTGGCCGAGATTCAGAGAGCCGTTCTCCCCCCTGAAAAGGCCCACCGGTTTGGTTGCTACCATTGCCTGCGACCAGGGGACAAATTCACTCTCCCCATGTTCGCCCATCACATAGGCGTGGACATTGCGCGGATCGATGCGGAAGAAGCGACCGATCTGATAGCGCAGACGGGCGGTATCCAGAATGGTGCCGGTCCCGATGACCCGGCGGCTGTCGAAGCCGGAAAGGGTTTGCGCCACATGCGCCATGATATCGACGGGATTGGTGGCGATGAGCAGGATTCCGCCGAAACCAGAGGAAACAATGGGGCTGATAATCGCCCGGAACACCTCGGCGTTGCGGTGCAGCAGGGCGGTTCGCTCCTCGCCGGGCTTCTGCGCCGCCCCCGCACAGATCGCCACCAGATCGGCATCGGCGCAATCCTGATAATCTCCCGCGTAGATTTTCATGTGCGACCCGGAAAAGGGAAGCCCGTGGTTGAGGTCCATGGCTTCACCCTGCGCGCGCTGCCGGTCGATATCGATGAGAACAAGTTCGTCGCAAACGTTCTGGTTGAGCATCGCGTAGGCGTAGCTCATCCCGACAAATCCGGTGCCGACCAGAACCACCTTTCGTGTTTTCAGTTCCATTGCCATCTCTCCTATCCTGTAGTTTCGCTTAGTATGTCCCGGACGGCAAAAAACAGACCTGGGTTTTCGCATGGCTTGACAAAGCTTTTGAAGGGGGAGTATCATAAAATTTATGACATACCGGAGGACTGAATATGATACAGGATATTGCACCGCACCATTTTGCCAATGAATACCGCCCGTCCCCGCCGGAGAAGGAAAGCTTTCTGCTTTTTTACCGGGGCAGGGATGTGCTGTTGACCGAGCGTGACGGAAAGCTTGATTTTCCGCGCTTTTCCGAGCTGGAGGGAGAGAATTCCTTCCTTTACGAGCGGTATACCTATCTGTTTTCGATTGATGAGGACCGCTTTTATCTTGCGCCGGACAATTTGCGCTTTGATTTGCTGGACGGTGCCCGCCTTGAGAACCGGGAGATTTTCCGCACAATGTCCCCGCGCCACCTCGCTTTCGCAGGGATCACCGGATTCCAGCTTTACGGCTGGTACCGCAGCCACCGCTTCTGCGGACGCTGCGGACAGGAGATGCAGCAGGACCACAAGGAACGGATGATGCTCTGTCCCTCCTGCGGGCAGATGGAGTACCCTAAAATCTGTCCGGCGGTCATTGTGGCGGTTCTGGATGGGGAGCGGATTCTGCTGACCAAATATGCGGGGCGCAGCTATACCCGTTATGCCCTGATTGCGGGATTTGCCGAAATTGGAGAGACGATCGAGCAGACGGTCCACCGCGAGGTGATGGAGGAGGTCGGTCTGCGGGTCAAAAATCTGCGTTTTTACAAAAGTCAGCCGTGGTCCTTCTCCGACACCCTGCTGATGGGTTTTTACTGCGACCTCGACGGGGAGGACCGCATTACTCTCGATCAGGATGAGCTGGCCGTTGCCGAGTGGTTCAACCGCGGACAGATCCCCGCGCCGGAGCTGGACATCAGCCTGACCAGTGAGATGATGATGCGTTTCCAAAACGGAGAATCCTGCTGAGAGGAAAAAGGCGCTCGCTGGTCTTTGCAGCGGGCGCTTTTGCCGCCGGGAAGAAATTCCGTCTATACGGCGGGGATCTGGATGGATATGGAATTCATGGGGACTTGCGCAAAGAGAGAGAAATGTTGTAAAATAAGAATCAATTGACGTGTCGGAGCAATTGCCTGCACGTCCGCACACAGGAACGAAAGGAGGATGGGCAGTGGAACAGATGCCGGGGCATCGGATACTGGGGGACCGTTATGAGATGACCCGCCGGATCGATCAATGCGGGGAAACCATCGTCTATCTCGGGCGGGACGCCGTTTCCGGGCGGATGGTGACAGTGCGGGAATTCTGCCCTTCACCGATCATGCGGCAGGATGCACGAGGACAGATTTTGGTCCAGCCCGGATGCGAGGTGCAGTACAAGTCCCTTTCCTCCGACTATGAGGAGCTTTGCCGCTACCTGATGGGTCTTCCGGCAGAGCTGCCCTTTGTTCGTCCCTTTGAGCTGATCCGGCAGAATGGCACCGTCTATTCGGTGGAATGGTACGCCGGCGCCGAAACGCTGGGGGATCATCTTGCGCGGATCGGCCGGCCGATCGGCTGGAATACCCTTAAAAAGATGCTGACGCCGATGGTCCGGGCGATGGATCGGATTCATACCGATGGAATTTATCACCGGGGGATCTCCGCCGAGACGCTGCTGATCACCGAGCGGGAGGAATTGCTCCTGTCCGGCTTCTGCATTCCGGCGGCCCGGACGGCCGACAGTGAAATTGCCGCCACCCTCTATTTCGGATACAGCGCTCCGGAACAGTATTCCTCCAATAGCTGGCAGGGGAGCTGGAGCGACGTCTATTCGCTGGCGGCGGTTTGTTACCTTGCCCTCACCGGGATCACGCCAATCGAATGGCGGCAGCGCGGGGAACGGCATCCTCTGATTCCCCCTGCCGAGGTGGCGCCGGAAATTCCGGCACATGTGTCGGATGCGCTGCTGCGCGCGCTTTCGGTCGATTTGCGGACACGCTACCGCACGATCGATGAATTTTGGGTCGCCCTGCTCAATGAACCGGGCTCCGGGACAATGACCTACCCGCTGTCGGTGGTGAAGCGGAGCGATCCGCCCGACGGCCCGCTGCCCTCTCCGGCGGCTTCGATTGGAATCCGTTCTCTGGTGGTCGCACTGGTGCTTACCTCGCTGGTTGCCGTCATCGCCCTGGGCATTTCTTATCGGATTGTCGATACCCAATTCCCGGTTCCCCTGCCGGTGCAGGCCAGTGCCGGACTGGAACCATCCTCCTCGGAGGAGGACGATGACCCGCAGATTTATATTCCTGATCTGGTGGGCAGCAACATTGAAAAGGTGCTGCTGGACCCTCTTTACCGCAGCCTTTTTACCTTCCAGATCGAGCGGGTCTTTTCTGAAGCACAGCCTGCCGGCGAGATCCTTTCGCAGTCTCCGTTGGCCGGAACGCCCTCTCCGTCTGAAAGTCCGGCGCAGATTCGGCTTTGGGTCTGCAAGGGGAGTCAGCAGATTGCGATGCCGGATCTGGTCGGTATGTCCCTTGAACGTGCACAGGAGATGCTGGACAGCCTTGAAATTTCCTACACCTATGAGCCGGTGGAAGAGCCTGCGAGAAAGAACGGGGAGATTGCCGCCGTCAGTATTCCCGCCGGCGAAACGGTCTTTCGCATGACCGATACGGTGATCCTTTATGTGACGGAGAACCCGGAGCCGGAGGAGGACGCTTCCGGTACCGGGTCCTCCGGCGACAGCTCGGAATACGTCTACAACCGGAAGCAGGGAACCACCGAAACCCGGCCCTATTTCTACCAGCGTGATGAGGAATCATAGGAGCCGCGATGGTAAACGCAGCAGGAATCTCTCCGGTGAAGGCCGTCCTGTCCGAAGAAAGCGGGCAGGGCGGCCTTTTGCGCCTCCACCCGGCGGAAAATTTCCGCTGCTCTTGACATTTTGGAGATACGGCGTATACTGTATACAACGCTTAACAAAAAGGAGGCGGCGGCATGGCGCTGCAAGCGGTAAACAGGGGGGAATCCCTTTCAGATCGCGCTTACCGGATGCTGCGCAACGCAATTCTTTCCGGTGAGCTGGCTCCGGGAGAACCTCTGACCGAGGAATCTCTGGCGGAACGGCTCCAAATCAGCCGCACCCCCATCCGCACCGCACTGCACCGGCTGGTTTCCGAAGGGCTGGCTGAAACAGCCTGCGGCAAAGGAATTTCTGTGCGCGAAGTCGGCGACCGGGATGTGCGTCAGGTTGACGAGGTTCGTGCGGTCCTCGAACCTCTCTCCGCTTCCCTCTGTGCGGCGCGGGGACTTTCCGCCGGTGAGATCGAGGAACTGCGCGGGTACTGCGAAGCCCAGCAGCAGGCGGCCGCACGGGGCGGGGTGCGGGATTATTTTCATTACGGAGACCTCTTTCATATTCGGCTGGCCGAATGCTCGGGCAACGATTTCCTAGCTGCGATGATTTCCCGCGCGACCCTGACAGCGGCGCGCTATCTTCTGAGCAGCCCCCACCCAGAGCGGCAGCTCGGCCGCTTCCCCGGAGAGCATCTGGAAGTGCTTTCTCTTGTTGCCGCACGCCGGACAGAAGAAGCGCGCGAGGCGATGCGCCGCCATATTGGGCATTCTTTGGTACAGACAGAGGAGCAGGTCTCCGCCCATCGGGGGGAGAGAAACCCGCCGCAACAGTAAGATTAGGCAGTGCGGCGCCGCACCGGCGGCCTGCCTTTTTCAAAACGGGCGGCCCGGGCACAGCTTTCCGGGCCCCATCAATCGGACGACAGAAAGGACCTGATGACCATGCCAAAGCTCAGCAATCGCGTACAGACCTTTACCGATTCGGTCATTCGCCGGATGACCCGAATTTCGGATGAATACGGAGCGATCAATCTCTCACAAGGCTTTCCGGATTTTCCTCCGCCCAAGGCGATCACCGACCGCCTCAAGGAGGTTGCCGGGGAAGGACCGCATCAGTATTCGGTGACCTTCGGGGCTGAAAATTTCCGGGAGGCATTGGCCGAAAAGGCCGCTCCCCGTCTTGGACATGAGGTCAACCCCGATGAGGAAGTACTGGTCACCTGCGGCGGTACCGAAGCTATGATGAGCGCCATGATGACCATCTGCAACCCTGGGGACCGGGTGATTGTTTTCTCGCCCTTCTACGAAAACTACGGGGCCGATGCGATCCTTTCGGGAGCCGAGCCGATTTTTGTGCCGCTTGTTCCGCCCGATTACCATTTTGATCCGGAACAGATCGAAGCAGGATTCCGTCAGGGGGCGAAGGCGATCATCGTCTGCAACCCGTCGAATCCCTGCGGCAAGGTCTTCACCCGAGATGAGCTTCTGACCATTGGGAAGCTTGCTTTGCAGTATGACGCTTATGTGGTGACCGATGAAGTCTATGAACATATGGTGTATGCCCCGAATGTCCATACCTGTATGGCTTCGCTGCCCGGCATGTGGGACCACACCATCACCTGTAATTCTCTTTCCAAGACCTATTCCATTACCGGCTGGAGGCTGGGATGGATGATCGGGCCGGCTGAGGTCATTGAGTGTGCCAAGAAGGTGCACGACTTTCTGACGGTCGGCGCTCCCGCCCCCCTGCAGGAAGCGGCAGTGGTTGGCCTGAAGTTCCCACAGTCCTATTACGACGGGCTGCTCGAAACCTACACCAAAAAACGCGACTACTTCTGCGGCGGCCTGACCAGGATCGGCGTTGAGCATAACGTGCCGCAGGGCACCTATTTTGTGATGGTGGATATCAGCCGCTATCTCGCTCTCGGACAGTTCGCGGGCTGGAGCGACCAGCAGTTCTGTGAATGGATGATCCGCGAACTGGGTGTAGCCGCAGTGCCGGGTTCGAGCTTTTTCCGCGAACCGGTGAATCACCTGATTCGGCTCCACTTCGCGCGGGAGCAGGCCACCCTTGACGAGGCGCTTCGCCGCCTGAGCCGCTTGGCGGACCTGCTGCGATAGATCAACTGACAGCAAAAGGGAGATGACGGTGTGCAGCTGGTGAATGTCAGACGGGCGCTGCGCGGAAGCGAGCCGCTCGGAGAGATTCCCCCACAAAGTGAATTGATCCGCAATTCAGTCTCGATGGCCTGGCCCTCGATTGTGGAATCCTTTTTGATTGCCTTCGTCGGCATGGTTGACACCATGATGGTTGGAAGTTTAGGCTCCCATGCCATCACGGCAGTGGGACTCTGCACCCAGCCGAAGTTCATCATGCTGGCCTTCTTTATGGCGCTTGGCGTGGCGGTTTCGGCTACGGTCGCCCGGCGCCGGGGCGAGGCGGATCAAGAGGGAGCCAACCGGGTTTTGATGCAGGCATTGGCGATCTCGGCCGCCGTCACCGCATTGATCAGTTTTGCCGCATTTTTCTTTGCCGACCCGATTGTCCGCTTTACCGGGTCGGCGCCCGATACCCACGCGGAGGCGGTCGGCTATTTTCGGATTTTATCGGTGGGGCTTTGCTTTACCAGTCTTACCCTGATCATCAATGCCGCCCAGCGCGGAGCGGGGAATACCCGCATTGCCATGCAGACCAATATGGTGTCCAATCTGGTCAACGTCTTTTTCAATTATCTCCTGATCGGCGGGAATTTTGGCTTTCCGCGTCTGGGGGTGCGGGGTGCAGCGTTTGCCACCGTGATCGGCACCGTCTGCGGATTTTTGATGAGCCTTCGTTCCGTTTCGAACCCTCATGGTTTTTTCTATCTCTTTGATCTGCATCATATGCGCTTTGATTTGCGCACGCTGCGCGGACTCGTTTCGGTCGGCGCCAGCACGCTGGCCGAGCAGGTTTTCATGCGGTTCGGCTTTCTGACCTATGCCAGGATTGTCGCCGGACTGGGAACTACCGCTTTCGCTGCGCATCAGATCGGCATTAACCTTCTTTCCCTCTCTTTTTCCTTCGGGGACGGCCTTTCTGCCGCGTCGATCGCACTAGTCGGCAGAAGCCTGGGAGAGCAGCGGCCCGACCTTGCCAAGATCTACGGCAGCGCCTGCCAGCATATCGGCTTTGCCTTCTCAGTAATGCTTTCGGTGGTATTCCTGTTGGGCAATGTGCGGATTTTTGAGCTTTTTAATGATGAGCCGGAGGTGCTGCAATACAGCTGGATGATTATCGTGATCCTCTGCTTCACCGTTTTCGCTCAAATTTCGAATGTCATCTTCACCGGATGTCTTCGTGCGGGCGGGGATACCTTCTATGCTGCGATCGTCGCACTTGTCTCGATCGCTGTGATTCGTCCGCTGGCAGGATGGTTTTTCTGTTATCCAGTCGGATGGGGCCTGACCGGCGCGTGGGTTGGCTTGTTGTTCGATCAGGCGTCGAGAATCGCGTTGAGCTATCCTCGGTTCCGGGGCGGCCGTTGGACGAAAATTTCATTATGATCAAAGCTGCGCATGGAACACGTGGCCTGCACAGCCCTAAAAGATCATAATGCCGGCCTGCCTCTCGAGAAGGCGCCTAAATATCTTCATCTGCATCCACGTCGCCTATCGCGCAGAGGGCGGGTGCAGGCGGAAAAACGCCTGCACCCGCCCTCTTTGTCGCCGAATAGGCAAGATAGAAACCGCGTTGGACGCCGATCGGCGTCCAACGCGGTTTCTTACAAAAGAATGCTCAAACCTGAGAGGATCAGCAGGATGTTTGCAAGCATGGCAAAACGTTCCCGGCTGATCCGGTTGTGCAGAAGATTCCCAAAGTATACGCCGAGCAGCGAGACCGCCATGCCCGGCAGAATCAGCTTCAGACGTACAGGGGTAATCTGGCCCCCAAAAAGGTGTCCGGCCAAAATCAGAGAATTGAGAAAGACCCACACTGCGGTCAGTGTTGCGCGGAATACCGACTTGTCGGGAAACCTCTGTCGGGCGTAGATGACCAGCAAGGCCCCGCCCGAGAGAAAGAGACCATGCAGAATTCCTGCAGCAACCAGCAGGAAAGGGATCGCCGGACCGGAAAGATTGACCTCGCGGCAGCCCATGAGTCCGCGTACCGCAATGATAATAATCAGCAGCCCATAGACCACAAGCAAAAATTCCAGTCGGATGCGGCCGGAAATTCCCTGTGCGAGCAGCATCCCCAGCGACATGGCGGCAATGATTCGAAAAAACTCGCGGTATTCGATGGACCGGTAGTTTTGAAAGGCCATCACAATGCAGCAGAACAGTCCCACCGTATTAAGAATGATCTTGGCGTCTGTGATGCCGACCAGAAGGATCGACACAGGCATTGCAAGCATCGTGCCCGCGAAGCCGGAGATCGTCTGGACCATATTGGTAAAGAGAATAACAAAAAGCAGACAAAGCTTATCCAAGGAGAGATCCCTCCGTTTTGGTTGCAGCGGCAATTTTGAAATAACGCCCGGTTCAGAAAAGGGGGAGGCGGGCCGCCCTGTTGAACGGCCCGCTCCTAATGAGGGGAATTAGAGGAATTCTTTTGTCAGCTTCCGACAGCTCTCTCTCGCTTTAATCTGGTAGGGAAGCTCAAGCCTGACCGGGAGGCGATGTCCTTTATTGATCCGGTCAAGCAGAATCTTGACCGCCATCTTTCCCATTTCTTCTTTGGGAATGCTGATGGTGGAGAGCATCGGCGTAACATAGGAGGCCATTTCAATGTCATCAATGCTCAGCAGAGAAACATCCTGTGGAATTTCGAGCCCCATCTCTTTGATGGATTTGATCGCGCCGACCGCTGTGATATCGTTGCAGCAAAAAATTGCGGTCGGCAGCCCTCCGTTTTCCTTCAGGCGCCGGGCGCCATGATATCCGCCCTCCATGGACAGGTTAACATCGGCGATCCACTCCTTGGGCATCGGAAGGCCGAGGGCCTCCATCTCATCCCGATAGCCTTTATAGCGGATCTCATTTTCGATTTCACCGATGTATCCGATGGAAGTATGGCCCTGTGAGTTCAGGTAGTTGACGGCGGTACGTGCGACCTGATAGCCGTCGCAGATGATTTGATCGATGACAGGATTGATGGCATTGAGGCAGACATAGACGAGATTGCGGAACTCGTTGCGCAGAAGCTGAAGATGTTCCGCTTTGCAGCGTCCGAGAATAACAATTCCGTCAATGTTTGCCGTTTTCAGCAGGTCAAGGCTGTAAGAGGAAACGAGCTGCGGAAAGGAAAGGGAATATTTGATAAAATACCCGTTTCGAAACGCTTCCTTCTCAACCGCCCGATAGATGCTGTTGAAGAAAGGATCGTTGTTGATATCCCCTGAACGGGCAAAGATGCAGGCGAGATTCTTTTCCGGAGTCGCCTGCATCGAGTCTTCCTGACCGGAGGCCGCCAGCTTCAGCCTCTGGGCATGCTGATTCGGCACATAGCCGCTCGCGGTAACCGCGTCCCAGATTTTTTCCCGGACCGGCTGACTGGCACATTTGGTGTCATTTTTGTTGATTACCCGTGAGACGGTCGAGGTGGATACCCCAACCTGTTCAGCAATTTCCTTGAGGGTCATAAGCGGCCTCCTTTCTGTCTGTGTTAGCCGAGGTAGGTACGGATAATCTCGATGAAGCCATCCGGATAGAAGCCGATCTCTCCGGTGAAGCGGGTCAGGCCCACCAGTCCGCCGTCCACCTCTTCGATCGAGGCGAGCATTCCGGCGTTGTCGGTTTTCAGCCCGCCGCCGTAAATAAAGGGCACCTGCGGGAACAGCTCCTTCGAAAGGCAGGCAACCTTGCGGATATCCTCGCGCCCGGGAACCGGACGTCCGGGACCGATTGCCCAGATAGGCTCATAAGCGATGCGGAGCTTTGCGGGATCGATTCCTTCCAGTCCGACCGTGAGCTGCCGGCGGATTACCTCGTCCCAACGATCCTGCTCTTCAGCGCGCTCACCGATGGCGTATAGGACGGTCATTCCGGCGTCAACTGCGCAGCGGATTTCGGCATTGAGCAGGCGGCTGATCGCTGTTTCATCGCACCCGCCCGCGGCAGCCATGATTTCGCGCTTATCGGCGCGTTCCTCACAATGGCCGATAACGGTATAGTCGCAGCCGAGCGCCATCATCGATTTGGCAGTGCGCCCGGTGGTAAAAGCGCCGAAATTCTTGCCTTTCTCCACGTCGCGGCGAAAAACTCCCTGACAGCCGATGTGAAGCGGAAAACCATCAGCCTTTTTCGTCTCTATCGCAGAAATGATATGGGATTCGGGAAGAAAAACGGTGGTTTCAAGCTTACCTGCGAAGGGAGCAAGCCCCTCCTGTATATGGGAAATGATATATTTGCCCCACTCGGCAGGTGCAGCCATTGAGTTGAGACCACCCTCCTCGCGTCTCACGTCGAAACGCTTCAGGTTTGCATAAACATACTTCATGGCAATCGCCTCTCTATTATCGTTTAATCATCGTTCCGGAGCCGTAGTCATCGTTGGTAAAGTAGGCATTGGCACCGTGTTTGCGGTAGTAATGCCGGTCGAGCATGTATTGGGGAAGCGGCGCTGGCTCATCCTTGATGCTGTACATCGCCGCGGCCATTTTGCAGATTTCCTCGAGAACCACCGTTTTGTGCACCGCGTCCCAGACATCACTGCCCCAGGTGAAGGGGCCGTGGAAGGGAGAGAGGGCGGCGGGGACCTCGGCGGGGTCAACGTGATGCTCTTCAAACCAGCGGACGATCGCCATGCCGGTGTTCCATTCGTATTTTCCTTCGACCTCCTCACGGGTCAGCTCTCCGACGCAGGGAACCGGGCCGGCAAAGTAGTCGGCGTGGGTGGTTCCGAAGCAAGGCAGGTCGCGGCGCAGCTGTGCGAGGACGGTGGCATAGGTCGAATGGGTATGTACGATGGCGTTGGCCTTCGGAAAGTGCTCATAGAGGGCGCGGTGGATATCGAGATCAACCGAGGGGTTCAGCGGGCCCTCGAGGATCTTGCCGTCGAGATCGACGACGCTGACATTCTCAACGGTCAGCTCGTCGTAGGGGATGCCGACCGGCTTGATGACGATCAGCTTGTTCTCGCGGTCGATGCCGCTGACGTTGCCCCAGGAATACTTGACGAGATCGCGGCGGGGCAGCTCCTTGTTGCCCTCGACAACAATCTTTTTCAGCTCTGCAAGGTTCATACTTTTTCCTCCTTGATGGCTTTCTCGAAGCTTTGGTAGCATTCGGAAATGGCTTTGCCTTTCTGGAAGAGGGTAAAATAACCGCCTACCACGATATCGCAGCCGCAGCCGAGGCACCGGCGGGCGATTTCGTTGTTCACCCCGCCGTCCACTTCGATCAGAACCGGGCGCCCGCCGATCATGCGGTGCAGCGCGGCAATTTTATCGTACATAAACGGCAGAAAGCTCTGCCCCGAAAAGCCCGGCTCGACCGACATCAGGGTAACCGCGTCGAGGTAGTCGAGCAGGTCGGCCAGACGTTCCACGCCGGTCGCAGGGTTGAGCGCAGCCGCCGGCTTCATTCCGGCCGCGCGGATCTGCTGGCAGAGGCGAAACGGATTGTTGGTCGTTTCGAGATGGAAGCAGAAGTAATCGCAGCCAAGCGCAGCGAAGGATTCGATGTGGTTTTGGGGATTGACCGCCATCACATGGGCGTAGACGGGGCGCTTCGCTGCGGAGCAGACGGCGCGGATTGCATCCGCCCCAAAGGCGAAGTTCGGAACGAAGCTGCCATCCATCACGTCGATGTGGAACCAGTCGATCCCAAGGCCGTTGAGCAGCTCTATCGTTTCCCCCAGCCGAAGCTGATCGGCGCAGAGCAGGGAAGGGGAGGTATGGTACATGATCCGGTCCTCCTCAATAGTCAAAGATGGTTTTCATGTTGTGGGCCTTTCCGGTCACAGCCTGATCCATCCCTTCCTGAATCTGCTCAATCGGGAAACGGGCGGAAATGAAACCTTCGACATAAACCTTCCGCTCCTCGAACAGGCGGATGGCGGTTTCAAAGTCGTCGCGGGTATAGGTGATGTTGCCGAGAAAGTTCAGCTCATTGCGCTGAATCTGCGCGACATTGAGCTCGACATTTTCACTGTAGTTGCCAACGATGACAACGGTGCTTGTCTTGGCCGCGGCGTCGAGAATCTGCTGGAAAAGGGGCTTTGCTCCCACGCAGTCAATGATGACGTCGGCAGGCTCCGGCCCGAATGCCTCGGCAGCCACCTCGCGAAGCGTCTTTCCGGCCGAAACGATCGGAAGAGCAATTCCCGCCTTGCGGGCCATCTCCACCTTCTCCTCGCTGATGTCGCATACCGCAACCTCTTCGGCGCCGAGAAGCTGGGCGGCCTGGGCGACAAAATTACCGATGGTGCCGGCTCCCACGACCAGAACCTTTTTGCCTTCTACCTGTCCGCGGCGGGCAGCGTGGACGCCGACCGCGAACGGCTCGATGAGAATTGCTTCGTCAAGCGGAAGATCGGGGGAAACGCGCGGGCAGTATTCCTCGTCGATGGCAAAATATTCGCTGCCGAGGCCGTTGGACTGGACTCCCAGCGAGTTGAAGTTCTCGCAGGCGTTGACATGTCCATGGCGGCAGGGATAGCAGTTGTGGCAGGCGATGATCGGACGCACACAGATGGTATCTCCCACCTTCACGTTCGTCACGTTTTTGCCCACCTCGACAGCGGTGCCGATTCCCTCGTGAAAGGGGACGATCGGGAAGGTCATGAACCGGTTTCTGCCGGAGAACACCTGAATGTCGGTGCCGCAGACGCCAACGCGGCGCATTTTGAGAAGCACCTGTCCGTCTCCGCACTTAGGGGGCTCGCATTCGGTCATGACAGCTTTTTTGGCTTCAGGAAACACGACTCTCCTCATGCTTTCGCCCTCTTCCTTTCCAGAACCCGCAGAGCGGCCGCCTCAATGGCGGAGGCGGTCAGACCGTAGGCTTCAGCGAGCTCTGCGGGATCGCCGGAGCGGCCGAAGCAGTCCTGCACGCCCACCGTTTCGACCGGGCAGGGTGCATGCTTTGCCAGCACCTCGCAGACCGCGCCGCCCAATCCGCCGAGGACATTGTGATCCTCTGCTGTGACAAAGCAGCCGGTTTCAGCGGCGGAGCTGAGAATCAGCGCCTCGTCGATCGGCTTGATCGAGGCCATATCGATGACCCGTGCCGAAATGCCGCGGGATTCCAGGGCGCGGGCGGCTTCGAGAGAGCGGCTGACCATATCTCCGATGGCGACGATGGTCAGATCCGCGCCCTCGCGGACGCAGTGCCCCTTCCCGATTTCAAAGGAAAATTCTGCGTCTCCCTCGTAAACCTCGGGAGTTCCGAGACGCCCAAAGCGGAGGTAAACGGGGCCGTGCATCTCAAGCGCAGCTTTGACGCAGGCGCGGGTTTCGCGGGTATCGCAGGGGCAGAGCACCGTCATATTCGGGATGGCCCGCATCAGGGCGATATCCTCGATGCACTGGTGGGAGCCGCCGTCCGCCCCGATCAGTACGCCGGCGTGGGTCGCACCGATCTTGACGTTGCAGTTGGAATAGGCAAGCGTATTGCGCACCTGATCATAGGCGCGGCCCGCCGCAAAGGCGGCAAAGGTGCTTGCAAAGACCGGAGTGCCAAAGGTGGACATTCCGGCGGCGAAACCGATCAGGTTTGCCTCGGCGATTCCCATATCGATGAAGCGTTCGGGATACTGCTTGGAAAAATGTACTGTCTGGGTCGCCTTGGCAAGATCGGCGTCCATGACAAAGAAATCATATTGTCCGGCCAGCTCGACGAGGGCTGCGCCGTAAGCCTCACGGGTGGAATTCATTCTGCCGCACATCCTTTCTCCGCCTGGGCATAGCGCTCTTTGAGCTCCTTCATCGCAGCCGCATATTGCTCATCATTGATCGCGCTGCCATGCCATCCGGCCTGATTCTCCATGAAGGAAACGCCCTTGCCCTTGGTGGTGTGGCCCAGCAGGAGGGTGGGCTGGCCTTTCGAGGTGCGAGCAAGCTCGAGGGCGGCGAGAATCTGCCCGACGTCATTTCCGTCAAGCTCGATGACACGCCAGCCAAAGGACTCAAACTTTTCCTTGATGGGATAGACCGACATGACATGGTCCACCGCACCGTCAATCTGCAGGTTGTTGTTGTCGAGAAAAGCGACCAGGTTGTCGAGCTTGTAATGTCCGGCGCTCATCGCGGCCTCCCAGACCTGGCCCTCCTGAATTTCGCCGTCGCCGAGGACGCAGTAAACCCGGGCGGGAGAGCCCTTCTTCTTGGCGGCGCAGGCCATGCCGCAGGCGACCGAGATCCCCTGACCGAGGGACCCGGTGGAAATATCAACGCCGGGGACCTTTTTGCAGTCGGGATGGCCCTGCAGGATGCTGTCGATCTTGCGCAGCGTCTTGAGAAGCGCCACATCGAAAAAGCCTCTCTCGGCCAGCGCCGCGTAATAAGCGGGGGCGGCGTGGCCCTTGGAAAGAACAAAGCGGTCCCGTTCTGCCCACTGGGGGTTCGAGGGGTCGAGATTCATCTCATGGAAATAAAGGACGCTCATGATTTCGGCGATCGAAAGGGAACCGCCGGGATGGCCGGAGCCGGCCTCATGCAGGCTGTCCACCATATCAAGCCGCAGCTTTTCAGCCATCAGGCGCAGCTGCGCCGCGGAATATTGCAGTCTCATTGTTTTATCTCCTCTCTACAGGATATCCGGCAGGCCGAGAGCGGTTTGTCCGCCGTCCACATGGATGCACTGGCCGGTAATGTAGCTCGCCTGATCCGAGCAGAGATAAACGACGGTGTCGGCAATCTCGCTCATGTCGGCGTAACGCTTGTAGGGGATGGCGGCCATCAGCTGCTTGTCGCTGACCACGCCGAGACGGAAGCCATCCTGCAGCATGTTGGTCATAATCCAGCCGGGAGCGACGGCGTTCATGCGGATGTGGTATTTGGCAAATTCACAGCTCAGAACCATTGTCAGATTCTTGACGCCCGCCTTGCTGATGCAATAGGGTGCTCGACCGGGCGTGGTGCGCACCGCGGTGGAGGAGGACATATTGACAATCACGCCGCCGCCGTTGTCTTTCATAATCAGACCACCCTGCTGGCAGCAGAAGAACACTCCCTTGAGGTTGATGTCCATCAGCTTGTCCCAGTCCTCTTCCTTGAAATCGAGGCAGTCGTTGCGGATTTGGATGCCCGCGTTGTTGATCAGGATGTCAACGCGGCCGAAATCCGCCTTGATTTTAGCAAAGAAAGCCTTAATCTCATCGACACGGCTTACATCCAGGCGATAGGCATGGCAGACAGCGCCGGTTTCTTCGTGCAGCTTTGCAGCGGATTCCTTGACCATCTCCTCGTTGATATCCGCCAGGACGATCTCGGCCCCTTCAAGGGCGAATTTGGTCGCGGAAGCGTAGCCAAGACCGCGGGCCCCACCGGTAATAATAACAAGCTTTCCTTTCAGTCCGGTATCCATACAAAAACCCCTTTTCGCTCAATCTTATTTGATCTGGCTTCCCTCAGACGAAGCATGCCGGGGGAGGTCACCACCATTTGATCATATCGGTGATCTGCTTTCTCACTTCGATGAAAGCCGGATCGGAAACCTTTCTCGGCCGCTCGATATTGATCGGAACCTGTGCCTTGATGGTCGCGGGCTTTGCTGAGAGCACCAACACCCGCTCAGCGAGATAAACCGCTTCCTCGAGGTTGTGCGTGATGAACAGAACTGTCGCGCCGGTAGCCTTCCAGAGCTTGATGACCTCATCTTCCAAGAAGAAGCGCATCTTGATATCCATTTGGCCATAGGGTTCATCCATCAGCAGCAGGTCCGGATTCATGGCAAAAGCCCGGCCGATTACCACGCGCTGTTCCATGCTCACCGACATTTCATGCGGATAGGCGTTGCGGAACCGGTCAAGGCCGAGCAGGCTGATGACCTTGTCACTCTGCTGCTTGATGTATTCCTCCGGCATCTTTTTGATCCGCAGGCCATATTCGATATTCTCCTGTGTCGTCAGCCAGGAAAAAGCCGAAGGCTCCTGAAAAACGAAGGAGATATTATGCTTTTTCGGGTCGGCCGGCTCGCCGTCAATGAGAATTTCACCGGAGGTCTGGGGAATCAGGCGGGTCAGCAGGTTGAGGAAGGTTGTCTTGCCGCAGCCGGTCGGGCCGACGACACAGATAAACTCTCCCTTTTTGATATCAAACGAGATATTGTCCAGAACCTTGAGGTCGCCGAAGCATTTTGTCAGGTTGCGGACGCTTACCTTTACATCGTTGCTCATAGTACCCTCCGCTCTCTCTGTTAAAGTGCCAAATCGGTATTGGCCTCAATCTCCTCGCGCAGCGCAAGGAAGTCGGGATCGATGTTGTTGCGGGGCCGCTCCAGCCGGGGAATATAGATTTCCTTGACCTTGGCCGGGCAGGCGGAGAGCAGCACAATGCGGTCCCCAAGGAACAGGGCTTCTTCGATGTTGTTGGTAACGAAGATGACCGTCCGCTTTTCGGCCTGCCAGATGCGCAGAACTTCCTCTTCCATCTGATAGCGGGTCTGTGCGTCCAGCGCGCCGAACGGCTCATCCATCAGCAGAATGTCGGGGTTGACGCAGTAGGCGCGGGCAATGCCGACACGCTGCTTCATTCCGCCCGAAAGCTGATAGGGATAGGCGTTTTCAAAGCCCTTGAGTCCAACCAGCTCGATTAAGTACTGCGCCTTTTCGCGGCGCTCTTTTTTGTTGGTGCCCTTGATTTGCAGCCCAAGCTCAACATTTTCCATGACCGTTTTCCAGGGGAAGACAGCGGTCTTTTGAAAAACAAAGCCCATGGTTGTATCGCTGCTGGCGGGAAAATCCACGGTGCCCTTGGTGGGCTTTTCAAGGCCGGCGATGATATTGAGCAGCACGCTCTTGCCGCACTGGCCCGGCCCGAGGATGGTGAGGAATTCGTTTTCATAGACATCAATCGAGACATCGCTGACCGCGTCAAACACCTCATGGCGCGCATAGAAGGACTTTGCGATGTTCTCGAGGCGGAGCATTACTTTTCTTTCTTTGTTGTCCACGGACAGAGCCACCTTTCCAGAAGAGTCAGCACGACGCCGAGCAGGGCGCCCACGATGCCGATCAGGATCATGCCGCAGAGAATCAGCGCGACGTCATAGCTTTCGCTGCCGCGGGTGATCAGGAATCCCACGCCCGATTTGCTGGCAATCATCTCGGCGGCAACCACGACCATCCAGCCGCTGCTCAGGGATGCCTTCATTCCGGCGAAGATGGCGGGAATCGAAGCGGGGAGCACGACGTGGATCATCGTCTGCAAAGTGTTTGCCTTAAAGACGCGGCTGACCGAGAGATACATCGGGTCAACCAGCGCGACGCCGGTCATCGTGTTGAGGACGATCGGAATAAACGAGCCGATGAAAACAAGAAGAATTTTCGGAAATTCACCGACGCCGAACCACAGAATAACCAGCGGAATCCAGGCGATCGGAGGGATCGGGCGCAGCGATTCAAAGATCGGCTCAACGGCGGCGCGGATTTTTTTGTTCCAGCCCATCGCAATGCCGAGGGAGATGCCCAGCACGACGGCATAGCAGAAGGCGATGACCACGCGGCGCAGGCTTGCCCAGATGTGGCCGAGAATGGAAACCTTGCTCACGGGATATTCAATCAGCTCGATAAAACGTTCCCATGTCATCTGGGGGGTGGGAAAAAAGTCGGGGCGGCTGCTCGAAAGAACGAGCCAGAGGCTGATCAGGCAGAGGATCGAGACGACTGACAATGCCAGATCACGCAGCTTAGAGGTCTTTGCGTTCATCTTGCATTCCTGCCTTTCACGAATTTCTTTTCCACCCGGCTCAGGCAGGCGGAAAGCAGTGCGCCGGTGATGCCGATCGAGAGCATGCCGACGATGATGATATCAGGGCGGACCAGCGAACGTCCCTGCTGGATCATGTAGCCGAGGCCGGCCTTGGCGGAAAGCAGTTCGGCGGCAACCAGCGTCGACCAGGAGTTGCCCAGCGCCACACGCAGGCCGGTAAAGGTCAGCGGCAGAGCGGAGGGAATGCAGACGGTGGTAAAGATCTGCCAGTCGTTAGCACCGCAGGTTTTGGCGACATTGATCAGGGTGGGGTTGGTCTGATGTACTCCGGTATAGGCGTTGATCACGCAGGGGACAAAGGCCGCCAGAAAGATAATAAAACCTTTGGCGGTGGTGCCGATGCCGAGCCAGATGACCGAAAGCGGAATCCACGCAATCGGGGGGATCGGCCGGACAATCTCGAAGACCGGATTGATCAGCTTGTAAAAGACCTTGGAGTATCCCATGACCAGCCCAAGCGGAATGCCGATGATGACTGCGGCAAAATAGCCGACCAGCGCCAGATAGAGGCTCGAAATGAAGTGGACCGGCAGGATGGCGCCGTCGGGCTTTGGATCGTAAAATTTCGTGATGAAGCTTTGAAAGACCTGCGAGGGAGCCGACAGGTATTTGGGGTTGATCAGCGCAGTGCGTACCGCGATCTCCCAAATCAGAAGGCAGATCACAACGCTGGTCAGTGAGATGAGAAACAGCTGCCGCTTTTCCCGCGCGCGGTTCTGATTTTCGATTCTGATCGATTCAGAAACTGCCGCCGCGTTGTGAACGGCACTGCTTGGCTTTTCATTTGCCATGCTCTTAAATCATCCTTCCTGTGGTATAGAGGGGGAAAGGGACATGCGCTTCACCTGTTGTGTCGAGCGCATGTCCCCTTCTGCGAGATTACTTGATATTCTTCATGAACGAGGTATCGACGAAGTTGTTATCGATCATTCTCTGCTTGTCAGCCTCGGTCAGCTTGCCCTGGGAGATCATGAAGTCGGCGAAGGTCAGAAGGATTCGCTCCGCTTCACAGGTGCCATCGGCATCCTCGAGGAAGAGGGCCTTGTTTTCCTCAATGGTGGGGAAGGGGCGGTTCTCGACTTCAAGGATCGAGACATCCTCTTCCATCTTGATGCCTTCCTGCTTTTCAAAGTCGAAGAGGAGCTGAGCGGTCTTTTCGGTCTCCTGGTTGTTCAGCGCCACGCCGGCGTCGAGGTAGGTCTGCAGCCAATCCTGAACGACCTCGGGACGGTTCTTCACAGTATCTTCCGTCGCGACAACGAGGCAGGGGAGAATGATGCCGAGCTGCTTGGCGGAAGAAACCTTGACCCAGCCTTCCTTCTCGGCGGCAAAGCCGAAGGGCGACCAGAGGGCAACCATGTCAGCCTCGCCGGCCTTAAAGGCGGGGAAGGACTGCGCGACGCTCATATCGATGACTTCGACATCGCTCTGGGAAAGGCCGAGATGCTCGAGGGTGCCGATGAGAACCATCTGGCAGGAGGTGCCGGTCGGGCAGAGGATCTTCATGCCCTTCCAGTCGGCAGCGGTGCCGTAGATGCCGTTTTCATCCTGCGCGGCTTTAAGCAGGGGGCTGTCGGGACGCACCCAAAGGTCAACGGTATTAGTATCGCCGCAGGTGAAGCCGATGACCTTCAGGTTATAGCCGGAAGCACCGAGAATTGCGCCGCCAGTACCGGTCGAGCCGACTTCCCAAGCGCCGGACGAAATGGCCTCGTTCTGAGTCGGGCCGCCGGAATACTGGGTGATCTCATAATCGTATTTGTCATACATGCCGTTTTGCTCAGCGTAGACACTGGGCAGCGCATGAATATAGGGGTGGTGGCTGATTTTCAGCGGAATTTTTTCAGCGGGGGCGGCTTCCGAGCTGCCCGCAGGAGCCGGAGCGGCCGAGGAAGCGGGTGCGGTACTGGAAGAAGAGCCGCCGCAGGCGACAAGCGACATTGTCAGCATCAGTGCCAATGCCAGTGAACACACGGATTTCAAACCTCGAGAAAGCTTTTTCATCGTACAGTTCCTCCATACTTTTTCATATCTGCCTTTTCGAATATGGTCCGCCCTCTCGGTATCCTTCTGGAAAGAGGGACGAACCAAGTCCCTGTATCTTTATTCTGCCTGCTCTTCAAAAGATTTTCAATCAAAATTAGAGCAAACGTTGACGTTAAAATATAACAATTATATTAATAATATTTTATGGAAAAAGACAACAAAAGTCAAGGAAATTCAATCGATTTTAATATTAAAAAGCAATTATCATGTAAAATGTCCAAACGCGACGTCCGAATACTGATGCAAATTTAGGCAAACGTTTGCCTAAATTTGCATACATCGATTGCGCTTAGTATGCTAGAATAATTTCGAAAGCCAGTGATTTGCAGCCAAGAGAGATAAAGGAGCAAAAAAGATGAAATTGTCATTCGAATACGGAAATGGAACGATGGATGCGCTGCTTCCGGACAGCACCGACATCTTTGTGCCGGGCGAGACGGTGCCGGATCCCCCATGCCTGCCGCAGGACTGGGACACCCTTTACCATGCGACTCTGGAAAGCATCCGCAATCCGATTGGGATGCCGGCTCTGTTTGATTTGGCCCACAAGGGGAGCACCGTGGTCATCGTGATTCCTGATATTGTCAAGGGCGGCAACCAGCCCACAAGCCATCGCAAGGTCGCGATTCGGGCCTGCATTGATGAGCTTTATCGCGCGGGCGTCGAAAAAAAGAATATCCTGCTGCTGATTTCGAACGGCCTGCATCCCCGCGCCACTGTGCCGGAGATGAAAACGATTCTGGGCGATGAGCTTTTTAATGAGTTCTATCCTTCCCGGCAGATTACCAGCCACGACAGCGAGGACTATGAGCATCTGGTAGATCTCGGCTATACCGACCATGGCGACCATGTTATTATAAATAAGTATGTCTATGACGCCGATGTGGCAATCCTGATCGGGCATACGCAGGGAAATCCTTATGGCGCTTATTCGGGCGGCTACAAGCATTGCGCCACCGGAATCTCCCACTGGCGCAGCATCGGCGCGCACCACGTGCCGGAAGTAATGCACCGCCCTGATTTTACCCCTGTTTCCAATACGAGCGAAATGCGCCGTAAGTTTGATCAGCAGGGCATGTTCATGGAAGAGAAGATGGGCAAGAAGTTCTTCTGCTGTGACGCGGTGCTCGACAGCCTGTCCCGCCAGATTCAGATTTTCTCAGGCTATGCGAAGGAAATGCAGCCTGCCTCCTGGGCGGTCGCCGACAAGCGCACCTATGTCCACTGGGCGGAGAAAAAATACGATGTGATCGTCTTTGGAATGCCCACTAATTTCCATTATGGCAACGGTATGGGCACCAACCCGATTCAGATGATGCAGGCTCTTTCGGCTCAGGTGATCCGCCATAAGCGGATCATGTCGGAGCACTGTGTCTTCATCGTTTCATCGATCTGCGACGGCTACTTCCATGACGAGCGCTGGCCCTATCTGCGGGAGCTTTATGAGATGTTCCAGCATGACTATATGCAGACACTGCCCGATATGAACCGTTACGGTGAATATTTTGCCACCAAGGAAGAGTACATCCGCAAGTATCGCTTTGCCAACGCATTTCACCCCTTCCATGGCTTCTCGATGATGAGCTGCGGCCACATTGCGGAAATGAATACCAGCGCCATCTATATCGTCGGCGCCCGTGAACCCGGCATCGCCCGTGGAATGGGCCTGAAGACCCGCGCAACCTTTGAAGAGGCACTCGAGGACGCAAAGAGGAAGTTTGTCGGTCCCAACCCCAATATCCTTGCGCTGCCGCGTGCCTTTAAGACGACGGCGGTTCACCTCTGCATGAAGGACCCTTCCCAGAACAGCACCCATGTCGATCTGGGCAGTCATCCCTGCTGCGGCTAAGATTGATTCCCCGGTTTTTTTCGTTGCAGAAAAGCGAACGGGGCGGATGAATTCCGTCGCGGAGTTTCCAAAATATATTGTCATCCTTTGCTGAAAAAGCGTCCGGCTCGAAAAGAGCCGGACGCTTTTTTGCGTTGTGCCGAGACGGCCACCAGCAGAGCCGGCGGCAATGAGAAAGCTTTCGCTTCAAGCAATGAGCGCAGCGAAAGGATAAATTGTTAAGAAATAGAAGGACCAATCAGAGAGAATTTCTGCTTTCGCAGCTGCTGTGCATGTGATGGGTGTAAAGATATTCAGAGCCTTTTAAAAGGGCGGCCGGTAATCCGCCCTTTTAAGGCCGGTGCGAACTATGCGTTTGACGCATGGTTCGAGTTGTTCAACCTCCATGAACCTTCAATGGAACTGAGAGGCAGCCTCGGAAACCTCCGGTTTCACTGAAGACAGCGCCGCATCAAGGGGGTTCGATCCAAGTGCCGGGCAAAGAGGGATATGGAAGCAAGCAGATCAATTCCAAACCCGGGGCAAAAGGGGATAAAATTTGAGTCGGTAAATGATAAACATCCCGTAAGGTGAAATACAAAATTGAGCTGACAAATGACAAACGCCGCGCCAATCAAAAGGACATAAAACCGAGCCGACATTCAGCAGAAGCTTTGCGGAACAAGAATACGGTCCGCTTATGGGCGGTAGGGAAGCAGTGCGGGAGAAAAATTTTTCAATGTGCCTTGAGATGCCGCCCGTAAAAAGCCCTGATCGTGCTGGCCAAACTGGCGGCCCGCCTGAAGGATGCGGATTGAAACATTTTGACAAATTGTATCTGGCTGTTCCTGATCTTTCCGCTCATGTTTTTTGTGAAGCGGGGAAGACTCTTGAGCGGATTGTCTTGCAGGGGAGGAATACGGATGGCCAGACGCAGAATTGCAGAAGCGGCGATCCTCTATACCATTGGATCGCTCGGCTATTGCCTGCTGGAGCTTTCCTGGCGGGGATACACCCACTGGAGCATGGCGGTGACCGGCGGAATCTGCTTTTTTCTGCTCTACCAGATTGACGCCCGTTTTTCCCGCCGCACGCTTTTTTGGCGCTGCTTTGCAGGGGCGCTTGCGGTAACCGCGGTCGAGTTTGCGGTGGGATGCGTGGTAAACCTCGCGCTTGGATGGGGTGTTTGGGACTACTCCCGGATGCCTATGCAGCTTTGGGGGCAGATCTGCCTGCCGTTCTTTCTGCTGTGGTTTCTGCTCTGCATCCCGGTGCTGGGCGTCACCGGGATGCTGCGTTGCTCCCTCTTCAGAAAAGAGGAAGGGAGGGCGCCTTAAAGCGTCCTCCCTTCCCGAGGAGATGCAAAACTGTACTTTCCGAAGATGCGCGGCGTTGTTCCATCATGTATGCCTTCCCTCCCCGCAGGGGAAAGAACCGCATCATCTGGCGTGGTTTCGAATCACGTTCCGGCTTCGCGTTCCTTCCCTTTCCGCGGGCGGGCTACAGAACTGTCCGTACAATCAGCACACAGGTCAGGATAGCCGAGAATCCACCGCAGACCACCAGATAGGCAAGCTTGGCGCTGCGCCGTTTGATCTTATAGGAGATCAGTCCGAGCAAAAGGCAGGTAATTGCCAGAGTGATCAGCTCAAATCCGATCCAAGTGGCGGGCGTGTCAGCGGGGATCAGGCGGGAAAATGGCGGAACCAGCCAGTTCCCGGCGATATGGCCGGCAGGCACAAGAAGCAACGGCAGTACTGCAACGCCCCAGCCGCTTCGGCTGCCGGAACGCAGAATCAGAACCGAAAGAATCAAAATAATCAGGATAATGGCGCTACATTCAAAAACCATACCGCAGCTCCTTTTCAGTTTGCAGTGTCGCTCTGCAAGCAGAGCGAGCGGCACCATGCGGGGAAAACGCGGCGGCCGGACCCAATACGACCGGCTGCTGCCTCCTGCTTATTTGAGGGCATCTTCAAAGAGCTTCGTCACAGTGTCGTTATCCGGGGAGATCGAGAAAAGCAGATAGCTTCCCCGTACCTCGACCACTGCATTTTCCAGCCGGAACAATTCGTCCGGGCGATACCCCTCATAATTGGAGGTCTGATCCTCAATCCGCTTTTGAACCGCTTCCTTGGCGGCGGAAACCGCCGCATCATCCTTGAGCCGCATCAGCATCAGCTCATTGGTGGTAGCCGCCGTGCCCGACCCGTAAGCGACCCATTGTTCCAGTCCGTCGAAGGAAAGACCGTAATATTCCGAGGCGATCTGCTCGCTGAGCTGGACCATATCATCGTCATATTCAACGGAGTCGATCACCTGCTTGGCGAAGGCGTCGAGGTCCAGCTCTTTTGCCTCGGATTTGGAGCCGCAGGCAGTCAGGGAGAGAATCATCAGCGTGCAAAGCGCAAAAACAGCGAGCTTCTTCATGGGAAAACTTTCTCCTTTTCAGTATGATGGCATTTTTATCCGTTTATTCTGCGGCAATCGCGTGGGTTTTGAGGTAATCAAACCACATGATGTACTGCGCCGAGTTGATGTGCATTCCGTCCGGGGTGTAGTCGGCGGGCATCCCTCCCGTTTCATCCCGGAAGACCGAACCGACATCGAGGTAATATACCTGCTTTTCGGCGGCGAGGGCGGCCAGCTTTGTATTAAAGTCCATAATATCGCTGTTGTCGGTATTGGGGTTGTATTTGACATGAAAAATTTCTTCGTTGATCGGCAGGACAGACTGGACATAGATGATGCTGTCCGGTGCGTTTCTGCGCACTTCGTCGATCAGATTCCCGTAAAGGCCGACCATGGTGTCGTGATCACCGAGGATGCTGTTGGCTCCAAGCATGATGTAGACCTTTCTGGCTCCGGTTTTTGCGAGTGCCTGCATCGCCGTAAGGGTTTCCTCTCCGTACTTGATGGCCGGTTTTGAAAGAATGTTCTCCAAGCCGATTCCAGTGGAGGCAAGGACGGTAGTGTTGGACATTACATCATAGAGCTTGATGCCTGTGGTAATGGAGTCGCCGATAAAAACCGCATCGTCGAAGTACGCACTGGTTACCCGGGGCTGTTCTTCGAGCGCGCCGGGCGTCTGTGCGGATTCACTCTGTCCGGAAGCGCTTTGCGCCGGCTCAGAGGAGGCTTCTTCCGGGAGAGGTTCCTGCGAAGACGGCTCCGGCTCAGATGAGGGGATCGCCTGAATCGCAACGGCCTGCGGACTCGAAGAGAATGCGGCGACAACCGAAGGATCCAGCTCCAGCGGCTTGAGGGCCTGGACGGGGGTGCTGTTCAGCTGCCAGATTCCGGCAGCGGCAGCGGAAAAGACGGCGGCGCAGAGGACGCCGACCAAAATAGGAGCGCCGCGGCGCTTGCGGCGGTGTTTGGGGCGAAATTTGAGATTGGGCACGAGGGATTCTCCTTATTATGTAAAATTTTACAAAACTCATACGTTCCCTTGGAGGGCAAGGGAATCTCATGCCATTATACTACGTTTTTTTTCTTCACACAAGCTGTAAGTATTTGTATTGACGCCGGAATGAATTGCACAAAATAAAAATGACAAAATGAGACATGGTTTGCAGATCTCCGTTTGAACGAAGTGAGACACACCATTCCCAAAGGAGAAAGCAAGCCATGTCTGCGAAGATAACCGTATGAAACGAGGAATAACAGCGAGACGGATCAAATAATTGTCCCAAAGCAGCATAGAAGAAACGCTCGCCAGACCTCCGGCGAATCAGACAGGTCGATGAGATCAGGCGGCTCCGTATGAATCAAGGTCTTATCACCTGCAAGGCGCCGGATTCAAGGCCATCTCATTTGAAACAGCTATAATTGAACGCTATTGCCGACGGGAGAGCAGCGTAGCAGGGGTGCGTTTATCGGCATGCACCTGATCTGATCTTCCTGGACGATGAAGAAGCATTACAATAGAGCAGTAAGGGGTTCTCTGTGCTGTAAGTAATCTCCTTATTGCAGGCCGGCAAAAGCGTCCTCAATCGGTTTTTGCCGCCTCACATGTATGGGCGCATCATAGCAGAGCAGGAATGCAGAGTGTCCAGAGACTGCCATGGAACGTGTCTCTATCGGCAGCTATTTTATTCGCCCATGAAATCTGCAAGCCTAATTTACAGATAACTTGTGACAGCAGCCGAGCAAATAGGCAGGCATTGAAACAAAAAAGGAAAGTTAAAAACGGGATGCCAGTGCAGCTTTTTGCTGATTGAAATGACCAGAACAGCTGTCACCAAAGCCCTATTATCGGCGATTACAAGCTGTCCGCAAAATTTCGAATAGCGATTCCTTCGCGCGTCAGAGCGTCTTTCATACGACTCGCGAACAAAACGGCTTTAGGCTGATCGCCGTGCATCATGATCATCTGCGGGCTTTCCATATGAATTTCTTTTCCCGTGATCGTAATCAATTTGTTTTCTTTTATAAGGTGTATCACCCTCTCGATCGCGTAATCCTCATCCTCGATCATGGCGCCCGGCGTTCCGCGAGGCACAAGAAAACCATCATCAGTGTAGGCGCGATCGGTAAAAAATTTGCGGGTTACGGTACGCATCCCATATTCCTTGGCAACCCGATTTAGCCAGGACTTTTCATTATGCACCGGAAGAATCAGTGATGGGTCAAAATCATAGGCGGCCTTGACAACAGCACGCGCGGCTTCCTCATCTTTTTGGGCAAAAGTTCCGAGCGCGCCATGAGGGTTGAGATGCTGAATCTTTACGCCATATACTTTCGTGAAAGCGCTGAGTGCACCAAGCTGATACAGGACAAAGTTGTAAAGTTCCTGATAGCTCATTGCCATGTAGCGGCGCCCGAAGCCCTGCAAATCCGGATAACCCGGATGAGCTCCGATTCCAATGCCTCTTTCAGCCGCCTTTTTTACTGTTTCGTTCATAATCATGGGGTCCCCCGCATGCATACCGCAGGCGAGATTGGCTGAAGAAATAATATCCAGCAGCTTTTCGTTCTGATCGATGCGGTAATTGCCAAAACTCTCTCCGATATCGGAATTCAGGTCCACTGTTAACATGGTAGCTTCCTCCTCTGATAGATTTTTTATTTATGTTGATACAGCTCTGGCACATAGCGCATCTCCCGTACTTCGTGTTCAATTTGCGTGTACTGGTCTGCGTCAATGGCATAGAACTGGATCCACTGACCGGATTTGAAAAGAATAGGCTCACTGCGGCGGGGATCATAGGGAAGCAGCGGGCTACGCCCAAGACTGTACCATCCAGTTGGTGAGGTAAGCGCGCCGCCGATGCCAGTTTGATTGGACCAGACAGCCACTGAACCGGCATAGGGTCTTGCGGTGGGGGTGGATTTTCGAGGAATGGAAAAGGTCTTTTGGGGACAGCCGATGTAAGCGTTTCCTGGAGTGAAGCCGAGCATAAAGACGTAGTGCTCATGCTGTGTATGAATGCGGACAATTTCCTCTACACTTTTATTTTCGTACTCTGCCACCATTTCAATCTCGCTTCCCGGAGGCTGATACCACACCGGAACACGAATGCCCTCATTTTCCGCCTGCACCTCTTCGTCAGAAAGAAATCCCGCCAACTCCAGGAGATATTGCCGAAGATCCGCGATCTGAAGGGTGAGCGGATCATAATATATCATCAGTGAGCGATAGGTCGGAATTGTTTCGAGAATACCGCGGGGCTTATTCTTCAAGAGGAGCTGCTCGAAAGCGCGAACTTTTTGATTGATGCTGATCTTGGCAGTCTCTCCAAACTGAACTGTGACAGCGCTGTCGCCGCAGAGGAGGACCTTAGCTTCTTCCGACATATTCAGAACTCCCTTCATGGGTGATAGGGGTTACTACTGCGCGGTAAGAATGCCCTTCGATTGTTGCAGTAAAAATTCGAACAAAAGGCCGAGAAAATTTTTCCTGTAGCCGGAGAAAGAAAAGCATCTCCTCACGAAGCAGCGACTGCGCCTCTTCGATAGAAGTCGGTGTGAAATAAAGATGTGATCCCGAAAAACATTGAGCAACACGCGGAAGGTCACGGGTGATCACAGTACCGATTTTAGGATATCCTCCGGTGCTTTGCCGTTCCGACATCATAATGATCGGCTGTCCGTTTGGGGGAACCTGTATTGCGCCCATTGCGATGCCGTCCGATACAATATTTCCGTTTCCGAAGTGTTCAATCGCAGCACCTTCAAGACGATATCCCTGACGGTTGCATAGGCCGGTCACTGTGTAGCTGCTTTTGAAGAATGTGTCGATCCCTTTTTCGGTAAAACAATAGTCCTGCGGCCCGGGAATGATTCGAAGGACTGCCGTATCACTGTCAATCGGTTCGGGGGCAATTTGACGCAGTGCTATATTCTTTAGAAAATGAGGAGGATTTCGAAATCCAATCTGATCTCCTGCTTTTAACATCCGTCCTTCTGCATTCACGCCCCCCACTGCATTTCTGAGCAGAGTAGAACGGCTGCCTAAAATGAGTGGAATATCCAATCCGCCTGCAACGGCCAAATAGCAGCGGCAGCCGCTCCTGCGAGCGCCAAAGGAAAGGATGGCGCCGCTGTGCACCGGCACAGCCTGATAAGTAGGAAGCGGAACGCCGTCCAAAACGGGCGAGAGATCAGCTCCGGCAATCGCAATCACAGTGTCTGTGTGAAATTCAAGTGTCGGACCAATGATCGTGATTTCCAGCGCCGCCTCATCCATTTCGTTGCCGACCAGAAGGTTGGCAAGCCTCATGGAATGGAGATCCATTGCACCGGCGGGAGAAAGCCCGCTCCATTGGTACCCAAATCGCCCTTTATCCTGAACTGTGGTTAAAAATCCGGGACGCTTTACCAAAAAACCATCCATTATTCTTATCCTTTCCGTAAGAAGGCTGCGGGGTAAGTACATGTTATGAAATAGGGCAGCTGCGGCGAATGAATGCTTTTAGCATGGCCCGCTTGCTTTAAGCACATAATAGTCCAAACAAAAGATGAAGTCAACAATATTCTATAGAATAATATCAATAAAATAAGTTCATATTAATCAGCAAAATGCGCAAATATAGGGCGTATCTGAATATTATCCAGAAATACAATTCTAAATTCTATATAATTTACAGTTAAAGCATACATATAGGACAAGAACTTCTTGTTAATTGTAAATGAAAATCAATTTTTCATCTAAAAATGATTGCCAAAAAGAAAAAATCACGTTATAGTAAAAAACAAGGGAATACAGGAGGCCGAATATGAGGGAAAAGAAAAAGGCAATCGGTACTGTCAGCCGGCAAACTTTAAGCCAAAAATGCTATGAACAGATTAAGGAATCGATTCTCAGCCGGGACATCATGCCCGGCGAACGGCTGCAGGAAGTTCGAATTGCCAATATGCTTGATGTGAGTCCCGCCCCAGTCCGGGAAGCCTTTCGCATGCTGGCCATGGAAGGCCTGATTCGGATTGACCCTTGGAAGGGGGCGGTAGTGCAGTGCTACAGCTCCGAAGAAATTTTGGATGTTGTACAATGCCGGGTGGCGCTCGAAACGCTGGCGTTGAAGCTTGCCTACCAGAACATGGGAGAGCAGTTGGTGCAAAAAATTGAAGAGGATGTTGCCATTGCACAGGAAAGCGGTGATGTTAGCACAACGGTTTATGTCAATGCAAATTTGCACCAGCTTTGGGTGCAGGGCAGCAATAATTCTAAATTGATCGCATTTGTAGATCAGCTCAACGATGTAGTGCTGCGCGAAATGAACTTTTCGGCCGACGATGCAGTACGCAGACAGGAAATTATGTCGGAGCATATTATGATTCTGCGTGCCCTAAAAGCGGGCAATATCGATCAGGCAGTAGCAGCATTGTCGCTGCATATTTATAACGGTTATTACTATGCGCTGAAACTTGAAGAAAAATTTTCTCCAAAAGAGGAAAGTGCTCCAGCCGGAGAGTAAGGCTGGAAAATTCAAATTTAATCACCCCAAAGTTGCGTGGTTAGATTTTCTTTTTCAAAAAATTCTATAGAATATATAAAATTGTAAATAAGCCTGTCTTATGCACAAGGCTTCTAAATAGAAGGAGGATGGCGATGAAAGAGATCATGATGGCGCGGGGCGCCAAAACCGTTGCAGAGGTGTGCTTGGGGGTAAAGCCTGGGGAGAATGTATTGATTGTGGCGGAGCTTTCCAAGATGGCAATTGCGGAGAGTGTGGCAAATGCCGTATTTTCCGCCGGTGCCATACCGATGGTCATTACGATGATTCCGCGTGAACGCGATGGACAGGAACCGCCCGCGCTGATTGCAGCTGCGATGGCGGCAAGCGATGCCTTTGTTTGCTGTGTGCAAACCTCAATCACCCATACACATGCGGTAAAAAATGCCTGTGCCGCGGGTTCGCGCGGCATTATGCTCACCCAGTTTACAGAAGAACTGATGTATCGGGGCGGCCTTCAGGCAGATTTCATTTCGGCGGGGAAGGAGTGCCGTGCAGTAGCCTCGGCTCTCGGAGGAGCAGAGACGGTTCATCTCAGCACTCCATTTGGGACGGACCTGACCTTCAGCGCGAAGGGGCGCCGTTACAACGCTCTGACCTGTATGGTAGAAAAAGGGGAATTTTCGCCTGTCCCCACGGTAGAGGCCAATGTTTCTCCATTGGAGGGAACGGCAAATGGGGTCATTGTGGCGAATGCCAGCATTCCTTATGTTGGCATCGGCCTGTTGGAAGAACCGGTCGTATGTCATGTGAAGGATGGGTTTATTACCTCGATTCAGGGAGGTCGTCAGGCGCAGATGCTGCGTGACGACCTGGAGGCTAAGGAAGATCCCGGCGTCTATAATATTGCCGAACTGGGGGTAGGCCTCAATCCGGCCTGCCGTTTCTGCGGGTTCATGCTTGAAGATGAGGGAGTACACGGTTCGGTGCATATTGGAATCGGGACCAATATCACTCTCGGAGGAACGCTGAAAGCCGCCTGCCACTATGATCTGATCATGACACGGCCGACAGTGACTGCCGATAAGATTACAGTGCTCAAGGATGGCGAAGTGATTTTGAAAGAACTGTAATTTGTCATTTTTGAACGGAAGGAGGCGCGATTCAAACCATTCCCAAAGTGTGAAAATATCAATAAAAAGGGAGGCTCGCAATGGATCAGAAAAAAATACAGAGTTTGTCCCAGGAGCAATTTGACTTTTTAGTGGAAACACGCCGGGATATTCATCGCCATCCCGAACCTTCCACAAAGGAATTCCGAACGCAGAAGCTGGTGATTGATGAACTGAAGCGAATCGGATACACCGAAATCAAGACTTATTTCAATACCGGGGTTGCGGCGGTTGTCCGCGGGGGAAAGCCCGGGAAAACCATTGGAATCCGCGCCGATATGGATGCTCTCTTGATGGATGAGGCATCGGGGCTGGAGTTTTCCTCCGAAACGCCGGGTGTTGCACATGCCTGCGGCCACGATGGACATACTGCGATGCTGCTCGGAACAGCCCGGGTGCTCTGGCAGGTTAAGGATGAACTGTGCGGAAACGTCAAGCTGATTTTTCAGCCCGCGGAAGAAAACGGCCCCCAAGGCGGAGGCGCACAGTATATGATTCGTGAGGGTGTGCTGACCGACGATCCTGCCGTCGATTTTATGACAGGACTGCACACGAACAACCGCTATCCCGTTGGAAAACTGATTTGCCGCAGCGGGCCTACTCACGCAGGGTCCGACCCCATCTATCTTGATCTCTATGGGGTAGGAGGGCATGCCTCGACACCGCATTTGGTAAAAGATCCTATTGTGGCTGCCGCCCATATCATCACCGCCTTGCAGACGGTTGTGTCACGCAATATCAACCCCTTTGATAATGCTGTCGTAGGCATCAGCATGGTGCAGGCCGGTACCCGGCACAATATTATACCCGAGCATGTTCACATTCGCGGGACGCTGCGTTCCTTTAAAGAAGATGTCCGCCGTTTGGCAGGTGAACGGATTACCACGATCGTCAATGATGTGGCCCATGCAATGGGAGTGCGCGCTGAGCTCGAAATCCGTTGGAATTACTCACCGCTGATGAACGATGCCCAAATGTATCCAATGGTCAAGGGATGGCTTACAGATTTGGTGGGCGAGGAACACTATATCGAACAGGAGTTCCCCAATACAGGGGGAGAGGATTTTTCCTATTTTGCACAGGCTGTTCCTTCGGTTTACTTCTGGCTGGGAACTCAAAGCGACGACGGTGTGACGATCGGCGCGCATAATCCGGCCTTTACCTTTAACGAAAAGGCAATGCCGCTTGGCGTAGCAGCTTTTGTGCGGATCGTATTCGGATATCTCAACGGAGTGTAAAAAGTACTTTTGAACGAAATATCGGCAATTTTGCAAAAATAGAATGGTAGGAGGAGTATTTATGACCCAGAGCAGTTCCGCCGCCTCAGAAAAAAAGGGGATTGTAAAATTTTTTGCTCTTGTCGAACGAGCGGGGAATAAACTTCCCCATCCCATGTGGATCTTTGTGATCCTTATCGCCACTACGCTTGTACTCTCCTTTGTCTTCGCACAGATGGGTGTTGCCGTCACCTTTATGGAATCCAACAGCAAAGGAGAAATTGCGGAAAAGACAGTGGAGGTCGTCAACCTTCTCTCGAAGAAAGAACTGGCGCTGTTGTTCTCGGGCTTCACGTCAAATCTTCTGGACAACGCGGTTTTGGGTAATGTCATCACGATCTCCATGTGCATGGTTCTTGCCGAACAAACCGGATTCTTTGATGCGGCACTGAGAAAGATGCTGCTGGGAGCACCCCATGCAGTGATCACCTATGCGCTTGCGCTGATGGGCATTTGTGCGAATATCGCGGGTGATGCCGGCAATATTCTGGCCGCTACTTTGGGCGCGGTAGTTTTCAAGGCGATTGGGCGAAATCCAGTTATCGGTATTGTAACCGCTTTTTCAGCGGCGTCCGCCGGGTATACGGCAAACCTTGCCATTGCAAATCAAGACGTAACGCTGTCGACTACTACCGGAACAATCGCTGCTTCCCTTGGCTATGATGGTTTCCATCCGCTGATCAATTGGTATTTTCTCGCATCGGCGACTTTTGTTCTGGCATTTGTCTGTATGCTTATCAGCGAAAAGATCGTTACCCCACTGATCGGTGACTATCATACAGAGGCTGACGCTTCCGGTATGAAAAAGTACCGCCTTACACCCGAAGAGAATAAGGGACTGCGTAACTCGGGCATTGCTGCGCTCGTTTTCATGGCGTTTCTGCTTCTTTGCAGTGTTCCTGCAAACAGCATGTTCCGCAACAGCGACGGTGGGATTTTACCGAAATCCCCGCTGATCAGCTCGATTCCAGTACTGGTTGCTCTGTTCTTTGCGATGGTGGGCACCGCTTATGGATTCGGAAGCGGTTACATCAAGCGCTTCAATGAAATTCCTAAGATTATGCAAAAGGGTATCTCACGCGTTGCATCCATGATCTTGATTCTGGCAATCATGTCACAGTTTACAACCGTATTTAAGAGATCAAATCTTGCGACTGTCATTTCGGTTAACGGACAGGGATTCCTCAAGGCGATCAACCTGAACGGCCTGCCTCTGCTCTATTTGTTTATTCTGTTGGTCTGCTTTATCAACTTCTTTATGACCAGCGGTTCAAACAAGTGGTTCATCCTTGCACCAATCTTTGTTCCGATGTTTGCGGGCCTTGGAATCCATCCGGCACTGACCCAGATAGCATATCGAATTGGTGACTCCTGCACAAATAATATTTCTCCTTTGTCTTCCACTCTGCCGGTAGCCATTGCGTTGATCGAAGAGTACTGGGACAGCAGCCGAAAAGATAAGCCCGGGTTGGGGACTGTAATTTCCTACCAGCTTCCTTTCTCGATCGGATTTATGATCACCTTTGTTGTCTTGCTCACTATTTTCTATCTGTTCGGCATTCCGCTTGGACCGGCAATCCCTGCTATGCCGCCTATCGTAGGATAGTTCTTTATGAACTCGCTTTTAAGCCTCTATATTAGCGAGTGATCCCTAAAAGCATCGCCCCTCTGGTGAGAAAATCTCTCCACCAGAGGGGCACTTGGAGTATACAAAAAATAGCTTTGACTTTGTACAAATAAAAAGTCCCAAAAGCGGCTGAAGCAGCCCACTTTTCGGACTCTCCTTTTGGGATAGCTATTATTTTTCTCTGATTTGGACTTATCTTTGATGCCATGCCTGCTAGAGACCAAGATAGTAACCACGACTGAGCATAAGTCATGGCGCCGCCTTTCCTCATATAAGTTTCTCTATTGAGGAAATACATGTCCTATTTCAGAATGCCTATATGTGTTTGCAGTTTGGCTTTCAATTCTAGCAGCCGAAACCTCAAATAGTCCTAGACACGTGTTTTGCGGGATAGCGAGAGACCGGAACCAGCCGGATGGCATTCATGTATTGTAATCCTACAGGAATCGATTACTTTTCGATTACTTTTTCGGAAATTGTGCTTGACAGATCAAAATCGCAGTGATATAATAACACTCGTCGCTGAACAAAGGCGTCGCTAAAATTGAATTTGCGGTAGTGCTGGAATTGGCAGACAGGCACGTTTGAGGGGCGTGTGTCGCACGACGTATGGGTTCAAGTCCCATCTACCGCACCAAACCAATATAATCCGAACTTGTTTCCGATAGGAGATGGGTTCGGATTATTTGTTTTCTTTGACCGTTACGAAACCACCTATTTCCGCAACGGGGTAAAGCGCAAGCCCACTTCTAAGCCAAGAGGGCCAAGAAAAAAGAGAGCGGCCATATAGGTATACCGAGGTTAAAGAATTTCCTTCAACACTCTTTTTCATCCAAGGGAAAATTGACAAGGCAGGCGATATGCAGTATACTATAAATGCTCTAAACACTAGGTTTAGAGGAAGAAGATTGTTGTCAACAGTCCAGAGCAGATTTCTTCCAGAAATCCACGATGGAACTGCGGGTCATGAATCCAAGCCAGCCGCACGGCTGCCGCAAGGACAATGATGCACAGAATCATGTTGATACGGTCCTCCCTTTCAATTATACCATGATTGAAGATTGGGCGAATTGAAGGATAGCTGGTATTGATGCACAGCAAGGCAATTGCCAAGTAAGAATACCAAGTTAAAAAGTATACCCGTCAGCTAAGGAATGCTATCCTCCGTGCTGACGGGTATTGCGTTATATAGGGGGATTTTATGAATCTGTGTGAATGGAAAGAAAAGCAATCTCAAAAAGTGCCTCCCCAATACACTCATTTTGACCGAAGAGTATCTCTTGATAAATGTTTTGGATATATAACTTCTCCTGATAAAGTTGCTCATCATGGATTCTACCCTTTTATTCACTATACAATAAAAAGTCGAAAAGTTAAAGACGGTAAAAAAGGCGAGCCCAAGAAACGTCAAATTTATTATGCGGCTCACATAGATGGATGGATTTACCGCTACTATGCATATCTTATAAATGAGGCTTATAATCAAAGGGTAAAGAAAGATGGTATTGATTCTGTTGCAGTAGCATATCGAACGAACTTGAGAAAAAGCAATATTGATTTTGCAAAAGAGGCATTTCAACATATTCGCAATACCACTTCGTGTTATGTGATGATCGGTGATTTCACTGATTTTTTTGACAATTTAGATCATATATATTTGAAAAAGCAGCTGTGTGATTTGTTGTCTGTTGAAAAATTGCCAGATGATCTTTATGCAGTATATAAGAACGTTACACGTTTTTCTTATGTTGAATTGCAAGACTTATTGGTGCTTAATGGACTTGAAGATACACCCAAAGGGCGAAAGGAATTTAATGACCGTTCACACGAACGAGCATTATCTCCGGAGGAGTTTAGGAAAAATAAAAATATAGTTTATACCTCCCCTCACCCAAAGTATGGAGTTCCCCAAGGTTCTCCGATTAGCGCAGTCCTTGCCAATGTATATATGCTTACAGCAGATAGAAAACTGCAAGAATACGTTTCTTCTTTGGGCGGTTTCTATATGCGCTATAGTGATGACTTTATTGTTGCCATTCCCCAAAGTACAGTAGATTTTTCTGTCCATTACAAGGCCATCAAAAGCATTTTGGATTCTGTTCCTCATCTGGAGCTTAAAGACTCCAAAACAAAGATATTTTATTTTGACAACATGTCTGTCAAAAACTGCACGAATGGCTTTATTAGTAATGGAGCTAATGGCAAAAATATTATCGAGTTTTTAGGATTTGCTTTTGATGGCAGGCATATTCGCATTCGGGATAAAACTATCAGTAAATACTATAATAGACTGTACCGAAAGCTCCGTACTATTGTTAAGGATCAGGGTGTAACCCCGAATAACCATCGCATCAGCGGCAAAAATCTCTATCGAAAATATTCTTATAAGGGCAGTCGGTACTATCTGAAAAGAAAGGCTCAAAGAACAGGGATACCTCTTACAAAAGATGATATGAGCGGAAATTTTCTGGACTATGTATTCAGGTCACAAAAGAAACTTGACGGTGAGCCCATCGATACAGCAACAAAAAGACATATGCAAAAGATACGCAAACGACTCAGAAGCATCCATAAGTGAAAAGCGGGGCGGCACCATTTTGGGGGCCGCCGGGTCTGTCCCAAATTCTGTGTAAACACCGAAATGCGGTGCAAATAGAGCAAAATTTATTCAAGGCGGAAGTGGCGCAAGCTGCTGCCGCCTTGTTTTCAAAATAGCAGTGGATAGTGGGCATGTCAAGGGCGGGGGCGCCAGCCCCCGTTCATCTTGACCCTTGACATGCCGGTATGCAGCAGGTTATTCCGGCATGCGATCAGCAAAGAATACTGCCAGCTGAGCATGAATCATGCTCCAGTCCTGTCTCCGGCCAGTCCAT
>FORK01000006.1:72116-125438 GCA_900113995.1 Ruminococcaceae bacterium D5 | reverse complement strand
CCTGATAGCCCGCCTCGATGTCGGAGGGTTCGACCGATTCGGCAGGGTTGTGGCTGACGCCGTTTTTGCAGGGGATGAAGATCATGCCGGTGTCGGTCAGCGGGGCAACGTTCATCGCGTCGTGGCCCGCGCCGCTCGGCATGAGGTGGTAGGGAAGGCGGCAGTGCTCGCAGCATTTGCGGATGGCATGCATCATCGTCGGGGACATCTGTACGGGGGAGTCTCTGCTGATCACCTCGACGCTGCCCTGCACCCCGCGGGTGCTGCAAATTTTGCGCAGGCTGCGGCGCACCCCTTCGACGCAGCGGTCGATGCTGTCCTGATCGATGCCGCGGATGTCGATGCCCAGCACCGCATGGCCCGGAATCACGTTCATCGATTCGTTGACCAGACGGCAGCGGGTCACCGCCGCAACCGAATGATTGACCGACTCGAGCCGGCCGATCTTTTCCACTGCGAGGATCAGCTCCGCCGCGGCCGCGAGGGCGTCGTGCCGCAGGTGCATCGGGCAGGCGCCCGAATGGGCGTATTCGCCGGTAATTTCGACGGTCAGCCGGGTCGGGGCAGCGATCGCCTCGACGATGCCGATCGGCGTTCTGCGGCTTTCGAGCGACGGTCCCTGTTCGATGTGCAGCTCGGCAAAACAGAAGGCCTCCCGCAGGCGGCGGCGGCCCGGCTCGATGTCATCGGGGTCGAGGCCCTGCGCGCGCAGCGCGTCGTAAAGCGAAACACCGCCGGCGTCGATGCATTCCCTGAGTTTATCAGGCCCGACCCTGCCGGCCAGCAGCTTGCTGCCGACGGTGGGATAGTTGAAGCGGGCTGATTCCTCGGTGGGAAAGACGACCAGCTCGATCGGGCGGCGGTGTGGGATTCCCTCCCGCCTGATCTGGCGCATCGCCCAGTATCCGAGCATCACCCCGAGCAGGCCGTCGTACTTTCCGGCATTGCGGACGGTGTCAATGTGCGACCCGACCAGGACCGGCGCGAGCGAGGGGTCCTCCCCCTCGAGACGCGCCCAGATCGAGCCGGTCGGCTCCTGCCAGACCGCAAAGCCCTCCTCCTCGAGCAGTCCGGTGAGCAGAGCGCGGGCTTCGATGTCCTCGGGACTCATCGAAAGGCGCTCGCAGCCCCCGTCAGGGGTGGCTCCGATCGAGGCAATCCGTTCAAAAACTTCCAAAAATGCTGCGGTGTCAAGCTTCATGGCAGGGGCTCCTTTCTGTCACGGGTCCGATCGGTCAGTGGCGGTAGGTGGAGCTGCGGGAAAATCCGTCTGCAAGCTGATCGAGATAGCCGAAGGCCGCGGCGGTTCCCCTGGCGACGCATTCGGTGGGGTTGTCGGCCACCCGCACCGGCAGGTGAGTCTCGCGCTCGAGCAGACGGTCGAGGCCGTGCAGCAGCGCCCCGCCGCCTGTGAGGATCAGCCCGTTGCGGTGGATATCCGCCGCAAGCTCGGGCGGAGTAATCTCAAGAATCCGGCGCACGGCCAGAATAATCGTCTCAATCGGATCGGAGAGCGCCTCGCACAGCTCCCCGCGGGTGACGGTGACCTTTCCGGGCAGGCCGGTGCGCAGATTGCGGCCCTTGATTTCGATTTCGCAGTCTTCCTCCGGCGTAAAGAAGACGCTTCCGCAGGCGATTTTGGCGCGCTCGGCCATCCGCTCACCGATCAGGAGTCCGGACTTTCCGCGGACATACCGCACAATCGCTTCATCAAGCTTGCGTCCAGCCATCCGCACCGAGGTCTTGCAGACAATTCCGCTCAGCGAGAGCACCGCAACGTCGCTGGTGCCGCCGCCGATGTCGAGGATGAAATTCCCCTCGGGCTTCGAGATGTCGATCCCCGCGCCGATGGCGGCGGCGACCGGTTCCTCGATCAGATAGACCTTGCGGGCCCCCGCGGAGGCGGCGGCCGAGACGACGGCGTTCGATTCCACTTCGGTGACGCCGCTCGGGACGCAGATCACGACCCGCGGCTTGATGAGGTTGCCCGCGTAGACCTTCTTGATAAAATAGGAGATCATGGCGGTGGTCATGTCGAAGTCGGAGATGACTCCGTCCGAGAGGGGCATTGCGGCCCGGATCCGGTCCGGGGTGCGCCCGAGCATCTGCTGGGCGTCGCTGCCGGCGGTGATGATGTCGCCGGTGCGGGTATCGACCGCGACGACCGACGGCTCCTTGAGCAGCAGGCCGCGCTGGGCATCGTAGATGATGACGGTAGCGGTGCCGAGATCGATGCCGATATCGTTGGAAGGCATGGAAAAATTCCCCCTTTTATGTTGTGGACGCCAAAACCGCCTGCCCGCGCAGAAACAGGCTGCCCCAGACGGGCGGCGGTCAGAGATACAGATATGCAGGCGCAGGACTGCCGCAGACGAAAAGCGGTCAAATATACAGGCGCGGGGTTGCCGCAGCGGTCAGGCAGAGGACCTCCCGCGCGCCCGCTGTGAGCAGAAGCTGCGCACAGGCTGAGAGGGTTGCCCCGGTGGTGACGATGTCATCAACAAGAAGGACCCGCCCGCTGACAAAGCGCCCCTCGGCGCAGGCGTAGCTGGCGGCGGCATTTTTCAGCCGCTCCTCCATGGGTAAGGTGTGCTGGACCCGGCTGTTTTGATGCCGGGTGAGGAAATGATCCAAAACTTTTGCTCCGAGCACCGGGCCGATCCGGCGGGCAAGCGCCTCGGCCTGTCCGTACTGCCCCGGCTTTGCGGGGACAAAGGCCGCAATGTCCGGGACGGCGAGGCCCCGCGCTTCCCACCGCGCGATCATCAGGGCGGCGAGCTGGTCGGCGGCGCCTTCGTCCCCTGACTTGAGCCGGTCAAAGAGGGGGCGGACCGCCTCCCCGTAGGGAAAAGCCGAAAGGCAGAGGGAGAAGGACTGCCCGCCGCGGCGTTCTTCTCCGGGCTGGGACGCAAGGCGGGAAAAGCAGTCTTCGCAGAGGGCGGGACCGGCCGGCACCGGCTCTTTGCAGACGGCACAGCGCGGCGGAAAGAGAAGCAGCGAAGCCCATTCCCATGGGGAACGGCGGCTCATCCGGTTTCCTCCCGCGCGGCCTGCAGCCGCACCGCGAGGTTGGTATAGCGCAGCGTCTTGCGGTCGTTTTCGACCATGGCCGCCACTGTGCGGGCTTCACCGACCAGAATCAGAAGCCGTTTGGCGCGGGTGACGGCGGTATAAAGCAGGTTGCGGTAATGCAGCCGCCGGTGCCGTCCGACCAGCGGCATCACCACTGCGTCGAACTCGTTGCCCTGGCTTTTGTGCACCGTGACGGCGTAGGCGAGATCAAGCTCATGAATCTGATCGAAGGAGTAGACGGCCCGCCGGTCGTCAAAGCGGACCATAACCGAGCGGGAGGCGCGGTCGATCATTTCAATGAAACCGATGTCGCCGTTGAAGATTCCCAGACCTTCCTCGCCGTCGTCCCGCTCCCATTCGAGATCGTAGTTGTTGCGGGTCTGCATCACCTTGTCCCCCTCACGCAGCAGAAGCTGCCCGAAGCGGTGCTCGCCGCGGCCGGACTGCGCGGGGTTGAGCGCCTCCTGAAGCCGGCTGTTGAGCTCGTTTGTTCCGGCCGCGCCCTGCTTGGTGGGGGCGATAACCTGAATATCCCGGATGGGAGAGTAGCCGTAGGCCTTCGGCAGCCTGCGGGCGCAGAGATCGGTGACGGTGGCGGCCGCCTGTTCGAAGGAGGGCGCAGGCAGAAAGAAAAAGTCGGCGTCCCGGCGGGAAAGCTCCGGCATCTGCCCCGAGACGATGCGGTGGGCCGAGGTGACGATCAGGGAATTGGCCGCCTGCCGGAACACCTCGTCGAGGTGGATGCAGGCAACCGCGCCGGAGTCGATGAGATCGCGCAGAACATTGCCCGCCCCCACCGAGGGAAGCTGGTCGGGGTCCCCCACCAGCACCAAACGGCTGTCGGTGCGCACCGCCTTCAAAAGAGACTGGAAGAGCACCGCATCCACCATCGACATCTCGTCCACAACCACCGCGTCGAAGGGCAGGGGATTTCTTTCGTTGCGTTTGAAGCGGGGGGCGCCTGCTTCGCTTCCAAAGTCAACCTCGAGCAGCCGGTGGATTGTCTTGGCCTCCCGGCCGGTGACCTCCGAGAGCCGCTTGGCGGCCCGTCCGGTGGGGGCGGCGAGGGCGACCTTCATTGCCCGGCGCTCAAAAAGGGTGATGATTCCATTGAGGGTGGTGGTTTTGCCGGTACCCGGTCCGCCGGTGAGGATCATCATCGGCTCGGATACCGCCGCCGCGATGGCGCGGCGCTGCCGGCCGGCGTAGGAGATGGAAAGCTCCTCCTCGAGAATGGAAAGCTCCTCAGCCGAAACCGGCTGTTCCTGCGCCGGAAAACGCATCATCAGCGCAAGCCGGTCCGCGGCATAGCATTCGGCCGAGTACTGCTCGGGCAGATAGACGTATTCGCAGCCGCCGACCTGGTCGATCACGACGGCGCCGTTTTCGGTCAGCTCGAGTAGCGACCGCCGACCCGCTTCCAGCGGGACCTGCAGAAGCCGGCAGGCCGTATCGAGCAGCTTGTCCGCAGGCAGGCAGGCGTGCCCGTTGCCGAGGTTGTGGGTCAGCACATAGAGGATGCCGCCCCGGATGCGGCAGGGGGCGTCCGCTTCGACCCCAAGCCCGGCGGCAATTTCATCGGCCTGTTCAAAGGGAACGCCGATCTCCCGCTCGCAGAGGCAGTAGGGGTCGGCGCTCACCGTCTGCTGGGAAAGCCCGCCCCATTTCTTCCAGACGGCGATGGCGGTGGCGGCGCCGATGCCGCGCGCGGCCAGAAATTCCATGACCGCCCGCACCCCGAGGATGCGCCGGAACGCTTCGCCCAGCTCGACGGCCTTCTTCGGGGAGATTCCCCGGATCTGGGCCAGCCGGGCGGGGTCGTTTTCCAGCACCTCAAGGGAGCGGTCCCCGAATTTGGCGACGATTTTCTGCGCCAGCGCAGGGCCGATTCCGCGGACCGCCCCGCCCGAGAGATAACGCAGCATCGCGGCGGCGGTGGCGGGCATCACCCGCTCGAAGCAGCTCGCCTTGAACTGGCGCCCGTAGCTCGGATGGGCGGTGAAGGTTCCGGTGGCGGCGATCTCCTCACCGGGGGAAAGCTCCATCGATTCGCCGACCACCGTCACCAGCTCGTCGTCCACCGCGACCTCCATGACGGTGAAGCCGGTTTCCTCAGAATGAAAGATGATTGATTCGATAACACCCTCCAGCCTGAGCTGCTCTGCCTGTTCCACCGCCGGTCCCCCCTTTTTTCCCGCACCGCTCCGCCGTCTTGCCGGGACGGCCCATATGAGCTTAGTATAATACAATTTCAACCACTTTGTAAACAGCGTCGTCGCCGATTGCCGCGCGCAGTCCGGCCGCATCCCCGCAGAACAGGTCCGGTTCGCCGCGGCAGAAGCGCCGGGCAATTCCGCAGGCTTCCTCCCCGGGTTCCTGCTCCAGCAGGAAGAGGACGGCGTTTCCCTCCCGCCGCGCGCGGTCCCGCTCGTAGATCAGCCGCGCCTCGAGCCGTTCACAATCTCCCCCGACCGGCAGGATGACCAGCCTGCGGGGCGGGTTCCGCGGCCGCAGGAGGCTGCTCTTGAACGCCGGAGCCAGCATGGCGCAGCAGAGAACGGCTGCGGCGATGGCGATGAGAAGAAGCTGCTGCATGAAAACCCACCTCATTTTTCCTTCGGTTTGCCTGCTCCATCCTATGCGGCGCGGCAAAAAGGAGTGAGGATGCAAAAGCGCCGTATGGCACCGCGTACGTGCCCGCCTGCCGGAAAGCCGCGAAATTACGAAACTAAAGCGATATAGAAGCGCCATATGGCCCCGCGTATGTGCCCACCTGCCGGAAAGCCGCGAAATTGCGAGACAAAAGCGATATAGAAGCGCCATATGGCCCCGCGTATGTGTCCGCCTGCTGGAAAGCCGCGAAATTACGAAACCAAAGCGATGAAAAAAGCGCCGCGGGCATAACTGCCCGCGGCGCCGACTGGAGAAGGCTACTCCGCTTCCCCCGAACGAACCTTGGAAAAAAACTTTTTGGTTTCCCCGGCGACGACCCCGCGCAGGACGACGAGAGCGACGAGATTCGGGAAGGCCATCAGCCCGTTGAAGATGTCCGCGATGGTCCAGACCGCCGCGACGGTGAGGTAGGGGCCGAAAAAGACGGCGAGGATGTAGAGCCAGCGATAGACCAGGACCGCCTTTTGGTTGCCGCCCGAGAGGTATTCGAGGCAGCGTTCGCTGTAATAGTCCCAGCCGAGAATCGTGGTGAAAGCGAAAAAGACCAGGCAGAGCATCAACAGGAACGAAACCAGCGCGGGCGGCAGGGGAAGTCCCTGCTGAAAGGCGTAGGTCGTGACCTCCACCCCTTCGAGGCCCATGTTCCAGGCGCCGGTGATGACGATGCACAGGCCGGTGATGGTGCAGATCACGATGGTGTCAATAAAGGTGCCGGTCATCGATACGAGACCCTGCCGCACGGGCTCTTTGGTCTGGGCGGCGGCCGCCGCGATCGGGGCGGAGCCGAGGCCCGCCTCATTTGAGAAGATGCCGCGGGCGATGCCCTTCTGCATGGCAATGGTGACGCTGCCGACCACGCCGCCGGTGACGGCGGCCGGGCTGAAGGCGGCCCGCACGATAGTCAGCAGGGCGGCAGGGATTTGGACGGCATTCAAGAGGATGACGCTCAGGCCGAAGAGAATATAGATGACCGCCATGAACGGCACGATGATCTGTGCGACCGAGGCGATCCTCTTGAGGCCGCCGAGGACAACCGCCGCGACGCAGAGGGTCACGATCAGGCCGGCGATGACCACCGCCCAGGAATATTCCCGGCCGAAAAGGGAGACGGTATAAAGTCCCTGCGGGTCAAAAAAACCCTTGACCGCGCTCGAGATGCCGTTGATCTGGGTGAAGGTGCCGATGCCCAGCAGGCCGACCCCCATCCCGAAAAAGGCGAAAAGCTGTGCGAGCCAGCGCCAGTTTTTGCCCATGCCGCGCTCAATGTAATAGAACGGGCCGCCGAGCGCGTGGCCGTTCTCATCAATGGTGCGGTAGTGGACGGCAAGCACTCCTTCGGTATATTTGGTAGCCATCCCGAAGAAGGCCGCGACCACCATCCAGAAGAGGGCGCCGGGGCCGCCCGCAACCAGCGCGGTGGCGACGCCCACAATGTTGCCGGTGCCGATGGTGGCGGACATGGCGGTGCAGAGTGCGCCGAAGCTGGAAACTTCGCCGTGGCCGCCCTCCTCGTTTTTCACCATGTAGCGCAGGGCCCGCCCGAGATGCCGGACCTGCAGCCCGCCGAGCAGGCAGGTGAGAAGGATTCCGGTGGCGAGGATCAGCACGATGAGCGGCAGTCCCCAGACGAGGCCGTCAATTTTTTCGAGTACCTTTTGGATCTGTTCGAGCATACAATTCTCCCCTTTTTTCTGATTGGCGCATCGCGCCGCGCCCTTCTCCGCGGTATACCGGGGAGAGGCGTTTTCCGCCCGCTGCGGGGACGAAAAAAGAAAGCCAAACTTTCCGCATGAAAGCTCGGCTCACTGGAGAAAGGCAGATTTACTTTTCCTCGGCCCGCCCGTCCGCAGACAGAAGCGGACGAGGAGCTGTTAAACCCTCTGTCCTTTTGCCTGAGAGATCACCGGCCCGCACAAAAAGGCCGGCTTACACCTTCGGCGCTCAGGGCGGCGCATCCGCCGCTCATGAGGCTCTCCAGAGATTGCTGTTGCGCGCAGATTCTTGCGCGGCTTTTACAGAATATCATAATTTTGTCCTCAATGCAAGGCCAATTGTACTCAATCAGGAAATTTTTTGCCGAAAGCCATCCTGCGGAGTAAAAATCCGGTGTTGCCCTGGCCGACCGCACCCGGCGTCGAGACCCCGGCGGAACAAACGTCTATTGCCGCCCTGGCAGGCGTGCCTTGACTGGAATGTTCGCCGGAGCGGAAAATCCGGAGGTATTCCGGACGGCCTCCCTGCCGCCGGTCCCCTGCGGGGCAAAAATAAATCTTTCCTGCGGAATGCGGGGCCGGGGGATTTGGTTGAAATCGGCCGGGTCATCGGATATAATAAGAACATCCAATTGAAATTTATGGAGGCGAGCACATGATCCGGGCAATGCGATTGATGGGGGCGGGGGCTTTGCCGCTCTTTCTGGGCTTCCTTCTGAACAGGCTGCTTCTGGCCTTTCCGGCCGCGGGCCTGGTCCGTGTGCCGTTGTCTGTTTTGCTTTTGTTTGCATGGGGATATTTTGCGTTCCGATTGTCAGATCCCTTGAAAAATGCGGTGCTGCAGGCGTTTCTGCTGTGTGCATTCGGCCTGCTGATGCTGGCGCTGACCCTTTATCAGGAGCTGGTGATGGGAAGCTACTGGGGAAATGTCCTTGGATACGGCACGCAGATGTTTTTTCTTCCGTGGCTTTCGCTTGCAGCCTTTATGGTGGCGCCTTTTACAAATATCATCAGGATATGGCCGCTGTATATCATCATCTGGGCCGGTCTGTTCCTCACGGGCTGCGTTGGATGCATTCGAAAACAGTACCGGTAGCCTTCGGCGGCTCAAGCCGGGAAAGGAATGGAGGTGAACGGGATGCGTCGTCCGGGGGTTGTCGTTGGAGCGGTGTTTCTGCTCGCCCTTCTTTTTTCCCTTGGCGCCTTTGCCGCCGATCCAGCGCGGATCGGCCAGGCCGAGGCATTTGTCGAGCTGCCCGAGGACCGGCCGCGCAGGGTGCAGCTGGAGGACGGCCGCCTGCGGATGGTGTCGGTTCCGGGGACGGTTTTTTATTTCCCGATTGTCAACGCACAGCGCGCTGAGGATCTTTCAGGGGTCCGCGCCGCGATCAGCTGGAACAAGGGGGAGGAGCTGGCCGCCCGTCCGCGGATTGAATACCGCCAGATGTACGACGAGGCGGGCGGGGCGCTCGGGTACCGCTATGTGGTGGTTCTGGCTCCGGCGGACACGTCGGCCTCCGGCACGATGCAGGGCGAGGTGCGGGTCGCGCGGCGGCAGAGCGGAGAAGTGCCCTCGGTGCCGTTCACCGTCTCGCTGCAGAGCAAGGAGCAGGAGGGGGTTGACAACCTGTTCCGCTGCAATTCCAGAAACATATGGATTGATTTTTCCGGTTCCGCCGAATGGGCGACCTTGGATTTTTATGGCGAAGTCCGGTTCGTCGTCTCGACAGCAGGACAGCCTCCGCTCAACGTCGGCTGCTCGGTTGAGCCGCTCACCGATTTTGTCGAGCGCTATCCGGACGCGCGCCTGCGCTTTTTCTGCTGGCCCGCCGCGCCGATCTTCAATCACACCGGCACCCTCACCCTTTTTGCCGGGGAGGAGGAGCACCTCTACCGGATTATTCCGGGCGGCCTGATCGACTGCACCGGAAGCTATTCGGCCGAGAGGGGCGGATTTGTGCTTCAGACCAGAACCCTCGGGGAATTTGTCATTTCATCGATCCCCCTTGATCCGCAGGCCCCGCATCCGGCGCCCGACAATCCGCCGGTGGGCGTCCGGCCCTGAGGCGATTTGGCGCGGTGATGAAATTTCCAAAAATTCAGAAAAGTCCCGCAATAAAAATTGCTCTTTTCACCACCTTATGTTATGATGGGAGCAACATCATGGAAGTGACAAAACCAAATATTCGGCGTATTCGAATGACTATTACACAACAGGAGGAGAATGGAAATGAAAAAGTGGTTCACCATTGCAGCGGCCGCCGCTCTGATTGCGGCGATGGCAGCGACCTCGATGGCTGTCAGCGTCGGAGACATCGTCTACGAGGACGATGATGACGATTATGAAGAGGTTACGAGCCTCACCCCCGGTGAGAAATATTATGTGATTCTCGTCGATGAAGATGATTACGACAAGGATGAGAAGCCCAAAACCATCAAGTGGGACTCCATTGAGGTCGACGACCCCAACGAGGACGAGACCCTCGAGGGCAGCAAGGCCAAGAAGTATGCTTCGCTCAGCAGTGGCGCGACCCGGCTCAAGACCGGCAGCGGCAGCAAGAAGTATTCCTGGGGCGCCAAGCTCGATGTAAAAAACATCAAGGCCGCCGACTACGACGACTCGATTGATGTGAGCGGCACCATCACCTGGAAGCTCGACGGCAGCACCAAAGAGCATGACGTCTCCTTCTCGATCGAATACGAGGAGGGCGGCAACGAATTTGAAGAGGATGTGATGTCCTATGAGTTCGACCGAAACGACGACGTCGAGATCGATTTCCCCGACGGCGACGGCCGGCTGACCGGCACCGCCAATAAGGATTTTACCCTGATTGCTTCGATGAATACCGACTACAACAGCACCATCGGCAACAAATATCCGAACGCAAACCTCGACTTCTACAACGGCAACGGCGTCAGTCTGACCTATATTAAGAATGCCCGCCTGCATTTTGAGGCGGATGACGACAAGTACCTCTATGAGATTACCGACGGCAACAAGCTCGTCGATCTGAGCAGCACCTATGACAAGGGCAAGGGTGAGTTCATCGTTTCCGCCCGTTCTCTCGGCAAGTATGTCGTCTCCGACCGCAAGCTCAGCGCGTCAAGTTCCGCTTCGAGCAGCAGCACTGTCGGGAAGGATTCCTCTTCCTCGAGCAGCAGCTCCAGTTCTTCCAGCTCGAACAAGGGCAACAGCAGCCTTGCGAACCTGCAGGGACTGATCGCCCGCAACTTCTCGAACAAGTTTGTCCTGCTCAGCTACGGCACCGAGTACGAGGTCATGAATAAGGCGCAGACCTTCAGCGTTTCGGTCAAGCTCAACGGCATGGACACCTCGAACCTCGTTCTTTACACCTACGACGGCGCAAACAACCGCCTGATCGGTTCGGCTAACAAGCCGAAGGTCGGCAATGACGGCAAGCTCTATTTCACCACCAACACCAAGGGCTATTATGTGGTGAGCAGCGGTTCTCTCAAGAAATAAATCCGGATCCGGCCGGGCGCCGCAGAATGCAGACTTGCGTTTTGCGGCGCCCTTTTAATGCGGTAAGGGCGGATTTCGGTACATTTTGGAAACGGCCCGCGGAACAAGCCGCGGGCCGGAAGCGGCAGGGTTTATTATCGCCAACCCGAAGGGCCGTCATGCGGTGACCGGCGGGACATCTCCCTTCCGAGCGGGAGAGAGAGGTCCTCGCACCGCCTCGGATTTTCCGCGGCGGTCTTTTTTGATTCAGCGGTTGTGATACGCCGGATTTTTTGGTAAACTAGTAAAGTTATCAGAACAAAGGACCGACCGGAGGAATCAGAAACGTGATGAAGATCGCAGGGGTAACAATCGAGGGATTTGCCGCTCTTGCGCCGATGGCCGGGGTGGCCGACCGCGCGGTGCGCGAGGTTTCCCGCGCACATGGGGCGTGTTATACGGTGGGGGAGATGACCAGCGCCAAGGGAATCTGCCAGCACAGCAAGAAAAGCGCGGTTCTGCTGGAACCGGATGAGGCGCGCCCCTATGCGGTGCAGCTGTTCGGCAGCGAGCCGGAGTCCATCCGGGAGGCGGCGCGTGCCGCGGCCCTGCTTTCCCCTGATATCATCGACCTCAATATGGGATGTCCCGCGCCGAAGATCACCGGAGGCGGAGCGGGCAGCGCGCTGCTGCGCAACCTTCCGCTCGCCGGGGAGATCGCCCGCGCGGCGGTTGAGGGCGCGGGCGGCATTCCGGTGACAGCCAAGATCCGCCGGGGCTATGACGCTGGAGAGGATGTGGCGGTCGAGGCGGCGCGGCGGCTCGAGGCCGCGGGCGTCGCTGCTGTAACGGTGCACGGCCGCACCCGTGCCCAGATGTATGCGCCGCCGGTTGATCTCGGCTGCATCGCCCGTGTCAAGGCGGCGGTATCGGTGCCGGTGATCGGCAACGGGGATATTTTTACCGCGCAGGATGCCGCCCGCATGTTTGAAGAGACCGGCTGCGATCTGGTGATGGTCGGGCGGGGAGCGCTTGGCAATCCGTGGCTCTTTGCCGAGATCAACGCCCGGATGCGCGGAGAGCCGCTGCCGCCGCGTCCCGCCCTCGGAGAGCGCCTGAAGGTGATGCGGGAGGAAATTTCGCTGCTGCTCGCCGACAAAGGGGAACGGGTGGGCTTTCGCGAGGCGAGAAAGCACGTCTCGTGGTATATGACCGGCCTGCGGGGCGCCGCTTCCCTGCGGCGGCTCTGCGGGGAGATCTCCTCCTGGGAGGGGATCGACGCGGTCTGCCGAGAGGCCGAGGCGCAGAATCCCCCGGAGGGGTAATCCCTCCCCGTTCCGGCACAACGCCCGCCCGGTATCCGGTGAAATGATTCCGGCAAAGGCGAGAAGAATCCCCCGGAGGGGTAATCCCTCCCCGTTCCGGCACAACGCCCGCCCGGTATCCGGTGAAATGATTCCGGCAAAGGCGAGAAGAATCCCCCGGAGGGGTAATCCCTCCCCGTTCCGGCACAACGCCCGCCCGGTATCCGGTGAAATGATTCTGACAAAGGCAGGAGGAAGAAAGCTTGCAGCAGCTTACCATTGCGATTGTACCGACTCTGGCCGCGCCTCCCGAGGGAGCGCAGCTTGTAATCTTCTGCGATCCGCGCGGCTATGTCGCCGAGATCGACTCCTCGATGATGCTTGCCGCCGCCGCGCGGTATGCGATCCGGCATAAGGTTTATCTGGTGCCGGAACGCTTTATCGCGGCCAACTATCTCTGCCTGTGCCTGCTCTCGCCGCAGGGCGTGGTGATCGGGGCGCAGCGGGCGGTACATCTCAATCTATCGCTGCGCGAGCACAATTACTACCGCGACGACGCAATCCGTCCCTTCGATACGCCGCTGGGGAGGGTCGCCCTGCTGGTTGACGTCGATGTGAATATGCCGCAGGTGGCCCGCGCCGCGGTTGAGGCGGGGGCGACGCTGCTGCTTTCCAGCCAGTTCATCCAGCTCTACGACCTCTATGAGGACCGGGTGCGCTACGGCGCGATCAACGCGGCCGTCTCGAACGGGGTCAACGTCGCCGCCGCCGCCGGAATGGGAGGGATCATTGTGCGCTGCGACGGCAGGGAGCTGGCGGGCTTCTCGGAAGAGCTGCCGGTCGTGGCGGCGCTCGACCCCTCACGCTGCCATGCCGACCGGGATGCGATCGCGGCCGGCCGCAGGCTTCTGACCCGGCACCGGCCGCTGCTGGCCGACCGCCCCGCGGCGGAAGGGGGGCGGCTCGATGTATAAGTTCCGGCTCAAGGCCTCGGCCTTTGCAATGAGCTACCTTTCAAACGAGGAACGGGTGCGGGAGCTGGCCCGTCAGATCGCGCCCTACCGGGGAGACAAGCCCGCTCCGTTTATCAGCGCGGGCGGACTCAAGGTCGCCGCGGCCCGCACGACGGTGCGCCGTTACCGCGGCCTGCGCGACTATGTCGAGGATCAGAACGAGCCGGTTGCCCGCGCCGCGGCGGCCGGGTGCCAGCTTGTAGCCTTTCCCGAGTTGGGGGCGATGTCCGCCATTTCGCTGCTGCCCGGATTTTCGGCGCTTTACGCCGACCTCACCAAGCTGTGGGCCTCGGGCAGCCAGTCCGACCGGGCCGAGGCGTTTGCCGAGCTGTGCGCGACGGTACAGGGCTTTGTGGGAGAGGTTTTCCTCAACACCTTCTCGCAGCTTGCCCGCAGCCACCGGATCATCATCGCAGCGGGCGGCCTGTATCAGATTGAAAATGGAAGGCTCACCAACCGGCAGTATCTCTTTTCGGATACCGGAGAGGTGGCCGCGGTGCAGGATAAGCTTTATCCCGAGCGGTGGGAGCGCTCAATGGGGGTGAGCGCCGGGGAAGAGCTGACCCCCGGTGATACCCGCATCGGGCGGGTCGCGCTGCTGACCGCTTCCTGCCTGCCGAACTACGAGCCGTTTTTTATCGCATCCGCGGCGGGCTGTTCGGTGGCGGTGGCGGGCGCTTCGCCCTTCGGCCCTTCCTCCGACCTCGCGCGGTACCGCGCGCAGGAATCGGGACTCTGCCTCCTTTCGCCGGGGCTGCGATCCCGCGGAGATTTCGGATTCGAGTATCACTATCCGGCGCGGATTGCCGCCCCGCGCGCCGCTACCCGCAGCCGGGACGGCAGCGCCGCGTCGCCGGAGGACCGCCCCCTGCTCACCGCCCGCGTCGATCTCGAACGGGCGGCGTCCCAGTTCGACCTCTACTCGGCCGACCGCAATCCTGCTTTTTTCCGCGCCCTGATCGCGGGCGGCGAAGGACCGGCTCCCAAAGAGGGCGGCGCCGGATAAACGCCGGCCTCTGCGGGCGGTTTTGGGCGGACGGGACCGACACATTTGTTCTTTCTTCGATTGACATCGCCCTTTCTGTTGATGTAAGATAGGTAAGATAAGAGGGGCGAAAAGCACGCCTCTGCGCATATCCGGGCCGCTGCGGGGACATGATGAAAGCATCACCCAATCAGGAGGAACGGATATGCCGGATCAAAGAAAAAAGAAGAAAAACGCACCCCAGGGATATATCCCGGCACCCGGCGACCAGCCCCGCACCGGCGAACAGGGCCAGATGAACGACCAGCAGCAGGAGATGCACGACCAGATTGAGCAGAGCGGCTCGGTAACCCCGATGGAGGGGCGCCATGCCATCCACTGCCTGACCATCATCGGCCAGATCGAGGGGCATTACGATGCCCCGCCCCAGACCAAGACCACAAAATATGAGCATGTCATTCCGCAGCTGGTTGCGGTCGAGCAGGACCCCCGCATCGAGGGACTGCTGATGATCCTCAACACCGTCGGCGGGGATGTTGAAGCGGGGCTGGCTCTCGCCGAGCTTGTCTCGGGAATGAACAAGCCGACCGTCTCGCTGGTTCTCGGCGGCGGACATTCGATCGGGGTGCCGCTGGCCTGCAGCGCGCGGCGCTCCTTTATTGTGCCGAGCGCGACGATGACCATTCATCCGGTGAGGATGAACGGGATGGTGCTCGGGGTTCCGCAGACGCTGCACTATTTCCAGCGGATGCAGGACCGGATCATCGATTTCGTCACCGCCAACTCCCGCATGCCGGAGAAACGGTTCCGCGAATTCCTTATGAACACCGGCGAGCTGGTGATGGATGTCGGCACCACCCTCGACGGCGACAAGGCGGTTGCCGAGGGGCTGATCGACCGGCTCGGCGGCCTTTCCGACGCGATTGAGAGCCTGTACGAGCTGATCGAAGCCGGACAGGAGGAGGCCGGTCCAAAGCCGAAGCAGAAGCGCGGCCGCCAAAAGAAGGCGCGCTGACCATCAACATGAAACATCGGAGGCGCAGTCATGAGCATGACAGAAGCGATTATTCAGGGGATCATCCAGGGGCTGACCGAGTTTTTGCCCGTCTCAAGCTCGGGACATCTCGCCCTCTATCAGTATTTTACCGGCAACAATTCCGAGAGCGGGGCGCTTTTTTCGCTGGTTCTGCATCTGGGAACCCTCGTGGCGGTCTTTATCGCCTTCTGGGGGAGCATCCGGCCGCTGATTCAGGAGCTTTTCTGTATGCTCGGGGATTTGTTCAAGGGCCGTTTTTCCCTCCGGACCCAGCGTCCCCAGCGCCGGATGCTTTTTCTGCTCTTTGTCTCGCTTCTGCCGCTTGCTCTGACCTTCCTGCTCAAGGATCTTATGCAGGGGGTGGCTGCCGACGGAAATATTATTGTCGAGGGGGTTTGCTTCCTCGTGACCTCCGCACTGCTGCTGCTTGCCAACAGCTGCCCTCCCGGGCGGATTAAGGCCGGCCACATGAGCTACCGTGCAGCGGCGGCGATCGGCCTTGCGCAGGCCGTCGCGCCGCTGCCGGGGATTTCCCGATCCGGATCGACCCTTTCGACCGGACTGATTCTCGGGCTGGACCGGAAGTTTGCCCTCGATTTTTCCTTTATTATGGGAATCCCCGCGGTGATCGGCGCACTGCTGCTCGACGCGAAAGAGATTCTCGGTGGAGGGCTCGAGCTGCCCCTCGGGGTGGTGCTCGCGGGCCTCGTTACATCGCTGGTCTTCGGCCTGCTTGCCATCGGGATGGTGCGCTGGCTTGTGGCCTCTCAGAAGCTGCAGTGGTTCGGCTTTTACACCCTCCTGCTCGGCGTGCTGGCGCTGGGCATCGGAATCTATGACGCTGCCGCCGGGCATCCTGTGCAGGCGGCGGTCATTGCCCTTTTCGCAAAATAATACCCCGCGGGGCCGGCAGATCCGCTGCCGCGTCTGCAAACAGGAGGTTTTACGGTTGGCTGCAAAACGCACACGAAAAAAATCCAAAAGGAGGACCAAGGCTCAGATCGCCGCGCAGAACCAGATTCTCGCCGTTCTGCTGTGCACCATCGGGCTGCTCTTTTTCTTCCTTGCCTTCGTCAAGGGGAGCGAGGGGTGGCTTTCGGCGCACAACGTCCTGCTGGGCATCTTTGGATGGTCCGCGTTCTTCATCGGGCCGATCCTGATCTACATATCGGTGATGGCCTCCTTTGACCGGATCAGCGACGACCTGCCGATCCGCGCGTCGCTGACGGCGGTGATGCTGCTGCTGATTTCGGCGGCATTCCAGATCTTCCTCGCCGGCAGGCCGGAGCCGGGCACCGTCGCGGACCTTTTCCGCACCCTCTACGCCAATGGGCAGGCGCTGCACGGCGGCGGGGTGGCGGCGCTGATTTTCGGGATGCCGCTGATGATGCTCGGCGCTCCCGGGGACCGGATCACCGTCGTGCTGCTCCTTTTCCTGCTCGGAATGATTCTGACCAAATCCACCATCGCCGGGGTGCTGCGTTCGGCCAAACGCCCGATGGAAAAGATTTCGAACGGATACCACGAACTGCTCGATTCGATGCCTGCTCCGAAGGAGCCGCAGGTGCGCCCGCGCGCCAACCGGATGGTTGATATTCCGCTCGACGACACGCCGGCCGAGCGTCCCGCGCCGCGCAGCAAAAAGCAGAAGCTTCTCAATGCCCTCGACAGCCGCCCCGCCGCCGGACCCATCCCGGAGGAGGAGGAGGTCCCGGCAGCCGTTCCGGCCGCGCCCGAGCCGCAGCCGGAACCGCCGTCCGAGCCGATCGTTCCGGACGGCGAGGGGGAACAGCTCTACATCGACGACATCATCAAGCGGGTCGCGCAGGTGCAGGAGAAGCGCCGGCCGCCGGCGGGGGAGCCGCCCGCCGAAGCGGCCGCCGCTGCGGCGCAGGAGCAGGCCGCGCCCGAGGCTCCGCCCCCGAAACCGGAGCCGCCGGTCTATGTCATGCCGCCGGTTACCCTGCTGCGTGAGCCGAAGGCTCCAGCCGGGGAAGCCGCGACCGCCGAGGAGCTTCGTCAGAACGCCCAGCGGCTGGTTGATACGCTGCAATCCTTCGGGGTGCAGACCCGAATCATTGACATTGCCCGCGGTCCGGCGGTGACCCGCTATGAGCTGCAGCCCTCGGCGGGGGTCAAAATTTCGAAGATCACCAACCTCGCGGATGATATCGCCCTCAACCTCGCCTCGGCGGGAGTCCGCATCGAGGCGCCGATCCCCAACAAGGCCGCGGTAGGAATCGAGGTGCCCAACCGCAGCATCACCCCCGTGACGCTGCGCGAGGTCATCGAGTCGCAGCAGTTCCAGGACGCCAAAAGCAAAGTTTCGGTGGCGCTCGGCAGGGATATCGCGGGCAACATGACGGTGGCCAACATCGCCAAGATGCCGCACCTGCTGATTGCGGGCGCGACCGGCTCAGGCAAATCGGTCTGCATCAACTCCATCATCATGAGCATTCTCTTCAAGGCGCGGCCGGATGAGGTCAAGCTTTTGATGATCGACCCCAAGGTGGTTGAGCTGGGGGTTTACAACGGCCTGCCGCACCTCGTTATCCCGGTTGTCACCGACCCGAAAAAGGCAGCGGGCGCGCTGGGCTGGGCGGTAACCGAGATGCTCAACCGCTACAAGCTTTTCGCCGCCCACGGCGCGCGGGAGATTGAATCGTTCAATAAGATGGTCCGCGCCCAGCGCGAGGCTGCGCCCGAGGGTGCGCCGATGGCCCCGGGCGGCGAGCCGCTTTCCGAGCTGCCGCACTATGTCATCATCGTGGACGAGCTGGCGGACCTGATGATGGCGGCTCCCACCGAGGTCGAGGATTCGATCTGCCGCCTCGCCCAGATGGCCCGCGCGGCGGGGATGCATCTGATCATCGCCACCCAGCGGCCGTCGGTGGATGTCATCACCGGCGTGATCAAGGCGAACATCCCCTCGCGGATCGCCTTCGCTGTCTCTTCGCAGATCGACTCGCGCACCATCCTCGACATGGGCGGCGCCGAAAAGCTGCTCGGCATGGGCGATATGCTCTTCTACCCTGTGGGGTCCGCCAAGCCGGCCCGCGTGCAGGGGTGCTTTGTCTCGGACGATGAGATCGAGCGGGTGGTCAGTTTCATCAAGAGCGCCGTTTCGGCCGAATACGACCAGACGGTTCTCGAGGAAATCGACCGCCAGACGCCGACCGGCAAGGGCGGCGGCGCCCAAAGCGGCGGAAGCGACGAATCGGACGGGGACGAAATGCTGCCTGCCGCCATCGAATGCGTCGTCGAGGCGGGAATTGCCTCCACCTCGCTTTTACAGCGGAAGCTGAAGCTCGGCTACGCCCGGGCCGCGCGGATTGTCGATGAGCTGGAAGCCCGCGGCATCGTCGGCCCGTTTGAAGGCTCGAAGCCCCGGACGGTGCTGATCTCGAAGGAACGCTGGATTGAAATGAAGCTCAACCAGGCCGCGCAGGCCGAACAAACCAACCAGTAAGGGGGCGGGCCGGAGGCGCCGCTCCAGGAAAGGAAACCTCTGTCAAATGGCAAGAAGAACCCGCAGGGCGGCAAAGAAAAGGCTGCTCAAGAAAATTCTGGCGCCGCTGCTGACGCTGCTGGCCGCGGCGCTGACCGGCTACAGCGTCTGGGATTACACCGGCGGCGCGAGCCTGCCCGCCGCGGCGATGCCCGAGGGGGCGCTCGTCTCGGTGCAGGTCATCGACGTGGGACAGGGCAGCAGCCTGCTGCTGCACACCGCGGAGCATTCGGTTCTCATCGACGCGGGGGAGCGGGAGGCCAGTGAAGCGGTCGCCGCGCAGCTCGACGCGTGGGGGATCACCTCCCTTGACCTGATGGTGCTGACCCACCTGCACACCGATCATTACGGCGGGGCGGTCGGCCTGCTGGGGGAGTACGGGGTCGATACCCTTTGGATGCCCGCCGTCAGCGAGGATCTGCTGCCGACCAACCGGAGCTATGAGCAGCTTCTGGATGCGATCGAGCAGAACGGCTGCGCGGTGGAGCTTTTGGCGGAGCCGCGCGCCCTTCCTCTGGGGGAGGGGATTACCCTCTCGCTGCTCGACGGCTTTGTCCCGGAGCCGGACAACCTCAACGACACCTCCCTCTGCCTGCGGATTGATGCGGGGGAGGCATCCTTCCTCATCACCGGCGACGGGGAAACGCCGGTCGAGGACCGCCTGCGGGAAGGCGGCGAGCCGATCGACGCCGACATTCTGGTGGCGGGCCATCATGGAAGCTCGACCTCCTCCCGGCAGAAGTTTCTCAACGCTGTTTCCCCCAAAGCGTCGGTCATCTCCTGCGGGGCGGGCAACGACTACGGACATCCGCATGAAAAGACGCTGGAGCGGCTGGCCCCCTTTGGGCCAATTTACCGGACCGACCTTTCGGGAACCATCACCTTCACCACCGACGGAAAGACGATTGCCGTCACCGCCGGCCAGATCAATGACACCATCGACGCAAAGGGGTGAGAAGATTGCTGAGCATTGAACGGATCGCGGGGGAAACCGCCCTCTGCGAGGATGACGAGGGGAAGAGGGTCAGGCTGCCGAGGGCTTCGCTGCCCGACGGCGCGGGAGAGGGGGATCTTCTGCGCCCCGTTCCGGGCGGCTGGGAGATCGACCGTGAAGAGACGGCCCGGCGGCGCGGAGCCGCGGCGGAACGTCTTTCCCGGATGAGCGCCCGCACCCGCCGCACCAATCTGGAAAAGGCTCTGCAGCTTGCGAGCGAGCCGGTCAGCGCCTCGACGCTGGCGGAACGCTTTCATGTCAGCCGGCAGATTATCGTGGGGGATATCGCCCTGCTGCGGGCCGGGGGCGCTCCGGTCGTCGCCACCCCCCGCGGCTATCTGCTCGAGGGGCGGGGGGAGGCCCCCGAACGGCTCTACACCATCGCCTGCCGCCACACCACGCCGGAATCGCTGCTGCAGGAGCTTTACCTTGCGGTCGATCAGGGAGCGGCGGTGGTGGATGTGACGGTGGAACATCCGGTTTACGGGCAGCTCACCGGGCAGCTTGAGGTGCGCTCCCGCTATGACGCCGACCGTTTTGTCCAGACGCTGGCGGAATCGGACGCTGCGCCCCTCTCGATGCTGACGGGGGGCATTCACCTGCATACCCTGCGCTGTCCCGACAGAGACTGCTTCGAACGGGTCTGCGCCGCGCTGCGCAAGGCGGAGATTCTGGTTGAGGAGCTTTGACAGAAAAACAGGCACAAAAAGGGAGCGCGCCTGCGGGCGCGCTCCCTTTTTTGCAGGGGACTTTACCGGCGGCAGGGATCTGTGTTACACTGAAAAAAGCAAACGGCTCATTGGAAAGGAGGAAGATTCATGGCAGATGTCAAACGGATTGAGAAGGATATCGAGGCGTTGTATCGGATCTCCGCCCCCTGTGAGGAAGGCTGCACCCGCCTGAGCTATACCCCTGCTTACCGTGAGGGGGTGGAATACCTGAAATCGCGGATGGCTGAATTTGGAATGCAGGTGCGGGAGGACCGAATCGGGACCCTTTACGGGGTGGTGAAGGGCTGCAACCCCGCCGCGCCGAAGATTGTGTCCGGCTCCCACCTCGATACGGTGCGCTGCGCCGGGGCCTTTGACGGGCCGGCGGGAATCGTCTGCTCTCTTGAGGCTGCGCGGATGCTGGTGGAGAGCGGCGTTCCGATGGAAAGCGACTTCGAGGTGGTTGCTACCATTATGGAGGACGGCGGGCGCTATCCCGGCACCACCGGCAGCCGGTTCATGGTGGGAATCTACGGCGAGCCGGATCTGCACCGTCTGACCGATGACGACGGGATTCTGCTGATCGACGCGATGCGGGAATACGGTTTGCCGGGCGGTATTGAAGGGGTCTGCCGCCGCCCGGAGGAAGCCAAAGCCTTTCTCGAACTGCATATGGAGCAGGCAACCCGGCTCCAGTCCTCTCACACCGATATCGGGGTGGTGCGCACCATCTGCGGAAACGCATGGTTCCGGCTGACCGCACGCGGCAGGGCGAGCCATCCGGCGATTCCGCACGCCGAACGCAGCGACGCCGGGCTGGCGTCGATCCGCCTGCTCTCTCGCCTTGAGGATAAGATTGCAGCCGATTACAGCGGCAGAATCACCGTAAACTGCGGCCAGATGGAGTTGAAGCCCGGTGCAATCAACGCGGTGCCCTCCCGCGCGGTCTTTACGGTGGATTTCCGCTCCTTTGAGCAGAACTGCCTTGACGCCATGACCGCCTTTCTGCGGGAGGAGGCCTCCCGCATCGAGCGGGAGTACCGCGTCTCCTTTGAGGTGCAGTTCCTCAAAGGGAGCGCCCCCGTCGAGAACAGCCCCAATATTATCGATGCCTTTGAACGGGCGGCGGCCCGCCTCGGATACACCTGCATGCCGCTCAATTCGGGGGCGGGGCATGATACGATGTTTCTGCGGCGCATCTGGGATGCCGGGCTGATTTTCGTCCCGAGCTACAACGGCGGGGTCACCCACTGTCCGCAGGAGTTCACCGACTATGCAAATCTGGCCAAGGGAGCCGATGTACTGCTTGAAACAGCGCGGATCATCGATCGGGAGAAAAAATGAATATGCAGAAAAGACCGCCCGTGGGCGGTCTTTTTTGCGTGGGGCTTATTGGATGAATCGCAGCGTGACGCTTTCCATTTTGTAAAGGCCTGCTCCAAGCAAAAAAGGAATCATAGTGGACCTGAAAGATGATCTTTAAGGCGATCAGCCCGCTGACGCGGACGCTGTAAAGGCTGCACTCCATTTTGGAACAGGTCATTCCGGAAAGACTGTACTCCCATCAGCTGCATCTGGCCGACGGCCTGCGCCTGACTGAGAGAGATGGCGCTCCTTGCGCAGGGCGCGGATGTTCTGCCCGGTTCCCAAATCCGGGTTTAGTTTTGCATAGCGGGCCTTCGAATGAACCAAATACGGTTAATGGCCTTGATCTCATCAGGAAAAAATAATTGTAACCGCATTTGGGTCATAATGATATTTAAATTTCCGGAGGAATTCGGATGGCTCGAAAACGAAAATACGAGCAGGTCGAGGGGCGGTCTGCGGCGGCTGCGCCCATTACCGGCAGCACTGTGTGCAGTGAGGCGGTCCGGGGCGCTTCCCGGCCCTCGGCAGCGGTCACTGCTGCTTTCCGCGCGTCAAAGCGCGCCCGACGGGGGAAAGCTGCCGGTATTTCAAGCGGCGCGGCGGCTCCGGCAATGACTCCTGACAGAAAAATGCCTCCGGCTATGCCGGAGGCATTTTTGAAGGGTTTGACAGGAAATTACTTTTCGGCGCGCTTGGCAAGGGCTTCGTACTTGGAAGCCGCATTTTCCTTGGCCTTCTCGAAGAGGACCTTGGCGCGATCCGGGAAGGAACGCTCGAGCGAGGAGTAACGGACCTCGTTCTTGATGAACGCCTCGTAATCGGCGGTCGGCGCCTTCGAGTCAAGCTGGAAGGGATTCTTGCCCTCAGCGGCGAGGCGGGGATCATACCGGAAGTTGTTCCAGTAGCCGGCCTCGACAGCGCGCTTGATCTCGGTCTGGGCGATGCTCATGCCGCCGCGGATGCCGTGGTTGATGCAGGGTGCGTAGCAGATGACCAGCGAGGGGCCGTGATACGCCTCGGCCTCGGCAATCGCCTTGACGGTCTGGGCATAGTCGGCGCCCATGGCAACCTGTGCGACGTAGATATAGCCGTAGCTCATTGCGATGCCTGCGAGGTCCTTCTTCTTGACAGTCTTGCCGGCCGCAGCAAACTGGGCGACAGCGCCGGTAGGAGTGGACTTCGAGGACTGGCCGCCGGTATTGGAGTAGACCTCTGTATCGAAGACGACGATGTTGACGTCCTCACCGGAAGCAAGGACATGATCCAGACCGCCGTAGCCGATATCGTAGGACCAGCCGTCGCCGCCGAAGATATAGACGGCCTTCTTGGCGAGGTAATCCTTTTCGCTGAGGATCTCGGCGGATTTCTCACAGCCGGCCTTGGCAGCCTTCTCAAGCTCAGCCACCAGAGCCTCAGTGCAGGCGGTGTTGGCCTTGGTGTCATCCTTGGTGGCCATGAAAGCGTCGATCGCGTCGTTGAGCGAGGCGGTAGTCGAAACTTCCTTGAGGGCGTCCAGCTTGCCGATCAGCTTCTCGCGGATCGCCTTCTGGCCGAGGAAGATGCCGTAGCCGAACTCGGCGTTATCCTCAAAGAGGGAGTTGCCCCAGGCAGGACCCTTGCCTGCCTTGTTGGTGCAGTAGGGGGTGGAAGGAGCCGAGCCGCCCCAGATCGAGGAACAGCCGGTCGCGTTGGCGATATACATCCGGTCGCCGAAGAGCTGGGTGACCAGCTTGGCATAGGGGGTCTCGCCGCAGCCCGCGCAGGCGCCCGAGAACTCGAGCATCGGCTGGCGGAACTGACTGCCCTTGACCGTCTCAACCTTGAACTTGTCGAGAACGGCCTGGTCCATCTCGATCTCGGTGCCGTAGGCGAAGCCCTTCTGGGAGCTGAGCTGGCTCTCAAGCGGCTTGAGGACCAGAGCCTTCTCGCCCTTCTTGCCGGGGCAGACGTTGGCGCAGGAGCCGCAGCCGGTGCAGTCGAGGGCGGAAATGGTGATGCCGAACTTGTAGCCGGGCATGCCGGTCATATCGACGAGCTTCTGCTCGGCGGGAGCCGCAGCGGCCTGCTCGGCGTTGAGCGCGACCGGACGGATGACGGCGTGCGGGCAGACATAGGAGCAGAATCCGCACTGGATGCAGTTCTCAGGCATCCAGCAGGGGACGTCAACCGCAACGCCGCGCTTCTCGTAAGCGGCGGAGCCCTGCGGCAGGGTGCCGTCGGCATAGGGGGCCAGAGCCGAGACAGGCAGCTTGTCGCCCTTCTGCGCGTTGGCGGGCACCATGATGTTGTTGACAAAGTCAACGAGCTTCTGGTTGGAGCCGACCGCAACTGTGTGGGTGATCTCGCCCTCGGCAGTCTTCCAGGAGGCGGGAACCTCGACCTTGTGCATGCCGATCACGCCGGCGTCGATCGCATCGTGGTTCTGTTTGACGACGTCGTCACCCTTCTTGCCATAGCTCTTGGTGGCGGCATCCTTCATGAAGCGGACGGCGTCCTCGATCGGGATGATATTCGCCAGCTTGAAGAAGGCCGACTGCAGGATGGTGTTCAGGCGGTTGCCGAGGCCGATCTTCTTGGCGATCGAAACGGCGTCGATGGTGTAGAAGTTGATGTTGTTTTCGGCGATATAGCGCTTGACCGAGCCGGGCAGGTGCTTCTCAAGGGCTTCCATATCCCAGCCGCAGGAGAGCAGGAAGGTGCCGCCGGGCTTGAGGGCCGAGAGCATGTCATACTTGTTGATATAAGCCGAGTTGTGGCAGGCCACGAAGTCGGCCTTCTCGATCAGGTAGGTCGAGCGGATCGGGGTGTGGCCGAAGCGCAGGTGGGAAACGGTGACGCCGCCCGACTTCTTCGAGTCATAGGAGAAATACGCCTGCGCGTACATGTCGGTGTGGTCGCCGATGATCTTGATCGAGTTCTTGTTGGCGCCGACGGTGCCGTCCGAACCGAGGCCCCAGAACATGCAGGAGGTGGTGCCCTTCGGAGCGGTGTCGGGGTTCTCGGTGATCGGCAGGGAGAGGTTGGTCACATCGTCCTCGATGCCGATGGTGAAGCGCTTCTTGGCCTGCTTCTCGGCATTGCGGTAGACGGCGATGATCTGCGCGGGGGTGGTATCCTTCGAGCCGAGGCCGTAGCGGCCGGAGAACATCGGCAGCCGGCCGAACTTCGACTCACGCAGGCCGAGCACAACGTCGAGGAAGAGCGGCTCGCCGATCGAGCCGGGCTCCTTGGTGCGGTCGAGGACGCTGATGGTCTTGACCGAATCCGGAATGACCTCAACCAGCTTCTCAGGAACGAAGGGGCGGTAGAGGCGGACGGTCACGAGGCCGTACTTGCCGCCGGCGGCGTTGAGGTAGTCAATCGTCTCGCGAATGGTCTCGCAGACCGAGCCCATGGCGATGATGATATGCTCGGCGTCCGCCGCGCCGTAGTAGTTGAAGAGCTTGTAGTGGGTGCCGATTTTGACATTGACCTTGTCCATATACTCCTCAACGATGGCGGGCAGCGCGTCGTAGTAGGGGTTGGCGGCCTCCTTGGCCTGGAAGAAGATGTCGGGGTTCTGGGCGGAGCCATGCAGCACCGGATGCTCAGGGTTCAGGGCGCGGGCGCGGAATGCCTTGACAGCATCCCAGTCAAGCATCTCGCCGAGGTCCTTGTAGTCCCAGACCTCGATCTTCTGGATCTCATGAGAGGTCCGGAAGCCGTCGAAGAAATGGACGAACGGAACGCGGCCCTTGATGGTCGAGAGGTGTGCGACGGCGCCGAGGTCCATCGCTTCCTGCACGCTCGAAGAGCAGAGGAACGCGAACCCGGTCTGCCGACATGCGTAGATGTCCGAGTGGTCGCCGAAGATCGAGAGCGCATGGGTGGCCAGGGCTCTTGCCGACACGTTGATGACGCAGGGGAGCAGCTCGCCCGCGATCTTATACATGTTCGGGATCATCAGCAGCAGGCCCTGGGAAGCGGTGTAGGTGGTGGTCAGGGCACCGGCCGCCAGAGAGCCGTGCACAGCGCCGGCGGCACCGCCCTCCGACTGCATCTCACTGATCCGGACAGGCTCGCCGAACAGGTTCTTCCGGCCGTTCGCACTCCACACATCGGTAACCTCGGCCATGACCGAAGAAGGGGTGATCGGGTAGATCGCCGCAACCTCGGTAAAGGCATAGGATACATGCGCGGCAGCGTTGTTGCCGTCCATGGTCTTCATTTGTCTTGCCATAGTTTTTTCCTCCTTTAAATTCCGGAAAACGGGGCGGTTTTCTGATGAAAACCGTTTCCGTATTGACCTCCGTTGATCATCCTATCACGATTTTTTGGCTTTGTAAAGAGAAATTCTTGAATTTGCAGGACCTCTTTCAAATTTGTTTTTCAGTGACGGAAACCCAGAAAAACCTTTGAAGCGTTTTCAATTTTGGGGGATTTTTTTTGCATTTGTTGATTTGATATTTCACATTCTGAGATCGCGCCTCTGGAAGATCATCCCAAATCAGTATCCCCCAAAACGCCCTCCGCAAACGGCCGCCGCAAAGGGAATGTCAGGAAAATTCAGGAAACCGCATTCCTTTCCGGACATGGAAAAACCCGGGCGGCTTTGCTGGGTCCCTCGCCCGGGCTTTTCCGAAAGAAAAGAGAAAATGAGAAGAATGAGCGGATTATGCGGCCTTTCTGACCGACTCGGGCACCTTTTCCTGAAGGGTGACCGATACGGTCTGCTCGCCGCCGTCGCGCAGGATGGTCAGTTTGATCGTTTCGCCCGCCTTGTGCTGGGCGATCTGGGAGGAAAGCGCCGCGGCGCTCGACACCTCGGTGCCGTCAACCGCGAGGATTCCGTCCCCGATCTTCAACCCCGCCCGTTCAGCGGCGGAACCGCTGTTGACACCGGCGAGGTAGACGCCGTTCTGCGGCACCCGGTAGTAAAAGGCGGTGCGGGAATCGTTGATGTCGATGACCGATACGCCAAGCTCGCCGCGTCCGGTCACATAGCCGTTGGCAATGAGGTCGTCGGCGACCGCCTTGGCGGTATCGATCGGGATGGCGAAGCCAAGACCCTCGACCCCCACGCCGGAGGATTTCGCAACGACAATGCCGATCAGCTCGCCGCGGTCGTTAAACAGGCCGCCGCCCGAGTTGCCGGGATTAATGGCCGCGTTGGTCTGCAAAAGGTTCATTGAGCGGTCGTCGATGGTGACCTCACGGTTGAGGGCGCTGACGATGCCGTTGGTGACGGTGCCGCCCAGTTCACCGAGCGGGTTGCCGATGGCGATCGTCTCATCCCCCACCTGCAACGCGGAGGAACTGCCAATGGCAGCAGCCTGCAGCCCGCTGGCGTCGATCTTGATGACCGCAAGATCGGTTTCAGGATCGGTGCCCACCAGCGCGGCGTCGTAGCTCTCGCCGTTTTTCAGGGTGACGCTGACCTTGGTGGCGTTTTCAATCACATGATTGTTGGTCAGGAGATAGCCGTCCTGCGAGATGATCACTCCGCTGCCGGCGGCCTGCCCTGTGACCTGCTGCATAAAGAAGTTGGTTGTCTGCACCTCTGTATTGATGGCTACCACCGAATCGGAGACGGCGTTGACCACCTGCGAAACGGTCATCGCGCCGGCGGAGCTTTGAGCAGGGGCGCTCACCGCCGGTACGGCGGCGGGCGCTTCCGCTTGTGCGGCCGGAGCCTCAGCACCGCCCCAGAGGGAAAGGGCGAGAAATCCGCCGCCCAGCCCCGCCGCGCCGGAAACCATCAGGCAGGCACAGAGCAGGGCAGCGGTTTTCAGGACGCGGCGGGATCTCTTCGGACGGTGTGCGGCGGGCTGTTCCCAGACCGGAACGGCCTCGGAGACTGTGGGCGTTCCTTCGCGGATTTTATCTTCATCTTGATATGGATACATCATTCATTCCTCCTCAAGTTTTTATTGTGACTTCAGGATACCCGAAAAAATCGAAGATCGTTTGACCCACTTGAAAAGAATCTTGCGATATTTTGGGAAAATGGGATGAAAACAAAATGAAAGAATTGTTAATCGCCTCTTCGGGCGGTGTGCGGCGGACGAAAGAGCAGCAGCCCCTTGAACCAGCCGTATTGTCAATCGATGACTCGGGCGGCGGACGAAAGAGCAGCAGCCCCTTGAACCGGCCGTATTGTCAATCGATGACTCGGGCGGCGGACGAAAGAGCGGCAGCCCCTTGAACCGGCCGTATTGTCAATCGATGACTCGGGCGGCGTGCGTTGATTCCGACCAGAAAGTCGGGTTATCCGAACGGAAAGTTTCCGAATTAACAAAGAGAGCGCGTCGGGAACGGGAGGCTTTGATGCTCTTTTTTGTTGCTTTCAGGGGGACAATTTTAGAGGGAATGCAAAAGGGAGCAAAGTTTCCTCTCCCCGCACTCACCCCTGAAACGGCTCAATTGAAGGGACTTGAGAAAGCTTTTCCAGCCTCCTCCGTTCATTTTTATCTCCAAAGGACATCAGGCTCATCCGCTTTTGAACCGAAATTTCTCCCTATTCTCCTCTGTGTTTTCGCTGCCAAAATTCCGGCGGTGGGACATTTTGGTTTAGACAGCGCTGCCCTTTTCGATTGGACGCAGACAGCAGGCTGTTCCCAGACTGAAAGGCCCTCGGAGACTGTGGGCGTTCCTTCCATCCGGCTGCATGGGCCGCGAAAGAGCAAATGAAGCCGCACCGGAGAATGCAAACGAAGCCGCACCCGAGAAAGCAAGCAGGACCGCACCGTTACGGTGCGGTCCTGTAAGGAAAGCAGATTCAGGTTTTGGAAGACGGGCCGTCATCCGACGAATGCGAAAGGCGCTCATGCATATCGAGCAGGGTCTGAGTGGCGCGGTCGAGATCCCGCACCTCCTCGTAGTTGTCGACCAGATCGCTCTGAACGAGATCGCTGTAGTCGGAAGCTGTTTTGGTCTTGGGGTAGACCTTCCGCAGCAGAATCGGGGTGACGATAGCGGTGCAGACCACCATCAGGATGATCGGTACCAAAAAGGTATCATGCATCAATCCGCTGGCAATGCCTTTGTTGGCGACGATCAGCGCGACCTCGCCGCGGGTGATCATGCCGACGCCGATCCGGATCGACTCATCCTTGGTATAGCCGCAGATCTTGGCGCCGAGGCCGCAGCCGACGACTTTGGTGAAGATTGAGACAGCGATCAGCAGCACCGAAAGCCAGATAACCGAGAGATCCATGCGGGTGAGGTTCACCTTGAGGCCGATGCTGGCAAAGAATACCGGCGACAGGAACATATAGGAAAGAGTTTCGCACCGGGCAGAAACGTAAGTGGCACGGGTCGTGTTGGAAATAATAAGGCCGGCAATGAAAGCGCCGGTGATATCCGCGACGCCGAAAACCGCCTCCGCCAGATAGGCGTAAAAGAAACAGAAGGCAAGAGAAATCACCGCAAAGCGCTTGCGGTTCCAGGTGGCCGACTCCATCCAACGCTGGATCAGGCGGTGCAGGAATCCGCCCATCAGCAGGCTCACGGCAAAGAAAGCGGCGACCTTGATAATCACCAGCCAAAGGCTGACCGATTTGTCGGACATTCCGGTGATGAGGGTCAGAAGAATCAGGCCGAGGATATCGTCAATCAGCGCCGCGCCGAGGATGGCATTACCCGAGTTGGTCGAAAGTTTTCCCATCTCCTTGAGAGCTTCAACGGTGATCGAAACCGAGGTGGCGGTCAGGACAGTGCCCACAAACATGTCCTGCAGAAAATTTCCGTCCCCGGTATGGAAGGCGAAGGCCAGCGCGGTTCCGCCGGCAAAGGGGACGATGACGCCGCAGAGGGCGATGAAAAAGGACGCCTTGCCGGAGCGTTTCAGCTCCTTGATATCGGTCTGCAGGCCCGCGCCGAACATCAGAACAATGACGCCCAGCTCCGCGACCTCGCCGAGAAAGTCGCTGGGAGTGACAAGGCCCAAAACGCTCGGCCCCAGAATCAGACCGCCGATCAGCGCGCCGACCACCTGCGGAAGATCGACCTTTTTGGTCAGCATGGAAAAGGATTTGGTAATCAGAAGAATGATCGCCACGTCGAAAATAAACTGATAGGATTCCATAGGAAAGCTGCCCCCTGTCAAAGAATGAGTATGCCGGCAGCACGCCCCACAACGGGAATTGTCGTTCGTCGGCGGAAAAAGTTTCGTTTCCTGTTTAGCTTCGCCAGTATAGCACCGGCGTCAGGAAAAATCAACACTCGTCAGTATATTTAACCAAATTTTAATACGACATTTTATGCAAATCGAAAATAGTTATGAAAATCGATTTATTATTACAAAAAAACAAGAGAGAAATGTTAAAACCATAAAAAATAAATCAATGGATTTCCTCGTTGGAAAGCCAAAAAACAAATCGGAATTCCTAAAATAAACGCAAGAGCACGCCGCAAAACGCAAAAATCTGCATTTTGCGGCGTGCCCACGGAAGACGCTGACTCTCATCTCAGACTCCTGCGCGTACGGGGAAGGGCGCCTTGCGGCGCGCCTGCGAAAGGCATTGGCTCTCGGATCAGACTCCGGTGAGTATGGATAAGGGTGTCGCCCCTCCGTCAAAAGAAATGTCACCCCATCCCGCCTCGGACTCCTGCGCGTACGGGGAAGGGCGCCTTGCGGTATGCCTGCGGGAAACGCCGACGGCGGGGCGGTTCAGCTCAGCGGGCCTCGAGGTCGAGCAGCACCGCCCGCCAGTGAGGGGAAAGCTGCTCCAGAATGGCCTCGCGCCGCTCAAGCGCGGACGCCATCTGAGCGGCGGGGAGCTGAATCCGTGCAGCGTCATCGAGCACACGCACCCTGAAATCGGTAAAGCCCAGCGCAAAGAGGGCGTTTTCGCTCTCTTCAACCTTCCGCAGCAGCGCAGCGGTCAGCGGGGTGCCGGCGGGAACGCGGGTAGCCAGGCAGGCGTAGGCGGGCTTGTCCCATGTAAAAAGTCCCGCTTCACGGGAAAGTGACCGCACCTCCGGCTTTCCGATGCCGCAGAGCGCGAGGGGCGAGAGCACCGAAAGCTCCCTCAGCGCCCGCATCCCCGGCCGGTCGCTCGGGTCGTCGGAGGCGTTGGTGCCGTCGATCAGCACCGAAAAGCCGTCGGCGGCCGCTGCGGCGGTCAGCGACGAAAACAGGACGCGCTTGCAGTGATAGCAGCGTTCGGCGGGATTGGCGGATACCTCCGGGCTTTTCAGAATATCCTGCTCGAGGACCACGAGGTCGGCTGCAAGCTCGGCGGCAAGGCGCTTGGCGTCGCGCAGCTCAAAGGCGGGCTGAAAGGCGCTGTGCAGATAATAGGCGCGCACCCGGCATCCGCAGGCGCGGGCGGCATAGAGCAGGTAGGCCGAGTCGGTTCCGCCCGAAAAGGCGAGTGCGACGGCCGGGTGATCGTAAAAGAAAGCGGCAAGAGCCGCCGGGACACAGGGCTTTCGGGAACAGGACATGGAACAGACCTCTCTTTCATCTGTGGAATCTTCGTTGAACCGGCGGGAAAGATACCTTATAATAATAAAAGTAACGATCCCGGAAGGGGGATGCCCATGAAAAAGGAAACGGCGGCCCGTACCGCGAGCTTGATGCTATGTCTGGCAGTCTGGGCCTTTATATTCTCCAATTCCATGCAGGGCGGCGAGGCGTCGTCTCAACGCAGCGATGCGGTGATGGCGATGGTCAATCGCGTTCTGGCCGGCGCGGGAGGAGGTCCGGTAGAGTCATGGGCACTGCGCAAGGCCGCCCACTTCGCCGAGTTCGCGGCGCTGGGGGCAAGCCTGATTCTTGCACTGCGCTGCTGGCTTCCCGGTCTGCCTATTCGCAGGCAGTTTCCCCTTGCGTTCACTACCGGCGTTGTTTCCGCGGTGTTCGATGAGACAATCCAGCTTTTTTCACAGGGACGGTCGGCCCAGTTTTCCGACGTGCTGCTCGATTCCGCAGGGGTGCTTGCCGGGATGCTGGCGGCGGTGCTGTTCCGGCAGCTTCTGCGCCGGAGCTCCCCGCGCGCCTGACGGCCGGCGGGCGGATTTCAGTCCCTGCCCGCGCGCTGGCGGCGGCGGAATTCCAGCGCTGCCTGCTCGGTTTTGTTTTCCCCGAACCGGTAGTAGCGGGCTTCCCTGAGCGGGTCGGGCAGATACTGCTGTGCAACCCAGCCGCCGAAATCGTGCGGATATCGGTAGCCGGAGGCGTGGCCCAGCTTCTGCGCGCCGCCGTAATGGCCGTCCCGCAGATGGTCGGGAATCTCGCCGCCCCGGCCTTCCCGGACATCCTCCAGGGCGGCATCGATCGCGCAGATGCCGGTGTTCGACTTGGGGGCGGTGGCCACCAGAATGACCGCGTCGGCGAGCGGAATCCGCGCCTCGGGCAGCCCGAGCTGCAATGCCGAATCGACCGCGGCCTTGACGACCGGCAGGATCTGCGGCCAGGCAAGTCCCACGTCCTCGGCGGCGCAGACCAGCAGCCTGCGGCAGGCCGAGAGAAGGTCGCCCGCCTCGAGCAGGCGGGCGAGGTAGTGCAGGGCGGCGTTTTCATCCGAGCCGCGCATCGATTTCTGGAAGGCCGACAGGATGTCGTAATGGGCGTCTCCGTCCCTGTCATAGCGCATGGCGGAGCGCTGGCTGACCTGCCGGGCGGCGTCGAGGGTCACCTTCTGCTCACCGGAGGCGGCACAGAGAGCCTCGACGGCGTTGAGCGCCTTGCGCACATCCCCCCCGCAGGCGGACGCAATGTATTCCGCAACCCCATCCTCGAGGGAATAGCGGCTGTCAAAAAGCTCCTCCGCCTTGCTGAAGGCGCGCACCACCGCCCGCGTCACCTCGGCCGGCTCGACCGCCCGGAACTCAAAGACGGTGCAGCGCGAAAGAATCGCGCCATAGACATAAAAATAGGGATTTTCCGTCGTCGAGGCGATCAGGGTGACGCTGCCGTCCTCGATCGATTCGAGCAGCGTCTGCTGCTGCTTTTTATTGAGATACTGGATCTCGTCGAGGTAGAGCAGGATGCCGCTGCGTCCATCGAGGGTATCCCGCTGGTCAAAGACCTCCTTGAGGTCGGCGGTGCCGCAGGTGGTGCCGTTGAGGCGGCGCAACAGCTTGCCGGTCGAGGCGGCGATGATCCGTGCAACGGTTGTTTTTCCCACGCCGGAGGGACCGTAGAAGATCAGGTTGGGGATATGCCCGCTTTCGATCAGGCGCCGGAGCACCATTCCCTCTCCAAGCAGATGGCGCTGTCCCACCACCTCGTCGAGGCTTTTGGGCCGCAGCGCGTCGGCCAAAGGGGTATTCATCAGATACACCTCCCTTTTGTGCTTTCATTATAACCCGAAACAGAAAGTTTGTCTATTTTGCGAAGCAAGGGAAGGCAGAGAATTTCTCACCTTTTAAAGGAAAGGATGAAACAAGACCGACTGAAAGGGGGATTCCCATGAAACGAATTCTGAGCTGCTGCCTGATCCTGATTCTGCTGGCCGGATGCGCCCGCCCGCCCGTCTCTCCGCGCCCACCGCAGCCTGCGCCTCCTCAGGAGCAGGCTGCTGCGGATTCCCACCAGGTCGCCGCTTTCCTCATTGAGCCGCTCGGTCTTGAGGGAGATCTCCGGCCGCAGGAAGATGCCGAAGCGGGAGAAGCATTCCTCGCCTCGGTGCGGGTGGCCGGCCCCCGGGGAGAGCCGGTCGAGGGGCTGGTCTGTGAAAGCGGAGGGGTGCGGACCGTCACCGACGCCGAGGGCCGCTGCCTGCTGCCGATGTGCAGCGGAGTTCCGCAGGCGCTTTCCCTCGCCAGCGAGGCCCCCGCGAAGGAGACGCAGTATCTTGTCACCGCCCGGGAGGGAGCCTGGGAGGAAGAGCTGTTCCTGCTCTGGGCGGCGGTATGAGCAGAGCGGGGTTTGCCGCCCTGCTCGCGGTTCTGATGATCGGCTGCACCGCACAGCGGGCTTCGCCGGCGCCGGCCGCAGGAGAGCGGGCGGTTCTGCCCCGCCGGAACTCAAACAGCGAAACCTTTTTTATTGCGGATTTTATGATTCGGAACTTGGCCTGCCCGACACCCCGCCTTGCCCACAGCTTAAAGTGAGAGCCGCTTACCTTCATCGGCAGAGCGAATGTCTTTTTCCGCTGAAGCGGTACAAAAGGGGCCGCCGCGAACGAAACTGTTCGCGGCGGCCCGGCGCCCCCAGGGGGAGGCTTTATTCGTAGAGCGGGAATTTTGCGCAGAGCTCAGTGACCTCGCGGCGGATTTCATCCATGCTCGCCTCAAAATCGGTGGCGGTGCGGTAGATCCAGCCGGCAATCTGCGCCATCTCCGGTTCCTTCATGCCGCGGGTGGTGACGGCAGGGGTGCCGATCCGCACGCCGCTGGTAACAAAGGGGCTTTGCGGGTCGTTGGGCACCGCGTTCTTGTTGAGGGTGATATACACCTCGTCGAGCCGGTGCTCGAGCTCCTTGCCGGTGATGCCGAGATTCTGCAGGTCGATCAGCATCAGGTGGTTGTCGGTGCCGCCGGAAACCATATTGACGCCGAGCGCCGAAAACTGGGCGGCCATCGCCTTGGCGTTTTTGACGATCTGCTTTCCATACTCCCGGAAGGACGGCTGCATCGCTTCCCCGAGGCAGACCGCCTTGGCGGCAATGATGTGCTCAAGCGGGCCGCCCTGCGTTCCGGGGAAGATCGCCTTGTCAATCTTCTGGGCAAGCTCCTTTTTGCAGAGGATCATGCCGCCGCGCGGGCCGCGCAGCGTCTTGTGGGTGGTGGTGGTCACCACGTCGGCGTAGGGCACCGGACTGGGATGGACCCCGGCGGCGACCAGACCCGCAATGTGGGCCATATCGACGAAAAGGTAAGCGCCCGTCTCACGGGCGATGTCGGCAAAGACGTCGAACCTGATCTCGCGCGGGTAGGCCGAGGCTCCGGCGATGATCATCTTCGGCCGGTGCTCCTTCGCGAGCGCGCGGACCTGGTCGTAGTCGATATAGCCGTTTGCATCAAGCCCATAGGAAATCATGTTGTAATGCTTGCCCGAAAAATTGACGGGAGAGCCGTGGGTCAGGTGTCCGCCGTTGGCCAGGCTCATGCCCAGCACGGTGTCTCCGGTTTCGCAGAGGGCGAAATAGACCGCCTCGTTGGCCTGCGCACCCGAGTGGGGCTGAACATTGGCATGCTCGGCGCCGAACAGCTCGCAGGCGCGGCGGCGGGCGATCTCCTCGACGACGTCAACACACTGGCATCCGCCGTAGTAACGTTTGCCGGGATAGCCCTCGGCATATTTGTTGGTGAGCACCGAGCCCATCGCGGCAAGCACCGCCGGGGAGACGATATTTTCGCTCGCAATCAGTTCGATGTTCCGGCGCTGGCGGGCCAGCTCCCCTTCCATCGCCGCGCCCACCTCCGGGTCGCAGCCGGTGACAAATCCGATCGTGTCAAGCATGTTCTCGTACATAAAACGCTTTCCCCTTTCGTACATTCATGGTATACTTCCTACGGGATCTCGAGGGACCGCCGGACATGCCCCGGCAAATCATGTCCCTTAGTATAACGTATTTTAACGCCGGGCACAATTGCGGATTCATGAAAATTCATGAAAGGTGAAAAATTCTCCTTTTCCACGAAATAAATTCATCTTTCTGCCGCACTTATGGATAAGAAGCAGGCGGAAGGGGGCAGGCCCCTTCCGATACCGGCGATACAATAGGGAGGAATTACCGATGGGAATGGATATGATGGGCGGCATGGGGGAAGAAAAGCTCAACCCCCTGATGCAGTTTTATATGTCCCTGCCGGAATGGGGGCAGGCGCTGGCACGGACGCTGATCGTGATCCTTGCCGCCGCGCTGATCGGGATGGTCCTGGGCAGGCTCTATGCTTCGGTGCGCTATCCCGATCCGGAGAAGAGCAGCGCGATTTCGCCGAAGCTGCGGGTGCTGTTTTTGGCAGTGCTCCTGGTCTGCGGTTTTTGGCTCTATCGGAGCATGACCAAAAAAGACGAACCGGTGGAGCCGGTGGACGGGACGGGAATTTCGGAAGATGTCCCATCCGATGAATACGCGCCCGAGGCCGGCGGAGCCTACGCCAATGTGGGAGGAGCCGTCGCGGCGGCGGTTCCGGGCTGATCCCCCGGCAAAAAGAGAGGCACGCTGACCGGCGTGCCTCTCTTTTGATCTTTTGGGTAATATGGCTTCAGCGAGAAGAGCCGCCAGCTCTGCTGGTGGGGATAAAGAAGATTTCGCTCAAAATATCGAGCGAAGCGAGCTGAAAAATGACAATCTTACGCATTGCGCAGACTCCCGACAAAAGGAATGATGCTATTTTATATTTTAATAGCGGCGGGGCGGATGATGCAGGTGAAAGAAGTTTCAGCGCGTCTTGAGATGCCGGCCGGCAGCAGGGCCTGCACAAGCCTCCGGCTGAGCCGGAGGCTTTGACAAGGGTGGCGCTTTTGGGATTGGGCGGAGATGCCGGGGAAGGCGCCGCTTTTTCGAATAGGTCCAAGGGGCGGCGGCATGGGCGGACATGGCTGGAGCATATACCGCATTTGTCATATGGCTCTCATTTTCGGCGGCTTATAAAGAGCGTCATGCCATTTTTCCCTCGCGCATCGAGGGCGGAAACGCCCTCTTCCACAAGATCTTGTAGGCCGGAGTCTTTGGCGCCCTACCGGCGGTAGGAAAATTTTTGCCCCCGACGAATGTATGAATTCTCCAAAAATGGATACACTGATTCGTGGAAAAGGGAGAATTTCTCCAAATCCGAAAAAAAGTCAAAAATTTTGGGGAAATCGTAAAAAAGGCTTGCAAATGCCGTTTTGCTATGTTATGATAACCCATGCGTGACTGCACAGATATGCGTTGATGCGGGAGGTGGCCGCCCTCGAGGCGGGGAATTTCCGCGGAGTATGTCCGATTTCAAACCGGGCGACCCATCAAACCAAACCAAAAGCACAGGGGCAACCTGCGCCTTTGGGGCCGTATGAAGGCTCATTCTCCCCGGCTAAACCGCTGAGGCGGTTTAACCGGTTTTTTGCGGAGAAATGAGAAAACACACGGCACAGTGGATTGAGAAAAGGGCGTCTCCGGCAACTAAAAACAGGAGGCGAAAGAAAATGGCAGTCAAAGAAAAAATCCGTATCCGTGTAAGAGGCTATGACCACCAGCTGGTCGATGCGGCCGCAGAGAAGATTGTCGAAACCGCCAAGCGCACCGGCGCAAAGGTTTCGGGTCCGATCCCGCTGCCCACCGACAAGGAGATCGTCACCATCCTGCGCGCGGTCCACAAGTACAAGGACTCCCGCGAGCAGTTTGAGATGAGAACCCACAAGCGTCTCATCGACATTCTCCGCCCCAGCAACAAGACGGTCGAGGCGCTCACCGGACTCGAGCTCCCCGCGGGCGTCGAGATCGAGATCAAGCTCTGACAGGGCAGGGAGATGTCCGCGCGGAAAACGCGGGAAACGCCCGAAAGCACGCGTGCAGACGAAGTGCGGCCGGACGCAGCCCGCTGCGCGAAGAGGCTTGACCGCCGCGCCGGAAACGCATTTCCGGAAGATGCGGCAAAGGTAATGTTGGCATCTGCCAACCAATAACCGAAGGAGGAAAACAAAACCATGCAAAAGGCAATCATCGGCAAGAAGCTCGGTATGACCCAGCTGTTTGACGAAAACGGCGTCGTGATCCCGGTCACGGTCGTCGAGGCGGGTCCCTGCGTCGTCGTACAGAAAAAGACGGCCGAAAACGACGGATATGATTCCGTGCAGCTCGGCTTCGGCGAGGTTACGGACAAGCACGTCAACAAGCCCATGAAGGGTCATTTCGCCAAGTCTGACGTCGCCTGCAAGAAGGTCCTGCGGGAATTCCGCCTTGAGGACTGCGGCGCCGCCTCTGTCGGCGACATCATCAAGGCCGACACCTTCGCCTCCGGCGAAAAGGTGGACGTCTGCGGCACCAGCAAGGGCAAGGGCTACGCGGGCGCAATCAAGCGCTACGGCGTCCACTCCCTGAAGGCCACCCACGGCACCGGCCCTGTCGGCCGGCAGTCCGGCTCCATGGGCGCCTGCTCGACCCCTTCCAGAATCATGAAGGGCAAGAAGATGGCCGGCCACATGGGCGCTGAGCGGATCACCGTCCAAAATCTGGACATTGTCCGCGTCGACGCCGAAAACAACCTGATCGCCCTCAAGGGTGCGATCCCGGGCCCGAAGGGCGGCATCGTCTTTATCACCGACGCCGTCAAGGGCCAGAAGGCTTAAAGGGAGGAGGAATTCACCATGCCGAAGGTTACAGTTTATAACATGTCCGGCGCCCAGGTCGGTGAGATTGAGCTCTCCGAAGCGGTGTTCGGCATTCAGCCCAACCAGGTCGCTGTTCACGCGGTGGTCAAGAACTATCTCGCCAACCAGCGCCAGGGCACCCAGTCCACCCTGACCCGCACCGAGGTCCGGGGCGGGGGCAGAAAGCCCTGGAGGCAGAAGGGCACCGGCCATGCGCGCCAGGGTTCGATCCGCGCCCCCCAGTGGAACCATGGCGGCATCGCGCTCGGCCCCAAGCCCCGCGATTACAGCTATTCCCTGAACAAGAAGGTCCGCAGGCTCGCTCTCAAGTCGGCCTTCTCCTCAAAGGTGCTCGAGAACGCCCTGATCGTCGTTGACGAGATCAAGGCCGGCGAGTACAAGACCAAGAGCGTCATCGCGATGCTCAAGGCCCTCAACATCGAGGGCAAGGCGCTGGTCGTCACCGCCGAGAAGGATGAGAAGTTCGTCAAGTCGGCGGCCAACATCCCCGGCGTCAAGACCGCTCTGACCAACACCATCAATGTTTATGACATCGTCAACGCCGGCAAGCTGGTCCTCTCGAAGGACGCCGTCGCCAAGATCGAGGAGGTGTACGCTTAAATGAAAGCCGCACAGGATATCATCATCCGCCCTGTCATCACCGAGCGAAGCATGGGCGGAATCGCCACCGGCAAGTACACCTTTGAGGTAGCGAAGGACGCCAACAAGATCGAGATCGCCGAGGCGGTCGAGATCCTCTTCCCCGGCACCAAGGTCGCTTCGGTCAACACCATGCACGTCCGCGGCAAGCAGAAGCGCATGGGCAAAAACGTCGGCATGACCAGGAGCTGGAAGAAGGCTGTCGTCACCATCAAGGCTGATTCCAAGAAGATCGAGTTCTTCGAGAGCATGGTCTGATTGCGCCCCGCCTGATGGGAAGAAATGAGAAATAACGACGACTTGGGTATGGGATTCTCATAGTTCCCGCTAACAAGTTATGAGGAGTGAAACATCAGATGGCTATCAAATTTTACAAGCCCACGACCCCCGGCCGCCGTCAGATGACTGTCACCGACTATTCGGAGCTTTCGAAGGTTGCTCCTGAAAAAAGTCTGCTTTCGGTCATCAAGGCGACCGCCGGCCGCAACAATACCGGCCGCATCACCGTCCGCCACCGCGGCGGTGCCAACCGCCGGAAATACCGCATCATCGACTTCAAGCGCGATGTGCAGGGTGTTCCCGCGACCGTCCTGACCCTCGAGTACGACCCCAACCGTTCGGCGCACATCGCGCTCGTCCAGTACGAGGGCGGCGAGAAGCGCTATATCATTGCCCCGCAGGGCCTCAAGGTCGGCGATGTGGTGATGAGCGGTGAAGGCGCCGACATCAAGCCCGGCAACGCGCTGCCGCTGACCAATATCCCGGTCGGCACCTTCGTGCATAACGTCGAGCTTTATCCCGGCAAGGGTGCTCAGCTTGCCCGCGCCGCCGGCGTGATGGCCCAGCTCATGGCCAAGGAGGGCAACTACGCCCTGCTCCGTCTGCCTTCCGGCGAGCTGCGCCGCGTGCCTGTCGCCTGCATGGCCACCGTCGGCCAGGTCGGCAACATCGATCATGAGAACGTTTCCTACGGCAAGGCCGGCCGCAACCGCCACAAGGGCTGGCGTCCGACTGTCCGCGGATCGGTCATGAACCCCTGCGACCACCCGCATGGCGGCGGCGAGGGTAAGAGTCCTGTCGGCCGTCCCGGCCCTGTAACTCCCTGGGGCAAGCCCGCGCTGGGTTACAAGACCAGAGACAAGCATCACCGCTCTGACAAATATATTGTCAAGCGCCGCAATGCGAAATAAGAAGGAGGCTTGAATCGAAGATGGGTAGAAGTATTAAAAAGGGCCCGTACGTGCAGGAAAGACTGCTTGCCCGGGTTCAGGCGATGAACGCCTCCGACGAGAAGAAGGTACTCAAGACCTGGAGCAGATCCTCCACGATCTTCCCGGATTTTGTCGGTCACACCTTCGCGGTCCATGACGGCCGCAAGCACGTACCGGTCTATGTTACGGAAGACATGGTCGGCCACAAGCTCGGCGAGTTTGCGCCCACCAGAACCTTCCGCGGACACGCCGGCGCCAAGAAAACCGGTAAGTAGCCGAAAGGAGGAAACAGCATGGAAGCCAGGGCATATCTGAGAGGAGTCCGCATCTCGCCCCGCAAGGTGCAGATTGTCCTCGACCTGATCCGCAATAAGCCCACCAACGTTGCGCTTGCAATTCTGAGAAACACCCCCAAGGCTGCGAGCGAGCCGGTTGCAAAGCTGCTCAAGAGCGCGATGGCCAACGCGGAAAACAATCACAGCATGGATAAGAATCATCTCTATGTCGCCGAGTGCTTCGTCACTCCCGGCATGATCATGAAGCGCATCATGCCCCGCGCGCAGGGCAGAGCGTTCCGCATCAACAAGAGAACTTCCCACATCACCATCGTGGTGAAGGAACAGGAATAACCGAAAGAGGAGGGTAAACAATGGGCCATAAAGTCAATCCGCATGGATTAAGAGTAGGCGTAATCAAGGATTGGGATTCCCGCTGGTTTGCCAAGGACAACGCTTTCGGCGACATCCTTGTGGAAGATTATCAGCTGAGAAAGTATCTCAAGAAGCGCCTTTATGACGCCGGCGTCCCGAAGATCGAAATCGAGCGTGACGCCACCAAGGTCAAGATCAACATCTTCTGCTCCCGTCCCGGCGTGGTCATCGGCCGCCAGGGCGCCGAGATCGAGAAGGTCCGGCTCGAGTGCGAGAAGATGGTCAACAAGAATCGCGAGACCCCCGTCAGCGTTTTTGTCAACGTGGTCGAGGTCAAGTCCGCCGACAAGAACGCCCAGCTCGTGGCTGAGAACATCGCTGCGCAGCTCGAGGGACGCGTCTCTTTCCGCCGCGCCATGAAGCAGGCCATCGGCCGCGCCATGAAGTTCGGCGCCCGCGGCATCAAGGTTCAGGTTTCCGGCAGACTCGGCGGCGCTGAAATCGCCCGCACCGAGCACTATCACGAGGGCACCATCCCGCTGCAGACCCTGCGCGCCGACATCGACTACGGCTTTGCGGAGGCAGCGACCACCTACGGCCGGATCGGCGTCAAGGTCTGGATCTACGCCGGCGAGGTACTTCAGGAGGCAAGACAGCCCCGTAAGGAAGGAGGCAGCAGATAATGCTTCTGCCCAAGAGAGTAAAATACCGCAGAGTCCACAGAGGCAGAATGACCGGCAAGGCTGCCCGCGGGAACTATGTTTCCTACGGCGATTACGGTCTTCAGGCTCTTGAGCCCGCCTGGATCACCTCCAACCAGATCGAGGCTGCCCGTATTGCCATGACCCGCTATATCAAGCGTGGCGGTCAGGTTTGGATCAAGATTTTCCCCGACAAGCCGATCACTCAGAAGCCGCTCGGCACCCGTATGGGTTCCGGTAAGGGCGCGCCCGAGCAGTGGATTGCCGTCGTCAAGCCCGGCAAGGTCATGTTCGAAATCGGCGGGGTTCCCGAGGAGCTTGCCCGCGAGGCTATGCGTCTCGCCATGCACAAGCTGCCGATCAAATGCAAGTTCGTCAAGAAGGAAGCAGAGGAGGTTGTGGCCGAATGAAAGCGTCTGAACTCAGAGAAATGTCCGTCACCGAGCTCAATGCCAAGCTCGCCGACCTGAAGGCCGAACTCTTTAACCTTCGTTTCCAGCACACCATCAACCAGCTCGACAATCCCCTTCGCCTCGTCGCGGTCCGCAAGGATATCGCGCGGGTCAAGACGCTGATTGGCGAGGCCGAGCGCAAGCAGGCGTAACGTCGAAAGGAGGATAAACTTTGAGCGAGAGAAATCTGCGGAAAACCCGTGTCGGCGTTGTCGTCAGTGACAAGATGGATAAGACCGTCGTCGTCGCAGTCAGAGACTCGGTCCGCCATCCGCTTTACAAGAAGATCGTCAAGCGCACCGTGAAGTTCAAGGCCCACGACGAAGCGAATTCCTGCGGCATCGGCGATAAGGTCGAGATCATGGAAACCCGCCGTCTGTCGGCTGACAAGAACTGGCGTGTGGTCGAGATTCTCGAGAAGGCCAAGTAACGCGGTGCCATCCCAATCTCTGATTTGGGAAACAGCATCCACGCAAGGGACGCCCAAGGACGCGAGCGTATGCGAAGCGTGATTGGCCGCGGCTTACTGCGCAGGTTCAGAACACCGTGCAGTGACACACGAAAATAGATGAGAAACCGGTCTGAGCGCCACCGCGAATGGGCGGTGAGCAGCGGCCCAGCAGGGCCCCGGCAGGCCGGCGGATACCGAAAGGAGGAAACCGCTCCATGATTCAGATGCAAACCTATCTGAAGGTTGCCGACAATACCGGCGCCAAGGAACTCATGTGCATCCGGGTTCTCGGCGGCACCAGAAGAAGATATGCAAACATCGGCGACGTCATTGTCTGCTCGGTGAAAAAGGCCGCCCCCGGCGGCGCCGTCAAGAAGGGTGAGGTTGTCAAGGCCGTTGTGGTCCGCTCCGCGAAGGGGCTGCGCCGCGAGGATGGCACCTATATCCGCTTCGACGATAACGCGGCAGTCATCATCAAGGAAGATAAAAACCCCCGCGGCACCCGTATCTTTGGACCAGTCGCGAGAGAGCTTCGTGAGAAGGACTACCTGAAAATCTTGAGCCTCGCTCCCGAGGTTCTGTAACGGAGGTGTACGAGCGTGAACAAACTTCACATCAAAAGAGATGACACGGTCGTCATCCTGTCCGGCAAAGACAAGGGCAAGAAGGGCAAGGTTCTCGAGACCTCTCCGAAGGAGCAGAAGGTCATCGTAGAGGGCGTCAACATGGTCACCAAGCATGTCAAGCCCCGCCGTGCCGGCGAGCCGGGCGGCATCGTTTCCGCGGAGGGCGCCATGTACGCCGCCAAAGTGATGCTCGTCTGCCCGTCCTGTGGCAAGCCCACCCGTGTCGCCCACAAGGTGCTGGCGGATGGTACCAAAACGCGCGCCTGCAAGAAGTGCAACGCGACTTTCTAAAGTGAGGAGGAAAAGACATGGCTAGATTAAAGGACCGTTACCAGAACGAAGTAGCCGGCCAGCTTTTCAAGCAGTTCGGCTATAAGAGTGTCATGCAGATCCCGAAGCTTGAGAAGGTCGTCGTCAACGTCGCCTGCGGCGAAGGCAAAGACAACCCCAAGATCATCGAGGCGGTCGTCGGAGATCTCGGAAAGATCACCGGCCAGCGCGCACAGGTCTGCAAATCCAAGAAGAACATCGCGAACTTCAAGCTCCGTGAAGGCCAGCCAGTCGGCTGCAAGGTCACCCTGCGCGGCGAGCGGATGTATGAGTTCTGTGACAGGCTCTTCAACGTCGCCCTTCCCCGTGTCCGCGATTTCAAGGGCATTTCGGCCAACGGCTTCGACGGCAGAGGCAACTTCTCCTTCGGCCTTAAGGAGCAGCTCATGTTCCCCGAGATCGAATACGATAAAATCGACAAGGTCCGCGGCATGGACATCACCTTTGTGACCACAGCCAAGACCGACGAAGAGGCCAAGGAGCTGCTCGCGCAGCTCGGCGCCCCGTTCGAGAAATAAGGAGGAGAAATCAGCATGGCAAAGACCAGTATGAAAATCAAGCAGCAGCGCCCTGCCAAGTTCTCTTCCCGGGAGTACAACAGGTGCAAGATCTGCGGCCGTCCCCATGCGTATCTGAGAAAGTACGGCATCTGCCGTATCTGCTTCAGAGAGCTGGCATACAAAGGACAGATTCCCGGCGTGCGCAAGGCAAGCTGGTAAGTAGGATCAAAAGGAGGTTTACGGCATGCATATCACCGATACCATCGCTGACCTGCTGACCCGCATCCGCAATGCGAGCACGGCGCGTCACGACTCGGTCGATGTTCCCGCTTCCAACATGAAGAAGGCGATTGTCCAGATTCTGTTGGACGAGGGCTATATTAAAAGCTACACCGTCGTTGAAGACGGCAAGCAGGGCGTGATCCGCATTGTGCTCAAATACACTGCGGGCAAGACCCCTGTCATCACCGGACTCAGAAGAGTTTCCAAGCCGGGTCTTCGTATCTACACCAGCTGCGAAGAGGCGCCCCGCGTCATGAAGGGACTGGGCATCGCCATCCTTTCGACCTCGAAGGGCGTTATGACCGATAAGGAAGCCAGAAAACAGAATGTAGGCGGCGAAGTGCTCGCCTTCGTCTGGTAAGGGGGGGCGCGAGAGATGTCTAGAATCGGAAGAAAGCATATCGCCATCCCCGCGGGCGTCGAGGTCAAGGTCAACGGCCATGAGGTCACCGTCAAGGGACCGAAGGGCACTCTGACCAACGCCTTCAACCCCGAGATCGGCATCGAGGTCAAGGAAAATGAAGTCATCGTCACCCGCCCGAGCGACGATCCGGTTCACCGCAGCCTGCACGGGCTGACCCGGACCCTTGTTTCCAACATGGTCACCGGCTGCCACGAGACCTTTAAGAAGGAACTCGAGGTCAACGGTGTTGGCTATCGTGTCGCCAAGCAGGGCAAGAACCTCGTCATGAACCTGGGCTTCTCACATCAGGTGATCATGGCGGAGGTCGAAGGGATCACCGTTGAGGTTCCCGCGCCCAACAAGATCATCATCGTCGGCTGCGATAAGCAGAAGGTCGGCCAGTTCGCGGCGGAAGTCCGCGAGAAGCGTCCTCCCGAGCCTTATAAGGGCAAGGGCATCAAGTATACCGATGAGGTCATCATCCGCAAGGAAGGCAAGGCCGGCAAGGGCAAAAAGTAAGAAAGGAGTGAATGCACATGGTCAACAAAATCGATAGCAACAAGGCTCGTCTGAAAAGACATGTCCGCGTGAGAAATAAGGTCAACGGCACTGCCGAGCGTCCGCGCCTGAGCGTGTTCCGCTCCGCCAAGAACATCTACGCACAGATCATCGACGATAAGGCCGGCGTCACTCTGGTGTCTGCTTCTTCGCTCGAGAAGTCCTTCACCGAGAAGGGCTCGGATAAGGCCGCCGCCCGTGCAATCGGCAAGCTTGTTGCCGAGCGCGCGGTGGAGAAAGGGATCACCGCGGTGGTATTCGACCGCAGCGGCTACCTCTATCATGGACGGATCAAAGAACTCGCTGAGGGCGCCCGCGAGGGCGGACTCAACTTCTAAGGTAAGGAGGGATACGTTTGGCTCGTATTGACGCTACGGCAATGGAACTCAACGAGAAGGTCGTTGCTATCAACCGTGTTTCCAAGACGGTAAAGGGCGGCCGCGTGATGAAATTTTCCGCGCTCGTCGTCGTCGGCGACGGCAAAGGGCTGATCGGCTACGGCCTCGGCAAGGCGAGCGAGGTTCCCGAGGCGATCCGCAAGGGACTCGAAGACGCCAAGAAGAACATGTTTAGGATTTCCCTCAAGGGAACCACCATTCCCCATGAGGTGATCGGGTGCTTCGGCGCGGGCCGCGTGCTGATGCTCCCCGCTCCCCAGGGTACCGGCGTTATCGCCGGCGGCCCGGTGCGCGCGGTGCTTGAGGTCGCGGGCATCAAGGATATCCGCACCAAGTGCCAGCGTTCGAACAACCCCTGCAACGTGGTGACCGCCACCTGCGAGGGACTCCGTTCGCTGCGCAATGTCGACGAGGTCGCCGCGATCCGCGGCAAGAACGCCGACGAGATCCTGGGCTAGGAGGTAGGAGGATTATGGCTAACATCAAAATCAAGCTGGTCAAGTCCACTGCGGGCTGCCTGAAGGACCAGATTGCCACCGCCGAAGCACTCGGTCTTCGCAAGATCGGAAATGAAACGGTTCAGCCTGACAATGCGGCGACGAGGGGCAAGATCAAGAAGATTTCCCATCTCGTCTCCTGGACCGAGGCTTAAACAGAGGAGGTGCAACCAGCTATGAAACTGCATGAGTTATCCCCGGCGCCCGGCTCGACCAAGAGCGTGTTCCGCAAGGGCAGAGGCGCGGGCTCCGGCAACGGCAAGACCGCCGGCAAGGGGCACAAGGGACAGAAGGCCCGTTCGGGCGGCAGCATCCGTCCCGGCTTCGAAGGCGGCCAGATGCCCCTTCAGAGACGTATCCCGAAGCGCGGCTTCAACAACATCTTTGCCAAGGAATATGTCTCGATCAATGTCGATGTGCTCAACCGCTTTGAGGATGGCGCCGTTGTCGATGCCCAGGCCATTGCCGACGCCGGCATCATCAAGAACACCCGCGACGGTATCAAAATCCTCGGCAGAGGCGAGCTTGAGCGCAAGCTTACGGTGATCGCTTCGGCGTTTTCCGCGTCCGCCAAGGAAAAGATTGAGGCGGCTGGGGGAAAGGCCGAGGTGAAGTAAGATGCTCGATACGCTGAGAAACGCATGGAAAATTGAGGATCTCAGAAAGAAACTTCTTTTCACCTTTTTCATCCTGATGCTCACCCGGATCGGTTCCCAGATCCCGGTGCCGTTCCTCGATCCCGGCGCCCTCACCAGCATGGTGTCGAGCACCGGCGGCATTTTCAGCTATCTGGATATGCTGACCGGCGGCGCGTTCTCGCGCAGCACCCTCTTCGCACTTTCGATCTCGCCGTACATCACGGCTTCGATCGTCATCCAGCTTCTCACCGTTGCGATTCCCTATCTTGAGAATCTGGCGAAGGAAGGCGAGGAAGGCAAGCGCAGAATCAACAAGATCACCCGTTATACCACTCTGGCGCTGGCGTTCCTGCAGGCGTTTGCCTACACCATGCTGCTCAACAATCAGGGCGCGATTCAGAGCTTTGAAGGCTGGCAGTACTACTTTGCCCGCATCATCATCATCCTCTGCTTCACCGCAGGCGCGATGCTGATCGTGTTTATGGGCGAGCGGATTGACGCCAAGGGCATCGGCAACGGCATCTCGATGATTCTGTTCATCGGTATCGTCTCCCGCGGCGGCGCCGTGGTCAACACAATGATCGCCTACCTCAAGCTGGCGGTCGAGGGCGCGACCTATTATTTCTTCGCGGTCCCGTTTGTCATTGTGCTGTTCCTCGCGGTCATCGCCTTCATCATTGTGATGACCAACGCCGAGCGGCGGATTCCGGTGCAGTATGCCAAGCGGATCGTCGGCAGAAAGCAGTACGGCGGCCAGTCGACCTTCATCCCGATCAAGGTCAACATGTCCGGCGTTTTGCCGATCATCTTTGCCTCGACCCTGCTTGCCATCCCGACCACCATCAAGGGCTTTGTCCAGATTTCGGATACGTCCTTCTTCGGCAAGTTCCTGAACCTCTTCAATTACAACACCATCTGGTATGGCCTGTTGTACTTCTTCCTCATCATGGGATTCAGCTACTTTTATGTGGCGATTCAGTACAATCCCATTGAGATCTCCAACAACATCCGCAAGAACAGCGGAACGGTTCCGGGCATCCGTCCCGGCAAGCCGACCTCCGACTATATTGCGAAGATCGTCTCCAAGACCACCTTCCTCGGCGGTCTGTTCCTGAGTGTGATTGCGGTGGCGCCGATCGGCGTCGGCGCGCTGACCCGTATGAATATCTCTCTTGGCGGTACGTCGGTGATCATCGTTGTCGGCGTTGCCCTCGATATGGTTCGCCAGCTCGAGAGCCAGATGATGATGCGTCACTATAAGGGCTTCCTGGAATAAGGTTGGAGGAAGATCATGAAGATGATACTACTCGGCGCACCCGGCGCAGGGAAGGGCACCCAGGCAGAAATTCTTTCGAAGCGGCTCGGCCTCGTCATCATCGGGACCGGCAATATCATCCGCGAGGCGATCGCCTCCGGCTCTGAGCTCGGGAGAAAATTTCGGTCCTACACCGACCGCGGGGCGCTTGTCCCCGACGATCTGGTGGTCGAGATGGTCGCTGACCGTCTCGCAAAGCCGGACTGCAGCGGCCGCTACATCCTCGACGGCTTCCCCCGCACGGTGGTGCAGGCGGAAAAGTTTGAGGAGATCGGCGGACGCGTGGACGCGGTCATTAACCTGGTGATCTCGGACGAAGAGATCATGGAGCGGATGACCGGCCGGCGGGTCTGTGAAAAGTGCGGCACCCCTTATCATATCCACAATAATCCGCCCGCCGAGGCAGGAATCTGCGACAAATGCGGCGGTGCGCTCGTCACCCGAAAGGACGACGCTCCCGAGACGGTCGCCAAGCGTCTGAAGGTTTATCACGAGCAGACCGAACCGCTGGTCGATTTCTACCGGGCGCACGGGGTGCTGACCTCGCTGGACGCAGCGCAGGAGATGGATCGGGTCACCGAAGAAATCCTTGCAGCGGTCGGAGAAAAGTAACATGGTGATCTTAAAAACACAACAGGAGCTTCAGAAGATGCGCAAGGCCGGCGCGCTCACCGCGCAGGCCCTGCATGCGGGCGGCTCCGCGGTGCGACCCGGCGTTACCACCGCGGAAATCGACCATGTCGTGCATGACTTCATCACCAGGCATGGGGCGGTTCCTTCCTTTCTCGGCTACGGCGGGTTCCCCGCTTCGGCCTGCATCTCGGTCAACGACGAGGTGATCCATGGCATTCCCGGCGGAAAAGTAATCCGCGAAGGGGATATTGTGAGCATCGACGTCGGAGCAAAGATCGGCGGCTATCACGGCGACTCGGCCTACACCTTCCCCTGCGGGAGGATATCGGACGAGGCGCAGAGCCTGCTCGACGCGACAAAACTGGCGCTCGAAAAGGGAATTGCCGCGGCACAGCCCGGCAGCCGGATCGGCGACGTTGCCCACGCGGTGCAGTCGACCGTCGAGCCGCTTGGCTTTTCGGTCGTCCGGGAATATGTCGGGCATGGGGTCGGCCGGGATCTCCACGAGGAACCGGAGGTGCCCAACTTCGGGCACGCGGGACATGGAATCCGGCTGGTCCCCGGCATGGTCATCGCCATCGAGCCGATGATCAATGCTGGAGCGTTCGCGGTGAAGGTGCTCGGCAACGACTGGACGGTGGTGACCCGGGACGGTTCGCTCTCGGCCCACTTTGAGCATACTGTCGCCATCACCCCCGGCGGGCCGGTCATCCTGACCGCCCTGCCCTGACGGGTGGCTGCAATGGAGCGGGGACAGATCGTGAAGAGCCTTGCGGGACGGGATGCCGGCGAATGGTTTGCCGTCGTCTCAGCCGGGGAGGACTTTGCGTTGCTGGCCAACGGCCGGGAACGGCCGCTTGAGCGTCCCAAGAAGAAGCGCAGGAAGCACCTGGCTTTGACCTCCGGGATGCTGGACGAAGAGGCCCTGCGCTCAAACCGGTCGCTGCGCGCCGCACTCAGCTGCTTTTGCGAGCATTGTGATGAAGGAGGGAAATAATCTTGGCAAAGGATGACGTCATTGAGGTGGAGGGCATCGTCAAAGAGGCGCTCCCCAACGCACAGTTCATCGTTGAGATTCAGGGTGGTCATAAGCTGCACGCCCATATTTCGGGCAAGCTGCGGATGAACTTCATCCGTATCCTTCCCGGAGATAAGGTCACCATGGAGATTTCTCCGTATGACCTGACCAAGGGTCGGATCACCTGGAGATCGAAATAACCAAAAAGCAATCCCGCTGCCAGCGGAAACGGGCGGCGCCGGGCAGCGGATCGGGATTTCCGTTTTCGTTTTGAGCCGCCGCTAGAAGTATGGAGGTATTTATCATGAAAGTAAGACCTTCCGTGAAGCCGATGTGCGACAAGTGCAAGGTGATCAAACGCAAAGGTCGCGTCATGGTGATCTGCGACAACCCCAAGCACAAGCAGCGCCAGGGCTAACGCCAACCGAAAACATTGGAGGTGTAACAAAGTATGGCACGTATCGCTGGTATTGACATGCCTCGCGAGAAGCGCGTTGAGATCGGTCTGACCTATATTTTCGGCATCGGCCGCAAGACCGCCAACGACATCCTCAAGGCCACCGGCATCAACCCCGACACCCGCGTTAAGGACCTCACCGAAGCCGACGAGGCCCTGCTGCGCGAATATATCGACAAGCACCTGACCGTTGAGGGCGACCTGAGAAGCCGCGTCCAGCTCGACATCAAGCGCCTCGTCGAGATCGGCTGCTACCGTGGTGTCCGCCACAGAAAGGGCCTTCCGGTCAGGGGACAGCGTTCCAAGACCAACGCCCGCACCCGCAAAGGTCCCAAGAAGACCATTGCCAACAAGAAAAAGTAAGGGAGGGGCAAGTACAAAATGGCGAAACAGCAGAAAAAGGGAGCCGTTACCCGCACCAGACGCCGCGAGCGCAAGAATATCGAGCGCGGGGCTGCCCATATCCAGTCCACTTTTAATAACACCATCGTCACCATCACCGACACCCAGGGCAACGCCCTTTCGTGGGCTTCGGCCGGCGGCCTCGGATTCAGAGGTTCGAGGAAGTCGACTCCGTTTGCCGCGCAGACCGCTGCGGAGACCGCTGCCAAGGCTGCGATGGAGCACGGCCTCAAGACCGTCGAAGTGTATGTCAAGGGCCCCGGCTCCGGCCGTGAGGCTGCGATCAGAGCGCTTCAGGCCGCCGGACTCGAGGTCAGCCTGATCAAGGATGTCACCCCGATTCCCCACAATGGATGCCGTCCTCCCAAGAGAAGACGCGTCTAATCACGATATAAGGAGGAATTGATTCATGGCTACAAACAAGCAGCCTGTCCTGAAGAGATGCAAGACCCTGAAGATCTCTCCGGCTGTCATGGGCATCCACAAGGAAACCCACCGCAACCAGAAGCAGAACATGCGCAGAAAGCAGAGCGAATATGCGCTTCAGCTCCAGGAGAAGCAGAAGCTGAAGTTTATCTATGGCGTGCTCGAGAAGCAGTTTCATAAATATTTCCTGATGGCCGACAAGGCGCAGGGCATTACCGGTGAGGTTCTGCTGCAGCTGCTGGAGCGCCGTCTCGACAATGTGGTGTTCCGCCTCGGCTATGCCAATACCCGCCGCGAGGCCAGACAGCTGATCGGCCACGGCCACTTTACCGTCAATGGCGCGAAGGTTGATATCCCCTCCTATCTCGTCAAGGCCGGTGATGTCATCGCTGTCCGCGAGAAGAGCCGTTCCTCGGTCAAATTCGCCCAGATCATGGAAGCGAACGCCAAGTGGCTCGTTCCCAAGTGGCTGACCAAGGACGCCAACAACTTCTCCGGCACTGTGGTCGCCCTTCCCGCCCGTGAGGAGCTTGATTTCGAGTGCGCCGAGCACCTCGTCGTCGAGTTGTACTCCAAGTAACCCCTTTTTGTCAATCAGCAGGGGAACGACACGAAACGGCCCTGCGGCCGTTCGAAAGGGAGGGTTATTATGGTTAAAATTATCGAGCCCAAGGTTGAAACTGCACAGCTCTCGAACGACGGGCGCTACGGAAGATTTGTGGCGGAGCCGCTCGATCGCGGTTTTGGTACCACGCTGGGCAACAGCTTAAGACGTGTGCTTCTCTCCTCGCTTCCCGGCGTTGCTGTGATTTCGGTGAAAATCGATGGCGTCCAGCATGAGTTTTCCACCATCGAGGGCGTCAAGGAGGATGTCACCGAGATTATCCTCAACATCAAGAGCCTGAATGCCAAGCTCTACTGCGAAGGCCCGAAGACTGTTCGGATCGACGCGGAGGGCGAGTGCGAAGTCACTGCCGGGAGCATCCTCTGCCAGGATGATCCCGATATTGAGATCCTCGATCCCGACCTGCACATCGCGACGGTTGGAGAGGGCGGCAGGCTCACGATGGAGATCACCCTGCAGAAGGGCCAGGGCTATGTTCCGGCCGACCGCAACAAGGTCATTGAGCTGGAAAAGGCCCCGATCGGCACCATCGCGGTGGACAGCATCTACACCCCCGTCCTCAAGGTCAACTACACCGTTGAGAACACCCGTGTGGAGCAGATTACCGACTATGACAAGCTGACCCTGGAGGTCTGGACAGACGGCACGATTTCCGCAAAGGAAGCCGTGAGTCTGGCGGCCAAGATCCTCAATCGACAACTCAACCACTTCGTCGATCTGTCCGACGAGACCTTCTCGACCGAGATCCTTGAAAAGAAGGAAGACTCTAGCAAGGAGAAGGCCCTTGAGATGACAATTGAAGAGCTTGACCTGTCGGTGCGGGCATTCAACTGCCTCAAGCGCGCGGGGGTCAACACCGTTGGCGACCTTGTCAACAAGTCGCCTGAGGAAATGATGAAGGTCAGAAACCTCGGGAAGAAGTCGCTCGAGGAGGTCATTGCCAAGCTCCAGTCGCTCGGCTTTGATCTGAGCAGGGAAGAGGAGTAATCCTCTTTGGTCCAAAGACAACTCATGTAAGGAGTGAAATACAATGCCAGGCACAAGAAAACTCGGCAGAACCAGCGATCATCGCATGGCGATGCTCCGGGCGATGGTGACCTACCTGATGGAGAACGGCCGCATCGAGACGACCGTCACCCGCGCGAAGGAGGTCCGCTCGGCGGCGGAAAAGATCATCACCACCGCCAAGCGCGGCGACCTGCATTCCAAGCGTCAGGTCTTTTCTTTCATCACCAAGGAGACGGTGGCCAAGAAGGTCATCGACGAGCTCGGCCCCAAGTACAAGGATCAGAACGGCGGATATTGCCGGATTATCCGCACCGGCCCCCGCCGCGGCGACGCGGCCGAGATGGCAATTATAGAGCTGGTGTAATTTGTCCTTCCAAAAAGGAGCTGCTTCTTTTGAAGCAGCTCCTTTTTTAGGACTTCAGGTCCGAAAGCCAGGCTATTTCTCGAGAATTTCCGCCTTGCAGGTGGAAACAAACGCAGGGTTGCTGTTGTTGGGTCCGACGATAACCAGAACGCCGAACTGATTTTGCAGCACGGTTCCCTGTGCGACCGTCTGACCGCCTGCCTTGATGGAGGCATTGGCGGTGCCCACCGGCAGATAGGCCCGGACAGCAGCTTCGCAGCTGGCGCCGCAGTCCTGCGGGGTGGGGACCGGGGTGGCAAGATAGGTGATCGCATCGTTGTAGGCGGCGCTGGTCACCCGGATTGAGACGATCCGGCAGACAGAGACCGCTTCCTGCGGCCGTCCCTGGCTGTCGACCAGTTCGAAGAGGCCGGGATTGGTTGCGGGAAGCAGGCTGCCCGGCCTGCCGCTGGTATTATTTCCATTTTCCATTGCAATCGAGAGCGTATCGTTGGGATAGAGGGCGATGATCTGCTGGATTAAGTGCAGCATTTGCTGGACGCAGGGGCAATCGCAGCACGCGCCGGCGTCGCCTTTGGGTCCGGTCGGCCCGGTGGGACCGGTTGCACCCGTTGCGCCAGTCGCACCCGTCGGCCCGGTGGGACCGGTTGC
>FORK01000006.1:49646-71414 GCA_900113995.1 Ruminococcaceae bacterium D5 | reverse complement strand
CCTGTCGGTCCAGTCGGCCCGATGGGACCCGTGGCGCCAGTCGCACCCGTTGCGCCTGTCGGTCCCGTCGGCCCGGTTGCGCCGGTTGCGCCCGTCGGCCCGGTTGCGCCAGTCGCACCCGTCGGCCCGGTCGGCCCCAAGAAGCCTCTAGGCCCGGGAGGTCCAGGAGGCCCGGGAGGTCCAGGGATAGGACAGCAGGGGGGTGGCGGGCAACAAGGAGGAGGCGGACAACAGTGCTGCTGGCAGCAGTCTCCCTGATAAATATTCATATGGTTTGTACCTCGTTCAAAGGATTTAAGGGGCCATAAGAGGCCTCTGTTCATCCTATGCCAGAGAGGGAAAAGGGTTCGCCCCCGAAACCGGAGCGGCTGAAAATGCCCGGCAGCGAAAGCCTTCCGCCGCCGGGCATAAAAATTTTAAAGCTGGTCCTCATAAACCTTTTCGACATAATCAGAGGTAAAAGCGCGCATGGTGGAAAAATATCCGAGCTGCAAGGCGACGGAATCCCCCACATGGTAGGAGCGTTTGCTGTCGGTGAGGTCGAGCATCAGGTGGTCCGAGCTGGCCCCCAGCATCAGGATTCCGGGGTCCAAAGGAAGGGTGGTTTCTGCGTCAAAATCCTGTTTTCCCAGAGCGCAGACCGCCTTGAGCCGGTGCGGACCGCGATCAACCAGGGAGGGCCGGTTTCCATAGGAATCAACCCCGATCTGCCCCCAGGGAAGGGAGGGCTTCTCTTTCAGCTCGACAATTTCGCATTCGAGCGTAAACACATCGTGGAAGGTGTCGGGCAGAAACTGGTATTTGGCGCGCTCCTTGCCGAAGAGGACCGATTCGCCGAGCCGCAGGTTGTTGATTCCTTCGGGGATGCCGCCGCGGAGCATCAGGTCGATGGTGGCGGAATTTCCGCCGCTGACAACCGGCAGGGAAAATCCCACCGCGTCGGAGATGCGCTGCGCCAGAGCGCACAGCTCGGCCATTTTTTCGGTGTCGGGCTGAACAAAGGAGAAACAGGTGAGATTGACTCCCAGACCGTAAAGCTCGGCTCCCCGCATGCCTGCGGTTTCCCGCGCAGCGGCGAGCAGCTCGCCGTAATCGACGTACCCTTCGCGGATATCCCCGAGATCCGCCATGAGGATGATCTTGTGCCGCCGCCCCTGCCGCAGCGCCTCACGGTCAATTGCCCGGATCACCTCGATTTCGGAGTTGAGCGAGGCGTCGCCGAAACGTACCAGCTCCTTCGTCTCGCTGAGCATCGGAGGGCGGATCAGCCATTTTTCGGCGGGAATCCCCTCCAGGCGGCGCAGATTGGCGACGCGGGAATCCCCCAGCATCGAAATGCCGCCCTGCACCAGGATGTCCGCGATTACGGGATCTCCGCGGAACACCTTGGTGACACCGGTCATGCGGATGCCGTGCTGCGCGCAGAGCCGGGAAAGGGTTTGGACGTTGCGGCGCAGGTGCGCCAGATTGATTCTAAGACGTGGATACATAGAAACCTCCAGTGCCTTGTTTGGCGGAAGAGACTGCCCGCCCGGGGAAACCGGGCGGGCAGTACAGGCTTTTCAGAAATGGAATCAGTTCCAGAAATCGGTTTTTTCCTTGAGTCCGATGTTGGCTGCCTTAAAGACAGGCTTTACGCCCTCCCGCTGCTGGGCGGTGTAATCGTTGAGCGCCGCGACTGCGGGTCCGCCGAGCAGGCAGATCACCGGCAGGTTGATGATGGCCATGATACCCATCAGAACATCGGCGAGGTCCCAGACCAAACCCATGCTCAGGCCCGCGCCGATAAAGATGACAATGGCGGCGCAGAGACGGAAGATGGTCATAAAGGTCTTGCCGGGCATCCGCTTCATTACATAGGCGAGGCACTTATCCACATAGAAGAAGTTGCCGAGCAGAGTGGTGAAGGCGAAAAGAACCATCGAAACGGTGATAAACACCGGGCCGATCGCTCCAAACGAAGCGGTGAGCGCCGCCTGCACATAAGGAGCGCCAGCAAGCTCGGGAGCCGGGGTGACGCCGGAGCAAAGGCACATCAGAGCGGTGCAGGTGCAGAGCAGCAGGGTGTCAATAAAGACCGACAGCATCTGCACGAGACCCTGCTTAACCGGGTGGCTGACATCAGCAGAAGCCGCGGCATTCGGGGCGGAGCCGACGCCCGCCTCGTTCGAGAAGAGGCCGCGCTTGATGCCGTACATGACGCAGGAACCGGCGAAGCCGCCGAAGATGGCCTGCACGTCGAAGGCCTCGGCAAAGATGCGGACAAAGACCGACGGCACCAGGTTGATATGCATGATCGTTACCAGCAGGGCGACCAGGACATAAAGGCAGCCCATAATCGGCACAAGGGCCGCAGTAACCTTGACGATACGCTTGCCGCCGCCGAGGATGCAGTAACCCACCAGTACCGCCAGAATCGCGCCGATCACCCACGGGGTAACGGTGGGATTATAAAAGCTGTAGACGCTGAAGGTGGACTGCAGGTTATAGGCGGCGAGCATATTGAAGCCGCCGGCGTAGGTAAGCAGCAGGCTGATGCAGAACAGCACGGCCAGCGGACGGCTGTGCAGGGCCGCTTCGATGTAATAGGCGGGGCCGCCGTAGCTTCCGCCCTCGGGATCTCTCTTTTTATAGATCTGGGCAAGAGTGCTCTCGATGAAGGCGGAAGCGCCGCCGATGATGGCAATCAGCCACATCCAAAACACAGAGCCGTAGCCGCCGAGGCAGATGGCGGTGGAAATACCGACGATGTTGCCGGTGCCGACGCGGGACGCGGTTGAAACCATCAGCGCCTGGAAGGAGGAAATAGCGCCTTCGGTTTCCGGCTTTTCCATCACGACGGCAATCGATTCCTTAAAGAGCCGGAACTGGACAAATTTGGTGCGGAAGGTAAAATAGAGGCCGACGGCCAGCAGCAGGACAATGAGCAGCTTTCCATACATAAAGCCGCTGATATTTCCGATCAGGGTTGCAAACATAACTCTACTCACTCTCTTTCTCTGTCTTCATGGCCCGGAAACCGGGTGCCGTATCCCCCGCGCCTTACATCAAGGGGGGGGACGGATGATTGGGGAAATCCTCCTCTCATGGTCAATTGGAGCAGGGGCTGCCGGGAGAGCTGTGCCGTGGGAGAAGCCTTCGTCCGCTCTGCATCATGGACGGACGGCTGGGACGGCAATCGCCGTCAATCCTCCTTTCAGACTCTTCTATTCTACCATTTTTAATGAACTATGAATAGTTTTTATCCGATTGAAATAGGGAGAATTACAAATTTCTAAAAAAATGACAGAAAATTTGTCTGATCCTTGTGAATGTCTCAGAGCGAAATTAGCCGCATGAGCAGACAGGATGGGCCGCGTCATCGCCCTACCCGGCATGGAAGAAATCTCCGGCCGCATGAGCGGGCAGGCTGGGCCGCGTCATCCCCTGCCCTGCAAGGAGTAAATCCCAGCCGCATGAGCGGGCAGGCCCCTGTGATGATCCGCCGCAGGGCAAAGCAAAGCCCCGCGGAGAGTCCGGTCCCTGCGGGGCAAGACAACAGCAATGCGCAGCCCTTTTCGTCACACTGCAAAATGCTCGGGCGCCCCGCGCTCCACCGAGAGGGTCGCGACGGCGTTGAGGGAAGGCGGCGCCAGATGGCCCGCGCAAAATTCGAAATAACCCTGTGCACCGATCATCGCGGCGTTATCGCCGGTCAGCTCTAGAGGCGGCATACAGAGCCGCAGGCCCCGGCGGGCGGCCCCTTCAGCCAGTTCCCCGCGCAGCCGGGTGTTGGCCGAGACTCCCCCCGCCACCGAAAGAACCCGGGCGCCGGTCTGTTCCGCAGCGGCAAAGAGCCGGGTGCAGAGCGCCTCGCAGACGGTGCGCTCAAAACTCGCGCAGAGGGAGGGAAGGTCCGCCTCCTCGCCCTTCTGGGCGGCATTGTGCAGCAGATTGACCACCGAGGTTTTGACGCCGGAAAAACTCATATCGAGCGGCGCGCCCTCGACGTGCGGCTGCGGGAAGGGATAACGCCGGTCGTCCCCGCTGCGGGCAAGCCGGTCAAGGGCGACGCCGCCGGGATAGCCGAGTCCCATCGCGCGCGCCGCCTTGTCGAAAGCTTCCCCCGCCGCGTCGTCGCGCGAACGGCCCAGCACATGAAATTCGGTGTAATCCTGCACATCGACGATCAGGCTGTGCCCTCCCGAGGCGACGAGGCAGAGAAAGGGAGGTTCAAGATCGGGGCTGGCGATGTAGTTGGCGGCGATATGTCCCCGGATGTGGTGTACCGGAACCAGCGGCTTTCCCGCCATAAAAGCGAGCCCCTTCGCAAAATTGACCCCGACCAGCAGCGCGCCGATCAGCCCCGGTCCGGCGGTGACGGCGACAGCGTCGACGGTATGCACCGTCTGCCCCGCGTCGTCGAGCGCCTTCTGCACCACTATGTCGATTTTTTCGATGTGACGGCGGGAGGCGATCTCCGGCACCACGCCGCCGTAGATGCGGTGTTCGGCGATCTGGGTATGAACCACCGAGGAAAGGACGCGGCGGCCATCCTCGACGACGGCGGCGGCCGTTTCGTCGCAGGAGGATTCAATGGCAAGAATTTTCATCGGCAACTCCTTCTGATGCCGCCTCGGTCAGGGCAGGACCTTGGCGCAGGATTTGGAACAGCGTGCGCTGAGGAAGGACTCAAAGGAAGCCGCATCCCCGGAAAGGCCGTCCTTTGAGACGGCATGGCAGAGACTTTTGGAAAGAAAAAGCAGGAAGTAGTCCGCCGTCTCGACCGGACGGAAGATTTCCCCATAGCCGAATGTTTCGCAGGGGCCGCCGTCCTGCACCTCGACGCGGTCAGGATAAAAGCGGTAGGAAACCGCGGGCGGCGGAGCGGCCAGTCCCCGGAAGAGCCTCCTGCCGAGGCTGCGGCAGCTGGTGCGCTGCACCCGCCGCCAGATCGGTGGGATTACCGCGGCGGTGAGGGCAAGAACAAAGATGCGCAGCACCCAGCCGAACAGAGAATGGGGCTGCTCTATCCGGAAGGTCATCGCCCATACGGCCGGCAGCGCGAGCAGGTAAACGGGGATCATCAGCCACCGCTGATCAAGCCGCTGCTTTGCCAGAAGCATCTGGGCATAGGCCTTTTCATCGATGACGGTGGCAGCGGTAAAAATTGGTTCCATCAAAAACACACCTTCCTGAAAGCAGCGCGGCGCCTGCGCCTGCGGAGGGGAAACCCGGCGAAACAGGCGTCCTTGCGCACCCCCTGAGGACGCAGGCTCCGCGCCCGCGTCGGGAAAGCGCCTAAAAGACCCTCTGCATGATCAGTGCATCCTCTCGCGGCGCCTCGTAAAAGCCGGGGCGCACCCCCAGCGGGGAAAATCCGAGCTTCTCATAGAGGGCGATGGCCGGCGCGTTGGAGACCCGTACCTCCAGCAGCAGGCGGTCGAGCGCAAGCTCCTGCGCGGCCGCAAGCAGCGCGCGGGTCAGTGCCTCGCCGGTCCCCCGGCGGCGGAATTTGGGCAGGACGGCGATGTTGGTGACGCTTCCCTCGCCGCAGACCGATTCCAAGCCGGCCCAGCCGACGACCGCCCCGGAGGAGGAGAGGGCCGCAAAGCAGCGAACCCCTTCCTTTTGCAGCTCGGAGAGAAAACCCGCCTCGCTCCAGGGAAGGGAGAAGCAGGCGCGTTCCACTGCGGCCGCGCCGGGGACCAGAAGAGGAGAAAGGGGAAGGATGCGGATGCTGTTTTGCTGTTTCATTTTGCCTCTAGCCAGTTGCGGCCGGTCTTGGCCTCGGCGAGCAGCGGCACCTTGAGGGAAACCACCCGCTCCATCTCTTCGGTCAGCAGCTTTGCGGCCTGTTCGGCCTCCTCCTCGGGTGCCTCGACGATCAGTTCGTCGTGCACCTGCAGAATCAGTCTCGCCTTCATCCCCTCGGCGCGCAGCCGGTCGTAAACCCGCACCATCGCAAGCTTGATGATGTCGGCCGCGGTGCCCTGAATCGGGGTGTTCATCGCCACCCGTTCCCCAAAGGCGTGGGTCACCCGGTTGGAAGCCGCAAGCTCGGGCAGCGGACGGCGGCGGCCGAACATCGTCTGCACATAACCGTGCTCGGCGCCGAAGGACACCGATTCCTGCATATAGCGGCGGACTCCCTGATAGTTGGCGAGATAGCTCTTGATATAGCGGTCGGCCTCAGCAACCGAAACGCCGATATCCTGCGAGAGGGAGTAGGCGCCGATGCCGTAGACAATGCCGAAGTTGACCGCCTTGGCGCTCGAGCGCATCTGCGGGGTGACAAATTCCTCCGGCATATCGAAAACCTGTGCGGCGGTCCGGGTGTGGATGTCCAGGTTGTGGACGAAAGCCTCGATCATCGCCGGATCGTCGGCGATGTGGGCGAGCACCCGCAGTTCAATCTGGGAATAGTCGGCGTCCACCAGCAGACGGCCCGCAGGCGCATAAAAGAATCGGCGGAGCTGGCTTCCCCGTTCGGTGCGCACCGGAATGTTCTGCAAGTTCGGCTCGGTCGAGCTGATGCGGCCGGTTCGCGTTTCGGTCTGGCGGAAAACCGAGCGGACCCGGTGGTCGGAATCGACCTGAGCCAGCAGCCCGTCGACATAGGTGGACTTGAGCTTGGCCAGTTTGCGGTAGGAGAGGATGTCGTCGATGATCGGATGGTATTTGCGCAGCCCGTCGAGGGTGTCGGCGTCGGTGGAAAAGCCGCTTTTGGTCTTTTTGCGGGCGGGCAGTCCGAGCCGGTCAAAGAGCACCTCCCCGAGCTGTTTTGGGGAGTTGATGTTGAATTCTCCGCCCGCGAGGAAGTAGATCCGCGCGGTCAGCTCCGCGAGGTCTGTGTCCAGTTCGCGGCCGTAATCGGTCAGCCCCTGCTCGTCGAGCGAGAAGCCGAGGGCTTCCATCGAGGCGAGCACCCGCGCGAGCGGAATTTCGATCTCCTCGAGCAGCCGCTTCATCCCCTTCTCCTCCAGCTCGGCCGAAAGCGCCGCCGTGAGGGCGGGCAGGACGGCGGCGCGCTGTGCCAGCGCCGACATTTCCGGGGAAATCCCCTCCGGCAGCGAAAGGGCGGGAGGGTCGAGATTCCTGCCCGCGCAGAGGGACTCGAGCGAATAGCCCGACGAGAGCGGGGAAAGAAGATAGCCCGCCAGCACCGGATCAAAGGCGGCGAGCGTCGGCTGGCCGTCCGGATCGGTCAAAAAGCGGCTGCGGTACCACTCCTTGCTGTCGGTCAGAGAAAGCGGCGCGGCGCAACGGCTGAGGGCGCCGAGAAAATCATCCCATCCGGGAGCGCCCGCTTCGAAAAGGGCCGCCGCGGACAAACCGGCCAGCGCCGCGCGGCAGGGCTGCTTCCCGCTGTATTCGAGCAGGGCAGAAACCGGATCGGTTCCGCCCAGCAGCGCTTTTGCCGCGTCCAGATCGTTTACCGCGGCGGGCAGCGCGGGCTTCGATGCGGCGGGCGCCGCATTGGCTCCGGCCGTTTCGCCGGGGGAAAGGCCGAGCCGGCTGATGACCGAACGCAGCTCGAGCCGGTCGAGCAGGGCGTAAAGAGGGCCGTCCTGGCGGGGCTTGGGGTACAGCTCGCCGAGCGTCTGCGAAAGGGGCGCCGCGCAGTTGATTTCGGCGAGCGCCCGGCTCTTGTAGGCGGTTTCGCGGTCGCGCAGAAGCTTTTCACGCACCCCCTTCCTGATCGCGGGGTCATCGATCCTCTCATAGACGCCGTCGAGGGTGCCGAACTGCTGAATGAGGGCGAGGGCGGTCTTTTCGCCGATGCCCGCGACGCCGGGGATGTTGTCCGAGGAATCGCCCATCAGCGCCTTGACCTCGATCATCTGCCGGGGGGAGACGCCGTACTTCTCCCGGATTGCCGCCTCGTCGATGACCTCGGCGCCCGACTGGCCGCCACGGGTAAAGGCGAGACGCACCGTTACCCCGCCGCCGACGAGCTGGAAGCTGTCGCGGTCCCCGGTGGCGATGACGCATTCGTCCCCCGCCGCGCGACAGCGCTCACCCAGCGTGCCGAGGATGTCATCGGCTTCGTACCCTTCAAGCGAAAGAATCGGATAGCCCATCAGGGTCAGCAGCTCCTTGAGCGGCTCAACCTGCTGCGCCAGTTCCTCGGGCATCCCCTTGCGGCCGGCCTTATAGCCGTCGAACATCTTATGGCGGAAGGTGGGGGCGCGCAGGTCAAAGGCAAAGGCCACCGCATCGGGGGCGTTTTCCTCGATCAGCTTCAAAAGGATGTTCAGAAAGCCGTAAATCCCGTTGGTAAACTGGCCTTCCCGGGTGGTGAGCGGCTTGACGCCGTAGTAAGCGCGGTTGAGAATGGAATTGGAATCGACTGCGAGCAGCTTCATTGAGAATATCCTCCCTGTTACGCTGGCGAAGGGCTGTCAGGGGAGCCGCGCAGCTGTACGGCCCGCCGCATCAAAGAACGGAAGCCCCTGCCGCCGCTGGAAAACGCGCCCTGATGGCCCGGAGAATCTCCGCCGCCGGCTCCCCCATGGCCCGCGCCCCCGAAGAGGGAAGGGGATGCGGCCGCCCGGCGGATGCGGGACGGTTTTCTATCTTGAGAACTCCGCAAGGCGGAGTCCCTCGTTTTTGTCGAGCGCCCAGTTGATGTTCCAGGTGTCGGTGAAGAGCAGCAGATAGTTGTCTTTGAAGTCCTGAACCACTTTGGTGTCTGAGGTGATCTTGAGTTTCTTCGGCTCGACGGGGGTTTCCTCAATCCAGCGCAGGTGCTGATAGGAGAGCATCTCGAGCCGGATCTCCACCCCGTATTCGTTTTTCAGGCGGTACTCAAGCACATCGAACTGGAGGGTGCCGACCACCCCGACGATCACCTCTTCCATGCCCTTGCCCGGCTCGCGGAAAATCTGAATCGCGCCCTCCTGTGCAATCTGGCTGGTGCCCTTGACGAACTGCTTGCGCTTAAGGGTGTCAAGCTGCCGGACCCGGGCAAAATGCTCGGGGGCGAAGGTGGGAATCCCGTCGAAACGGATTTTCTGGTTCGGGGAGCAGATGGTATCCCCGATCGAGAAGATGCCGGGGTCGAACACCCCGATGATATCCCCCGCATAGGCTTCGTCGATGACCTCGCGCTCCTGCGCCATCATCTGCTGGGGCTGGAGAAGGCGCATCTTCTTGTCTCCCTGAACATGCAGCACCTCCATGCTCTTTTCGAATTTCCCCGAGCAGATCCGCATAAAGGCGATACGGTCGCGGTGCGCCTTGTTCATGTTCGCCTGAATCTTAAAGACGAAGGCCGAGAAATCCGGCGAAAAGGGATCGATTTCCCCCTCGTCACAGACCCGCGGGAGCGGCGGCGGGGTCAGGCGCAGAAAATCCTTGAGGAATGGCTCGACCCCGAAGTTGGTCAGCGCCGAACCGAAGAACACCGGAGAAAGCCGGCCGGCCTGCACCGCCTCCAGATCAAATGCAGCGCTTGCCCCGTCGAGAAGCTCGACATCGCCGCGCAGCGTTTCGGCAAAGTCCTCCCCGATCAGCGCGCCGAGGCCGGGGTCGTCCACCGCAAGGGCGGTCGCCTCAACCTCCCGCTGGCCATTGTTGGCGGTAAAGGAGATCATCTGTCCCGCGCTGCGGTCGTAGACCCCCCTGAATTCCTTGCCGCAGCCCACCGGCCAGTTCATGGGATAGGTGGCAATGCCCAGTTCTCCCTCGATCTCCTCAAGCAGCGCATAGGGGTCGCGGGCGTCGCGGTCCATCTTGTTGATGAAGGTGAAGATGGGGATATGCCGCATCACACAGACCTTGAAGAGCTTGCGGGTCTGGTTCTCGACGCCCTTCGACGCGTCGATCACCATGACCGCCGAGTCGGCGGCCATCAGGGTGCGGTAGGTATCCTCCGAGAAATCCTGATGCCCGGGGGTGTCGAGAATATTGATGCAGTATCCGCCGTAGGAGAACTGGAGCACCGACGAGGTGACCGAGATGCCGCGCTGCTTCTCGATTTCCATCCAGTCGGAAACGGCGTGCCGCGCCGTCTTTTTGCCCTTGACCGAGCCGGCCAGAGCGATTGCGCCCCCGTAAAGCAGAAATTTTTCGGTCAGGGTCGTCTTACCCGCGTCCGGGTGGGAGATGATCGCAAAGGTTCTCCGCTTACTAATTTCGTCTGTCAGCTTCGCCAAGGTCGTTCCTCCATTATCTGCCGCGTGGGCCGCATCGTTGTAACCGATTCAGTATATCATTTTTGGCTGATTGTAGCAAGAAAAATCACCCCCGGCTCAAAGAGCGCCCCCATCTCCGCGGCAAAGGGTGCCGGGGGACGGGGGCGCAGGCCGTTGAGCGGCGGAATTTACTTTCCGCCCTTGAGCTTCTTCATCCGCTGGTCGTGCGAAAGCTCGCGCTTTCTGATCCGCAGGCTTTTTGGGGTGACCTCAAGCAGCTCGTCGTCCGCAATAAACTCGATGCAGGCTTCCAGCGACATCTTGCGCGGCGGCACAAGACGGAGCGCCTCATCCGAGCCGGAGGCGCGCATGTTGGTCACATGCTTTTTCTTGCAGACATTGACGACGATATCCTCTGCCTTAGGGGAGGCGCCGACCACCATACCCGCATAAACTGGGGTGCCCGCGCCGATGAAGAGATCCCCGCGCTCCTGCGCGTTGTAAAGGCCGTAGGTGACCGCCTCTCCCGTCTCATAGGAGATCAGGGAACCGCTCTGGCGGCTGACGATTTCGCCGCGGTAGGCGTCGTATCCGGCGAAGATGGTCCCGATGATACCTTCGCCCTTGGTGTCGGTCATGAACTCGCTGCGGTAGCCGAAGAGACCCCGCGAGGGAATCAAAAACTCGATCTTCATCCGCTCGCCGATGGGGTTCATGCTGACGAGGTCGCCCTTGCGGGAGCCGAGCTTTTCGATGACGCTGCCCACCGCGTCGGCGGGCACGTCGATGACCGCCGTTTCAAACGGCTCCATGAGGATGCCGTTTTCTTCATGCATGAGGGCGCGGGGCGCGCCGACCGCGAATTCGTATCCTTCGCGGCGCATCGTCTCGATCAGGATCGAGAGATGCATCTCGCCGCGTCCGAGCACCCGGAAGCTGTCGGTCGAGGCGCCGTCCTCCACCCGCAGCGACACGTCCTTCAGAAGCTCGCGGTAGAGCCGGTCGCGGATCTGGCGGGAGGTGACAAATTTTCCCTCCCGGCCCGCGAAGGGGCTGTCGTTGACCTGGAAGGTCATCTCCACCGTCGGCTCGGAGATTTTGACAAACTCAATCGGTTCAACCTGCGCGGGATCGCACAGGGTATTGCCGATGGTGATGGCATCAATGCCGGAAAACATGACGATGTCGCCGGCCTTCGCCTCCTGCACCGAGGTGCGGCTGATTCCTTCAAACTGGTAGATGGCGGTGATTTTCCCCTTGAGATGGACGTCGGGGTTGTGAAAGTCGCAGACCTCGACCGGCTGGTTGACCTTCATTTGGCCGCGTTCAATCCGGCCGACGGCGGTGCGGCCGACGAATTCGTTGTAATCGACGGTCGAAACCAGCACCTGCAGAGGACCCTCGGCGTCGAGGTCGGGGCAGGGGATATATTCCAGGATGGTATCAAAGAGGCAGGAAAGGTCCTTGCCCTGCTCATCGGGCGAGAAGGAGGAGGTTCCCGCGCGGCCCGAGCAGAAAACCATCGGGGCGTCGAGCTGCTCATCCGAAGCGCCGAGATCGAGCATCAGCTCAAGCACCTCGTCAACCACCTCGTGCACCCGCGCGTCGGGCTTGTCCACCTTGTTGACCACTGCGATGACCGCGAGGCCCAGCTCCAGCGCCTTCGACAGGACAAAGCGGGTCTGGGGCATCGGGCCTTCGGCTGCATCCACCAGAAGCAGCACGCCCGAAACCATGCCGAGCACCCGTTCGACCTCGCCGCCGAAATCGGCATGTCCGGGGGTGTCGACGATGTTGATCTTGACCCCCTTGTATGAGACAGAGGCATTCTTTGAGAGGATGGTGATCCCGCGCTCCCGCTCCAGATCGCCCGAGTCCATCACGCAGGTATCGACCTGCTGGTTTTCGCGGAAGGTTCCGCCCTGGGAAAGCAGCCCGTCAACCAGCGTGGTCTTGCCGTGGTCAACGTGAGCAATGATGGCAATGTTTCTCAAATCCGTTCTTTTCAAGTATTAACACCTAATTCCTTTGGTTTGCCGCCGGAGCGGCTCTATGTTCCGCTGCGAAATGCTTTTTAACCGTACAATTATATCCTTTTCGCGGAAACACGTCAATATTTTTACTGTACTGATCCTTATTTTTGGCGTTTCACCGCCAAATAATCCTTCCTCTCCGGCCGGATTTCACCGCTTTGACGAAAACGGCGGCCTTTCCCACTGCAAAAGAGAAAGGCCGCCGCGGATAGAGACGCGCCGCAATCCGGCCCCGCCGCCGAACCGCAGCGGAAAAGAGGGCGCCGGGGAAGTGGCGGAGAGGACGCGCGGACCCCCCTTCGCTCTTTCGGCGCCCGGATGCCGCCGCTTCTGTCACGAGAGGCCCGCGCCTTCCCGCAGCGCTTCGAGCACTGCGTCGGCGACACAGCAAACCTCGTCGTCGGTCAGGTACGGATGGACCGGCAGGCTGAGCACCTGTTCGCAGAGCGCCTCGCTGAAGGGGAGCGCCCCCCTCCGCAGTCCGAGACAGGCGAACGCCCCCTGAAGATGGAGCGGCTTTGGATAATAGACGGCGCTCGGAATCCCCCGAATGCTCAGGTGCAGCTTCATCCGGTCGCGCTGCATCCGGTTGGGCAGGCGGATGGTGTACTGCGCCCAAGAGGGCTCGGCCTCCGCCGGGATGACGGGGGTTTGGACCGCCCCGGAAAGGCGCTCGGTGTAGAAGGCGGCGATTTCCCGCCGCCGGGAAAGCTCTCGGTCAAAGACCTTGAGCTTTTCAAGCAGGACGGCGGCCTGCAGCGTATCGAGGCGCGAATTCAGCCCCAGAATCCGGTGGTCGTACTTTTCGATTCCGCGGCCGTGCAGGCGCAGCGAATCAAGCAGCTCGGCCCGGCGGGAGCGGCTGGTAAAGACCGCGCCTCCGTCTCCATAGCAGCCGAGCGGCTTGGTGGGAAAGAAGCTGGTGGCCGCAATCTCCCCAAAGGAGCAGGCGGCGCGTCCGCCACGGGCGGAGCCGAAGCTCTGGGCCGCATCCTCGAGCAGCCACAGCCCTTCCCGCCGGACGAGGGGCAGAATCCGGCTGTAATCGGCGGGCAGGCCGAAAAGATCGACCGCGATGACCCCTGCCGGGCGCAGCCTGCCCTCGCGGCGGGTCCGGTCCAGCGCCTCCTCCAGGGCGGCGGGATCAAGGGTAAAGCTTTCGTCCACCTCCACAAAAACCGGGGTTGCCCCCCGCAGCGCCACCGCCTCGGCAGTGGCGGCAAAGGTAAAGGCGGGCAGAAACACCGCCTCCCCCGGACGCGCCCCGAAGGCAAGCAGCGCCAGCGTCAGCGCATCGGTTCCGTTGGCGCAGCCCAGCGCGAAGCGGGCGCCCGAGCGCCGGGCGAGGGCGTCCTCCAGCGTTTTGATCTGTGCCCCGCCGATGTATGCCCCTTCCCCCAGAACCTCTCCCACTGCGGCCAGAATTCCGGGAGAAAGAGCCTGATATTGACGCGAAAGCCCTGAAAAGTCCATCATCTCCGCCCCCCGGCGCCGGGAAACAGGCGCGATTTTTTGCTGCGGCGTATCATCTGCCATCCCTCCGATCGTGCGGCGGCGCATGGCATGGCCATTTTGCCGCGCTGCTACAGGATATGAAGCAGAAAGAAAAAAGATAACAAAAAGACGCCGCGGAATGCAACTTTTGCATCCCGCGGCGCACCGGACAATTCAAGGTTTTGGTGGTTGTGTATGCGCAGGCAGCTTTTGCATCCCGCGGCGCACCGGAAAACTCAAGGCTTTGGCGGTTGTGCATGCGCAGGCAGCTTCTGCGTCCTGCGGTGCACAGGGACAAAACTCAAAGCGACAGCAGATACTGTCCGTAACGGGTCATCCGGAGGCTTTCTCCGATTGCGCGGAGCTGTTCGCGGCCGATCCAGCCCTGTTCAAAGGCGATTTGCTCGGGACAGGCGACGGCGCGCCCGCTCTTCTGCTGGATCTCCCGGATGGCGCAGCCGGCATGGAGCAGGCTGTCGGCGTTGCCGGCGTCGAACCAGACGGTGTCCGGGTCAAGAGGAATGACCGACAGCTCTCCGCGTTCGAGATAGACGTTGTTGACCGATGTGATCTCCAGCTCACCGCGGGCCGAGGGGGTCAGGCGTCTGGCGAACTCGACCACCCGATTGTCATAGAAATAAAGCCCCGGCACAATGAAGTTTGATTTGGGGTTCTGCGGCTTTTCCTCGATGCTGATCGCCCTGCCGCTCTGGTCGAACTCGACCACGCCGAAGGGGCGGGGGTCCTCGACCGGAAGACCGAAAACGGTGCCTCCCGGACGATCCTTACCTGCCTGCTCAAGCTGGACGGACAGCGTAGGGCTGTAAAAGACGTTGTCACCGAGGACGAGGCAGACCGAATCGCTGCCGATGAACTCCTCACCGACGAGGAAGGCGTCCGCAATGCCGCGCTGAACCTTCTGTTCCCGGTAGGAAAGCGACAGCCCGAGCGAATGCCCGTCCCCGAGCAGCTTTTCGAACGGGAACTGGTCGTCGGGCGGCACAATCACGAGAATCTCGCGGATTCCAGCCTGCATCAGCACGGCGAGTGGATAATAGAGCAGCGGCTTGTCATACAGCGGAAGCAGCGGCTTGCAGATTGGCTTGGTGATCGGGTAGAGGCGGGTTCCTTTGCCTGCGGCGAGGATAATTCCCTTCATACGGTCGGCTCCTTTTCAATCTGTGCGCGAGAACGGCCCGCACACCTTCATTTTATCTGCTTGTGAAAAAACGTTTTCTGCTCTGCGCGGCATCGTAATCCGGGCAGACATCCGCGGAGGATCCCGCAGGCGCAGCCCGGTCTGCCCCGTGCGCAGTTGTCGTGATTCGGGCGGCGCCGCGGTGTGCCGGCGGTCAGTTCGGGTTTTGCAGGGGCGCGGACCTTTGTCCGCCGGACCAGACTCCATCGGAAACCTGATCCGCAGTCAGCAGGTTTTTATCATGCATCCTGAGTTTTTATCATATCACCGGATTTTAAAATCCCTGACATTCCATCCGCAATCAGCAGCACAGCCGGGATCAAGCTTTTCCGGTTCGACTCCTTGTAAGCGCATATGATGAGGAAAAAGCGCTCGGCCTTCTGTGCTGTGTTCAAAATGCTGTTCTTTCCTGCAGGCTGTTTCAGGCCCTTCAAAAAAGCGGTTCTTAAACGGTCTTTTCCGCACGCTCCTGCCCATGATCTTATTTTTATAGTATACCACAGGACTCGGGCCTTTTCAAACCGAATCGGCGCTCGATCTGCCTAATGGCGGAGCCGGGGCGGGCCTGTCTTTGGGCGATAACGACGATTCTTTGCAGACAGGGAGAGAATTGTCGGCCTGCGGCTTGAATTCCGGACGGCGGTTGGATATAATTTACCTCATAGGCGCTTTTTTGCCGGAATGCGGCAAAGCGCCCGAATGCAGAAGCGGAAAGGAGAAGGCACGATGCGGTCAGATGCCAGCGGGGCCTGGGGCTTTGTCTTTACGCCGGAAAAACGGCCGGGTATCGGATGCCGGGTCCAGGAGCTGCTTCGCCGATCCCGCCGATGTCGCGGCTGAAAGACGGCCATTGGAAAGAAATACACAGCGCCCGGCCGGGAGAAAGTCCCGGGGCGGGCGGCGCGATATGGAAAGGGGAAACGGCAGTCATGTTTACCATCAGAAAATTCAACCAGATTTCGGATATTATCGGAAAGCATCTCAATCAGAGACATTATGAGATTTCAGAGGACGCGCAGCACTACGAGGGAATCCTTGTGCGCTCGGCCGACCTGCTCTCGGCAGAATTTCCGCCCGAGCTGGTGGCGATCGCACGTGCGGGCGCGGGATACAACAACATCCCTGTAGACCGCTGCACCGAGCAGGGCATTGCCGTCTTCAATACCCCCGGCGCCAACGCCAACGCCGTCAAGGAGCTGGTGCTCTGCGGGCTGCTGCTCGCCGGACGGCGGATTATCGACGCCAACCGCTGGCTCGAAAGCCTGCATGAGGAGCATGCCGAGGGGATTGAGAAGCTGGTCGAGAAGGGCAAGAAGCAGTTTGTCGGGCCGGAGCTGATGGGCAAGACCCTCGGCGTCGTCGGCCTGGGTGCGATCGGGGTCATGGTGGCAAACGCAGCGGTTCAGGGTTTGGGGATGAAGGTTCTCGGCTACGACCCCTATCTCTCGGTTGACGCCGCCTGGCATCTGTCGAGCGAGGTCGGCCGGGTCAAAAGCCTGGAAGAGATCTACACCTCCTGCGATTACATCACGCTGCACCTGCCGCTCAACGATCAGACCCGCGGAATGATCGGGGAGACGGCAATCCAGTCGATGAAGCCGGGTACGGTGCTGCTCAACATTGCCCGCGGCGGCCTTGTCAGCGAGAAGGCGCTCATCGCCGCCCTTGAGTCCGGTCACCTTCGCCACTATGTCACCGATTTCCCCGATGAAGGGATTCTTGGGGTCAAGGGTGTCATCGCCACCCCGCATCTCGGCGCCTCCACGCCCGAGTCGGAGGAAAATTGTGCTGAGATGGCCGCCCGGCAGCTGCGTGCTTTCATCGAGGACGGCAACATCGTCAACTCGGTCAACCTGCCGCGCTGCGAGATGCCGCGCACGGGCGGCTACCGCATTTCGGTCATCAACCGCAACATCAAAAATATGGTCGGGCAGATTACCGCCGCGCTCGCCGAGAGCGGATGCAACATCGAGCACATGGTCAACAGCAGCCGCGGCGAGTGGGCCTATACGATGCTCGATCTCACCACCGCTCCCGATCAGGCCTGCATCGACCGCATTTCTGCGATCGATGGAGTGGTACGGGTCCGCACGCTGTTCTGAGAATGCCATGAGGCCGCGCCCCGCACAGGGCTTGCGCCGCCTTTGACGCCGTATAATAAAAGACCGGCTGCACCCTGTGCAGGGCTTGCATGCTTATGGCACTGCGTGCATATGCAAGCAAAACCGGCTGCACCCCGCGCAGGGCTTGCGCGTCTCGGGCGCCGCGTATATGCAAAACCGGCCGCGCCCCGCGCAGGGCTTGCGCGTCTTGGGCGCCGCGTATATGCAAAACCAGTTGCGCTCTGTGCAGGGTCTGTGCGTCTCTGCCCACGCGGAAACGGCAGGACTCCCCCGCCATGCGCTTCGAAGAAAGGATGAACAGGACCTGATGAACCCGTTTCAAGCAGCCTTCGCCGAGGTCGGCGCGGCGGTGCCGCGCATCCTGCTGCCCCGCCCCGGCACCGACCTCCACCGCTTTTCGGTGATCGCCTGCGACCAGTTTACCTCCGCACCCAGATACTGGGAGGCCGTCGAGGATATCGTGGGCGACGCGCCCTCGGCCCTGCGGCTGATGCTGCCTGAGATCTGGCTTTCGCAGGATAATGGCGGACAGATCGCGCGGATCAACCGCACGATGCGGCAGTACCTCGGCGACCGCACCCTTGTGGAGATCGGGGAGAGCCTGGTTTTTCTGCGGCGGCGGACTTCCACCGGAGTCCGGCGGGGGCTACTCGTCGCCCTCGACCTCGAACAGTATGACTACCGCGCCGGGGCAAAGACGATGATTCGCGCGACCGAAGGGACGGTTGTCGATCGTCTGCCGCCGCGGGTTGAGATCCGGCGGGGGGCGCCGCTGGAGATGCCGCATGTCATGGTGCTGATCGACGACCGGGAAAACCGCCTGATGGATACCCTCGATGCGCGCCGGAGTTCACTTGAGTGCCTCTATGATTTCAGCCTGATGCAGGGGGGCGGGCATCTGACCGGCTACCGGGTCGATGATCCCCGGCTGCTTCTCGAGGTCGCGGAGCAGCTTTCCGCCCTCCGGGAGCAGGGGGACGGCTTTCTCTATGCCATGGGGGACGGCAACCACTCCTTTGCTGCGGCCAAAGCCTGCTGGGAGGAGCTCAAGCCCTCCCTCACCCCCGCTGAACGGGAGCGGCATCCCGCGCGCTGGGCGATGGCCGAGCTGGTCAGCCTGCACGATCCGGCGTTGGCCATCGAACCGATTCACCGGGTGCTCTACGGGGTGGACCCGGCGGCCGTACAGCGGGAAATCGGCTTTGACGCCGCCTGTCCGCCCGACGCACAGGTTCTGCAGCCGATGCTCGACCGCTGGCTGGCGGAGCATCCTGAAGCGGGCATCGATTACGTCCATGGCGCGGAGGAGTGCCGCCGCGCCGCCCAGGAGGCCTCCGACCGGCTGGCAGTCGTTTTCCCGCCCTTTGACCGCAGCTCCCTCTTCGAGGTGGTGCGGGAAAAGGGGGCGTTTGTCCGCAAGAGCTTCTCCCTCGGGGAGGGGCGTGACAAACGCTACTATCTCGAGTGCCGCCGGATCAGCCCCGACGGTGGAGAAATTTGACAGCCGCCGCCGGATCGGCTATGATAAGAAAAATAGGAACGTTCGGCAATCCGTTTTGCCCTGTCAAATCGAAGGAGAGACAACATGAACCCTCCCGGTACCCCGGCGGCGTGGCCCTGGCTTGCCGCGCTGCCCTTCCTGCTATCCGTCCTGCTCAATCTCGCCGAATCGGCCGCCGTCTATCTTGACGACGGCGAACTGCACCGCCGCAAAAGTGCCGGAGAACGCCGGGCGGTGACGGTCGCCGCGCTGCTCGAGCGCCACGACCGTACCGAGCTCGCGGTTCGGATCGTCTCGGCGGGCGGACTCGCCATTTCCGCTCCCGAGGCATGGCGGCTCGCCGCGCCGCTGGGTTCCCTGCCCGCGTGGGGCGCTCTCGCGGGCTGGAGCCTGCTCTACTTTTCATTCGGGGTTGTCGCGCCCCGCCGTCTGGCCGGATATTTTCCCGATGTCTTCGCTTATTCACTGGCTGGGCTTCTGCGCCTCGCCTGTATTGCGGTTTCCCCGCTGCGCTGTCTGATCGGCGCCCTCTCGGGACTGCCGGTGCGTCTGGCGGGAAGGAATCCCAACGAACCGCCCCATTCGGTGACCGAAGAGGAGATCCGGATGCTGGTCGATGAGGGGGAGGAGCGCGGCGCGATCGAAGAGAGCGAAAAAAAGATGATCAACAGCATCTTTGAATTCGACGACCGCGATGTTTCGGAGGTCATGACCCACCGCACAGAGGTAGCGGCTGTGCCGGTCAACGCCACCCTCCGGGAGGTCGCCAAGGTAGCGATCGAAACGGGATATTCCCGCATCCCGGTTTACGAAGAGGATATCGATTCGATCTGCGGCATCGTCTATGCCAAGGATTTGATCGCCTATATCGACCGTCCCGGCGAGTTTAACCTCGCCTCGCGGATGCGCCAGCCGCTTTATGTGCCCGAGTCAAGCAGCTGTTCCGATGTGTTTTCGCTGCTGCAGCGGAAAAAGACCCAGCTTGCCGTCGTCGTTGATGAATACGGCGGCACCTATGGCATCGTCACGATGGAAGACCTGCTCGAAACGATTTTCGGGAATATTCAGGACGAATACGACCGCGAAACGCCGGAGGCCGTCACCCTCGGAGAGGGAGTTTATCTGCTTGACGGCTCGATGGGAATTTCCGAGGCCGAGCAGCTGCTCGAAATCGAGATCCCCGAAGATTCCGACGCGGACACCCTCGGCGGATTTGTCACCGAGCTGCTGGGCGGGGTGCCCAAGAGCATCCAGCCTCCGCCGGTCGTCTCCTTCGGCGGGGTCACCTTCACCGTGGTCCATGCCGACGAACGGCGGATCGATAAGATCCGCGCGGCCGTCGATCCGCAGCGGGACAGAGAAGAATAAGAAAAAGCGGCGCGTGCCCGAAGGCCGCGCCGCTTTTTTGGGCGGAAAGGGCGTAAAAATGCGGTTTTTTACAAAAAATTCAGTTTTCTTTTGACAGTGCCGGACACTCGTACTATAATAAAAGGCATCAAAGCCAGATGGAATTTGGAAAGGGGATATCCTGTATGGAGAAAAAGAACATCGACTGGTCAAATCTGGGATTTGCTTATATGCAGACCGATAAGCGGTATGTTTCAATTTACAAGGACGGCCAGTGGGATGAGGGCAGGCTCACCGAGGACGCGACGGTGACGATCAACGAGTCGGCGGGCGTGCTGCAATATGCCCAGACCTGCTTTGAAGGCCTCAAGGCATATACCACCGAGGACGGGCATATCGTCTGCTTCCGCCCCGACCTCAACGCCGAGCGGATGATGAACACCTGCAAACGCCTGATGATGCCGGTTTTCCCCAAGGATCGGTTCCTTGACGCGGTGGAGCAGGTAGTTCGTGCAAACGCCGCCTATGTGCCGCCCTATGGCTCGGGGGCGACCCTCTATATCCGGCCCTACCTCTTCGGCTCCGGCCCGGTCATCGGCGTCGCTCCCGCTCCCGAATACACCTTCCGGCTCTTCTGCACCCCGGTCGGCCCCTATTTCAAGGGCGGCGCCAAGCCGATCAAGCTCTGCGTCAGCGATTACGACCGCGCGGCACCGCACGGCACCGGCCACATCAAGGCGGGACTCAACTACGCGATGAGCCTCTATGCCGGCTATGAGGCGCACGACCGCGGCTTCAACGAGAATCTCTACCTCGACGCGGCGACCCGCACCAAGGTCGAGGAAACCGGCGGCGCGAATTTCCTCTTTGTTACTAAGGACGGCAAGGTTGTCACCCCCAAGTCGCCCTCAATTCTGCCCTCGATCACCCGCCGCTCGCTCATGGTGGTGGCCCGCGATATCCTCGGCCTCGAGTGCGAGGAGCGCGAGGTTTATTTCTCGGAACTCAGGGACTTTGCCGAGTGCGGACTCTGCGGCACCGCGGCGGTCATTTCTCCGGTCGGTCTGATCGACGACCACGGCACCGAGATCCGTTTCCCCTCGGGCATGGATAAGATGGGTCCGGTCATCCAGAAGCTCTACGACACCCTCACCGGCATCCAGATGGGACGCATCGAGGGGCCGAAGGGCTGGGTGCACACCATCCTGTAAAAATCCGCGGCAGCAATGGGCCGGACGGGGGGATTCCCGTCCGGCCCATTTTGGAAAGAAAGGGAAAAACAATGGAGTTCAACGAGATGGTCCATGCGACAATCGCCGCGTGCTTTCACGTCCGGCTGACCGGGGCGTTCGGGGAACGGGGGCGGATGGCCTTCCTTCATGCGACCCGCTGCTATGCCGAACAGCGCGGCCGCCGGATGGCCCAGCGGGCGATCCGCGACGGGGTGGAGGTTCTTGATTGGGGGGCCTACCTGCGGTACGGCGAGTGGGAGAACACCGGTGACGCCAAACGCCTCGGCTGCGCCAACCAAAAGGAGGTGCTTTCCCTCTCTCCCGATTACGTCATCCGGATTACCTCCTGCCCCTGGCATGCACGGTTTGCCCAACTGGGGCTTACACAGGCGGGACGGGACTACTGCCGCGACCTCGACCGGTCGATCGCCCGCGGCTTCAACCCCGACCTCGTCTTTGAGCTGAAATGCACCCTCCATGACGGCCCATGCTGCGTGCAGGCGATGCGCGGGGCTGATTTTGCACCGGGGCAGGAGCATCCGCCCCGCAATCCCGGCGCTCTGCGCAGCTTTGAGTACCACTGCGGACACTCCTATTGGACCTACCGGCGGATTGCCGGGGCAGTCTTCGGCGCCGAAGGCAGGCAGGCGGCTGAACGGGTGCTGTCCGACCTCGCAGAATACTGCGGAAAAGAGACGGCCGAACGCCTGCTGCGCTTTCGG
>FORK01000006.1:0-49536 GCA_900113995.1 Ruminococcaceae bacterium D5 | reverse complement strand
AAAAGAGACGGCCGAACGCCTGCTGCGCTTTCGGAAAAGTGCTTTTAGCCTCTGTGGTTGAAAAAAGATCGTGCATGCTTCCCATCCGGAGGCCCAACAGCGGCAAAAAGGGCGTTCTCCGTCGGAGAACGCCCTTTTCCCTTGCAATGAAGCGAAGCTTACTTGATCTCGACCTTGGCACCGGCCTCGGTGAACTGAGCGGCAAGCGCATCGGCATCGGCCTTCGAAACGCCGGTCTTGAGGGGCTTGGGAGCGTTGTCGACCAGCTCCTTGGACTCCTTGAGACCCAGGCCGCAGACTTCCTTGACGAGCTTGATAACGCCCATCTTGGAGGAACCGGCCTCGACGAGGATGACGTCGAACTCGGTCTTCTCCTCAGCAGCGGCAGCCGCGGGAGCAGCACCGCCGGCCATCATAACGGGGGCGGCGGCGGAAACGCCGAACTCCTCCTCGATCGCCTTGACGAGCTCGTTGAGCTCGAGAACGGTCAGGGTCTTGATTTCTTCTACAAACTTCGTGATCTTCTCAGAAGCCATGACAGTTACCTCCTGTTATTTTGTAATGTTTGGATTGTGTTGCCGGACTTATTCGGCGGGAGCGGCTTCGGGAGCCGCCTCGGAGGCAGTCTCCTCGGCGGGAGCGGCTTCGCCCTGCTTCTCTGCGATCGCGTTGATCGCGCAGGCGAGGCCTCTGAGGTTGCCGGTAAGGGCGGAAAGCAGCATCGAGAGCAGCCCTTCCCTGCTGGGCAGGCTTCCGAGCTCCTTAACCTTGGCTGCGTCGATGACGCCGCCGTCAACAAAGCCGGCCTTGACGGTAAACTTGCCCTTGGAGTCATCGGCGTACTTGGTCAGGATCTTCGCGGCGGCAACCGGGTCGTTCTCGCTGACCGCGAGGGCGCTGGTCCCCGACAGATGATCCTTCAGGTCGTGGAAGCCGACCTGATCGGCGGCACGCTCGAGCAGAGTGTTCTTTACGACGAAGTAATGAACGCCCGCTTCGCGCAGCTCACGGCGGAGCTTGGTGTCGTCGGCGACGGTAATCCCCTTGTAATCAACGAGGACACCCGCGGTCGAGTTCTGCAGCTTCGCAGCGAGGTCTGCGACGACCGCCTGCTTCTGTGCTAAAATCTTTTCACTGGGCATCTGGATTCACCTCCTGCAATGGGTTCGTGTATCCAATCCAAAACAAAAGCAGCAAAAAGCCCTTTTCCACGAAAGACGCGGAAAAGGGCGGTTCAAAGCGATTTTCATCCTTTGTGCTCTTTCCTCGGCAGGCGGGAATCCCCATTACGCCAACGGCACCTGCTGTCTTTGGATCGTGACAACGGAATTACTATAGCATAACGCAGGGAGCTTGTCAAGAAAAAATTCGCATATCGAGGCCGTTTTCAGTCTCCGCCGCGCCGGAAAAGGGCCGCCTCGAGCACCGGCAGCAGCCGCCGGGCGGCTGCTGCTGCGCAGAAGCCCAGCAACGCCCCGGCGAAGACGTCGAGCGGATAGTGCATCATCAGGTAAATCCGGGAAAAACCGATGAGCGCGGCGAGCGGCAGGACGAAGCAGAAGAGACGCCGGTGCCCCGCGAGTCCGACCGAGCAGGCAGCGGCAAAGGCATGCAGCGTGTGGCCCGAAGGAAAGGAGAACGCCTCCCGGGAAGGCGGAATCAGCAGCAGGATCAACGGATCGGCCGCATAGGGGCGCGGCCTTGCAATCAGGTTTTTGAGCAGTCCGTTGCCAAACATCAGGCCGAGCGCCATCGCCAGCAGGACGCAGGCCCCTGTGCGGCGGGTGGCCGGGCAAAGCAGCAGAACGGCGGCGAGCAGCAGCCAGATCAGGCCGAGGTCCCCGAGCTGGGTGATGAATACCATGATCCGGTCGAGCAGCGGGGAAGAAAAAAGCCCGTGAATCCGAAAAAGCAGGGCGGAATCAAAGGCGGCAAGGCTCATGGCGTCCCCTCCGGTTCCGGATTTTGGAGAGCAAAGAGGGCGCGCAGCTCGCCGCCGGTCAGCTCGCGGCAGCCGCCCTCCGGCAGGGAGGGGTCCAGCGCCAGTCCGCCGATCCGCACACGGCGCAGGGCGGTCACCTTTGCGCCGTTCTGGTCGAACATCCGCCGCACCTGATGATAGATTCCCTCATAAATGGTGACCCGGGCGCGCAGCGCCGAGAGCGGCTCGAGCAGGGCGGGGGAGGAACGTTCGCCGCCGCCGAGATAGACGCCCTTCGCAAACTCTCCGACCAGCGCCGGGGTCAGGACCGGCGCGTCGAGGGTGACCTCGTAGACCTTCGGCAGATGCTTCCTCGGAGCCACCAGCCGGTGGGCAAAATCCCCGTCGTCGGTCAGAATCAGCATTCCGGTCGAGTATTTGTCCAGCCGTCCTGCGGGGAAGAGCCCGCGGCGGAAAAGCGGTGCGGGAACCAGCCCCAGCACCGTCGGGCTGCGCGGGTCGTCGGTGGAGGAAACGACCCCGAGCGGCTTATTCATCAGCAGATAAAGATGCTCCCGGTAGAGGAGCGGCCTGCCGTCGAGCAGCACCCGCTGAACCCCGGGATCGGCCTTGCAGCTTCCGCTTTTGACGGTTTCCCCGTCAACGGTGACCGCTCCCGAAGAGAGCTTCCGCTTGGCGTCGCTGCGTGTAAGCCCCGCCGCAGAGCTCAGCAGCTTGTCGAGCCGGATCATCGCCATCCGTATCCCTCCGTTTTATTGTGGCTGCCCGCTGCCTCGCGGCGCGGCCGGCAGCAGTGTTTCCACATCCTACACTTTGCCTAAGGCAGCGCCCTGCACCAGCAGGAAAAGGATGCCTCCGCGGTTGATTTCAATGCTGGAAATCTCCATCTCCTTTGCGTCGGGAACCGGCCCGCTGTTTACGTCCACGTAATGCGGCGCGCTTTCTTCCAACGAAAATCGGATGACGATTTCCTCCGGCTCATATGCTGCCGAAACCGCGCAAAAATTTTCCGGGAACAGCGCAATCAGGGCGCCGGTGAAGCTTTGGGCCTCGTCGGAATCCATTGCCGCCGACACCCAGCCGCCGCCGGTTTGATACGAAACCGGCGCCGCGCCGAGCAGAATGCCGGGCAGGGGCTTCGCCTGCGGGGGAGCGTCCGGCAAAACGGAGCTCTCCTCCCGGCTGATTGCCGCCTGCGGTTCCCCGCGTGGGGATGCAGCATCACAGCCAGAAGCAGCATACAGGCCGGCAGGAGAGCCAACGCCTTTCTCATCGGTAAGCATCCCCTTTCCCTGAATCGGGCGGTTTCTGCACGCCGCTCTTATCGGCGGAAGTGCCGCGCGGCCCCGTTAGCCTATCTGGATTCCTCGCCCCTGCCGGCGGAAAGGACGAGCGAGAGGGAGCAGGCCGCCGCATAGAGGGAAACGGCGGAGATCACCGCGAGGCGGGGCAGAGGCGGACCCATTCCGGCATCGCCGAGCACTGCCGCCGCCGCGAGCTGGCCCGCCGCGAGCGGGAAGCCGAACAGAGCGGTGAGGAAGCCGCGCGTCACGCAGGCGCGGCGGCTCAAAGGAATATTCGCCACACAGCGGGTGTGCGCGAGCAGGAACAGGGTGGCGCTGACCAAAAAGAGGACCTCAAGCGTCTGGTCCGAGGCAGTGGAAACCTGCCGGAATCCGAAGAAGCGGTCCACCATATTCAGCGTCTGCCAGAGCACCGGAATCAACGCCAGCATCCCCTGAATGCCCGAACGCGCGGCGCCGCTGAGCAGCACGATGGCAAGGCAGAGAAAAACGCCGCCCGAGGCAGCGCCCAGAAGATGCTCCAAAAGCTGAAGCAGCCGGGGCATCTGGTTGATGAGCTGGGCGTCCGGACTGATCGCAAGCACCCGCAAAAGCCCGGAAACGCTGTCCGCCAGCAGTACTGCGCCGAGCAGCGCCGCCGTACACTCGAGCCACCGGTTCCCCTTGAGAAAGGCGGCGCTTTCGTCCTGTTCCCGCCAGCCGAACCAAAGCAACCCCGCCCCCGAGAGGATGAGCACCGCCGCAAAGGCCGATGCGAGCGGAGCGCCGCCCAGATAAAAGCCGGTTTCGAGATCGACAAACAGCACCTTGAGAAGAGCGCGCAGAAGGACCGCCACCCCTGTGCCGGTAAGAAAAATCTTGAGACTCTTTCGATACATCTTTTCCGAACCTTTCCGACAGCCGGTGCGGATGGACAACATATTCCATTGCCTGTCCGCATAGTCTGATAATACGGATCTTATCTTACCCGATTCCAGGGGCAAAGTCAATCATGGAAGGGAGCAACCGATATGCGAAGCTTTCTGGCCTTTGCCGCTCTGCTGGCGGTGCTGGCGCTCATCATCCCGTTTGGCGCGGCCCTCGCTCTGCCGGGGAGCCTGCCCACAGGCCCGGCGCAGCCCGCCGCGTCCCGGACAGGGCCTCCGCAGGCGCCCTCGGAGAATCCGGCCGTCTCCATCCCTGACTCCGGCTCGGGAGGCACAGAGAAGACAGGCTCGTCCGTTGCGGCCTTTGGCGTGTCCGGCGCAGAGGAATCCGATTCATCCGTTTCGGTGCCGTCTTGGACGGTGGACAGGGAAATCGGCAGCTTTCTTGTCTATGACCGGGGCACCGGCGAGCTGATGAACCTTGAGGCGGGGGAATACATTCTCGGGGCGCTTGCCAGCGAGATGCCGCCCTCCTTTCACGCCGAGGCGCTCAAGGCGCAGGCGGTGGCAGCCCACACCTGGGCTGTTTACAGTGCGAATCAGCACCGGGAACATCCCGACGAGTCGATTCGGGGGGCGGATTTTTCGATCGATACCACCCGGGACGAGGGATATGTCCCGAAGGAGCGCTTTTTCTCCCGCTATGGGGCCAACGCCGAGCTTTATTGGCCAAAGCTGGCGGAAGCGGCGCGTCAGGCTGAATCGCTGCTGCTCACCTACGACGGGAAACCGGCGCTGACCGTCTACCATTCGATGAGCGACGGAAAAACCGAGGCTGCCGAGAATGTCTGGCAGGCCTCTTTGCCCTATCTGGTTCCGGTGGAAAGCGAGGGGGATGTTCTTTCGCCCGATTATGCCGTTACCGAAACCTTTGACCAGAAGACGATGCGGTATCTTCTTGAGCAGGCATTCGGCGGAGTGACCCTCAGCGACCAGGATCCTGCCGGATGGATCGAACCGCTCGAAAAGAGCGGATCGGGATATCTCCTTTCGGTCCGGGTAGGGGACCGGACGGTGCACGGTCAGGAACTGCGCAATGCGCTGAGTCTGCGCTCAAGCTGCATCGAAATTTCTTACAGCGGCGGGACCTTCACCGTCAAAACGAAGGGCTACGGCCATGGGGTGGGGATGAGCCAGTACGGCGCCGATTTTATGGCGCGGCAGGGAGCCGGCTGCACCGAAATTCTCGCCCACTATTACCCCGGCACCGTTCTCATGCAGGTATCGCGGACAGACGGTGCCGCATAACCTGTAAAGAGAATACCGTATCCTGCCGAAAGGATGGTGAGAGAGATGAACCTGAGCCCCAAACAAATCGACGGGCTGCTGAAGATGGCGGGCAGCCGCCTGGGCCGCGACCCGCAGCAGCTGCGCCAGCAACTCGAGAGCGGCAATCTCCAGCAGATTACACAGGGGATGAACCCACAGCAGCAGCAGCAGGTTGCAGAAATCCTCAAGGACCCACAGGCGATCGCCCGCTTTGTGGAAAACCCCCAGGTACAGCAGATGATCGCACAACTGATGAAAGGCCGATAAAGAGATGGAAGACCTCGCCTCGATGATTACCCAGTTTCTCGGCAGCGAGGAGGGGATGAACCAGCTGCGCGCCGTCACCGAAGCGCTCGGCCTTGACTCCCCCGGCACCGGGAACGGCGGTACGCCGCCCGCCGCCTCCAACCACCCGCCGCAGCAGGCGGGAGGAACGGCCGGCGGCCCGGATCTCGGGGCGCTCTTTTCCTCGCTGGGCGGGGGCGGCGGCAGCTCGGGCGCCGGCTCCCCCGGGCTGGACCTCAACACCATGCTTTTGCTGGGACGGGCGGTTTCCGCCTTCAACCAGGAGGACCGCAACACCGAGCTGCTGCGTGCCCTCAAGCCCCATTTTTCCCAGGAGCGGGCCAAAAAGGTGGATGATGCAATCAAAATTTTACAGCTCATCCGCCTGCTGCCGCTGGTCAAGGACCTTGGAATCCTGCCCAGCCTGAGGGGAGGGGACGGCTCATGAGCGCGATGCGCTCGATGCCCGCCGATGCGGGACTGCTCTCGCTCCAGCAGGAGGCGCTGCAAAGGGTCCGCCAGATGCAGCAGCGCGCCCGCCTTGCAGTGGAGGGCAGGACCGGCGAGAATACGCCGCCGCCCTCCGCGCAGGCCGCGCCCGCTCCGGCGCCCTTTTCCCCGCGGGGGGCCTCATCCCAGCCGCCGGGAGCCGCGCCCGCTCCGGCACCCTTTTCCCCGCGGGGGGCCTCGTCCCAGCCGCCGGGAGCCGCGCCCGCTCCGGCGTCCCTTCCTCCGCAGGGAGCTGCGCCGCCGAATCCTTCCATGCCGGGCGGGGACGCGCAGCGTTCCGGCCCGCAGCAGAGCTTTCGTCCTCCGAATCCTCCTCCCTTCGCGGGACAGAGACCGCAGCGTTCCTCCGGCGCCGAGAATATCCTCTCCCAGCTGTTCGGCGGCACACGGCAGCAGTCCCGCAGGCAGGCTCCGGGAGGCCCGCCCGCCCCGGGAAAGCAGAGCGGGGCGAACGGACTCCTCGACTTGATCCGGGGCGGACTTGGCGGCGGGGAAGCCGCCGGTCTGGGGGACAGCCTGCGCGGCTCGATCGCTTCGGCAAGCAAGCCTCTTTCCGACCTGCTCGACGCCTTCTCGATCGACGGAGAAAAGCTACTGATTCTCCTCGTTATGTGGGTGATCTTCAACGAGCGCAGCGACAACAAGACGCTGCTGCTTGCACTGGGATATCTGCTGCTGTGATGCGAGCCGTTCCGGCTGTGCAGCGCCAAGGGCCTCCGCGGACAAAAGCCGCGGGGGCCTTCCCGGTTTTTGTGATCTTTTCTTGATTGAAAGTTCAATTTATGTTAAACTCATAGCAAACGTCAAAGTAAAATCGGGGGTTTTCGTATGTGGAGTCGGTATCAGCTGAAACAGGCGGCGAAGGATATCATGTCCCGCCATTACTGGGAGCTTTTTGCGGCGGCGCTGGTCTATGGCCTGATCAGTTCCGGCGCTTCTTCGCTGGCGGGGGCGGTTTCGCAGGTTGCAAGCCTGCCCGCCGCGCTGCTTAATCTGATCAATATCGAGCAGTCACAGGATGTTCTGATGTCCTTCGGCGCGATGGGCGGCATGATTGCCATCGGGACGCTGGTCGGAGCAGCGGTGAACGTCTTTATCACCGCGCCGCTCGAAACGGGAGCCAGCCGCTATTTTCTTGAATCCACGCAGGAGAGACTCAACTTCGGCAACCTGTTTTATGCCTTTACCAGCGGCAAATACGGGAATATCGTCTTTGTCAATTTCCTGCGTTCGCTTTTTCTCTTCCTTTGGTCGCTGCTGCTGGTCATCCCCGGCATTGTGATGGGATACGCCTATTCCATGGTGCCTTATCTGCTCGCCGAGAACCCCGCGCTCGACTACCGCAGGGCGCTTTCCCTCTCGAAGGACATGACGCAGGGACATAAGTGGGAAATCTTTGTGCTGGAGCTTTCGTTTATCGGCTGGTTCCTGCTCGGCGCGCTGGCCTGCGGATTGGGTACCCTCTTCGTCAACCCCTATTACCACTCGACCCGGGCCCAGCTCTATGTGGCGCTGCGGGCGATCGCCCTCGACCGGGGGATCGTTACCCTCTCCGAACTGGAAGGCCGGACGGAATAAGGAGAAAGCCAACGGCAAACAGCAGGAACAACCGCTTTGTGTGGGTCTCTGCCCAGGAGCAGGACACCGTCAGGATTTTGGTGGACCGGGCGACCGGCGTCAATTTCCGGCCGGAAGGGTGCTTGCCGCAGCAAATCGTTGCCGGGCATGGAAAATCATGCTGCGGTTATCAAATAATTTATAAAGTTTCAAAACGACAAGCGGGGGGTTATGGAGGAATCCGATATTATGAGGGCCTGCATTTTCAGCGTTATTATGAATATTGTTGCGGCTATTATATTGTTCGGAAAAGGTGCGTTGGAAATGAACAGTTTAGAAACAGGCATCCCCGCTGTCCTTTGTATCATTGCGGCAATCCTTGTTATAATTCAGATCAGGAAAGAAAAGAAAGCCAAATAACTTCCCGTTTATCGGGATAGATAATCGTATTTGCACGATTATTATTCCGCCGGCTGAAAACCACGGAACAAAAAGCGGCGAAGGCATGGTTCGGAATCCACGCCTTCGCCGCTTTTTAAAACCATTCTTATGCGGGGGCTGTGGGGGATGCTGACGCGCCAGGCCTTCGCTTTGCCGTCCGCCGATTTGTAAACATTTTTTCCCGGAAGCGGCAGGGCTGTTCCCGGTGCGGAAAATGTGGTACAATATCAAAAAAGCCCGATTTTTGCCGCGGGGCTTTCCCCGCGCGCAGCATAATACCCGGAGGAGGAGAACTTCCATGAACCGTAACCGTCCGCTTGCCCTGCTGCTTGCCGCCATGTTCCTTCTGGCAGGCTGTTCCCGCGAGGGATTCGAGGCTTCGCTCTCACGCGCGGACAAGTCCTCCGCCCCGCAGGCCCAAAGCAGCAGGCCGGAGCAGGCTGGCGCGGTCTATGAGCTGGAGGAACTGACCGCCGACGGAATCGAAGGAAGCTATCAGGTTCCGGCCGCCGCAGGCGAAGCACAGGAAAAGGCGGTCAAGAGGATTTCCCGTTCGATCCGCGGGATGGTGAAGCAGCTTCCGGAGCTGCTCGCCCAGGACGGCGCCGCACCCGCCATCACGCTGGAAAGCAAGGTCACCCGCAACGACGGAACCTGGTTTTCCATTTCCTTTTCGGCCGTCGCCGGAGAGGACGAACGGCGCTTCGGCTGGGGGATGACCTTTGACTCCGCGACCGGAGGCGCTGCGGGACTCGACAGTTTTATCGAGCCGGAGGCGCTGTCGGTCCTCCTGCTGGACGGCCCTTCGGCCGAGCTGCTGGAGGAGGGGGACGCCTCGGAGGCGCAGCGGGCCTACCTGACTGCGCAGGGCTCGGAATCTCTCTGCGGCCGGCTGCTGAAAAGCGATTACGGCGACCCGCAGACGGTGCTGGATGCCTCCTACTACCTTGACGGCTCCAATGTTGTGGCTGTCTTTGCGGCCCCGCAGGAGGACGGCGGGGTGGTCCGCGCGGCGATTAAGATTTGAAGGGGGAGGGACGCGGCGTGAAGCACTGCTGCGGCTGGGTCATTTTTGCAGTGGTGCTGGCGCTCGGCTGGGGCGCGGCCCGACTGATTTTGTCGGCGACGGCCGAATATCCGTCCCTCGGGGAGCTGGCGCTCTATCCGGTCAACGAGCTGAGCGGTTTTACCCTCTCCATCGAAGAACCCGTCTGGTCCCCGTTTCGGGGCTATACGCTGCGCTATGGCATTGAAATTGATTCCAAAGAGGTCTGTGTGGCGTCGGATGAAGAATCCGCCTTCGAGCAGCTCGAGATGCTCTCGGATGGCGTGTGGCACCGGCTGTCCTGCCGCCGGGCAACGTTCAACCCCGTTTCTTTTGAACTGGGCGGAGCGGGAAACAGCGGTTTTTATGGCAGCCTTGTCCAGAAATACGCGGGCTATGGAACCCGCCTGATGCCCGGCAGCTACCGTTTGACGGTGCGGCTGACCGACCGTCAGGGGGAGGATCACCGCCTCGCCGCCCCGTTTGAGGTCGGGTAACAAAACCAGTTCCATCAATGCGCGGGCCATGGAACCCGCCTGATGCCCGGCAGCTACCGTTTGACGGTGCGGCTGACCGACCGTCAGGGGGAGGATCACCGCCTCGCCGCCCCGTTTGAGGTCGGGTAACAAAACCGATTCCATAGATGAGCAGCAGGCCCGCGGATCCGCGGGCCTGCTGCTTTGTGCATAGGATCATCACCCGCTGCGCTGCCGGGCAATGGAACGGATTTTGCCGGCAAGGAAAGGTGCAGCGAGGCAACAATAAATCAGAAAGGAGCAAAGGAGTGGAATCAAACCGCTGCCGTACCGCAGCAGCGCGTATGATGAAAATCAAAATGATTCGCCGCCCGCGGAACCCCTTTCGTTCGGATGTGCCGCCCGCTGTCCTTTTTCGCTCAGAGGGGCAGGGAAACAAAGGCGGCCTCGATTTCGGCGGCGGATGCGGGGAAAGCGCCCTGTGCGAATTCGGCGCTGCCCCCGCCTTTTCCGCCGAGGGCCTGATGCAGCGCCCGGGAGAGAGCCCGCGCATCGGAACCGGCTGCGCCGAGGGCGTAGCGGAAGTTCCCCTCCTCCCCTGAGAGCACGAGGGCGAGGCGGGGAAGTTCTCCCGCCTCCAGCAGAGCCGCCGCCTGAAGCCGCAGCTCCCCCGGGGAGAGCTGCGGGTCCAGAAGGCAGACGCGGGATTGCCCGGCGTACTGCGCGGCGCGCAGGGCAAAGAGCTGCCTTTTCGCGTCCGAAAGGGAAAGCCGCAGCTCCTCGTTTTGGGCGAGGAGGCGGCGCACCGCGTCGGCGGCTTCCGGCTGCTTGACCGAAAGCATCTGGGAAACGGAGGTCACCTGCGTTTCCTTTTCTCGGTAATCGGCGAGAGCCGCCTCGCCGCAGAGCAGGCCGACCCGCACGCCGCCTTTGTAGCGCTGGGGAGCGAGCAGCTTGATGCAGCCGATTTCACCGGTACGGGCAACATGGATTCCGCAGCAGGCGCAGCAGTCGGCGCCCGGTACCGTAACAATCCGGATCCCGCCCTCGAGCGAGGAAAGGGCCTTTTTGCTGCGGAAGCTCATCGCTTCCAGCTCCTTTTCCGGGGGGTAAGAGACCTCCACCGGAATATTGCTGAAAACGGCGCGATTGGCAAGCGTTTCGGCCTTTTCCAGCGCCTCGCGGTCAAGCTCCCCGTTAAAATCGATCGTGACCATGGCGCTGCCCATATGAAATCCGACGTTGTCGAGCTTGTAGAGACCGTGGACGATGCCGGAGACAATATGCTCGGCGGTATGGTGCTGCATCAGCGAGAACCTGCGGCGCCAGTCGATTCGGCCGACAACCGTCTGCCCTGGATCGAGCGGGGCCGTCGTAGTGTGCCAAACCTCGCCGCCCCGCTCATGGACGTCGAGAACCGGAGCCTGATCGAGCATTCCGGTATCGGCGGGCTGACCGCCTCCTTCGGGATAGAAGCAGGTCTGGTTGAGCAGGATACGGAACTGTCCGTCTCCGGCGGGCTCACAGCAAAGGACCCTCGCGGAAAATTCGGCGCGGTAGGGTTCCTCGCGGTAGAGAAGACGTGTGGACATCTTTTTCACGTTCCTTTCGGAATTGGTTTTGACGGCGCAAAAAACGAAGGAAGATTTCTCCCGTCTATCATAGCACCATTGGACAGGTTGTGCTATACTGATTTCGTAAGCAGGACAAAGCGGAGCTTCGTGTGCAGGCCCCGCGCTCTGCCGCAAGCCGAACAGGGAGGGGAGCCGCAATGGAACAGCCGGACCAGATCAGGCCGGGACGCTACCGCCACTTTAAGGGAAACGAATACGAAGTGCTTTTTGTGGCCCGCCACAGCGAGACGCTCGAGCCGATGGTTGTTTACCGCGCCCTCTACGGCGAGGGCGGGGTGTGGGTGCGCCCTGCGTCGATGTGGAATGAAACGGTGGTGCGCGACGGGAAAAGCTTCCGCCGCTTTACCCCGGTGGAGGAGTGAATCAAGTGGAAGATCAGGAAAAAAGGCTTCAGCAGATGGTCGATGAGAGCCGCCGCATCGTATTTTTCGGCGGCGCGGGGGTGAGCACCGAATCCGGAATCCCGGATTTCCGCAGTGTCGACGGGCTTTACCATCAGAGATTCGACCTGCCGCCCGAGACGATTCTCAGCCACAGCTACTTTATGCGGAATCCCGAGGGCTTTTACCGCTTTTACCGGGAAAAGATGGTCTGGCCCGAAGCCCGGCCCAACGCCGCCCACCGCAAGCTCGCCGAGCTGGAAGCCGCGGGGCGGCTGACGGCGGTTATTACCCAGAACATCGACGGGCTTCACCAGATGGCGGGAAGCAGGATCGTCTACGAACTGCATGGTTCGACTCTGCGCAATTTCTGCATGAAATGCGGAAAATTTTATACCAAGGAAGAGCTGCTTGCCCTGCCCGGTGTGCCGCGCTGTTCCTGCGGGGGAATCATTAAACCGGACGTTGTCCTTTATGAGGAAGCGCTCGACAGCGACACGGTCGACGGCGCAGTGCGCGCCCTTTCCGCCGCCGACCTTGTGATTGTCGGCGGCACCAGCCTGGTCGTCTATCCTGCGGCGGGGCTGCTCGACTATACCCGCGCGCCGGTGGTGCTCATCAACAAGAGTGCCACCGCCTACGACGGACGGGCGGCGCTTGTCATTGCCAGACCGATTGGAGAGGTCCTCTCCCGGATTACGGTCCGGTGAAGTGCAAAAGGCCCTCCGGCGGCGTCCGGCGGTCGGCCCCGGACGCATGGCGCGGTCGGCTGGACTGGCCCGGAGGGCCCCTTTCCCGAATTGGATTACGGTCCGGTGAGATACGGAAGGATCACCCGATAACGCTCGATGAGCGTTTCCAGACGCATGGCGCAGTTGGCCGCGCTGGGGGAGGGCAGAACGACGGCTGGAATACCGGCCGCCGGTTCACAGAGCCGGTGATAGAGCCGTCCGGCTGTCTGTCCGGTGGCAAAAACCGCCCGAATCGGAGCCTTTTTGATCAGCCCTGCAATATCGTTGCCCTCCGGTTCACGGATGCTCGCATCTCCGGCGCCCTCGATGCTGCAGCGCGCAAGCACGTCCCAGAGAGCGATGCGGTGCCGCAGGGCGAAGGCGCGCCGCGCACTGTTGTCCGCCGGAGGCTCCTCGCCGAAGAGGGCGGCGAGCGCCGGCCAGAAGCGGTTTTGCGGATGCAGATAATAAAAATCCCCCGCCCGCGAGGCAGGGGAGGGCATGGTGCCCAGAATCAGCACCCTTGAGCGGGAATCAAAAACCGGCCCGAGAGGATGCCGGATCGTTTCACGTACCATAAATCCTCCGAAAGGAATGAATCGTTCTTGAAGACAATCGAAGAGCTGCGGGAATTTTTTGAAGCGGACCGCTTTGCGGCGGAGATGGGCGCGGTGATCACCGAATGCGGTGAAGGCGGCGCGACGGTCGAAATGGACGCTGGCCCGCGGTACCTCAACGCCGCCGGGACGGTGCAGGGCGGCGCGCTGTTTACGCTGGCCGACTTTGCCTTCGCGGTGGCGGCAAATGCAAGCGGAGTGCCGACCGTTTCGCTTCAGAATTCGATCAGTTTTCTGCACGCGGTGAAGCCCGGCCGTCTGACGGCGCGGGCCGAGCGGGTGAGCGAAACCCGCCGCACCTGTTGTTACGACGTGTCAGTCACCGACGAGGCGGGGAATCTGACGGCCCGAATGAGTGTGACCGGTTACCGCAGGGACTGAGTGCCCTGCGGCGCGGCCTCTGGAGTCCGCTGTTCACGAGAGGGTGCGCACCACCGCAATGACCCGGCCGAGAATTTTGCAGCGGTCGACGATGATCGGCTCCATGCTGCTGTTCTCGGGCTGAAGGCGGTAATGACCGTTTTCCTTGTAAAAGCGCTTCACCGTCGCTTCGTCTTCCACAAGCGCAACGGCAATCGCCCCGTTTTCGACGGTGGGGCACTGGCGGACCACTACAAGATCCCCGTCGAGAATCGCGGCTTCGATCATCGATTCGCCCCGCACCTTCAATGCGAAAAGGTTGGCGGGATTCTCCCCGGCAGCCGCAAAGGGAAGATAATCGGTGACCTCCTCAAACGCGAGGATCGGCTGTCCCGCGGTGACGGTGCCGAGCACCGGTACCTGCGCGACCCGTTCCGACCGGGAGAGGCGGATCGTCCGGTTTTCGTTGTCCCCCATGCTGATGTAGCCCTTTGCTTCCAGGCTTTTCAGATAGCGGTGGGCGGAGGAGGTGGATTTGATCTGCAAATCCCGGCAGATTTCCCGCACGGTGGGGGGAATCTGATCGGCAAGGCGTTCCTTGATATAGGCAAGCAGAGTCCGTTCCTTGTCGCTGAGCTGTTCCATGTGCTGGCGGCCTCCTTCGGCGTCATTTAATTGGAATCAGTATAGCACATCCGTTCTCAAAATGCAAACGTATGTTTGCAAAATGGAGAAGAACCAGCGCAAAAGATTCTTACACTCCCGCGGGTTCGACGCTGGGGACATCCGCGCGATCGGATTTGGGGGGATTTTTGGCAATTTTCTCGAAAAGGCTGATGAATTTTATCTCCTATTTTGCATTTTCCCACTTGTCAAGCGGTCTAAAAACCGCTATGATTGTTGTCGTACAATCGCGGACGCATGAGATCAAACAGCGCCGTAAATCCAAAAGGAGGAACCACAGTGATTTTTGAGAAGGTAAAGGGCATCCTCGCGGAACAGCTTGATATCGATGAGGATTCAATTACCGCCGATTCGTCGATCGTCGAAGATCTTGGCGCCGATTCGCTGGATATCGTTGATCTGGTGATGAGCCTGGAAGATGAGTTCGACACCGAGATCCCGGACGAGGCGATCGAGGGTATCAAGACGGTCGGAGACATTGTCCATTATATTGAAGAGAACGCAAACTAAGCTTCCCGCCGCCAAAACGGGAAAAGTACAATGCGGCACGCCCGAGGCTCCGAAGGAAGCCTATGAGCGCGCCGCATTTTCGTTTCCGGACGGGAGCCGGGATAGGGGCCGACCGCATGGCCGTTATACTGCATCTTGATCCCGAGCAGGGCCGAGCCGCCGGCCCTGCTCGCTGCATGTTTTGCAGCGGATTCCCTTGCGCTCAAGCGAGGCCTTGCAGGCTTCAACCTCCTGCCGGATCGCCGCTGCCGCCGCCGGACGGGGCAGATCGTCCTTGAGAAGGAATGTATTATGGAAATCAGTCAGTATTTGAGCGAATTTTACAACAACTACGATGAGGATAGCCGCTTGGCATCAAAGCATGGCTCCGTTGAGTTTCTCACAACGATGCGTTACGTTGAGAAATACATATTTGAGTTTGTCCGCAAAGAAGACATAGATGATTTGGTGCGTGCGCTGCCCGTAACCAGACTGCATTATGCTGCGATAGACGGCTGCGCGCTATTCATGCGGGAAGCCATCGACGCGATGGACGACGATACCTTTGAATTATACTTGAAATATCATTTTTTTACCTGTGAGCGGGAAGATTTAGCCGGTATTACAGGTCATGCGGTTGATATGCTCAGAAAATGATGCCTGTGGGAACGCATTCCGGTTTGCAGATTTTATCCTGTCATATGGCGGAACGGTCCGCCGGCGGGGCTGCCGGTGAAACCGCCGGAGATTTTCCGGATACACCGGTCTGCAACAGAGACAAATACCGCTTTTTCTTGCATTTTTTCGGGGAACCCATTATAATAATAAGGTTCTATGACCGAGATAAGGGAGGAAAAATCGTGGCGGACAACAAAAAGAAGATGGTGGACGACATCACCCCGATGGATGTCGATTTTGCCAAATGGTATACTGATATCGTTCGCAAGGCCGACCTCGCGGATTACTCGAGCGTGCGCGGCTGCATGATCGTGCGCCCCTACGGCACCGCGATCTGGGAAAACATCCGCAACCTGCTCGACGGCATGTTCAAAGAAACCGGGCATGAAAACGTCATGATGCCGATGTTCATCCCCGAGAGCCTCTTGCAGCGGGAGAAGGACCATGTCGAGGGCTTTGCCCCCGAGGTCGCGTGGGTGACCCACGGCGGCTCCGAGGAGCTTGCGGAGCGGCTCTGCGTCCGCCCGACCTCCGAGACGCTGTTCTGTGAGCACTATGCCAAGATCATCAAGTCCTACCGCGACCTGCCGATGCTCTACAACCAGTGGTGCTCGGTCTGCCGGTGGGAAAAGACCACCCGTCCCTTCCTGCGCACCACCGAGTTCTGGTGGCAGGAGGGCCACACCATGCATGAAACCGCCGAGGAGGCAATGCGCGAAACCGAGCAGCAGCTCGACGTCTATGCCAGGCTTTGCGAGGAATTCCTTGCGATTCCGGTTGTCAGGGGACGCAAGACCGACAAGGAAAAGTTTGCCGGAGCCGAGCGCACCTATACCATCGAGGCGATGATGCACGACGGCAAGGCGCTGCAGTCGGGTACTTCCCATTACTTCGGAGACGGCTTTGCCCGCGCTTTCGATATCACCTTCCAGGGGCGCGACAACAAGCCGCAGTATCCGCATCAGACCTCATGGGGAATGTCCACCCGCATCATCGGCGCGATTATCATGACCCACGGCGACGATAACGGGCTGGTGCTGCCGCCTGCTGTCGCTCCGATTCAGGCGGTCATCGTGCCGGTCGCCCAGCATAAGGAAGGGGTTCTCGACGCCGCCTGTGCCCTGCGCGACCGCCTCAAAGGGGTCTGCCGGGTGAAGGTTGACGATTCAGAGAATTCCCCCGGCTGGAAATTTGCGGAATATGAGATGAAGGGCGTTCCGCTGCGGATCGAGCTGGGCCCCAAGGATATCGAGAAGGGCCAGTGCGTGGTGGTGACCCGCCACAACCGCGAGAAGCATTTTATTCCGCTGGAAAATATCGGGACGGAAATTCCCGGCCTGCTGCAAAAGGTCCGGGACGGGATCTATCAGATCGCGCTCGAAAACCGCGAAAGGCGCACCTTTACCGCTGCCAGCATGGAGGAGATCATGGACTTCACCGAGCATCAGAGCGGCTTCCTCAAGACGATGTGGTGCGGCGATCTTGCGTGCGAGATGGCGATGAAGGATCAGGCGGGGCTTTCCTCCCGCTGCATGCCGTTCGAGCAGGAGCATCTTTCGGATGTCTGTCCGATCTGCGGCAAGCCCGCCAAGGAAATGGTGATCTGGGGCAAGGCGTATTAAAATGTGACCGTGTGGTTTGCACATGCGGGATTAAGCGAAAAACCGACGATAAAAGGGGCTTCCTCTGTCAGGAGGAAGCCCCTTTTTGGCGGGGAAAGAAAAGAGTTTGGGCCAAACCTTTTCGAAAGACCCGCGGGTTCTCAGGGCGGCGCCCTGAGCCGGTTCCCGCAGAAATCGAAATGCCTTTCAGCATTACAGCAGGAGAACGCAGGGAATCCTGCGAGGAGGGTTCCCTGCGTTCTCCTGCCGGAAGGTCAGTGCTTATCCGAAAAAAGGTGATCGCCGAATTACGGATATTTGCGGGTACCGGTCAGTCCGGAGAGATAATCCAAGCTTATCCCATAATATTTCGCCAGCAGAATGGCGATATTCAGCGGTATCTCCCGTTCGCCGGTCTCATAGCGTGCGTAGGTCGTTTTATTCATATGAAAAATTTCAGCGATCTTCTTTTGGCTTAAATCAGCATCCGTCCTTAACTCTTTGATTCGTTGATATGACATACGGCTTCCTCCTGTCAATATGGATTTATGATATTGACAGCGCGCACCATCTGGTGTTATAGAGTGAAAATTGTACACCGTTCGGTGTGCAAAATGAGCAGGGGAGAAGCGGAATGCAGGATGGCGAAAGGGAACAAAAAGGATGGCTCTTGTCTGGCTTGCCAATCAAGCTGCTGGAGCTGCAAAACGAGGGGAAAACCGAGTGGCGGGATTATCAGGACAGGAAAATGCAAAACAAGTTACGGACGGATAAGCTGGACGGACTCTGCCAGACGATCCGCGCCGGCCGTTTTAAGGGCGGGATGGCCATCTGGATCGCCGGGGATGAATGCGGATCAGCAGTGTTGCAGGGACAGGAGAAAGAAAAATTCCCCGCCTGATACGTCAGGCGGGGGATTTTTTCCAAATGGCGGGACAGCCTTTTCCGCTTTCCCGCAAAAGTTCCCGTCGATTTTTGCGCAGTTCTAATTACTGCACTTTTCGCTTTTCAGTTCTCCCGCGCAAGTTTTTCGTCAATTCCCGACGAGCGCATCGCCGCGAGGAAAACCGGCCGCAGCAGCATCGAGACAACCACTGCGACGACGGCGTTGACCAGGGACGAGCTGCCCTTTACAATCAGCGCGGCGGTCACCGTCTCCATCGGGTTGCGCAGGAAGAAGTATTGTTCAATAAAATTCTTGGCGAGATAGACCGCAACATAGGCAATCGAACCCGCCGCCGCGCCGGTCAGATTGACAGCGAAGCTTTCGCTGCGCCTGCCGCCCCGGAAAGCGATCGCGCCCGCGACAAATCCGATCACAAATTTCATCAGAAAGGTGACCGGGGCCCCCGCTGCATAGATCGGATTGGTCAGATCGTAAAAGAAGCCGCCGAGTCCCGCGCAGAGGCCGCCGGATACCGGTCCGAGCAGCAGGCCGGAGAGGACACAGAAAACGTTCCCGAAATGCACCCGCGCCTCAAAGGGCAGGGGAATCGAGAAGAAGTTGGCGACAAATACCATCGCAGAGAGAACGCCGATAGCACAGAGACGGTAGATATTGGCATGGGATTTCATAACACACGCATCCTTTCCGGGCGCCCGCCCGGAGAGGGCGGCGTCAGAGCAGTTGATAATCCGAGAGGATCTCCCGCTGGGTCAGCGCCCCGAGGGAGCGTTCCAGCATGACGCCGTGGCGTGGATCGCTGCCGTAACCGAAGGTCGTCTTGATCGCCAGCTCGCAGAAGCGGGTGGCGCGGTTGATGGCCATCGGCAGGCTGTCATCCTGCAGCAGCGCGCCGGTAAGCACCGCCGCGAAGAGGTCGCCGGTTCCGGGGTAGGAAACCGGGACATAGTCGCAGGCGACGTACCAGAAGGCACTGCGCCCCCGGTCGTAGCCGAGATTCGCCATCCGTTCGCCGCTCGCCAGCGAAGCGCCGGTGATGACCACCTGCTCCGGCCCCAGCTCCGAAAGACGCGCCAGCATGCTTTTCGCCTGCGCGCGGGTCAGCGGAACCGGGCTGTATTCCTCGCCCAGCAGCATGTACGCCTCGGTGAGGTTCGGGGTGATCAGGTCCGCGACTGCCACCAGCTCGCGCATCCGCCCGCGCATCTCACCGGTGACGGTGCGGTAGCTCTTGCCGTGATCCCCCATGACCGGGTCCACCACGGCCAGCGCCTGGGGATAGCTGCGGAAGTAGTCGAGGCAATGGCTGATCTGCTCCGGCGAGCCGAGAAATCCGGTGTAGATGCACTCGAAGGCAAGTTCAAGTCTGCGGTAGTGATCGAGCGCCGGCTCGAGAAAGTCGGTCAGATCCCGCATGACCACCTCCCCCATTCCGCCGGTATGGGTGGAGAGAACGGCGGTCGGCACCGGACAGACCTGCATTCCCATCGCCGAGAGCACCGGAAGAATGACGGTCAGGGAGCAGCGGCCGAAGCCGGAGAGATCATGGATTGCAGCGATTCGAAGGGGTCGGTTCATAGGAAAAACCTCTCTTGTCTCATATGTTAGCTGATTTTGCCTGCCGCCGCAAATTTTGATATCTACGGCGGAAAAGGACGCTTTGTTGGAGAAAATTCTATTTTTGGCTTTTTAATTTTCCCAAAAATTATGGAAAAACACATAAAATTTTTAAGCGGTTGCCCACCGGAAAATTTTTGAAAAAACAATGCACAACCACAGCAAAATCAGAAGATGAAAGTTTGTGCAAAAGGTAGAATCACATGGGAGAAACTTCAGCGGCTAAACCCGCCCGAACTGCACAAGCTAGCTTCGGTCCCCAAAACCGAAACGAGGAGAATCGCAGTATGAACAAAATGAATTCGGGCATGACTTCCACCGTCGCAGGAATTACCGTTGCAATGATCGCCGGAACCGCCGCCTATATGATGAGCGACCGTTCCCATTCGATGCAGCGTCAGGCCAAAAAGCTCCGCCGCGCGGCCAGCCATGCGGCAAAAAACGCAGGAGTCGTGATTGACAGCATTTCCGATATGATGCGCTAAGGCGTCGCGGAAAACCCGCAGCCGCCGCAGAGCAGAGCGCACCCTGCTCTGCGGCGGCTTGCATTTATCCGACGTGATCCACCTTTGTGAAGGGCACGCCCTGCGGCTGCTGCTTCTGCATTCATCCGACAGCAATCCGTCCTTGTGAAGGGCACGCCCTGCGGCTGCTGCTTCTGCATTCATCCGACAGCAATCCGTCCTTGTGAAGGGCGCGCTCTGCGGCTGCTGTTTCTGCATTTATCCGACAGCGATCCGTCCTTCCGGCAGGACGACGTTGCGGTCGCGCACAGGCCGGGTGGCCAGCGCCAGCGCGAAGGAAACCGGGCCGACACGCCCCAGATACATCACAAAAATCAAAACAACGCGGGCCGGAATATTGGCCGCCGCCGTCACGCCGCTGGAGAGGCCGACGGTGCCAAAAGCGGAAACGGCTTCGAAGAAGACGTCCAGCCCCGATGCCGACAGGTGGTAATCCTCCATTACGAGCATAATGGTTCCGGAGCAGAGCGCCACTGCCAGCAGTGAGATGACAAGGATGGCGAGGGCTTTATAGACCGCCTCCTGTGCGACCCGCCGGCGCAGAATGACTGTTTCGCTGTTGCCCCGCACCACGCACCAGACGGTCATCATGACCACCGCAAAGGTCGTCACCTTGATGCCGCCGCCGGTCGAACCGGGACAGGCGCCGATGAACATCAGCACGCAGAAAAGCACCTTGGTGCCGCCGCGCATCCCGGCGAGGTCAAAGGTGTTGAAGCCGGCGGTGCGGCAGGTCACCGAGCCGAAGAGGGCGTTGAGCAGCTTGTCTCCCCAGTTCATCGGCCCGAGGGTGGCCGGATTGTCGTGTTCGAGCAGCAGAATCAGCAGCGCCCCGAGCAGGATCAGGGCCGCCGAGCCGATCAGCACCACCCGGGTATGCAGGGAAAGCTTGTGCCGCAGGCGGTATTCGGCAAGCTCCGACCAGACGACGAAACCAAGGCCGCCGACAATGATGAGGGCCATAATCACAGCCAGAACAACCGGCGCAGAGGAATAGCCGCAGAGGGAGATGAACGGCTCCTCAAAGCCGAGCGGGTCCATTCCGCCGTTGCAGAAGGCCGAAACCGAAAGAAAGACCGACAGAAAAACTCCCCGCATTCCGTATTTCGGCACAAAGACGGTCGAAAGAATGAGCGCCCCGGCCAGCTCAAAAAGCAGCGAGGCGGTTACCACCATCCGTACCAGCAGGGTGATATTTTCCAGGCCGGTGCCGTTGACCGACTCCTGCGCGAGAATGCGGGACCGGAGTCCGAGGCGCCGGCCGATCATGACGTTAAAAAAGGTGGTAAAGGTCACGAGACCGAGTCCGCCGATTTGCAGCAGCAGCATGATGACAAGCTGTCCGGCCGTTGACCAGTGGGTTCCGGTATCGACAGTGACGAGGCCGGTCACGCAGCTCGCCGAGGTAGCGGTGAAAAGCGCATCCAGAAAGGTGGTGTGCTTTCCCGGCGCAGTGCAGGCGGGCAGCAGGAGCAGCAGGGTACCCAGCGCGATCACAATGGCAAAGCTCACGGCGATAATCCGCGCCGGACTGATCGCACGGGCATCGCGCGGCACCGGCTCCTTTTCCCGTTTCAAATCAGCTTACCTCCCTTCGGTCAGATACTCCCATGCAAAATTCAGCAGGTTGCGGTCGTTTTTAAAGGTGACCGCTTCGACTGCCTGGCTCCATTCGACCCAGTGCAGCTCGCTGATCTCCTCCTCCTGCCGGACAATTTTTGCGTCGGCGGGAGCTTCCCCCAGAAAGTAAACGACCTGCTTGCGCACCCCCGGTTTTGGATAGTATTCCACCGTATGGCGGAATCCTTCCCGCAGAGAAACGCTCAGACCGGTTTCCTCCCGGATTTCGCGCAGCGCCGTTTCAGTCTCGGTTTCCTCCCCTTCCACATGGCCCTTCGGGAAGGACCAGTGCCCTCCGTGCCGGTGCCGGAGGAGCAGCAGCATCAGCCGGTCCCCTTCGTAGCGGTAGACCAGCGCGCCACAAGATTTTTCTCGCTTCATTTGCTCTTGCCTCCGTGAAAAAGCGGCCTGAGGCCGCCATGATGATACTCTGTTATTGTATCATCATTCGCCCCGTTATAAAAGACCTCAAATTTTTTTGCAAAAAAATTCTCCCCTCTTTTGCGAAAAATCCTAAAAGTCCGTCCTGTCCCCGCAAATTCTGCCGGCTCTCCCTCATTGACAAGTCGGCTTCTGACGTTATATAATAAAACCCACATCTCAAATGCCTCCGTAGTTAAATGGATATAACAAGCCCCTCCTAAGGGTTAGTTGTGAGTTCGATTCTCGCCGGGGGTACCACGTCGGAGCAAGCCTTGTAACGCTTGCTCCGTTTTTTTCAAAAGTCAGAGCGCGCTTACGCCGCTGCTCCTTCTTTCCAAACCGAATCCGCTGTCGCTGGGCTTCGGTTTGGGGTTGTCGCTTCGCGGCAGTTTTATCTTATTACGCGGAAATAGCGATTTTAATCATCCCTTCTGAAAAGGAAAGACACCCGATTGGGTGTCTTTCCTTTTGGACAAAGCCGCCAAGCGGCTTTTACTGCGGCTGGTGATTGGACGCGCAAGAGAGCCTGACGGTTTTTTGCACCCATTTTCCCTCCCAAACCTGAACCCCAAAACATCTATTTTAACCGCATCAGGCACGTCATCGTAAGCCTTGTATCGCTTGTGCGGCTTTTTAATACAAAGCATTAAAAAGCCATCGCGTCCTCGCTCCGCTGTTTCTCCATTCCAAATCAGCGCCGATTTGCCGGGCTTCGGTTTGGCTGATACAGGGGCGCCTGACGTTGCCGTTAAAGCCGGCCCGGAAACACCGCTTTTGGCATGAAGCGCCGGCGCTTTGAGGCGAGACTTTCCAGTCGGACGGTGTGTTTTTTCGCCTTTGGGACGAGTCCGCTGTACTGAATCCGCACCCGGGTCTGCCGCCTGCGGGAGGTAGCAGCTGGCTTCCTTCGAAAAAGTTTTCCCAGCCCAGCCGCCGCGCCCGAGCCTGCCATCTGCGGGCGGTATCAGGGCCGGTGCTCAGACTCATGCTGGGTATCTAGCCCAAATCTGCCGCCCGCGGGAGGCGGGCGGGGAGATGCGGATATCCTTTTTGGCGGTGGAGGTAGAAATGCCGCACCTCAACCCTGATTGACCAGGCTAAGGCGCGACGGGCCTGCGGGGACTTTAATGCAGACAGGAAGATGTTGAAGCCGCCAGCGATTCACCCGCGGCACGATTGGAAAGCGATTTCTCCAATAGTGACAAAAAGCAGGAAGATTTTTAGCAAATTCCACAAAAGACAGAAAAACAGGTTGACTTTTCGGATGGCAGCAGCTATACTACGTCCTGTAAGTTGTCCTACAACATACACGAATCTCCACTGACATCATGATGAAAAGGTTGTATACGGTTGGAAATTGTAAAAATTGAAAAGAAGAATCTGGTCAGCGAAGTCCACCGGCAGATCCGCGAGATGATTTTGTCCGGGAGCTGGAGCGAGGGCGAAAAAATCGCCAGCGAAAACCGGCTTGCCGCACAGTTCTCAGTCAGCCGCGTCGTCATCCGTGAGGCTTTGCAGCGGCTTCGCAGCGAGCGTTTGATTGTGACGCGTCAGGGCATGGGTTCCTTCGTTTCCAATCCGCAGAACTACTCGATCCCCGATGCCCATATTGCGCTGAGCGAACAGACTTATGTCAGCATGATGGAATTCCGTCAGAGCGTAGAATATTCCGCTGTCGAGCTGTCCGCAAAGTATGCGGTGGAAGAGGACTTTGAACGCCTGCGCAGTTGTGTGCAGGCCATGCGGGATGCTTTCGGGGATCTCGATGGCTTCAGCAACAGGGATTTTGATTTTCATTATGCCGTTGTTTGCTGTTCCCATAACGAGTTCCTGAAGCGGTCGATGCTTTGCAACCGCGAGATGATAGTCAGCATCTTTATTGAGATGAACCGTGTGCCGGGCAGTCATGGCTTCGGTGTGGAAATGCATGAAGAAATTACCGAAGGCATCTGCGCGCGGGATACCAAGAGAGTTTTGAAGCTGTATCAGCGCCACACGGAATATAATCTGACGCGCCTGGTCAATTTCTTTAAGACAGAGGAAGGCTCCAACTGAGAATTTCCTGAAGAGAACGGCAGGCGGATTTACTTTCGCAGAGAGAGAAGAAAGCAAGCTGCATTTTCAAAACATGTAGGACGTGTTATATGTTATGTCATTCAAACCGGTTCATAACGGGTGGAAAATTCCGGCCCGTGTGATAAAAAAGAGAGAGTAAAGAGCGAAAAGGAGAGATTCCCTAGATGAAAAAGCTAATTAGTGTTGCACTTTCCCTTTGCATGACCGCAGTGCTCGCAGCCTGCGGCGGCGCCTCTTCCAGCACCCCCGCCCCGGCCGCTTCGAGTGGGTCACAGGCCCCTGAGAGCAGCGCCGCGGCATCCGCCGCCCCCTCGATGACCCTGCGTTTCGCCACCGACTCGTCGGAGGATTATGTCTCGACCGTTCAGATCTATAAGTTTGCCGACGAGGTCGCAGAAAAGACCGATGGACGGATCAAGATCGAGGTTTATGCCGGCGGCCAGCTCGGCGAGGAGAAGGCCTGCGTTGAGCAGGTGCAGATGGGCAGCCTTGACTTCACCAAGTCGAGCATGGGCGCCCTCACCAGCTTCAATGAGCAGCTCAACCTGATGAGCCTGCCCTACCTCTTCAAGAGCGAAGATCACCTCTGGGCAGTGATGGATACCGACATCGGCAAGAACCTGCTCGCCAGCATGGAAAGCACCGGACTCAAGGGCCTCTGCTGGCTCGATGCGGGCAGCCGCTGCTTCTACGCCACCAAGCCGCTGAACAGCGTCGAGGACTTCAAGGGCGTTAAGTTCCGCGTCATGCAGAGCTCGATCTATTCGGATACCGTCAGCTGCCTCGGGGCGGTGCCGATTTCGATGTCGGGCAATGAGGTTTACAGCGCCCTGCAGACCGGCGTTGTGGACGGCGCTGAGAACAACATCCCCCGCATCATCGATATGAGCCACAACGAGCTCTGCGACTATCTGATTGTCGACCGTCACAACATCATGCCTGAGATGGTGCTCGTCAGCGCGAATGTCTGGAACAGGCTGAGCGCTGAGGATCAGGCGGTGATTCAGGAGTGCGCCGACCATCTGCAGGAGAACATGATTGCCGCGTGGCTTGACACCGAGAATGCCGCACTGGAAACCCTTGCGCAGGGCGGCATGAACATCGTCACCCCCGACGAGGCAACCATTGCTTCCTTCCGCGAGGCGATGCAGCCGGTCTATGACAAGTACGGCGCCGAGTATGCCGACCTTGTCACCCAGATTGAGAATACCCCCTGCTAAATCCCGAACGTTACGGATGCCGCCTGAGAACCATCTGTTCCCAGGCGGCATTTCAGAAATTTTCCCACGAAACATCCGAAAACAAGGAGGCGTTACAGATTGCTTTGGAAAGAAAAGCTTGACAGCTTTCTGGGATATATTTTCCATATTTTTGAGTGGGGCGTCCGGGCACTGCTCATCTTCATCACCCTGCTGATTTCGATGCAGGTTTTTCTGCGCGCGGCCTTTGAGTACAGCATTCCCTGGGCTGAAGAAGTCTCTCTGATTGCTTTTATCTACATCACATTTTTCACCCTGGCCATCGGCGTGCGCTACGACCTGCATCTGCGGGTGCAGCTCTTTGTGGCATCCTTCCCGATGCCGGTGCGCAAGGCGATTGAGGTGCTGAACAACCTCATTCTGCTGGCGATCAGCGTCCTGATGCTTTATACCGGCATTAAGCTGACACTCTACGGCGTGGCCTCGATTATGCCCGCCACCCGCTGGCCCACTTCGGTCATCTATTTTCCGACGCCGGTCGCCGGACTGATGTGCTGCATCCATCTGGTGCTGCGGCTGCTGGGCATCGCGCACAGCGATGTCGCCGACAACTACATTAAGGGGGCGTTCAAAGAGTGAGTACCACCGTCGGAACCTTTATCCTGCTCGGCAGTTTCGTGCTGCTGGTTGCCTTCCGTATCCCGGTCTGCTTCTCGCTGATCGGTTCTTCCCTGCTGACCTGCCTGTATATGGGCATTCCGGTCATGACCATCTGGCAGCGGCTGACCACCGGCATCCAGTCCTTCAGCCTGCTGGCCGTACCGTTCTTCATTATGGCCGGTGAGATCATGATGAGCGGCGGCATCTCGGACCGTTTGGTCAACTTCGCAGATATTTTTGTCGGCCGGTTCCGGGGCGGCATGGCCTATGTCAACATCCTCGCATCCACCTTCTTTGGTGCGGTTTCGGGCAGCGCCACAGCGGATATCTCCTCGATCGGCGCGACGATGATCCCTTTGATGGAAAAGCAGGGCTATGACCGCGACTATGCGATTAACGTCACGGTCACCAGTGCGACCCAGTCGATGATTATTCCCCCCAGCCACAACATGGTGATCTTTGCGATGGCCGCGGGCGGTGTTTCCTGCGGGCGGCTTTTTCTGGGCGGCATTATTCCGGGGTGCCTGCTGGCTCTGGCGCTGCTGGTCGTGTCGGGCATCATTGCCCGCAGGCGTCAGTACCCCCGCGGCAAAAGCTACACCTTTGAGCAGGCACTCAAAATCGGCATCAGTTCGCTGCCCGGAATGATGACCATTGTTATCATCCTGCTGGGCGTCTGCACCGGCCTGTTCACCGCGACCGAGAGCGCGGCGATCGCCTGCCTCTACGCCTTTTTTCTGACCTTCGTCTGCTACCGAACTCCCATTTCTGAGATGTCCGGCATCCTGCTGCGCTGCGGCAAGACGCTGGGTATGGTGTTGAGCATCATCGCCGCGGCCAGCGGCTTCGGCTACTGTCTGAGCTATCTGAGGGTTCCCCAGATGATCACCAATGGCCTGCTGAGCGTCACAGATAACAGAATCGTCCTGCTGCTGCTCATCAACCTCATGCTGCTCTTCCTCGGCTGCATTATGGATGTGGCGCCGCTTATCATCATCACCACTCCCATCCTGCTGCCGATCATTCAGAAAATCGGCATGGACCCGGTACAGTTCGGCATTATGATGCTGCTCAACCTCGCGGTGGGTGCCTGCACTCCGCCGGTCGGCCTCGCCCTTTTCACCGGATGCGCTGTCGGCAAGATGCCGATTGAAAAGGTCATGAAGGGAATCCTGCCCTTCTATATTGCGATGGCCTGCGCACTTTTACTTGTCACCTATGTTCCGGCCTTCTCCCTCTTCCTCCCCAACCTGCTGATGGGCTGACCGGTTCAATCCAAAAGGAGAAACAGTTATGGATCAGATTACCTACCAAATGTTTGACCTTACAGGCAAAAAAGCCATCGTAACCGGCGCCGGACAGGGAATGGGGCGCAGTATGGCGCAGGCGCTGATCGGCGCCGGCGCTACCGTCGCCCTGATCGGACGCGGGCAGAATGTCGTGGAAACCTGCCGAGAAATCGATCCCACCGGAAAGGCCGCGCTGCCCTTTCTAGCTGATCTCTCTCAGCGGGAACAGATTCACCGCGTTTTCGACGAGGTGATGGACGCCTTTGGCGGTGAGCTTGATATCCTTGTAAACAATGCGGGAATCCAGCGGAGGCACATGCCCGAGGACTTCCCCATTGAGGAGTGGGACGAGGTTCTCGCGGTCAACCTGAACGCCGTATGGATTATGGCGCAGCTTGCCGGCCGCGTCATGCTGGCAAAAGGCAGCGGCAAAATCATCAACATTGCCTCGCTCAACAGCTTTTTGGGCGGCACGACCGTGCCGGCCTACACCGCCGCGAAGTCGGGCGTCGCGGGACTGACCCGCGCCCTGTCCGACGACTGGGCGGGCCGGGGCGTCAACGTCAATGCCATCGCTCCCGGCTACATTGCTACCTCGCTGAACACCGCCTTGATCGGCAACCCGGACCGTGAACCCAAGATTCTGGCTCGTCTGCCCAAGAAACGCTGGGGAGAGCCGGACGACATGAAGGGCGCGGTGATTTTCCTCGCCAGTGCGGCGTCGGATTACGTGACCGGTGTGACGCTGGCGGTCGACGGCGGATACCTCTGCACTTGATGCAGGGAGGAGACGGAAAATGAACGATGATATCCTGACACAGGTCAGAAAGCACCGCATCATTGTAGCGATGCGGGGCGTCCCGCCCGAGCGGATGACCGCTGCAGCACAGGCGATGTACGAAGGCGGCATCCGGATGCTGGAGATCACCTTTAATCAGAACGATCCGCAGACCGCCGATCGGACTGCCGCTGCGATCCGCGCGGTGAACGCAGCGATGGGCGGCTGCATGCTGGTCGGCGCGGGCACCGTGCTGACCGCCGCGCAGGCGCGCGCCGCGGTGGAAGCAGGAGCAAAATACCTGCTCTCCCCCAATCTCGACCTCGAGGTGATGGCTGAGGCGCGCCGCCTTGGGACGGCGATGATCCCCGGCGCAATGACCCCCAGCGAAGTTGCCTGCGCATGGAAGGCGGGCGCGGCGCTGGTCAAGCTTTTCCCGGCCGACACCCTCGGCCTGCCCTACATCAAAGCGATGGCAGCGCCGCTGGGACATATCCCGCTGCTGCCGATGGGAGGGGTCAACAGCCGAAACCTGATGGAATTCCTCTCGCACCCATCGGTTGCGGGGGTGGGAGTTGGCTCCAATATCGCCAAAGCACCCCTGATTCAGGCGGGGGATTTCGACGCGATCCGCGGTTTGGCGCGGGAATTTACCGCACAGCTCCAATAGATAGGAGAAATCGGAATGAAAATTACAAATTTAACGCTTTATAAAGTACCGCCCCGCTGGCTTTTCTTGAAGATCGACACCGACGAAGGAATTGCCGGCTGGGGAGAGCCGGTTATCGAGGGGCGTGCCGATGCGGTGCGCGCCTGCGTGGAGGAGTTCCGCGGGCTGATCACCGGCAAGGACCCCTCCCGCATTGAGGACATCTGGCAGATGATGTACCGGGGCGGCTTCTACCGCGGCGGCCCGGAGGTCATGAGCGCCATCGCCGGCATCGATCAGGCTCTCTGGGACATCAAGGGCAAGGCGCTCGGGGTTCCGGTCTATGAACTGCTGGGCGGCGCCTGCCGCGACAGACTCAAGGTCTACCGCTGGATCGGCGGCGACCGTCCCTCGGATATCCGCGCCGGAGCCCGCGAGGCCTATGAGCAGGGATACCGTGCTCTGAAGATGAACGGTACCGAGGAGATGCACTACATCGACAGCTTCAAAAAGGTGCAGGCCGTCTGCGACCGGGTCGCCGCGATCCGCGATGAGCTTGGCTTCGATATGGATATCGCCGTCGACTTCCACGGACGGGTGCATAAGACAATGGCGAAGGTGCTCGCGCGGGAGCTCGATCAGTTCCGGCTGATGTTTATCGAGGAGCCGGTCCTTTCCCAGAACAACGAAGCGCTGCGTGAAATCGCCCGCGCCACTACCACCCCGATCTCCACCGGCGAGCGGATGTTCAGCCGCTGGGACTTCAAGCAGATCTTCGAGGACGGCTATGTCGATATCATTCAGCCCGACCTCTCCCATGCGGGCGGCATCTCCGAATGCCGGAAGATCATTGCGATGGCCGAGGCCTACGACATCGCGGTGGCGCCTCACTGTCCGCTCGGGCCGATCGCGCTGGGGGCATGTTTCCAGGTCGATACCTGCTCGCCTAATGTCTTTATCCAGGAACAGAGCCTCGGTATTCACTACAACCGCGGCGGCGATCTGCTCGACTACCTCAAGGACCCCACGATCTACCATTACAACGAGGGCTACCTCGAGCTGATGCACGGCCCCGGCCTTGGGGTTGAGATCAACGAGGAGGTTGTCCGCAGGGCGGCCGAGAACGCCCCCACCTGGAAAAATCCCATCTGGCGCAATTTCGACGGCACCGTTGCCGAGTGGTGACCGGAAAGGAAGCAGTCATGAGCTACATCATTACACTGGATACCGGTACGACCAACACAAGGGTCGTTCTCTGGGATTCGAAATTTCGCCCGGCAGCGTCGGCCAAATCGGAGGTCGGTGTGCGCAACACCGCGATTGACGGCAGCAACAGACGGCTGAAGGCCGCGGTGAAGGAATGTCTCGAACGGGTGCTGCGGGATGCAGGAACCTCCTACGACGAGGTGGAAGCGGTCATTGCCAGCGGCATGATCACCTCCAACGTCGGACTGGTGGAAATTCCGCACTGCGTGGTGCCCGCGGGAGCGGATGATCTTGCGGCCGCCGTGCAGGAGGTCAGCCTGCCCGACGTCTGCCCGATACCGATCCACTTTGTCCCCGGAGTGAAGAATTCCGGCGGCCCTATCGGTTTCGGCAACTTCGAAGCGATGGATATCATGCGCGGCGAGGAGGTCGAGAGCATCGCCCTTCTCGAGCAGTATCCCCGCGGGAAAAGCTATCTTTTGGTGCTGCCCGGCTCGCACATGAAATTTGTCTCGGTCAATACCAAGGGGCAGATCACCGGCTGCCTGACCAGCATCAGCGGCGAACTGCTTGCCAGCATCACCAACGATACCATCATTGCCGACGCGGTGGGCAGGCAGTTTGTCGCCCCGGAGGACTATGACCGCAGCATGGTGTTGCTCGGCTGCGACACTGCCGCCAAGTCCGGCGTCGGACGGGCGTGCTTCTCGGCGCGCATTCTCAGTCAGTTTGTGCTCAAGGATCAAAAGAAGCTCGCCAACTATGTCCTCGGCGCGGCACTGCAGAGCGATTTAACCGGCATCCGGCATTCCGACGCGCTGCAGGTCGGCCCTGAGACGGATGTCATCGTCGCCGGAAAGGACCCGCTGCGCCGGGCGATGGCCGATCTGCTGGAGCACGACGGATACTTCGCGCATGTGCATGTCTGCGCCCCGAAGGAGGGTATTCCCCTCTCGGCGGCGGGTGCATTCCTCATCGCGAAAAAAACCGGCATCCTGTAAACGGAGAAAGAAAATGGAAGATTTCTATTCCGTTCTGCTGGGTCACTTCGGCTATCCGATCAACCGCAAGCCCACCCGGATTATGTATGAGGCGGGGCTGCGCGCAATGGGATTGAACTGGAGGTACCTGCTGGTCAACGTCCGGCGCGAGAGCCTGCCCGGCGCCATTGCCGGGCTGCGCGCCTTTGAAATGCGCGGGGCAAATCTCACCATGCCGCTGAAAACGGAAGTGATTCCCTATCTCGACGCACTTGATGATTCGGCGCGGCTGACCGGGGCGGTCAACACCATCCTCAATGAGGGGGGAAAGCTGACCGGCTATAATACCGACGGTCAGGGTCAGTACGATGCGATGATGCAGGCCGGTGTGGACCCCGGCGGAAAACGAATGGTTCTGCTCGGGGCGGGCGGTGCAGCCCGGGCGGTAGGGGTCATCAACGCACTGCACGGTGCGGAGCAGATCATTGTCGTCAACCGCAGCCGCGAGCGCGGAGAAGCGGTGGCTGAATGTATCTGGGCTGCCGGAGGGAGCGCCTCGTTCCTCCGCTGGGAGCCGGGCATGGCGCTGCCGGATGCCGATATTGTTGTCAACGCAACTCCGGTGGGGCTTGCGCCGGACACTGGACGTCCGGATATCAACTATGATTCGATCCGCCCGGGGATGGTGGTCAGCGACGCGGTCATGAACCCGCCGCGCACCCCGTTTCTGATCGAAGCGGAGCGCCGCGGCGCCAAAACGGTGGACGGCCTTTCGATGCTGGTTTGCCAGGGCGTCTACAGCGTGGAGATTTGGACCGGGCGCCGTCCCCCTGCGCAGGCGATGGCAGATGCGCTTCGCCGGTGCTTTTTCAATGGAATGGAAGGACCAAAAGAAACATGAATGCCATGAAGGTTGCAATTACCGATTATGAATATGAAACGATTTCCGCCGAGCGCGCTGTGCTCGAAGCGGCGGGAATCGAATGCAGCGATTTCCAGTGCAAAACCGAGGAGGATGTGATCCGCCAGGCCGCCGGCTGTGACGGCCTGATTGTGCAGTATGCTCCGATTACCGCACGGGTAATCGCTGCTCTGGAGCGGTGCAGGGTCATCGTCCGATACGGCATCGGTGTGGATAACGTGGATGTCGCGGCCGCGACCGCAAAGGGAATCTTTGTCTGCAACGTGCCGGATTACGGCGTCGAGGACGTGGCGAATCATGCCTTTGCTTTTCTGCTTGCCCTCGCCAAAAAAATACCCCAGCAGCAGGCGCAGATGCATTCCGGCGGCTGGGGCTATGCGGAAATCAAGCCGATTACCCGCCTGAGCTGCTGCACCCTCGGTCTGCTCGGCTTTGGCCGGATTCCGCAGCAGGTCTGCATCCGGGCAAAAGCATTCGGCATGAAGGTCATCGCCCATGACCCCTACCTCGACCCGGAAAAAATCCGTGCGGCCGGGGCCGGACCGGTGGACTTCGACACCCTGCTCGCACAGAGCGATTTCCTTTCCTGCCACTGTCCGCTGACCCCCGCCACAAGGCACTGGATCGACCGGAGGGCACTTGCCAAAATGAAAAGGAGCGCCTGCCTGATCAACACCTCCCGGGGAGGACTGATCTGCGAGGCGGATCTGATCGACGCGCTCCGGTCCGGCGGAATCGCCGGCGCAGGGCTCGACGTATTTGAAACCGAGCCGCTGCCCAAAGACAGCCCTCTGCGCGGGATGCCGCAGCTTCTGCTGACCGGCCACGCCGCTTGGTACAGCGAGGAAGCGCGTTCCAGCCTCCAGCGCATGGCCGCGGAGGAGGCCGCGCGGGTCCTCACAGGGAACTCGCCGAGAAGCCCCATCAACCGCGAGCTGCTCAGATAAAGCGCCCGCCGGATGAGGGGCCGGACAGCGGCAAAAAGCCGCCATGCTGTGGGAATCTTCATCCCATGGTATGGCGGCTTTTGTCCTGTGCATTCAAAGAGGGGAAACTGCCGCTGTATGGAGGCTTTATTTGATGGGTTCCTTGTGCTGAAGAGCCAGAAGGGGTATGCTGCCCTTAAGCGGAGAGTCAAAGGTGACGTTCGGCTGGGCTGACCGCAGACGTTCGATCAGCTTGTGAATATGAAAGCGGGCAGCTTCTTTCGCACGGTCCGCGTCCTGCTCGATTACATATTTGGCGATCTTCTTATGCTCTTCGTGCATATCCCGGCTCCGGCTGTCGTCCTTGAGCAGACTGCGGTAGCTGAACACGCTTTCCTGTTCAGGCATGTTGAGGCCGATTCTCTCAAACTGCGGATTGTTTGCCGCGGCGTAGAGCAGGCGGTGAACATCGATGCCCTTGCGGTACAGCTCAAAGGTCTCCTGACCGGCCTGGGAGCAGTGCCGGGCAAAGGGGATTGATTACCTCGTCGGAAGATTCCCGATGAACGCCAACGGAAAGGCACTGATCCTCAACGGCGGCGAAGGCCTGGTCAAAATTATCGCCGACCGCAAGTACCGGGAGGTGCCCGGCCTGCACATTATCGGACCGCGCGCCACCGATCTGATCAGCGAGGGTGCGCTGGCGCTTCGGCTCGAGGCGACCCTCGATGAGCTGATTACAACCATTCACTCCCATCCCACCGTCACCGAAACGGTGCGGGAGGCGGCCCTTCACGCCGAGGGACGGGCAGTCCATACCAAAAATTAAAACAAATTTTTTCCGCATCGCAAAGAGGCCCGGAAGACAAAAGCTTCCGGGCCTCTTTGGTCTGGGATGGAAGGCTGTCCGCATACGGGAAGAGGCTGCTGTTATCAAATATGAGAAAATTTCTTAAAAATAAGAAGAAAAAGAGCGTGATGTTTCTCGATTATGAGAAAAATCGCAAGAAGATTCCCGCTTTCCGATGCAAAAGACCATGGCACAAAATTTGCTTAATAATGAAAAGGGGAAATGATATCCCTGAATTTCCGTCCGGCAGACGCCGGGCGCCCGATGGAAAAAGAGGAGGAAACGATCATGAGATGTCTTTGGCCGGGAGGGGTCCGTCCCGCTCTTGCCGGATGCAGCCGGCGCATTCCGGGGGAGCGGCAGGGCGGATTTGCTTCGATGCGGAACAGGCACGCGGATGTTCGCCTGTCCCATGTTTAGGGCGGCTGCTCGTCCCGCGGCGGCAGCGGACAGCCGGCCGAAGGATTTGCAGGGGATTCTGTTCGTAATTCTGTCAGCCGTCATTTTCGGCTGTATCCCCGTCATTACCAAAACGATCTATGCCAGCGGCGGCAACGCCGTCAGCGCGGCGGCAATCCGCAACTCCCTCATTGCCCCCCTTCTGTGGGGTTTTCTGCGGCATAAGGGCGTTTCGGTCAGACTGAGCCGCCGGCAGATGCGCCGGATGGTGATGCTCGCACTGGGCTTTGCCAGCACACCGCTGCTGCTGTCCAGCTCCTATTATTTTATTTCCTCCGGCATGGCCACCACCATCCACTTTGTCTACCCGGTGTTTACCCTTCTGGGCTGCGTGCTGTTCTGCCATGCGCCCCTTTCCGGAGTCAAGGTGCTGTGTGTTGCCCTCTGTTCCGCTGGAATCCTGATGTTTTATACGCCGGGCCAGTCGGGAAATGCGGCGGGCGTTCTGCTGGCATTTCTCTCGGGGATTACCTACTCGTTTTATATCATCTATCTCGACCAGAGCGGGCTGGGGAATCTTCCCTCGCTGGTGCTGGCCTTCTGGCTGGCGCTGTTCTCCTTTGTGGGACAGGCTCTCTACGGAGTGTTCACCGGGGAGCTCTTCGTCTCGATGACGCCGCTGGGCTGGTTCTGCAACCTTGTGGTCCTGATGGTTTTTTCACAGAGCGCCAGCATCCTGTTCCAGATCGGGGTGCGGATTGTCGGGCCGCAGCGGGCGTCGATTCTTTCGACCTTTGAGCCGATTACCAGCCTTGCGGTGGGAATCGCCATCTACTCCGAACCGTTCGGCCTGCGCACCGGCCTGGGGGTTCTGGCAATTCTGGCTGCGGTTATCATCCTGACGCGCTTCGATTAGACGGCGGTATCCGGTCCGCTTGCGCCGGTACTGTTGTTTATGCTACACTGAATAAAACTACGATCGGGGGAAGAAAATGGATCTTCTTGACCTGAAAGCATTTTTGGATGACGTTGTTGATTCCTTTGCCGCGGTTCTGGATCTCGAGCTTACCATCATCAATACCGACCCGATGCTGCGTATATCGGGCACGGGGCGCTTCAGAGGAAGAGCCAATGAGGAGGACAACTGGGAGCGCAGCTATACCCTTCAGGTGATGCAGAGCGGGGAGCCCCTCGCAGTCCGGGACACGACCTCCCGCCCCTTCAGCGTTACGGACGAACCGATTTATTATTCGATCCTCCTCTATCCCATTATCCTGGGGGGCAGCGTGGAGGGGGTGATTGTCGTGGCCTCCTTCACCGCCCGGCAGCAGAAGATCCTTCTCGAAAAGGAGGAGAGCCTGCTGGGCTATCTGGAGAAGACCGCCGACCTGATTTCTGCCAAGCTCGAGCAGGAACGGCTTCTGCATCTGGTGAGAACCCGCAACGCGCAGCTTTCCGGTGTTTTTGAGGCGGTGAAGGGAGGAATGCTCCTTTGCAGCAGGGACGGGGAGGTGCTGCAGATCAACAAACGGGCCCGGCACCTTCTGTGTGTGGATCAGGATCGCGCTGTTTATGGGCGGTGCCTCGAGGAGATCGTCGCGGTAGTCGGTCAGGCATTGCGGAGCCAGACCGTTATGGAAAAGGAGCTGACCTTCCGGCAGGGCGGGCGCCGCCACCACCTGACCCTTACGGTGCGCCCCGTCCCCGACGACGCGGAGGATGCGCTCTGCATCGTCAATCCCTTTTCGGCTCTGCAGGACACCATCATCCAGCACGACACCGTCAGCTTCCCCTTTGATTTGGTGACCCGCAATCCGCAGATGCTGGCGCTCAAGGAGCAGATTCAAACGGTGTCTCAGAACTCGTCCAATATTTTGCTGCTCGGGGAAAGCGGCACCGGCAAAGAGGTCATTGCGCGCACCATCCACGCAAGCGGGCCGAGACGTTCCCGCCCCTTTGTGACGGTCAACTGCGCCGCCATCCCCGAAACGCTGCTGGAAAGCGAGCTTTTCGGTTACGAGGAAGGGGCGTTTACCGGCGCCAAGCGGGGCGGACGAATCGGCAAGTTCATGCTCGCCGACACCGGCACCCTGTTTCTTGACGAAATCGGGGACATGCCGCTCTATCTGCAGGCCAAGGTCCTGCGGGTGCTTACCGACCGGCAGATCGACCGAATCGGCAGCAGCCACCTGGTCTCGGTGGATGTACACATCATTGCGGCGACCAACAAGAATCTTGAACAGCTCATCGTCCGCGGCGAATTCCGGGAGGATCTCTATTACCGCCTGAGCGTCATTACCCTGCGGATTCCGCCGCTGCGTGAACGGCGGGAGGATATTCCGCTTCTCATTGACTATTTCATCGAAAAATACAATCAGAAGCTCGACCGGAATATCACCGGCATTGAGGCGGGAGCGCAGCGTTTCCTGCAGCAGTACGGCTGGCCCGGCAATGTCCGGGAGCTGGAAAACTGCATCGAATATATGATGAACTTTGAGCATTCTCAGACGCTTTCCTTTGAGAACATTCCGCAGCGGATTCAGTGCGGGAGCCGCGGCGCGCCGGGACCCTCCGCTCCGGCTGCTCCCGACGCGGAGGACAGGACGCTCAAGGAAATCGTGCGGGACTGCGAACTGCAGGTTTTGACCCAGATGAATGCGCGGTACAATGGCTGTCCCACCCTGAAGCAGATCCGCAAAATCTGTTCCAAGCTGGGAATCAGCGTGGCCTCGTACTACCGGAAAATGGAGGGCGCCGACCCGGCGCAGCGCAGAGGATAGATAACGAGATGCGTTTTCCGGCTGCAAAAAAGCCCCGGTCTCTTTCCTGATATGTGCGGCGGCTGCATATATGGAATTTTGGAAAATGAGGAAAAGAAGTCTCCATGGCAAGAGAAAATGCTTCGGCGTCCGGAGGTGGGGACCGGCGGCGGCCGCGCTCTCCGCCTGCGCAGACAGAAAAGCCCAATGAATAAGAGGAGGCATCATAAATTCGATGAGCCAGAATAAAAAAGCGATCCCTATGACCGGCGAAGCTCAAGCGCAGGCAGCCCGCCTGTTCGGCAGGCATGTTTCCCGGGAAAAGGCTTTCATTCTGTTTGCTGTGACGATGATTGCCTGCGCCCTGCCGATGATCACGGGCGTCCGCCTGTGGGAAAGCATCCCCGAAATTGTCGAGACGGGGATCACCCGGATGGACGGACGGGACGATTCGATGCCCCGCGCTTTGGTGGTGTTCGGAATCCCCGGACTTATGTGCCTTCTGAACCTGATTGTCCACATCCAGCTTTACCTCAACCAACAGAGAATGACGCTGCCGAAAACCTTTGTCCGGCTGTTTGGACGCTGGGGCTTTCCCGTTCTGTCGACCGGCCTTGCCAATCTTTTTATCTACAGGGCGGCGAACCAGCCGCTTCCCCCGCCGTTTGCCGCTTCCTGCGGGATTGGGCTGGCGCTGCTCCTGCTCGGCGGACACATGATGGATTGTCCGCAGACCTCCACCGTTGCCCTGCATTTTTCCTTCCTCGAAGCGGATTGCCGCGTCTGGGCGGCGGTTCATCGCCTCGCCGCCTGCCTTTGGATGGCGGCCGGACTGGGCGTTTTGATCTTTGCGTCGGTGACGGGGCGGGCTTCTGCTTTTTTCGCCGCGGCGGTTCCCGCGGCTTTTGCGGCGCCCGTTCTCTACGGGAAGGTGCTTTGCCGGTGACCGGGGCGGCCGAAAGCAGTTCTCAATATTGAGAATTAAATTTCCTGATTTTGCGAATAATCTCAAAAATGAGAAAAACCGCCGCTGCCCCTTTTGAAGAGCAGAAGCATCTTTTCGAATTTTTGAGAAATTCTTTGGCGGACTTGAATAATTTTTAATAATCAAAACAGACATTTCGACAAAATTGCAGAAAAAATGTTAGCCTGGCGTGAGATTTGCTTTATATCCTGATCAGACACGCAAAACGCGTGGAAGAGAAAGGAGATTTTACTATGGTATACAATCTGAGAGACATGAGCTGGTCTGAGTTCGCGGAGCGCAGCAAGACTGCAAAGACAATCATCATCCCTTCTGGCGCCTGTGAGGTCTATGGACGTCATCTCCCGCTGGGCAGCGATATCCTCGTTGCGAAGAAGGTTGCCGAACTGGTTGCCGAGAAGGTCAACGGCATCGTCGCCCCCTGCGTTGAAATTGGCCAGTCCAAGAGCCTGACCAGCTTCCCCGGCACCATCGCCATCTCCGCCGCCACCCTCACCGCGGTCTACAGAGAGATGATCGATGAGTTTGTCCGCCTCGGATTCAAGAACTTCTTCGTGGTAAACACCCACCTGCACAACACCCAGCCCCTCACAGAAGTCCTTGTCGATGCGCAGCTCAAGCACGGAATCAAGTACGGCCAGATCGGCTGGTGGCAGTATATCCCCAGCTTCACTTCCGACCTGTGGGAAAGCTCCAACCCCCACGGCCACGCTGCGGAAGCCGGCACCTCGGTTCTGCTGTACCTCTTCCCCGAGCTGGTCCATATGGAAGTTGCCGCTTCGACCAACACCCCCTTTGTGAACAAGTGGCCCGGAATCGTCAACTGCGTGAAGTACGCCGAGCATACCGACACCGGCACGCTGGGCGACGGCACCAAGGGCACCGCTGAAAAGGGCAGAATCACCGTCGAGCGCGGCGTCGCCAACATTGCCGACTACATTCAGAACTTCATGGAGAAATAAGACGCAGCAAGGAGTGAACCAATCGTGGTGAAACGCTTTGTCAAAGTCGCCCTCTGTCAGCGGGGGGTGACCGGCTCAAAGGAGCAGAACATCGCCGAGACCGTTTCCATGATTGAGGAGGCGGCGGAGCACTGCCCCGGGCTCGATCTGATTATCTTCCCGGAGTACAACTACTACGAGGCCCTCTCTCTGGAGGAGGCGCGCGCCAACTCCGAAACGATGGACGGACGCTACATCACCGAGATGAAGAAGCAGGCGCGGCGGTTTGGGGTCAATCTGATTCCCGGCAGCTTTGCCGAAACCTGCGGCGAAAAGGTTAAGAACACCTGTGCCCTCATCGATCGTTCCGGCGAAGTGGCCGGCTCCTATTCCAAGGTTCATCTGATGGACGCCATCGGCATCCGAGAATCCGACGCAGCGGTGCCGGGGGACAAGCTGGGCGTCTTCGATACCGATTTTGGCCGGATCGGCCTGATGGTCTGCTTTGACCTGCGTTTCCCCGAACAGCCCCGCAGCATGGTGCTGCAAGGGGCGGATATCATCTTCTGTGCGGCGAGCTTTCCGACGGGGTCGCCGCTCCCGCCCAGAACCGATCACTGGGATCTGCTGGTGCAGTCCACCGCGCTGCTGAATCTGACCTGGACCTGCGCGGTCAATCAGTTCGGCAGCATCTGCGGCGGGACCGAGAACCCGTTTGGACGCTCGATGGTGGTGGACCCTTGGGGAATCGTCACCGCGTCGGCGCTGGGCCGCCGGGATATTGTCTACGCGACCCTCGACATGCAGCATCAGAAGGAGATCCGCGGCCGGGTTGCCACCTGGAACTGCAGAAGGCCCGATATCTATACCCTGTAAGCTGTCTTTGTAACGTAATGAAAGGATGACTCACATGAAGAAAATCGTTTCTGCTCTGTTAGCCCTGACGATGATCCTTGCCATCGCCGGTTGCGGCGGCTCCTCGAGCGCAGCCCCTGCCTCCTCCGCGGCCCCCGCGGCCTCCGGCAGCACTGCGGGCGGCCCCCAGTATGATAAGCTGACCCTCAAGCTCAGCTATGCGACCGGCGACACCGGCATGGACGGCGTCACCGCCATCAAGTTTGAAGAACTGGTCGAAGAAAAGAGCGGCGGCGTTGTGCAGATCGACCGCTATCCGAACTGCCAGCTCGTCGGCGGCGACATGCAGCGCCACGTCGAGATGATGATCGCCGGCGGCGCCTTTGAGATGGCGATTATCTCCCAGACCTCCTTCAACGTTGTTGACAACGACTTTTACGCCGGCGGCGTTCCCTTTGCCTACAAGGACTATGAGGACCTCTATTCGAAGATGGACGGCGAAGCCGGCGCTTACATCAACACCGTCTATGAGAAGTACGGCATCAAGCGCTTGGACACCTTCCCCAACGGCCTGCAGCATCTCGCCAACAACAAGCGTGAGGTCAAAACCGTTGCAGACATGGCCAACCTCAAAATGCGCGCCTACGGCGACACCCAGATGAAGCTGCAGCGCGCCTTCGGGGCCGACCCGGTCAATATGAGCTGGAGCGAGCTTTACTCCGCTCTGCAGACCGGCACCGTTGACGGCAACACCAACGGCTACCAGACCCTCTATTCCGCCAGCATGCAGGAAGTGCAGAAGTATGTCACCGAGTGCGGCGTTTTCTGCTCCGCCTATGATTTCCTTGCCAACATGAACGAGTGGAACAAGTGGAATGCGGACACCCAGAAGCTCATTGCCGACTGCGCCCGTGAAGCCGCCCTTTACGGCCGCCAGTATATGTACGATCAGGAAGATATCTGCAAGCAGGCGTTCATTGACGCCGGCTGCGTGATCACTGTCCCGACCGACGAAGAGCTGCAGACCTTCAAGGATGCTGCCAAGCCGGTCATCGATGAACAGCTCGCCCTGCTGACCCCCGAGTGCAAGAAGGCTTTTGGTTTTGAAGGCTGATTGAAAAAGCAAGCTTCACTATTTAACATGGAGTGTGAGGATTCCCCGGGGTTGGCGCCGCGGGGAATCTCCTCCCCACAGGAGAGAAACACATGAAGAAAAAAAGCTCCGTCGATCTTGAATCGTGCATAACGGCGGCGGTTCTCGTCATCATGCTGACCCTCGTGTTCCTCGGCGTGGTTTCGCGTTATGTACTGCACTTTTCCTTCTCCTTCACCGAGGAGCTGGTCTGCGCTCTCTTCGTCCTGCTGGGTACGGTGGGCAGCGCCCTGGCCTGCAAAAGGAGGAGCCTCTATACCCTTGATCTTCTCACCGGAACGATGAAGCCGAAGATGAAGACGATTTTTTCCATCATTACCACGACCCTCACCTGCCTTGCGGCCCTCTTCCTGTTCTGGACGAGCTTTTCGATGATCTCAACACAGCTCAAGCTCAAGAGCCTGACTGTCGCCCTCCGGGTGCCGGCATGGACCTACACGATGGCCGTTCCGTTCGGCCTGGGACTGGTGATTTTCCGATGCATCCAGAACATCCTGCAGGATGTCCGGAAACTCAAAAAACTCAAAGAGGAGGGTGAAGCCCAATGACAGCGTTCCTTCTGCTCGGCGTTTTCAGCGTCTGTGTTGCCATCGGCACCCCGATCGGTACTTCGATGTGTCTGGCAAGCATCTGCACGCTTTTCACCACCGGCATGGGCTTCGCCATGGTGCCCTATAACTACTATGCAAGTCTCAGCAAGTTCCTGCTGCTGGCCATTCCGTTCTTTATCCTCGCCGGCAACATTATGGAAAAGGCCAACATCTCTGAGAAGCTCATCAACTTCGCTCAGAGCTTTGTCGGACACATCAAGGGCGGCCTCGGCATGGTGTGCGTCATCGTCGCCTGCTTCTTTGCCGCTATTTCCGGTTCCGGCCCGGCGACCGTCGCCGCGCTCGGTTCCATTGTCATCCCCGCCATGATCGCGGTCGGCTATAAGCCGGGAGACGCTTCCGCGCTGATGGCGACTGCCGGCGGCATCGGCATCATCATTCCGCCGTCGATTTCATTTGTCGTCTATACCTCGCTGGTCGGTATTTCAACCGGCACGCAGTTTATGGCCGGCGTCGTCCCCGGCCTTGTCATGGGTGCCGCTCTGGTTGCCGCTTCCCTTTGGGTAACCCGAAAGAGCGACCTCAAGCGTCTTCCCAAGGCTTCGGCCAAGATCCGCGCGCTTGCTTTTAAGGACGCTTTCTGGGGCCTCATGATGCCGGTCATTATTTTGGGCGGTATCTATGGCGGCATCTTTACTCCCACTGAGGCCGCGGCGGTCGCCGCTGTTTACGGCCTGTTCGTCGGCGTCTGCATCTACCGGACGCTGCGCGCCAGGGAGCTTCTTGCGGTCGTCATCGACTCCGGCCGTCAGGCGGGCGCCATCATGTGGAACATGGGCAACGCGGGCCTGATGGCATGGGTGATGTCTGTTTCCGGCATTTCCGCCACCATCACCCATTTCCTTGAATCGGTGGTCAACGGACACACGCTGGTCTTCCTGCTGATCGCCAACATTCTCGTTCTGATCGCGGGCTGCTTCATCGACGGCAACTCGATCATGTACATCTTTGTGCCGATCTTTATGCCGATCGCAACGGCACTGGGCGTTGACCTCTACCATCTCGGCGTGGTCCTCGTCATGAACGTGGCCATCGGCCAGGTGACCCCGCCGGTCGGCTGCAACCTCTTCGTTGCCTGCGGCATCGGCGGCATTCAGGTCGCGGACATCGTCCGGCCGGTTGTGCCTTATATCATCGCCTCTGCCATTGCGCTGCTGATCGTAACACTGGTTCCGGGCGTCAGCACCCTGCTGCCCGCGCTGCTCGGCTAATCCCTGGCATTTACCCGTTCGCATGATAATAAGAGGAGGAACGTTCCTATGAAAAGCAAGTTTGTACTCGCTCAGGTGTCGTCATCCGGCGATGTCGCGGCAAATCTGGAAAAGGCCAAGAAGATGATGGCCAGGGCCTATGAGGAGCATCATCCCGACGTGATGGTTTTTCCGGAGGTCTTTATGGCCCACTTCCCCGTTGGAACCCCCAAAGAGACAATTTTGGCAGCCTGTGAGCCCCTTGACGGCCCCTTTGTCACCGGGCTGCGTGAGGAAGCCAAGAAATACGGCATGTGGGTCATCTGCGGCATGAGCGAAAAGGTTGAGGACCCGTCCGACCCCCGGAAGTACAACACCACCGTGGTCATTAACAGCGAGGGCGAACTGGTAGGCTCCTACCGCAAGACCCACCTGTACGATGCGTTCGGCTACAAGGAGTCGGACGCCAACAAGCCCGGAGACAAATTCTTCGAGCCGATCGATACCCCCTTCGGCAAAATCGGCCTTTTTGTCTGCTATGAGGTGCGTTTCCCCGAAGTCGCCCGTTATCAGCGTTCCAAGGGAGCCGACATCATCATTATGCCCACCGCCTGGATTGCCGGCAAACTCAAGAGTCATCATTTCCAGACGCTCATCACCGCACGCGCGATTGAAAACACCGTTTATATGCTCGCCTGTGACCTGTGCGATGAGAATTGCATCGGTGAGAGCGTCGTCGTTGACCCGATGGGCGTCACCATCGCCAATGCGGGCGAGGGCGAAGGCCTGATTTCCGCGGTCATCGATACCGACCGCATCGAGGCGGTCCGCAAAAAGCTGCCCGCCTATAAGGACCGCCGTCCCGAGCTTTACACCATCTGACCCGCGCCCTTCGCACAAGAGAAAGCCCTTCAGAAAAACGAGTACTAATTGCCTTTCCTGCTCCACAGCCCGTAAAAGGAGGGCTTTCCCTGCCGCGGCGGTTTCCTGCCGTCCAAGACCCTCGCGGGCTGTCCGTTTTGCCTGATTCCCGAAGCGAAGGGTTCTGACCCTCACCGCTGGAGCCGGCGGCTCCATGCGCGAAAACTGTACAACGTTAAGCGGCCCCCGCGGCTTTTATGCCGCGGGGGCCGCTTAACGTATCCGCCGGAGCGGTCACATGTTTTTGAAGGACTCCCGAAAGCTGTCGATCAGGATGCGGGCATGGCCCGAAAATACGGTGCCGGGCCGCCGGGCAATGGCATAGGCCCGGTAAAAGTTGGAGGGAAGCTGATAATAGCGCGGGCGCAGCTCAGGATCGGTGATGGTGCCCACCAGCATCTTGGGGATGAAGCCGACCCCCAGACCTGTGGCCACCAGCATATGTACCGTTTCCCAGTTCAGGGTTTCGCAGACGGTGTTCGGAACAAAGCCCGCCTCTTTGCAGAGCCGAAGGCCCATTTGGGAGAATTTCTGAATCTTTTTCAGGCCGATGAACGCCTCGTTTTTCAGCAGGGAAAGATCAATATAGGGAAACCGCTCCCCATTTGCCGAAGTGTCGGGATAATGGGCGTTAATGGGATGGTTTTTGGGAATCGCCATCAGGATTTCCTCAAGATAGATGGTCTCATATTCGAGCAACTCGTTCTGAGGAAACAGGGGCAGGGCGCAGAAGTCCAGATCGCCGTCGATCAGCTGCTGCTCGAGCCGGTGGGAGATGTCCTCGACGATGTCGATTTTGATTTCCGGATTCTGGGCCAGAAAGGGGGGAAGCAGGCGCGGGAGATAATGCTGGCTGTAAAAAGGGGAGATTCCAAATCGGACGGCCTTCTGCTCGGTTGACTGCGTGACCTGGATCTCTTTCTTCATTCCCTCATAGATTTGCAGAATCCGGCGGCTGTATTGCAAAAAAACTTCTCCGGCGGGAGTGATGCGCATGGTATGCCCCACCCGGCAGAACAACTGCGCGCCAATCTCTTCCTCAATTTTTCTGAGCTGCTGGCTCAGGGCGGGCTGACTGACAAACAGGGCCTGCGCGGCGGCGGAGAGGGTGGGCATGTCCGCGATGGTGATGAAATACTGGAAGGATTTGATTTGCACAAGAATTCCTCCTAAAAATAAGATTTGCTTATGGATCTATTTTATAATTATATTTGACATCCCGCAATATTGGCTCTATATTTTAAACGATCTCTGGCTTAATATTACAATTTATAATAGCCGTGGCGCCAGAGGACGATAGAACATGCCTGATGATCAAAGCCAAATCCGGTTGACGGCCGGTTTGCAATTATGAAAAGAGGAGATTGGAAATGAAAAAGTTTTTTGCAGCCCTGACTGCCGCGGCCATGCTGCTCGCGGCGCTGTCCGGATGTAGCGGGCAGCAGCCTTCACAAAGCGAGTCTCCCGCAAGCGGGAGCGGAAGCTCCTCGCAGCAGGCCGAGAGTGTGGAGCCCCGTTACCTGACCCTGTCCGCTGTGGCGTCGAGCTCCGGACTGTTCCCCTACTGCGTGGCGATCGGCGATGTCCTTTCCAACATACCCGAGCTGGAGATCACCGTGGCGGAGTCGGGCGGAAATGTGGCGAATACCCAGGAACTGCGTGTGGGCGAGGTGTCCATCGCCAACAGCATCTCCAACACCGACTATGAGAGCTATACCGGAACCGGAAGCACTTTCACCGGCGACCCCTTTACCGATGTGCGGATTCTTTGGTATTACGAGTCCACCCCCATCCAGATTTTCGTGGCGAAGGATGCCGGCATCGAATCCCTGTCCGATCTGGACGGCAAGGACTTCAATCCCGGCGGAACCGGCACCGCGGCTTCCGTTGTGACGCACGAGGCTCTGGATGTTCTGGGAATCCACCCCAACTATTTTGAGGCGGCTCAGGCGGACGCGGGCGACGCGTATGCGAACCGCCAGATCGTAGGCGCCGTCAAGACCGGTTCCGCTCCGGACAGCTACATCGTTCAGGCCAACACCAACCGCCCCGTCAAGCTGATCAGCTATACCGACGAAGAGCTGGCAAAGGTCACCGAGGCGATCCCCTCCGTCACTACCGGCACTGTGCCTGCGAACGCCTATGAGGGCGTTGATTATGAAATCCAGACCCTGTGCACCTATCAGGGCATTCAGGTTGACATGAGCTTCTCGCAGGAGCTGGTCTACAAGATGTGGAAGGCCATGTGGGAGGACTATGCCGATACCTGGAAGACGGCCTATGTCAATGGCGCCAACAACAACGTGCCTGAAATGACCCTTCAGGCCGCCAAGACGCCCCTGCACGCCGGAACCGTCCAGTACCTCACCGAACTCGGCTACGAGGTCCCCGAGGAGCTGATTCCGGAGGAGTATGTGCCCGTAGGCTGATTTTTCCTTGAAACAGGCTGTGTTGGCGTTCCGGGAGCGATCTCGGAACGCCAACGTGGATTTTAGAAGCCTATATGACGGCCGGGATGCCTTGCGGAGGGCCGCTGCCCAACCGCTTCGGGGCGCCGGAAGCCAAAAGCAGTCAAAATCCCCCTTTGCCGCTCATGGGGATTTTTCTCTGCGCCGGTGCAAAAGAGCGGCAGAATGGAGATTTTTATGAGGAAGTTGACCGGATTCTGGGACAAATTTGTCAAGGTCCTATCAGTGGCGCTGATCCTCTTTCAAATGTACACCATTGGGGTGCGCCAGTTTTCCGATATTATCCAGCGCAGCGTCCATCTGGCCTTTGTCCTGACGCTGGTTTTTATTCTCAAGCCCATGCGCAAGGGCAAATGCCTGGATCATGTGCCGTGGTATGACATCCTGTTTGCCGTTTTGTCCGCGGCCTGCTGCATCTACGTCACCATGATATACAGCACGATCGTCTACCAGCCCCTCCAGTGGGTTTCTTCGGTTGACAAACTATTCGCCGTCGTGCTGGTGGTGCTGATTTTGGAAGCCAGCCGCCGCAGCGTCGGCTGGACTTTTCCCATTCTGGGCATTGCGTTTTTGATTTACGCCTATTTCGGAGAGATTTTTCCCGGCATGTGGAGGCATCAGAATTTTTCCTTCAACAAGATTTTCCAGAACCTCTACCATAACGGGACCGGAATCTGGGGCACCATGCTGGGCCTTTCCGCGGTCATGCTGGCGATGTTCAGCATCTTCAGCGCGATTCTGGCGGGGACCGGCGGAGCCGAAACCTTTATCAAGATGGGGCAGCGGATTGCGGGCAAATCCACCGGAGGCTCCGGCAAGATCGCGGTCATCGCCTCGAGCCTGTTCGGAATGATCTCCGGTTCCGCGATGGGCAATGTCGTGGCCACCGGCGTGTTCACCATCCCCTCCATGAAGCGCGCAGGCTATTCCAGCGAGTGGGCCGCCACCATTGAAGCCGTCTCCTCCACCGGCGGACAGATCCTTCCCCCGATCATGGGCGCGGCCGCTTTCATTATGGCCCAGCTGATCGGAGAAAACTATCTGACCATCGCCAAGGCAGCTTTGGTTCCCGCTGTTCTGTTTTATATCAGCGCTTTCCTTGCTATTCATCTGGTTTCCTCCCGGGACAAAATCCGGGGCGAGAACGAGAAGACTGATATCAGAGTGACCGAGTATGTCGTGGTTCTGGTGCCTCTGGCGGTATTCATGTTCTATCTTCTTCGGGGCTATACCGTCACCATGGGCGCGTTTTGGGCGACGCTGCTGGCGCTGCTGACCTATGCGGTCTGTTTTATTGTCGACACCAAGGACCTGAAAACCGCCCTGGCCTCCACCGGAAAAATCTGCTTCAGCACCTGCATCAAGGGCAGCAGCAGCATCGTGGAGATGTGCGGAATTCTGGCCGGCTCCCAAATTGTAATTGCCCTGATCTCGCTGACCGGCTTCGCCACGAAGCTGTCCAGCATGATCGTCGCGCTGGGAGAGAACAGCGTGTTCCTGTGCCTAGTGTGTTCGATGTTCGTCTGCATCCTGCTGGGAATGGGACTGCCGACCACCGCCGCCTATGTTCTGGGCGCTTCGGTGCTGTCGCCGGCCCTGATTACGCTGGGTGTGCCGCCTCTGGCCGCGCATCTGTTTGTGATGTATTACGCCTGCCTGTCGGCGCTGACGCCTCCGGTCTGCGTGGCGGTATTCATGGCCTCCGGCCTGGCCAAGTCAAACTGGTTTAAAACCGGGTGTCTTTCCTGCATGATTGCGCTCCCGATCTTTGTCATTCCCTTCACCTTCTGCTATAATCCGGCCCTGCTGCTGGAGGGGAGCGCCAGTCAAATCGCCATCGCCGTCATCACGGCAGCTTTGGGCGTTGTCTTTATCGACATCTGTACAGTGGGCTATCTCCGGGATAAAGTGAATATGGCCGCGCGGCTGATGCTGCTGGGCGGCGGCGTCCTTCTGCTGCTTCCTCAGTATCTGCCCAGCCTGATCGGCTTTGTGGTCGGCAGTTTGGCGGTTCTCTTTGCTCTGAAAAAGCGCAGCCCCACCGTGAACCAGTAAGAACGGAGATTATCATGGAACAATCCTTTTTCCCTGAAGAGGGGCGCTGGTACCGTGGGAATATCCATTCCCACACCACCCGTACGGATGGCCTGTGTCCCCCGGCGCAGCAAATCCGCGATTATTCTGAGCAGGGTTACGATTTCCTTGCCATTACCGACCACAATGTGATCGACTCCCACCGGCTGGGGGAAGGCCTGCCGATCTGCATGATTCCGGGGTGGGAACGGGATATCCGCCACTGTTCCGACAATACCAAATGCATCCACGTCGTCGGGCTGGTTCCCTCCCCGGCGCAGGAGACCCCCTGCCGTGAGGCCCGCCGCTGCAGCTGCCTGGAAATCCCGGATCAGCAGCTTCTGGATGAGATGCGCTCCGACGGGCAGTTTGTTGTGCTGGCACACCCGCACTGGAGCAGGATGACCCCCTCCGAAGTGATGAGCCTGACCGGATTCAATGCCATCGAGGTGTTCAACACAGGGTGTGAGCGGCTGATGCATGCCGGAAGGGCCGATCTGTACTGGGACCTGCTGCTCCAAAGCGGGCGCCGGGTATGGGGCGTTGCCTGCGACGACACCCATGGAAAGACCCAGAAAAGCGACCGCTTCGGCGGCTGGGTGATGGTTCGCACAGAAATATGCAGCCCTCCGGAGATTTTGGCGGCGATGTCCGCCGGAACCTACTATTTTTCGCAGGGTCCGGTGATTTACGACTGGGGAATCCGGGAGGATACGGTCTATTTCCGGTGCAGCCCCTGCCCGGAGATTCACGTGACCACCTATCCGCCCCGGGGATCGAGCTGTTATGCGCCGGAAGGGGAGATGCTCACTGAAATCGCCTATCCCTTAAAGGGCGGCGAGCTTTACATCCGCGTGGAGTGCATCGACAAAGAGGGGCATACCGCATGGACCAACCCCCATTTTTTTACAGGCGTAAAATAGCCGGAACCTTTCCGCAACAAGGTCCCGGCCGGGAGGAGGAGCAATATGGCGGAGCTGGGGGAAATTGACTGGGGGGCGCTGGCCGCCTACCTGCGGCAGATGAATCTGGTATCGATCCTCTGCCGGTTTGTCCTCGCCGCCGTCTGCGGCAGCGTCATCGGCTTCGAACGGGGCAAGAAGCGCCACGCGGCGGGACTGCGGACCCACATCGTCGTCTGCATCGGCGCGATGTCCGCGATGCTGGTGAACCAATATATCGTCACCTACTTTAATCCAAACTCCGACCCGGCCCGGATGGGCGCGCAGGTCATCAGCGGCATCGGCTTTCTGGGCGCCGGAACGATCGTCATCACCGGCCACCAGCGCGGACAGCAGGTGAAGGGCCTGACGACGGCGGCCGGACTTTGGGCCTCGGCCTGCATGGGCCTGGCGGTGGGGGTCGGATTCTATGAGGGCGCGATTATCATGTGCGCGTTCCTGTTTCTGGTGATCGTGAGCCTGAACCGGCTCGACGAACGCTACCTCAAGGCTTCCTCGGTGGTGCGCATCTATCTGGAGTATTCGAGCGCGGTGCCCTTTTCGACCCTGCTGCGCGCGCTGCGGCAGAAGGGCTGGCACATGGCCTATGTCGAATACCTCAACCACGAGAATACGAGCGGGAGCAATGAGATTCTGCTTGACCTTCAGCGCACCGGGCGGGACAGCA
>FORK01000016.1 GCA_900113995.1 Ruminococcaceae bacterium D5 | reverse complement strand
AGCCGCCATCCTCCCGCAGCAAAACCGCCCCGGAAGTATCCCGGTCAGGGAACGGCCCGTCCGACCATCCTGCAAGGATGCGCCCTGCCTCGTCGATCAAAAGGTAGTGCCTGTTTCCTTCCATTTGCTTTCCCTCCCTACAGGTTGGCGTCGTTGAAGTAATAGGTGGTACCGCTTATTGCGATTGTCCCCTGGCTTGGGTTGGCAATGCGCATGACAGGCCTGCAATCCGCGCCATTCGTTGGCCGCTGCGCTGCGGAGGTATAGAGCTGATAGTATCTCTGACACTTCGCCAGCTCCTCCGCGTAATTCGGCGGCGGATCGTTTAAAACCCACACACCGTTTTCCTGATGGGCCAGAGTCTGAACGGAACCGAGTTCCAGCTTGGCGGCGTAGATTTTCAGCGTACTGCTTGCAGCTTTTTTCTGGATTCCAACTGCGATCGCGGAGGTTTCGGCAACCGAAAAAGTCATGGTCAGCAGGTTCGAAGTAAAAACCATTTGGCTAACCTTGCCCTGTAAAAAAATCTGTTGTGCCTTTGTATAATCATCTACGAGAAAAGACAGGGTGTAATTTCCGGGCTTAACCTTTTCCACAGTGCTCGAAAAGTTGATATAGGTGCCGCTGGCATCTGACGTAAAATCAATACACCCGTCTCCTACAGAAACCGCAGCGGTGCTGTTGTTGGTGCTGACCTTCCACCTGTCAATCCCGTACCCGTTTCCTGTATAGCTCGTCTGCCCCCTCTGATTTACCGGATTGCGGAAATCCCCGTTATCGAGCAGATTCCGGTTGCTGATGCGCACCGCGCTGCCCTGACCGGTTGCTCCGTCCACTGCCCCCACGTCAGCGGCGGCCGGCATCCAACTGTCCGGCCTCGCCCCCACCTGCGCGGCGGTATAGTCCCCGGCCTGCGCGGTCACATCCCCCGCCCTGCCGAATACGCTTGAGACCGCGCCTGCGGCGGCAGAAAGGGTCTGCCCCTTTGCCCATTTCTCCCCGTCCCAGACATAGGCATACATCTCGCCGCTTGGCCCCACCCCATACAGATCACCGATCTGCGGATTTGTCACCGCTTCGGCCAGCGCGGTCAGGCTGTCATAATACCCGAGGATTTTAAGCCCCGCGTTTGCCAGAGCATCGGCGGCCTCCCGCGCCTGTTCGACCAGTTCACGCATCGTTTCAAGATACTGTTCGGACAGCTCAGGGCGCGGGAGGCCGTATATTTCCGCCGCCGGACGCACCTCGATCGGATTTCCGGTAAACTTGATCACCGCTGCGCCATCCGCCGAAATGCCGGAAAGCTCCAGCCGCATCCTGCCGGGAACCGCCGCCCAGTCCCCAGTGACCGTCCATTGCAGCGTCAGCCCGCCGGAGGTATCCTTGGCCAGCTCCTGCTCCACCCGCGTCTCCCGGTCGGTCACTCCGGCCAGCACCCAGGTGAGCGCCGCCAAATCAAGTGTGCCATATCTCACCGGCATCTCGATTTGGATCACATCGGCGTTTTTCTCCCCTTCGGTGATCAGCCGCGCGGCCGGTCCGGTGTCAATCGTCTTGCCATCTGTCGATAAGGTAATCATGTGTTCCCTCCTTTGATTGGATACGCCGCGACATAAGTGCCGCCGACCTTTTCCACACGCACCCGCTGTCCTGCGGAAAATGAAACCGCCGCGTTGCATGGATAGTGCTTGATCCGCGCGGCTCCCTCGCCATCAAAAATCAGCGTCAGGCCGTCCTCAAAAATCCCCGCCACCGTCGCAAACTGATAAGCGGCGGGCGCGGTTTCCGCCGATGCCAGCCTCCGCCGCGTCTGATAATCCATCATCATATCAAAATCGCCCTCCTCGCGCGGTGAAGATACGATCCGCCAAAGCCCAGCCTGAGCGTCCACCCGGTTTCCCGATAGATCGCTCCTTCGAGGGCCACAATCTCCCCCGTCTCGTGGGTCGGGAAAGGCGCCGTCTCAAATTCTGCCGTCTCGGACGCCAGCAGCGATTCGGCCCGCAGCCGGTCCGCGAAGGCCTGAAGCTCCTCCCGGGAGGCGATGTCCTCCACGAACTGCACCGGGGCGCAGATTTTTCTCCCCCGGCGCACCGTCGAAACAGGAGACAGCGGACTGTCGTTGACCGAGACGGCCGTCATCGGTGCCGCATCCGACAGGGAATACACCGCGGTAAAGACGTTGTACGCCTCGTAGGCGTCGGATTCGCGGGTAATCCCCTCGCAGAGCAGCGAATATTCCCCCGCCCGGTAGCTGTGCGAAACATTTCCCGCCGATGCCGCCCTGGCCCTGCCCAATCGGGCCGCTCCGGCGGAATCAAACCAGATTCCCTCATAGTTGACCGCCGCCAGCAGCTCGTTTGCGATGGAAAGATAGCTTGTGCCCGGCTCCCAGTCCTCGCGGTCGGCGGAAAGCGTCAGGGGGCAGGGCTCGGCGACGACCCGCGTAATCCCGCATTCCGCCAGCAGCGACCGGACCGCGCTGAGATAAGGGGTTCCCGCCGCGAAGCGCAGCGCCCCGGCGGCTGTCGTCTGCCGCAGCAGCAGCGTCTGGTCGTAGCACTCCGCTTCCCAGCCGCGGCAGCCGTTCTGCTCCGTCATGGATACGGTGGCGGCAAGAAATTCCCCCAGCGGATATTCCCTGCCGTCGATCACCTGCACCGGGCGCAGCCGGTCGGTAAGCAAGTCCACCTCCGCGTCATACCGGATGCGGCAGGAGAAGGACCGCTTCATTTCGGCCTCCGCCGAACAGGTTACCTTCATCTCATCGGCGTTCAGTTCCTTCAAAACAGCGCCGTTTCGCACTGCAAAGAGCCGCGCCGCAATCTCATACCGCCCGTCCGCCATCATATTCCCTCCAGTCGGTCTCGGTGATGGTGAGCCTCAGATCGGCTGCCCAGTCCTGCTGTCCCGACAGCCCCGAGAGAACCCCGATCAGCCGGACGCCATGCTGGTTTTTATAAATCACCGTCCGGCCCTCCAGTGCCATCAGCCGTTCGAGCTCGCCGCGTTCCTCCGGCCGGAATGAATATTCCAGCGTATGAACCCGGTCGGTAAAGGCCGATATCTCCGCTACAGGGCGGCTCCGCCCGGAAAAATAGCGCAGCCGGACCTGCCGTCCGCTCTCGGTGGAAACCACAGGCGGGCGGGAGCGCCGCAGCCGCAGCAAAATCCAGTCGATCCCGTCCACCGCCGAAAGCACCCCGCACCGGCAGACCGACCATTCCCAAACCTCATTGGAAAGCGCGTAATACTCCCCCGAAACGCCGCGCACCTCATAGCGGTGCCGCCCGTTGGAAAACCAGTCGGTCCAGCTGTCCGCGCCGGTCTCCCCGACGGCCTCGCCGTCGCGGTAAATCAGATAAGTATCAAAGCTCCCCGCCGCCTTCCACGAAAGCCGCGCCCCGTTTTCCACCCCGCGCGCCGTCAGCGCGACGGTGCCCGGCGGGACGTTGGAAACGGTGACCATGACCTCCGACCATTCGCTCCAAAGCCCGAGGGAGGACTGCACCCTCACCCCGAGGGTATGCGCGCCGTCGGTGAGCCAGCATGTGATCCGGTACTTCTTTGCCGTCCCAAAAACCGCGCCGGAGGAAACGCCGTCCGCCCGCACCTCAAACGCCTGCTGCCCGGCGGACTGCCACCGCAGCACCGGCCGGGGGACCGGGTCAACCGGCAGCAGCGCGGGCGCGGGGGGAGCTGCGTAAACGACGATGGGGGCCGGATCGCTCCATTCCCCTGCCGTACCGTCCGAGTTGCAGGTACGCACCCGCCAGAGCAGCGCCCCGCCCGGCAGAGTATCCGCCGGAATGATCACACTCTGCGCCGCGCCTGTCACAGCGGCAAGGCTCTCCCAGCTTTCCCCCGCGTCGGCGGAATATTGCAGGTCGGCTCTGGTCTGCGCCGTCCCTGTGGCGATGACATGCTCCCACGAAAAGGTGTTTTCCTCGTTGCCGGTCAGGTAAGCGCCGGAGGGCGACACAATCTGCGCGGTGGACAGGCTGTCGATTGTGGTCAGATTGATCCAAAAATCCGCGTCCGCCTCCCAAACCGCGCCGTCGGCCATCGTCACTCTGGAGATCCGCCATTGCAGCGCCGCCGTTGATGCCGGAAAGGTGTTGGCCGGAATCACCGCACTCTGCCCGGAGCCGGACACATTGACGCTGTTGACCGTCCCGGAGGAACCGTTCCGCCACTGAAACACCGCCGACGCCTGCGCGACCGGCGTGGATACGGTGTAATCCTTGTTGTACTCGATATTCCACCGGAAGGTATTAGCGGCTTTATCATCCACAAAAGCGCCGCTCTCCGGCGTCATCCCTACAGTCCGGGGCGGCTTGATGGTGCCGAAATATCCGATCTGGAGACTTCCGCTGTCGTCGAGCGGGACGGTGACAACGCCGCCCCACCCCGAATAGGTGATGCGGTAATGGACAATCAGCCCGCCGCCCGCTCCCCATCCGTCGTCGTCCGCCGGAAAGGTGTTGGCCGGGACGGTAACCGCCGACCAGGGCGGAGTTCCCTCGCTCGTCGTCACCGGCAGCGACAGGCTTCGCTCCGCCTGAATCACTTCCCCGCCCCGGTAAACGGTGAAATAAAAGGTCGCGTTTCCCGAGGGACGCACATAGCTGTCCCCCTGCCTGATCGCCGCTGCGAAGATCGACGGCTTTGCCTGGTCGAGCACGCCGATCATTCCGCCTGTCGGATAAATTTGAGGGGCGGACATCTCCGCCCTGTATGTGCTCGCCATTTGTCACCTTCCTCCCGCATAGCCCATTCGCATGCTCATCCGCTCCCCCGCCATCAGCTCGGCGAGCCGGTTTATCTGCGCGAGGTTCGACGCGTCGATGGTATTGTGGTTGATCACCTGCACGCTTCCTCCGCTGCCCGCCGCGCCTGCCAGCGCCGCCGACTGGGTTGCGGTATATACCCGTTCCCCGCCGGAAACCCCCACCAACTCCGTGCCGCTCTCCCCAACCCATGCCAGCCCCCGCGACGCTGAAAGGGTGCCGGCGGCGTAGCCGGGAATCGCTCCCACCGGTCCTTCCAGCGCCCTTTGCAGGCGGCGCACCGCCCGCTCCAGCCCCTCGTCGGAGAAGACTGTTTCCCCGTTCATCCGCTTGCTCATTTTCCCACATCCTTTCCCACAATTACAAACGCCCCGGGCGCTCCCCGCAGGGGCCCAGCGCCACCGCCTCCTTCATCCGGCGGTATTTCTCCCGCAGACGGGCGTCTCCGATCTCTGCAGGATCCAGCGATCGAAGCCAAATCCTCCGTTTGATTCCGCTTTCCCGGGGCAGGCTTTCAAACAGTGCCATAAAGCGCCACCAGTGCAGCTGCCCGCGGTCGAGATCGATGCCGGCATAAAGCCTGAAATCGGCCCAGATGCAGAGCCAGTCCTCGTCCCAGTCGAGCAGCCGCTCGCCCGAAGCTTCGCAGAAGGTTTCCCGTCCGCAGCGGTAGAACCAGAGCGCCTCGCGCATCGCTCCCGCGGCATCCGCAGGCAGCGCCCCGAAGGTGTTGATCAGAGCGATGCTCCGCTGTTCGAAGCAGGTCAGCTCCGGTGCGCTCATCACCCGCCAGAAGTGCAGCCACCGGCGGAATCCAGTGTTAATCCGCACCCTTTTTCCGTCCGCCAGCAGGCTTTGTGGGAGTCCTCTTCCCCCGCTGTACGGGTTTATCCCGCAGGACATAGCGGTTCACCACCTTCTCACGGCCCTTGGCCGCCGTCTCATAGATATCGGCACAGAGCCGGATATGCTCGGCACAGTTCGGCCTTCGCCCGCAGAACGCAGCGGCGTAGGCTTCCTTTCCCAGCGTCTTTTCAATGAAGCCGCGCGAAAGCTCCACCAGTCTTTCGCTGCATCGGGCAAGCTGTCGGGAGGTGTTGCGGCATTCCTCGGCGGACAGGGCCGCAGCCCTGTCCGCCGAGAGCTTCTCCCTTGCGCGGGCAAGCTCCTCATACTCCCGCAGGATAGCCGAAAAATCGGTCACCACCGCCTCCAGAAAGCCGACGTCGGAAAGGTCCGCCTCATAGCGCCTGCCGCGGATTTCGAGGGCGGGCCGCTCCTGAAACTGAAACTCCATCGCTCCGCCCTCAGGGTTCGGGGGTCCAGCGGTAGGACCCTCCGACCCGCGTCATGGTGCCGCGCTGCGGGCTGCCGTTTACCACCAGGCAAAAAGCGATGCTCTGCCGTCCGGCCGCGCCGCCGCTGCCGTCGTCCAGAATCCGGATCAGCGCGCGCCCCTTCCATCCGTTCGGCTGCCCGGCGGGAGCTGACCCGTCACAGTCATAGAAGGTCACGCAGCGCCCTTCCGGGCCGCCGGGCGTCTCGCCGAGGATGTAATCCTGAGCCTGATCCCCTTTGACCCGGTGGCCGGAAAAGCGGTGGGAAACCGCCTGTCCGGTCAGCGCCGTCTCCGGAGCGCCCCATGGGTCCATCCGGTAATAGCTTTCGACGCTCTCGCTGACCTGTGTCCCGCGGGAGACGATCCCCGCGGCAACCGGAACGATTCTGGGTGTCCCGGCGCTCCCGATGTCGATCAGGAAAAGCCTGCTGCTGTTTTTCGGCTTTCTCGTATTATCCGCCCCTTTCATATTCAAGCGTCAGTCCGATGCGGTAGCTGCCCTCGCTTCCGGTTTCGTCAAAGGAGTTCAGCGCCCCTTCCCCGCAGGCAATCGACTCCACCGTGGAATCCGGCCCCAAATCGGGATAATCTCCGGCCGCGTCCCTCTCCGCAATCCAGCGGGAAAAATCCTCGAAGAATTCAGCGTTTTCCACCCGTTCGAGGTCGGCCTGCGTAAACCTGCGCGCGGTGAGGAAACATTGATAGCGCATCAGGCGCGTTCCGTCCATATAGCGCGCAAGCTCAACCTGCCCGGAGGGCATCAGCGCATAATCTCCCGCCTCATCGGTCCAGTCCGTTTTGATTCCGCCGGTCAGTGCGCCGAGGCAGGGACACCCGGCAAGATATCCCCGCAGCGCCTGAAGGATGCTCATCATCCACACCTCCCGTCAATACTGGCTGCCGTCGCACCAGACCTTCCAATGCGCCAGCCCTCCGAACGGCAGCGGCCGGATCGAGGTCACGGTGCTCACCCGGCCGAAGGCGTGCAGCTCGGAGGGGGAGCGCAGAATCTCGTAATCAAGCGCTCCCTCCACCACCCGGTCCCCGGCCGCAATCGTCCACCCGGAAGCTTCGCCTCCCGCCGCGCCGTATTCGCCGGGCGGCAGATAGCGGTCCTCGTGCCCGTCAAACGGAATCAGCAAAATCCCGCCCGCATCAGACCGGGAGCCCTTGCCCGAAACGCGTTCTCCCTCGGTCGCGGCAAAAAAGACGCCCTCGATCACCATCCTGACCCAGTGTTCCAACGCTTCGGTATTCTGCGCCGCGCCGGACCGCGGCTCCCCGCACGCCGCTTCGTCCCGGCATGTAGCCGTTCCCTGCGCGGACGGTCCGGCCACCCGGTGGTACACCGTCACCGTCTGCTCAAACATCAGCAACACCCCCGATACAGCAGTCCGGTGCCGTCGAGATAAAGGGAGGCGGCGGTGTACAGCCGCTTCCCCGCGCTGGAATCGTCCAGCCGGTAGGCGCGCGACCAGTTCCCGACCATTTCGCTGCTCACCCGTCCCACGCAGCAGCTCGCCATTTCGTCGGCAACTGCGCAGCAGGCGAGCATCACCGAGTCAGACTCGGCTCTCTCCCTTGCCCGGTCGAAGGTGATGCGGTCAAGATAGGCGCTTGCGGCTCCGGCATAGCGGGGGAAGCTCTTTTCATCCAGCCGCTCCCCATAATACTGTTCCCTGTAGTAGCTGTAATCCGCGTAGGCCATCGGCGCTTACTCCAGCTCGGTCAGCGAGAGGGTCTTGGCGACCGCCGCGCTGCCGACCGACACCAGGCTGCTCTCCGGGCTGTACCCCTCCAGCCGCGCCTTGACGGTATAGGTGCCGGGGAAGAGCTGGAACTCCGCGACGCCGCTGGAATTGCTCTTGGCCCTCACCCCGTTGACCTCGACCGCCGCGCCCGGAAGAGCTGTGCTGCCGTCGTTGACCGTCACAGTCAGCTTCTGGGTAGCGGCGGCGGCCGCAGGCTCGAGGTAGGCGAACGGGCAGCCCAGCCGCTCGCCGTCCATGCGGGTGGCAGGATTCGGCAGCGCCCAGCCCATGCGGAACACAACCCGCAGGGCGACCATATCCTGCTGCGCGAGATTGTAGACGATCTCCTTGGTCGAAGGGTCCTGAATGACCCCCTGGTCGAGAATTTTCACTGTGATATCCTGCCGGACGGCGTAAACCGCCTGCGAAAAATCACCCACGATGAGCTGCGCCACCGAGGAATCAAAGCTCCCGTTCACCGGGAAATACATCGGCGCGCCGTCGAGCGCATATTGAGTAGCGCCCTGCATGTCCGCCTTGAAGATCGGTGTCCCGTCGCTGGATTTGATACCCCGCAGCTTGGCACGCATCCCCATCGAGGCTACGGCGCCGGTTGACATGTAGCCGTACCGCTCGATTTTGGCGAGCAGCCCTTCCTCTCCCATGATGAGGTCGTAGTAATCCGGAGAAGCGCCGGGCGCGACATTGTTGCCTGCCTGACGGGCGTGGGTAATGAGATCGGCATTCCATTCGCTCGGACGGTTAACGCCGAACATCACCGCCGCGTCAACCCGCTGTCCGATCGCCTCTGCCACGCGCGGGGTCACCTCGCCGATGATGTCGAAGGAGGCGTCGTCAAGCACCGCCTCGGGGATCGGCACAATGACCGCCAGTTCGGCGGCGGTCAGATAGACGTTGTCCCATCCCTGCCGGGAAACCTGCTTAAATCCGGTGTCGCCGTTGACCCAATAGGCCATCGGCAGCATGTCGAGCACCGGCACCCTGGCCTGCTGTCCGGTCATGTTGGGCAGCCTGCGCGCGAGGCTCATAAACACCGAGGATTTCGGCGTGTCCTGCAGCACAGTGGAAATCACCTGTTCCTGAAACAGCGCCTCCGCCGCCTGTCTTGAAATCATGGTCATCTTCTTTCTCCTTTCGTCATTCGGGATCTTCCCTGCGGAAGATCAGTTTTTTTGCAGCAGCACCCGCAGCGCGTCGTTAGCCTGCGCGTGCCGGTTTGACACGGGGAATCCCGTCCCCGGGGTGGAAGCGACAAAGCGCGGCGCCGGGCACAGCTCTTCAAACGCCCCCGGATCTCCGTCCCGATACCCCTCCAGGAACATCTGATACTCCGCCTTTGAGAATTCCTCTCCCTCCAGCGGAAGCTGCCGTTCATCCAGCGCGGCCAGAAACGCCTGCCGCGCCCCCTTTGAGCTGAAGCGCAGCGCACCGGCCGCCGATTCGGCGGCGCGGCGGTATTCCCGCCGCGCCGTCTCGGCCTCCAGTATCTCAAATCGCTCCCGCCAGCTCTCGGCCTCACCCTGCGCGCCCTCGAGCGCGCCGAGGCGCTCCTCCGCCTCGGCCAGCCGCGACCGCAGCCTGGAGGCCTCGTTTTTATGCCGTTCAATATCGGCGCCGTGCAGCGCCATCACCCGGTCGATCAGCTCTTCTCCCAGCCCGAGCGATGACAGTTCCTCCCGTTTCATGCCACCCTTCCTTTCCTTTCATTTCTTCGCCGCAAGCCTCTCATGGTTTGCGGCGCCTGCGAACCGCTACGCTTTTGCGGAGAAAACGCACGGGCCTTCCGTGCGCTCCTTACGGGGTCGCATCCCGTGCGGCGGGCCTTTTTACGCCATGCCCGGGGCAATTTTCCGGCGGCGGTCAGCTTTTTTCAGGGAAGCTCAATCCTTTTCCCCCACAGCCCGTCTGGCCGTTGCCTCATCCTCACCCCGCCATTTGGCGCGGTACTCCCATTTGCGCATCAGCCCCGCGCCGACCTCAGCGAGGTCCCTGGCCCGCTCGGTGCCGGCGTCGGTCACGATGCTGTCGTCCCAGCAGAAACTCAGGGTGTAACGGCCGGGCGGCGCGAGCCGGGCAAGACCGGCCCACACATCCATCGCGCGCACCGTATCGGTCAGCGCCGCCTGCAGCGCCCGCTGCAGCTCGGACACCGTCGCATAGCTGCGCTGCTTGCCGGCCTTGATCTCCTCGGCAGTCTTTTCGACAAGCTGCGGGTCGGAGATGGTGCCGTAAGCCAGTCCGCAGTTAAACTCAATCCGCTTGAGGATATTGTTGAGCCCGTTGAAAAGCGAGGAATCCCGCAGCGCCGGGGAGAAGGTCTCGAGGAAATTCCCGCGTGCCTCCATCACCGAAACGTCATGTACCCGGAACAGCCGCTCCTTTCCCTTGGGCAGCCGGCAGCGCCCGTTTTCGGTCATCCGGAAGAGGTCGGAGGAAGCGTCCACCGCCAGTTCCCCGCCCTCATATTCCCAGAGGATTCTCTCCCACTGCTCGTCCGCCTGCCGGATCAGCTCCACCGCCCGGGAATAAACCGACACGCCGAGCGGTGAGCAGGGATCGACCCAGTTGGCCTGCGGCACCCGAAAGAAGCCGAAGAGCGGCCCCGGCACCCCCTCAAGGCAGACCTGTTCCGAAAGCCCTGCCCAGCAGGAGACGCTGTGCAGCGGAACCGGCGTACCTGGTCCTCCCCTGCCGTCCTGCCGGAACGCGGCGTTGCGCACAGTATACACCCCATCCCGCCAGAGATGAGCCTCACAGCGGAGGTAGCGTTCTCCTCCTTCGGCGGCCGTTTCGGCAAAGACCGCTCCGGTCAGCCTGCCCCGGCTGTCAAATCCGGTGGGCAAAAAGCGGTCCGCTCCGACAAAGTCCACCGCGATGCCGCCCTGTCCGTCCGGATAGGGCTTCATGACCAGCCCTCCGGTGGCGCATCCCAGTTCAAAGGCGGGCCGCAGCCGCGTCAGCGCCGCTTGATACTGCCCGTCCAGAAACCGCGCCCGTTCCGATCCGTCCACCCTGCTTTCCAGCTCCAGCGTTGTCTGACGCGCCAGTTCACAGGCAATCGCGGCGGGCAGCTCCAGTCCGCCGCCCTTCGCGAGCCAGGGAGCCTGTCCCCGGTAAAGTCCGCCCCAAAGGGCGACCGCCTCGGCCATCCGGTCCTCCGCCACAGGAGATGCCGCCGCGGACGTCTGTCCTCTGATCTGTGCCAGCCATCTTTCAAACATCTTCTTTTTCCTCCTCCCGTCTCCACGGCTCCCGCCGCAGCACCGTATAGCAAAAATACCGCATGTCGTCCATCGCGTGGTCGTTTTCCTTGACCACCTGGTCCTCCCCGCCGTCCGCCCAGCGGTAGGAGCGCATCTCCCGGATGCAGTCGGCGCAGGAAGGATCGATCGCCAGCCGCCCGGCCTCAAGCATCGAGCCCACTGTGCGGATGCCGGGGATCACTGCATTCTGGGCGCCGCGCACCCGGAACCGCCCGTGCCGCCGGATGCACTCGATGAAGGACGCAGCCGACGGATCGACGATCACATACCGGATCGGGCGCCGTCCGGCCAGCCGTTCGAGGGCTGTGTAATATTCCTCGTCCGTCATCGAATGCCTTGTCCGCCGGCCGTCGTGATACCATTCGGCCGCGCGCAGCGCCCGGCCCCGCTCCACCGCCCAGAGCCCCATCGAACAGGGATTCATCGTTCCATAGTCAACCGAAAGGTACCATTCGGCCTGCGGCCCGGGGCGGCGGACCGCCACATGCCGCGCGGGATCGAACATCGGATAGACCAGGCCCTCGGCGGCGCACCGCTCCCCTAGAATGTCCCTCCGGTACCAGACGCTTTCCCGGTCATACTGCGCCTCGATCTCCCCGATCCGTCCGGGAGGCAGGGCGGCGTTGTCCCGGATGGTGAAATGCCCGTAGCAATAACCTCCGGGGAACTCTCCCTTCGCCTGCATCGCCGCATAGCGGTCGAGGTACTCGGTATAGATTGCAGCGCCCGGACCCTCGGGGTTCAGGTCCCAGAAAACCCGCCGGCGCTTTGCCGCGAGCTGCCGGTTAAACGCCTCACGAATCATGCTGTCATGATGAAGATTGATCTCGGTGGCAATCCACATCCCGTAGGAATTCCCTCTGATCTTTCGAAAACTGTCGGCTTTTCCGCCGCCAGCGAAGATGATGATTTTTTCTCCTGTCGCCGTGCGCACCCGAAGGCACTCATTGTCCTGAAACTTTCCCCAGCGGCACCGCCCCCGGAACAGCGCCTCCAGTCCGAAGCCGTTGCAGCTCCCGATATTGAGCCGCGCGTTCGCAAGGGTCGGCCCGGTGGCCAGGTGCAGCCGGTCGGGCGCGTCCTCGAGCAGTTTTGCGAAAACGAACACGTGATCCACCGTCTTGCCGGAGCGCACCGCTCCCTCTGCCACACAGACCGAGGCGCCGAGACACCGGCGCATATAGTCCCGGTGCTTTTCTCCAAAGCAAAAGGGGATGCTATTCATCCGCCGCTCCTTCATCCCCAAACACCTCCGCCCTTGCCGCTTCCAGATCCTCAATCCCCGTTTCCGGCGCAAATGCGCCGAGATACCGTCCAAGCATCTGCAAGGCCTGCATTTTGTTGGCCAGCTTGATTTCCACCCCGCCCGAAGCCGCCCGGATTCCGATCATCGCCGCGCGTTTTCTTTTCGGAATCCGAGCCGTCGGCTTGACCTGCACCCTCCCTTCACCGGTGATTTCCACAAAGTCGGCGGCATTGGCAAACGCCACAGATGAAAGCTCGTCAAGCACCTGCTCCGCGGTCAGCTCCTTTTTTCTTTCGATGGCTTTTCTCTCCCTTCTCTTTTGTTGCTGGTTAAGATATCATTTCGCTTTTTAAGTAACTTTTTGAAGAAAGGAAAAACCCCGCGTCCGGCGTCAAACGCGCCGTGCGGGGCTTTCCCCTCATCTTTGATTATTTTCCTTCCCTTTCCTTCAGAAGGTCGCGGATCTCGGTCAGCAGCACAATGTCGGCCGGCGGAGCCGCGGGGGCCGCAGGCGCCTCCTCCTTCTTGCGGTGGAACCGGTTGAGCATCCGGACCATCACAAACACGACGAAAGCCAGGATCAAAAAGTTCACGATCTGATTGAGGAAGGTCCCATAGAGAACCGCCACCTCCGGTGTCTCTCCCACCGCAGGGGCAAGGACTATCTTGAGGTCGGCAAAATCGACCCCGCCGATCAGGAATCCGATCGCCGGCATCATGACATCTTTGACAAGCGAATTGACAATTCCGGTAAATGCACTGCCCACGACAACGCCAACCGCCATATCGACGACATTTCCGCGTGAAATAAACTCCTTGAATTCAGCCAAAAATCCCTTTCCTGATCCTGCCATGTTTTTCACTCCCGTTTATCATTCCCGCTGGCTGCGGATTTTTATGCGGCGGGCGCCCTCACGGCTTTCCGCCCGAACCTCAGGATTAGTATAGCACGTAATTACGCCGCCGCGCTACCCCTTTCCTGTAAAAATCCCGCCGAATCCGAAAGGGGATGCGCCCGTTGAACGCACCCCCTCTTCCGCAGCCGGAATCCATCCGAAAGCACTGCTATTCCATCGCCTGCTGCTGAACGAAATCCGCCGCCACCTCCCAGAGCTGACAGGGATCCAAACCACCGTGGTTGCATCGGGCGGCCAGTGCCTCGACCGCTTTGCGGTCGTCTGAAAGATCTTCCACCAAAACTCCGCAGCCCTCGATGCCATAGACGCTTTTGCCTTCTGCTGCACTTTCAACGACCTGATACAAGTATAAACAACTCCTGTCTGTTTTTACTTTTCAAATATATTCTTACATATTTTAATATAATTGTAAATTATTGTAATTCACAAAAACAGGCCGTTGCTTTTGGAGTTCTTTTCCCGATTTTGAAAAGTCTGTCGAAATCTGTCAGCTGTTTACGATGATTCGAATCTGATCGTACTTTTCCGCCTTCGGGCGCAGCAGGTCAATCTCCCGCGCCGCCTCTTTATAAAGCATTTCATAATTCGTTTCCGGCACGCTCCCAAGCCGGTTCAGCCCGGCCTCGCGGATGATTCCGGGGTAATCCCGATAGGAAAAATCCACATCGCAGTTGGCCGCGACCCCCTGCACCTGTCCGGCGATGGTGTAATCCTGCCCCTTGACCCCCTCCTCTCCCATCACGCCGTACTGCCAGATGCCGAATTCCCCCTGATAGGTGCAGGCATCGGCGTACTGGGCCACCCATTTGTCATAATCGGTAAGCTGTTCGTCGAACACCCAGTGCTCCAGCCAGTCCTTACTCGCATAAAGCATGGCGTAGTAGCGCGATTTCTGCACCGTCTCAAGAAACGCGGCGCAAATTTCGGTGCGCTGTGTGCGGGAAAGCGCCATCAGCACCTCCTCATATTCCTGATCGTAGCAAACCGGATATTCAAGCCGGTAAGGCTTCACCGCCTCAATCACCTGTGCGGCACTGATCCGGGCCGCACCGGGAGAAAGATCGTAGCCGTAAGCATAGACCCCCGCCGGAATACCGGCCGCGTTCGCCCCCTCAATGTTTTGAACAAACCGGTCATCCAGCGTCAGGCCGCCCTCGTAATGGGTCCAGCCGACGCGGATCATGGCAAAACCAATACCGCCCGCCTTGACGGCGGGCCAGTCAATCTGACCCTGATAGTGTGACACATCGATTCCTTTTTTCATGATATCCCCCCTTTTGGCGGAGTCCGATCCAAATTTGGGCCCCGCTCCATGTTATGTCCGACGCAACGGCAAAGTCCCCGCACGCAAAAGGGAACGGACTCCCTGTTTGGAGATCCCGTTCCCTTTTTGACAAATACAGAATATCACAGGAAAACTATGAAATTCCATGCAATCCCGCCGCCGCGGCATTTCGCACCGCAGGGGTCGAAAATGGTGGAAAATATGGTATCCTTTACAAAAAGCATCCGTCTGTCGAACTATGAAAAGAGGGAGGAAACAGATCTTGCGCGGAAACATCGATTTTACACAGGGCGGCATCACAAGCCAACTGATTCTTTTTTCCATTCCGATTATTCTGGGCGAGCTCTTCCAGAACCTTTACAACAGCGTGGATTCGTTGGTTGCAGGGAATTTTGTGGGCAGTCACGCCCTCGCCGCCGTCAGCATATGCTCGACCCTGTCGAATCTGCTGGTCGGCTTCTTCACCGGAATGTCAGCCGGCGCGTCGGTCGTCGTTTCCCGTACGTTCGGCGGGGGCGATCACAAAGAGTTAAGCTCCTCGATTCGGGTTTCCTTCACCTTTTCGGTTGTGCTGGGGATGGGCCTGTCGGTTTTGGGCATCCTGCTGACGCCGCAGCTCGTCCGCCTGTCGGCGGCCCCGCCGGAGGTTTACGCCGAAGCGGTCGTCTATCTCAGGATCTACCTCGCCGGACTGATGCTCACTGTCATCTACAACATCGGCGCGGGCATTCTGCGGCGGTCGGGGATTCCCGCCATCCTTTCCTGATTCTTCTGGTATCCTGCTGCATCAACATCGTCCTCGATCTTCTGTTTGTCGTCCGCCTCCCGCTCGGAGTAGCCGGGGTGGGAATCGCCACTGTCATTTCCCAATGCGTCTCGGTCCTGCTCGTCTGCCTCCGCATTTTCCGGTACGACTGGAGCTTCCGCCTTGACTTCGGGGAGCTTTGCCCGCTGCCGGGGCATCATTGCCGATGTGACGGGCATCGGGATGCCTTCGAACCTGCAAAGCGCTCTGATCTCCTTCTCGAGCCTCTTTGTATGGCGGTATATCGGCGGCTTCGGACCCGCTGCCATGGCGGGGGTCGGGGTCGCGCAGAGGCTGGACAAGTTTGTTTCAATGCCCTGCAAATCCTTCGGCCTGACCATCACGACCTTTGTCAGTCAAAATACCGGCGCCGGAAACTACGCCCGGGCCCGCCGCGGCATCCAAAGCTGCCTGCTGCTCGGGCTGGGCGTCACTTGGGGATTGGGCTTCCTCGTCTACTGGTTCGCCGTCCCCTGCGTATCCCTCTTCAACTCCGACCCACAGGTGGTGGAGGTCGGGGCGGCAATGATGCGTACCATCGTCCCTCTCTACTTTTTCCTCTCCATCCGCGAGGTGTACCTCGGAGTTCTGCGCGGCTACGGCAATACCCGCATGCCGATGCTTCTCTCCCTGATCGGCACGGTGGGACTGCGGCAGGTATTCCTTGCCGTCAGCATGCGCCTGCGTCCGGGTCTTTTCAATATCTACATCTGCTGCCCGCTTGCCTGGGGAACAACGGCGGCCATGATCGCCGCCTACTATCTGCTGACCCGCCGCCGGTACGAACCGGACGGCCAAAACGTCTGACAGTGTACCCCACCCGCATAGAACCGCCGCAGCCATACCGCCAAAGCCCCCGGACCGGGCAAACCCGGAGCAGAACCGCCGCAGAGCGGCTGGCTGAAACTCCGGCAGAGCGGCAAGCGGTCCGTTCCTTTCGGGACGGACCGCTTGATTTCAAAAGAGCTTAGGCCTTTCCTGCACAGCCGAGGACATGCACCATCTTGTGGGCAACGACCTCCTTGACCGCGTCGCGGGCATCGGCAAGGTACTGTCTGGGGTCGAAGTGATCGGGATGCTCGACCAGATGCCTGCGGATCGCCGCCGTCATCGCCAGACGGATATCCGAGTCGATGTTGATCTTGCAGACCGCCATCTTGGCCGCCTCGCGGAGCATCTCCTCGGGGATGCCGATGGCGCCGGGCATCTGTCCGCCGTACTGGTTGACCATCTGCACATACTCCTGCATCACCGACGAAGCTCCGTGCAAAACGATCGGGAAGCCGGGCAGGCGGCGTTCTACCTCTTCGAGGATATCGAAGCGAAGCTGCGGCTTCTGGCCGGGCTTGAACTTATAGGCGCCGTGGCTAGTGCCGATGGCAATGGCGAGTGAATCGACGCCGGTGCGGGTGACAAACTCCTCGACCTGAGCCGGATCGGTGTAGGAGGAATCGGCCTCCGAAACGTTGACCGCATCCTCAATTCCGGCGAGCCGGCCCAGCTCGGCCTCGACGACAACGCCGCGGTCGTGGGCATACTCGACTACCCTGCGGGTGACGGCGATGTTGTCCTCGAAGCTGTGGTGGCTTCCGTCAATCATCACCGAAGTGAAGCCTCCGTCGATGCAGGACTTGCAGATCTCAAAATCCGCGCCATGATCAAGGTGCAGCGCGAGATCGACGCCGGTCTCCTCGATGGCGGCCTCAACGAGCTTGACAAGGTAGCTGTGCTTGGCATACTTGCGCGCGCCGGCCGAAACCTGAAGGATGACGGGGGCTTTCTGCTCCTGCGCAGCCTCGGTGATCCCCTGAACGATTTCCATGTTGTTGACGTTGAAAGCGCCGATGGCGTATCCGCCCTCGTAGGCCTTCTTGAACATTTCCTTAGTGGTAACCAGTGCCATTGGAAACATCTCCTTTTCTTGACTATCTATACGATCGGTTTTGGCCGTCATGGCCGTCCCCAAACCATCGGGTTACTTCCGGCGCAGCAGCGCCGCCTTCATGATTCCGATCTGGGTCTTGGAGTCGGGCAGCTCCCCGGCGAGAACCCGGCTGAGCGCCTCGTCGAAATCGACATGCAGTACATCGAGGAATTCGTCCGGATCGAGGTGCTGCGCCCCGCGGGTAAGGCCCTTCGCCAGATAAAGATGCACTACCTCACAGCAGTAGGCGGCGATGGGATAGATATCCCCGAGAAATTCAAGCTCCGAAGCGCGATATCCTGTTTCCTCCTCCAGCTCGCGGGCGGCACACGCATCCGGCGTCTCGCCGGGGTCGATCTTCCCCGCGGGAAGCTCCAGCAGCTCGCAGGCCATGGGATAGCGGTACTGCCGCACCATCAGAAGCTTGCCTTCCTCGTCGAAGGCCACGATTCCGCAGGCGCCGTGATGCTCGATCACCTCGCGGGTCACGGTTTTGCCGTTGGGAAGGATCGCCTCGTCCACCCGGACATTGAGGATTCTGCCGTCGTAAACCCGGCGCTGGGAAAGGGTCCTTTCTATCGCCATCGGAATTCTCCTTCTGTCAAAGCATCACACCGCCGCGGCCGTTTTGCAGGAAAGAGCCGCGGAGTGCTGCCAGAGGTCATGATGATTTCCTGATTATTATACCCTCTTCTGACGTAAAATTCAATTCCTCGTGGTAATCTTTCCCGATATCGATTATAATAGGGGCAGCCAAACAAAAGGAGGACGATCAAATGCCGGATGTCATCATCATCGGACTTGGCCCTGCCGGGGCAAGCGCCGCCATCTATCTCTGCCGTGCCAACCGCCGCGCCCTGCTGGTGGGCAAGGACTTCGGTGCGCTGCAAAAGGCCGAAAAGATTGAAAATTACTTTGGCCTTGAAGAGCCGATCAGCGGCGAGGCGCTGGCCCACCGCGGCCTCGAGCAAGCCCGGTCGCTCGGCGCGGAGATTCTTTTCTCGGAGGCGCTCGACCTCTCCTGGGAGCCGGAGGGCTTCCGCCTGCTGACCGGAGAGGGGGAGGCTTCGGCCCCCTGCGTCATTCTTGCAACCGGCGCCTCCCGGCGGACGCTTCCGATCCCTGGGCTTGCCGCGCTCGAGGGGCATGGTGTCAGCTACTGCGCGGTCTGCGACGCCTTCTTTTACCGCGGCCGCTCCGTCGGGGTGCTCGGCGCGGGAGACTACGCGCTGCATGAGGCCGCCCACCTGCTTCCGGTGGCGGGCGGCGTGACCCTCTTCACCAATGGGGCGCCGGTCCCGGAAGGGATGGACCCCCGCCTTTCGGCCGTCACCGATCCTCTCGCCGCCCTCGTGGGGGACGAACAGCTCTCCGCCGTACGGCTGGCGGGCGGGCGCGAAGTGCCGGTCGAGGGCCTTTTCGTGGCACTCGGCTCAGCGAGTGCGGGGGATTTTGCCCGCAAGCTCGGAGCCGAGGTCAAAAACGGCTCGATCGTCGTTGACGATTCGATGCAGACCGCTGTGCCGGGGCTTTTCGCCGCGGGGGACTGCACCGGCGGACTTCTTCAGGTTTCGACCGCTGTGGGAGACGGAGCCCGGGCGGCAATGGGGGTGCTGCGCTACCTGCGGGAATCGGGCAAATAATCCGCCAGCACATCGGACGGCCAGGCCGTGTACCGAGGCGCTGCCCACAAAGAATCGGCAAACGGCCGCAGCAGATCCCCGGCACGGATGCCGGCGCGCATGTGTTCTGCCACAGGAAGCGGGAAAATAATCCGGGCCCGCAACTCCCGGGCCTGTAAGGAGCTGGACATTATCAAAACAGTACTGATCACCGGCGGCTCGCGCGGCATCGGGCGCGCCGCCGTCGAACGCTTTTTCCGGGAAGGCTGGGCCGTGGCCTTCGGCTGGCTGCATGCCGAAGAGGAGACGCGCCGGCTCTGCGCCCGCCTGCCGGGAATCACCGCCATCCGCGCCGACCTGGCTGACCCTGCCGGGTGTGAATCGCTCGTCCGGTCTGCCGAGCAGGCCCTCGGCCATCTCGACGGGCTGGTGCTCAACGCCGGGACCGCCCTGCCGCAGGGACTGCTGACCGACCTTTCCCTCGAGGACTGGGACCGTCTCTTTGCAGTCAATGTCCGTTCGGCTTTCCTCTGCTGCCGCGCCGCCCTTCCCGGCATGATCCGGCGGCATCAGGGCAGCATCGTAACCCTCTCCTCGATGTGGGGGCAGACGGGCGGCTCCTGCGAGGCGGCCTATTCGGCGAGCAAAGCGGCGGTCATCGGCCTGACGCGTGCCCTCGCCAAAGAGGTCGGCCCCTCCGGTGTGCGGGTCAACTGCGTCGCGCCGGGCGTTATATCCACCGACATGAACCGAAGCCTGAGCGAAGCGGATTTCGCCGCCCTGCGGGAGGAAACTCCGCTCGGCGTAATCGGCTCCCCCGAAGAAACCGCGGATGCGATCTGGTATTTTACCGCCTGTGCCTCCTTTGTCACCGGTCAGGTGCTGGGGGTCAACGGCGGAATGGTCATTTAAGAAAGCCGCAGTGATCGACTGGCCGTCAAAAGCGTTTTTCTGTGCAGACAATCCGCGGAAAATTTGCCCGGTCAATTTTGCAAATTCCAAAGACCTGTGCCGAAATTCTGCCCCCTGAATAAAGTTTCATTGGGAGCTTCACTCAAATTCAGGAATTTATGAAGGAAAAATCTCTCTGGCCAAACTCCCGAGCAGCGATCGACCGGCTGCCAAAGGTGTTTTCTCTGCCCCTACAATCCGCAGGAAATTTACCCGGTCAATTTTGCAAAATCCAAAGGCTGTTCCGGAATTTTGCCCATGAATGAAGTTTCTTTGGAAGCATCACTCAAGTTCAAAATTTGTCAGGGGCGCCCATCTCCCGGCCGGATTGCCGAAAGATTTTTCGGCGTTCCCAACAGAAAGGAGTGCGACAACATGAACAACCACCTGCCCGCTGCCTGTGACGCCTGTGCAGCCAAGCCATGCCGCAGCGGAGATCTCTCCACCGCGCCGAAGAACTGTCCCAGTTTGGGCGTCTCTCCGGAGGAGAGCCTCGCCCGCTACAGCCAAGAGGACAGGCGCACCGCCTGTATTGCGGCCGAAGTCGAATGCGACGGATATTGCCGCCTGACCCGGGTGGAGGAAATTATGGAATACACCCGGCGCTGCGGCTACCGGAAGCTGGGTCTTGCCTTCTGCGCCGGCCTCTCGAAGGAGGCCGGCATCCTCGCCCGGATTCTGCGCGGCAACGGCTTTGAAGTCGTCTCGGCCTGCTGCAAAAACGGCTCGGTGTCAAAGGATCAGCTCGGTATTCCGAAGGAAAAGCAGCTCAAGCGCGGCGAAGCCTTTGAGGCGATGTGCAACCCCGCCGGACAGGCGGCGGTGCTCAACGAAGCCGGCTGCGAGCTGGATCTTCTGCTCGGCCTCTGCGTCGGACATGACACCCTCTTCATCAAAAACGCCGAGGCTCCGATCACCGTTGTCGCGGTAAAGGACCGGGTCACCGGACATAACCCGCTGGCGCCGATTTACACCTTTGATTCCTACGGCAAGCGGCTTCTGCCCTATCGCTTTGTCGGCGAGTAAGCATTGCCACATGAGTCCCTGCCGTTTCTCCGCTGCCTTGTCCCGGTCAGTGCGGCAGTCATCTCCGCACAAGCCCCTGCCGTTTCTCCGCCGCCTTACCCTCAGCCAGCGCGAACGCATCTGCACATGAGGCCCCCTGTCGCTGACAGGGGGCCTCATTCCCATACAAAGGATTTACTTTATCGTGACCAGCTCATAGCGGCGGGTGCCGATTCCGAGCTTCTCGGCGTGAGCGAGACAAACCTCCCAGTCGGTATTGGGTGAGATGGTGTGGAAATGATCGCCGCCCCGGCATGTCTCGTCGTGCAGGTGCTCATCGAGCAGGCTTCCTGGGATGACAGGCATTGCGTTGCAGGCGTCGGCGCAGGCCTGATCGAGGGCCACCGGGTCGGCGGAAGCAAACATCCCCACGTTGGGAATTACCGCCAGATCGTTTTCTCCGTGGCAGTCGCAGTAGGGGGAAACGTCGACCACCAGACTGATGTGCAGCTGGGGCCTCCCGTCAAGCACCGCCTTGGCGTACTCGGCCATCCGCTTGCAAAGCTCGGCGGGCGCGGCGTCATTGCGCGGAGAAACAGCGTTATGAGCACAGACCCCGATGCAGCGGCCGCAGCCGACGCATCGGCTCTCGTCGATCGAGGCCTTATGATCCTCCCCGAAGCGGATCGCCCCGTGGGCGCACTGTTTGGCGCAGAAGCGGCAGCCAACACATTTGTCCGTTTTGATGTACGGCTTGCCGCAGCTGTGCTGCTCCATCTTTCCGGCGCGGGAACCGCATCCCATGCCGATGTTCTTGATCGCGCCGCCGAAGCCGGTCTGTTCATGCCCCTTGAAGTGGTTGAGCGAAATGATCACATCGGCGTCCATGATGGCGCGGCCGATCTTGGCATTTTTGACATATTCGCCGCCCGCAACCGGCACCTCAACATCGTCGGTACCCTTGAGCCCGTCTGCAATGATGACATGACATCCGCAGGAATAAGGGGTATAGCCGTTCTCGAAGGCGCTGTCGATATGCTCGAGAGCATCCTTGCGCCGTCCGGCATAGAGGGTGTTGCAGTCGGTGACAAAGGGCTTTCCGCCCCGTTCGCGGATCGCATCCGCAAGCACCTTGGCGTAGTTTGGCCGCAGGTAGGAGAGGTTGCCCGGCTCCCCGAAGTGGATTTTAATCGCCGCAAAGCGTTTGTCGAGCGGCAGATTGTCGAGCCCCGCCGCGACGGCGAGCTTTTGCAGCTTGATGAGCAGGTTGGTTCCGGGCAGCGCCCGCAGGTCGCTGAAATATACCTTGGAGGGTTCCATTCTTGTTCCTTCCTTTCAGACAGTTTCTTTTATTGTAACGGGAAACGAAAAAAAGGGCAAGGGAAAAGCGCGCCATTTTCCGATTTTCCGCCTTTTCCCTCATGAAGCCCGCACGGCTGTGCACACAGCCCTCTCCGTCCGCGGGAGGCTGTCCCCGAATCAGCTGCATGGCCCTACCGCTTGCAGACAGGCAATGCGCCGCCCGGGGGATCGGCCGCGTGGCGGGAGTAAAAGCCCGCCGCTTGCGAGCGGCCAATGCGCCGTCTGCGCTGTCCGGCCAAACCGGGATAGACGCGCGGCCCGCCGTCCGAGGGAGCCTCTCCCCGCATCCGGCTCTGCGGCCTTTTCCGATACCCAAAAGGGAACAGTCGTCCGCCCCTTCAAGGCTTGGCGCTTCTTCTTCGGCTTTACAGGGCGGCTTTCCGGCGGCAGGCGGGAGCTTTACGAGTCGCTGCGCAGCCTGCAAAGCGTCCCGGACGCCATCGAGCTGGAGCTTGCCTTCTCCGAAGGCCTTCACCTCGGGATGCGTCTGGCGCTCGAAATTTTTCCGCAGGGGCGCTAAACCTCCGAATCCCTTTGAATTCCGGGCCTTCCTGTGCTATGATAGGGAAAAAGCACAGGAGGCCTCCCATGATGCAGAACAAACGGTTTACCGCCCTTCTCCCGGCCCTTCTGGCGGCGCTCTGTCTCGCCGCCTGCTCCCGGGACCCTTCCGTTTTTTCCTCGTCGTCCCCCTCCTCCGGCGGGCCGACGGCCGTCTCCGCAGCCGATCCCGCCGGGGAATCGCAGGCGCAGAGCGAGCCGGAGGAGGATCCTCTCCTCTCTGAATCCATCGCCAAGCAGCTCATGGGCGGCGCCTACTATATCGACGGCACCTCGGTCATCGAAATTGAGGGGTTCCGGCTGGAAAACGCCGTCACCATCGCGGTGGACAAGGGAAATTCGGCGGTCAAAACGACCAGCGAGATGTCGGGTGCGCTGACCACCATGCGGGTCGTGACTCTGGACGGAACGACCTGGCTGGTCAACGACACCTCCAAAACCTGCACCAAGGTCGATCCGGCCGAGATGTCGGGCGGCTTCGACACCGATTTTTCCTGTCTCTCCTTTGAGGAGCGGGGAGAAGGCTTCTTTGACGGCGAGACGCTGCGCTATGAGCAGTATGATCAGCAGGGGGATACCGTCCGCTTTTTCTTTGACGCAGAGGGGAGGCTGGCGGGAATGACCCGCGCCCTCAAGGATGAGCAGCTCGCTGAGATGATTCTGAAAATCAAAGCCATCTCTGGCAATATCCCCGCCAAAACCATTGCACTGCCCGAGGGCTATTCCATTTTGCAATAAGAATCAGGAGGAATGCAGTATGGATCATGTCGAAGCACGGATTCTGGAACAGATTGACGCAAAGCGCGGGGCGCTTCTCTCCTTCGGGGAGGAAACCTACCGTTCGGCTGAAACCGGCTATGAGGAATTCAACACCGCGCGGCGCGCGGCCCAATGGCTGCGCGGCCTAGGCTACACCGTCCGGGAGGGACTCGCCGTCACCGGCCTGCGGGCCGAAATCGGGAACGGAGATGGCCCGGCGGTCGCCGTAATCGGCGAGCTTGACGGAATCCTCTGCCCAACCCACCCGCAGGCCAATGCCGCGGCTGGCGGAATTTCTCACGCCTGCGGCCACCACGCCCAGCTCAACGCGGTGCTCGGCGCAGCGGCGGCCTTTGCCGACCCCGAGGTAGCGCGCTCCATCCAGGGGCGGGTGGTGTTTTTCCTTGTCCCCGCCGAGGAATATGTCCCGATCGAGCGCCGGGTGCGGCTCGCTGCCGAGGGGAAGATCAGCCGCTGCTCCGGCAAGTCGGAGCTGATCTGTCTCGGAGAATTCGACGACATCGATCTTGCCCTGACCACCCATGTCCACATGGTCGATTCCGCAGCCGACCTGCTGGTCGGCAACAACTGTTCGACCGGTTCCTTCACCAAAACGGTCCGGCTGGTGGGCAAAGCGGCCCACGCCGCAGCCGCGCCTCACAACGGCGTCAACGCCCTCTCGGCCGCGGCCCTCGGTCTTTCGGCGATCGGGCTGATCCGCGAGGGGTTCCGAGAGCGCGACTGCGTGCGGGTTCACACCAACATCACCCATGGAGGAGACGCAATCAACGTCGTTCCGGCCAATGTCACTGTCGAAGGGATGGTGCGCGCCGCCAACCTCGATGCGCTCGAGGCGGTTTCCGCCAAATTCGACCGCGCTTTCGAGGGGACCGCCTATGCCGTCGGCGCAAAGGCCGAGACAGAAACCTGGCAGGGTTACCTGCCCGGACCCTTCATCCCTGCCGATCCGGCGCAGCTGCTGGCCGCCGAAACGGTCCGCGCCGCTTTCGGGCCGGAGTTCTCGGTTGAGAAAGCGGATGCCGGGGTGCAGAACTACGCCTCAACCGATGTGGGAGATCTCGCACAGGTGATGCCGGTTCTCAACTTTACCCACAGCGGGACGCAGGGGAGCCTGCACAGCAGCGACTTTGCGGTGGTTGATCCCGAAAAGGCGCTGGTCATGCCCTCAAAGATGATGGCGCTGACCGCCTACCATCTGCTGAAGGAAAACGCCGCGCTGGCCCGCGGGGCGATCAGCCGTTATACGCCCCCTTTTACCCGCGACGAATACCGCAGCTATATCCGGCGGTTCAAATAAGGAGGCGCTCTGACGATGGACCTCATTCAATTAACCGAACAGGCGCGCGCTGCCGTCACCGAGCTGCTCGGTGCGGCGAAGCTTTCCCCCGGCGATCTCTTTGTGGTTGGCTGCTCCTCAAGCGAGGTCGGCGGCGAAAAGATCGGCTCCCACTCCAGTCCTGAAATTGCCAAGGCGGTGCTCGACGGGATTCTGCCGGTGCTGCGCGATGCGGATCTCTTTCTCGCGGCCCAGTGCTGCGAGCACCTCAACCGGGCGCTGATCGTGGAGGAGGAGGCCCTGCGCGCCTACCGGCTCGACCGGGTCAACGTCGTGCCGCAGCCCAAGGCAGGGGGCTCCTTTGCCACCGCGGCCTGGGCGGCCTTCTCGCATCCGGCGGCGGTCGAACGAATCGGCTGCGCCGCAGCGGGAATCGACATCGGGCAGACGCTGATCGGAATGCACCTGCGTCCGGTGGCGGTGCCGGTGCGGCTTTCGGTGCGCAAAATCGGAGAGGCCTGCATCTCCTGCGCCCGCACCCGTCCCAAATTCGTCGGCGGCTCGCGCGCCGTCTACGACCCCGCCCTGCTGTAACGGCTCTGCATCACCGGGTCCGGTGCCCTTCCTCCCGCCCTCGGGCAGGCCATAATCTGGAACCCGTCCCGGCTTATTTCAAGGCGGCTGCCTTTTCCCGCCCTCGGGCGGGCAGTAGCCTCAATTCCACCCCGGCCTTTTCTGGGGTGACCGCCCTTTTCCCGCCCTCGGGCAGGCCATAATCTGGAACCCGTCCCGGCTTATTTCAAGGCGGCTGCCTTTTCCCGCCCTCGGGCGGGCAGTAGTCTGATCCCGCCCTGCCTCTTTTTCAAAACGAGTGCCCTTTCTTCTGCCGCCGTGCGGGAGAAAGGGCACTTTCGCGGCGCGGATTTTGCGGTGCACTGATCTTTTTCTGGACTTTCCACCGGCGAAGGGGTATAATAGATGCCGTTGCACCAACGTTTAAGGAGGAAGTTAATCATGAACACCAAACGCTTTGCGGCGCTTGTACTGGCTGCGGCGCTGGCGGTCTGCTCGGTTTCGGGCTGTACCTTCGGCGAAAAGACCCGTATCGCCGCGACCTATTCCGGCGGGGAGGTTCCCGCGGGGGTCTATATTGCCCATCAGCTCACCGCGCTCAACGAAGCCTATTACAAGGTGCCCGACATGTCGAAGAATGTTTTGGAGCAGGAAATCGACGGGGCCAAGGCCGCCGACTGGATCAACAACCGCGCGGCCGAGTTGACCCGCACCTTTGTCGCGGTTGAGAGCGAGTTTGACCGCCTCGGCCTCACCCTCGACCCGGAGACTGCGGCTGCCGCGACGCAGGGGCTGCGCCAGTCCTGGGAAAGCGAAAGCGACCGCATGGAAAAGGCGGGCATCGGCTATTCCTCGGTCGAAGCGATCAACCTCAACGCCGCCAAATCCCAGCTTGTTTTTTCGGCCTACTATGGCGAGGGCGGGGAATTTGCCGTCAGCGAAGAGGATTACCGCGCTTTCTATGAGGAAAATTACCGCCGCGTCCTGATGCTGGTCCTCTCCAAGACCTACGATCAGGCGACCGGCACCGCCTTTGACGAGGCGGGCGCCGCCGCGCAGCAGGAGCTGATCGAATCCTATTTTGAACGTTCCAGGGCGGGGGAACCGCTCTTCGACCTGATTGTGGCCCGGGATGAAGCGATTCACAGCACCCTCGACAGCGGAAACGCCCACACCCACGGCCCGCTTGTCGAAGCGGAGCAGATTTCCCTGGTCTACCGCGAGAACACCAACTATCCGCAGGCGCTGCGCGACCAGATCTTTGCCAACGACACGATGAACGTGCCCGAAACCTATGAGGACGACAACTACGGCATCCTGTTTGAGCGCCGCAGCCTGATGGAGGACGAAAGCGCCTATCAGTCGGCCAAGCTCTCGATGCTCCCGCTGATGAAGCAGGATGAATACAACGAAAAGCTGCTGGCCGCGGCCGACAGCCTCGGAATTTCCTTCAACCAGGACGCCCTCAAGGCCTTCAAACTGGACAAATTGATGACCGCTTAATTCGGATTTCCGGAGGCGTGCCGCGGATGCGGCGCGCCTCTTTCCTTTTTTCGGAACCTTTTATGGCTCTCTTTCCCGGAATTTTCGGAATTGGTTACGAAATTGGTACCGTTTTCTCTCCGAATTGTCAATTTTCATACCTTTTTTCATGAGTTTCTTGCATTTTCGCTACGATATGGTACAATGTCCTTATTCTAACCCGAATGGGGCGGCCCCGCCGGGGACGCGATCAAACTCAGGAAGGAGTATCCTCATGAAACGTATTCTCGCAGGATTGCTGGCGCTGGCAATGATGGCTTCCACCGCGGTCTTTGCCTCTGCGGAAGGAGAAAACGCAATCACCGGCATTTCAGACAGCTTTTATCTGGTGGATGACGACGGCTACGTCGATCTGACCCGCGCGGCCGACAACGTGCCCTACGGCGAAACCGCCTATTTCCCGCTGAAAGAGAACAGCAGACATGTCGCGGACTCCAAGAAGGTGGAAAAGATCAAGGTCAGCGACAAGTGGGAGGAAAATGGCACCTACGTCAAGGATGTGTCGATTCTCCGCAAGCGCGTTTCCGCAGACAGCGAAAAATATCTTTCGGGCGTCGGCGGCAACCGGCTGATCTATTTTCTCGCCATCGAGACCGCGCAGAAGAGCGCCACCAAGGATCAGGATCTCTTCGGCCGGGTAACCCTCAAGCAGACGACCGGCGACAAGGAGTACCGCTTCGGCGAAATCGCCTTTGACGTTGCGATTGAACTCGGCTATGTTTCCGCGAGCAAGAGCGAGGGCGAGGGAATTATCCCGATCAAGCCCGCCTCCTTCTCGAAACGCGACGGCTTTGAAGAGGAATCCGACTACACCTTTGAATTTGCGGCCGAGTCCAACGCTTCCTTCGTGGTCAACACCAACGGCCAGGGAACGATCGTCCTCGGCATGGATATCGACTTCGACGACGACATCGGCGACGAATATCCCACCGCCGACCTCTATTTCTACAATGGCAACTACGCCCAGTTCAACCGCACCGGCACCCTCTATCTGCCGGGCCCCTCGGGCGACGAAGGCGATTATTATGTCTACGCCATCGACAGCAAGGGCAGGCTCTCGCGGGTGGATGCCGAGTGGGACGAATATGAGGAATGCTATGCCATCCGCACCAATATCCTCGGGCGCTACGTCCTCTCGGACGAAAAGCTGAGCACCAAGAGCAGCTCTTCGGGCAGCTCGTCCGCTTCCTCGTCGTCCGGCTCTGCGGGCGGCTCCGGAGAGCTGGTGGTTGTTCCTCCGCCCTCCTCTTCCACCGCGCCCGCTTCCAGCACCACCCAGCCCGTTTCGTCGAGCACCGCGCCACGCCCCTCCTCCTCCACACCGCCCCCTTCCTCCTCGACGCCCTCCTCCTCTGAGCCGGAAAGCAGCTCTGAACCTGAGGAAGAAAGCTCCGAGCCGGAATCCGAGCCGGAGGAACCGGAATCTGAACCGGAGGAAATTATTGACGTCGATACCGAACCGGACGATTCCGACGCTCCTGAGAAGAGCGGCCTCGGTGCCTTTATCTGGGTGCTGATCATTGTCGCTCTGCTCGCCGTCGCTGCCGCGGCCGGCTTCGTTCTCTATGCTTCGCGCGCAGGCTCCTCGAAGAAGCGCCGGCGTTCGGCGCCCCGTTCGAGCCGCTCCCGCCGTCGTGACGACGATTACGACGACTACGATGAGGAAGATTACGACGAGGACGACGATTACGACGACCGGGATTTCCGCCGTTAATCTCCAGCCCCTGACATTTTTCGCCCTGCCGGGAAGCACCCCTGCTTCCCGGCAGGGGCTTTTTATAGAAAAATTTTCAGCACAGGCAAGAAAAGCCTCCCTCAGATGACACCTTATGGATAGGAATGCCGGACCCCTGTTTCGCATAAAATTCACTTTTTGCTTCTAGGCGAAGAGGACAGAATGTGATACAATGGAGAATATTGGTGAGCCCCGCGTCCTAAGGAATTCCCGGCAGGGACGCTTTGATCCGCCATGGGGCGGGATGATATCGATTACAGGAGGGAATTTGTATGAAACGTTTCTTTGCATTGCTGCTCTCTGCCGCCATGCTCTCCGCTCTGGCTGTTCCGGTTTCGGCGGCGGAGGCCACCTACAAGGTTGCCGACGTCTCGCAGGTCGCCTACATCGAGGACGACGACGGCCGCCTTGATCTGTCCGGCTCGGTCAGCCGCGTCCCCTATGGGGAGACGATGTATTTTCCGCTCTTAAACGGCGGGGCAAGCGGAATCGATGATGCCTATACCGCCTACGCCGCAGCCGACAAAGCCTATGGTACGGCGCAGGAAGCCACAAAGAAGGCAAAGACCGCCCAGGAACAGAAGCAGACGGCATATAATACCGCCAAGGCCGCCTATGAGGCCGCCAACGGGGATACCACCGCGCTGCAGAAGGCGGTAACCGACGCGCAGAACAAGGTGACCGAGGCTGAAGCCGCCAAAGCCAAGGCCGACGGGGAGCTGACCGCCGCGAAAACCGAGCAGACCAACGCGGCGGCCGCCCTGACCGACGCAAAGGCGAAGCAGACGGCGAACGCGGTCCCGCAGGCGACCCTTGACAGCCTGAAATCAGCGCAGGACACGGCCAAGGGCCAGTTTGATACGGCCTCTGCCGAGCTGACCCGTCTGGAGGGGCTGGTCACCAGCGCCAAGGCCGCTTACGACGCTTACCCGGAGGCCGACACCGGCGAAGCAAAAAAGATGGCCTATGACGCCTGGCAGAAGGCGATCGGCGACCGTGACACCTATAAGAACGGCACCTACGCCTCGAAGGAAAGCGCCTATACCACCGCGCAGAAGGCCTATGCCGATGCGCAGAAGGCCAACAGCGATCTTGCTCAGGCAGTAACCAACGCACAAAGCCGCAAGGACAAGGCCGACACTGCCGTTTCCAGCAAACAGCAGGCGGTGACAACCGCTGCGGACAACGTCACAAAAGCGAAGGAAGCGCTGAAAAAGGCTCAGGACAACCTGAACAACGCCGCCAGTGCAACCGAAGCAAAGGCCAAAATGGATGCCGCCCAGAAGGAACTGGAAGCGGCAAAAAAGACCTACACCGATGCGCAGACAGCGGAATCCGCCGCGAAGACAAAGATGGAAACCGCCAAGAAGGCATATGACGACCTGAAAAACAACCGCTACCGCTACGTCTATGAGTCGTCCGCCGCGGGCGACGCCTCCGCCAAGGCAAGCTGGGAAGAGAACAGCGGCCGCTATCTCGGGAACCCCACGATTAAAAAAATCCGCGTGGCCGACGCCCCGACCGGCGCAACCAGCAGCGCCATGAGCTATATTTACTGCGTGGCGATCAAGGTCAACGACCGCTCGTCCACCGATTCCCGCGACGTATTCGGCGAGATCACCGTCAAGCAGACCAGGGGCGACCGCGAGAACCGTTTTGAAAATGTGGTGCTCGACCTCGCCATCGAAATCGGTTATAAGTCCTCGAGCGACACCGACGTGGGCGAGGGGGTCATCCCCGAAAAGGCCGCCATCTTCAAGAAGGGCGACGGCTTTGAACAGGACAGCGAATTCATCTTCGAATTCGAGGCCGACCCCGACAGCTCCTTTGTCGTCAACACCGTCGGACAGGGAAGCATTACGCTGGGCATGACCACCGACCCAGACGAGGATCTCTATGACGATATTCTGGATGAATACCCCGACGCCTATGTGGATTTCTTTAACGGCAACTATGCCACCTTCAACCGCACAGGCACCCTTTATCTCGCTCCCTCGGACGGCGAGGACAACTACTATGTCTATTCGATCGATGAGAGAGGCAACGTTGCGCGTGTCAGCGCAGAGTGGGACAGCTCCGAGGATGCCTACGCAATCAAGACCCGCACCCTCGGCCGCTATTTCCTCTCAAGCGAACGGCTGAGCAACAGCTTCCTCTCGTCGATCAACGGCACTTCGCCGAGACGTCCATCCTCCGGTTCGGGCAGCTCCTCGAGCAGCACCGGTTCCGGTGATCTGGTGGTGGTCCCCGCACCGACGATCCCCAGCAGCCCCTCCTCCACTCCCACCTATAATCCGCCTTCCAGTTCGTCGCAGGCGAGCTCCTCTTCTTCCAGCCAGTCCTCCTCGTCCTCTTCCTCTGAAGAAGCGAGCGAACCGGAGGAAGAATCCAGCGCGCCGGAGGAGGACCCCTCGAGCGAGCCGGAAGAGGTGGTCGACGTCGATACCAACGCGGATGACACCGACGGCCCGAAAAAGGGCGGCTCGGCTCTGGTATGGGTGCTCATCATCGTCGGCCTGCTTGCGGCAGGCGGCGCGGTCGGCTTTGTGCTCTATCAGAACAAGGTGAAGCGGCAGGATGACGGCTACAGCCAGTACGATGAGTACGACGATGACAACGACTTCCCGGATGACGACGACCGGCACTAAATCACACGAAATTTCCCGCGCGGCTGAGATCCCGGTCCGCCCTGTCACGGCGGGCCGGGATCAAAGCGGTTTTTCCGCCGCACGCGGGGGACGGTAAGGAGCACAGGAATGGCAAGTAAATGCAACGAAATTCTCCGGCAGGTCCAGACGGTGATCATCGGCAAGGACGAAATCCTTGCCAAGGTGCTGATGGCGATCCTCTCGGGAGGACACATTCTGCTTGAGGACGTCCCCGGCGTGGGCAAGACCACCCTTGCGCTGGCCTTCGCCAAGACGCTGGGCATCCACTCGAAGCGGATGCAGTTTACCTCGGACAGCATGCCCTCAGACGTGATCGGCTTTTCGGTCTACGACAAGGCGGGCGGGGCGCTCGCCTACAAGCCGGGAGCGGCAATGACCAATCTGCTGCTGGCGGATGAAATCAACCGCACCTCAAGCAAAACCCAGTCGGCGCTGCTGGAGGTGATGGAGGAAGGGCACATCACCCTCGACGGAGTCACCCGCCCGGTGCCGCAGCCCTTCATTGTCATTGCAACCCAGAATCCGGTGGGATCGGCGGGTACACAGGTGCTTCCTCCCGCCCAGCTTGACCGCTTCATGATCCGGCTGACGATGGGCTACCCCGATTTTGAAAGCCAGGTCAACATCCTGCGGGACCGGCAGACCGCAAACCCGCTTGACACCCTCCATCCGGTGACCAACGCCGCCGAGCTGACTGCCATGAAGCGCCAGACCGACGAAATTTTTGTGGCCGACTCCATCTATGAATATATCACCCGGCTCGCGCAGGCCTCGCGCAGCCACCCGGCGATTCAGCTCGGACTTTCCCCCCGCGCGGCGCTCGCCGTCTGCCGGATGGCCAAGGCCCGCGCCTTTGTCATGGGCCGGGATTATGTCGTGCCGGAAGATGTCTCCTATGTCTTTCCGGAGGTTGGCTCCCACCGGCTGCTGCTCAGCTCCAAGGCCCGGCTTGCCGAACGGTCGGCCGCCGACCTGCTCGCTGAAATCCTTGAAAAGACCGCCGCCCCCGTCTCGGGATCGTCGGGCAGAGGCTCGCGCCGATGATTTCACCTCTCTGGCTCTGGCCGATTTGGCTCGTCTCGATTCTGCTGCTCTGTCTCTTCGGTGGTTCCACGGCGCTGCGCGCCCTGCTGGTGCTGCTGCCGCTGCTGCTCGCAGCCTCGGCGGCGGTGAGCTGCCTTGCCTCCCGGCGGATCAGCCTTCGTCTTTCCTCCCGGGAGCTTGCGCCCAAGCGCCGCGGCGTTTCGGCGGAGCTTTCTGTCAAAAACGACAGCCCCTTCCCGCTGATGCAGCTGCGCTGCCGCATGACCCTCGAAAACCGGCTGACCGGCGAGCAGTTTACCCGACTGGTCGCCGTTTCGCTGCCCCCTTTTTCCTCCAGGCAGGTAAGCCTCTCAATCGGCTCGCGCCACTGCGGGCAGATTCTGCTTTCAACCGGACAGGTGCGGGCGGCCGATTTTTTCGGGCTGATCTCCTTCCCGGTCGCGGCAAAAGGACGAGCCATCACAACGGTGCTGCCCAACACCTTCCCGCTGCGGCTGCTGACCGGCTTTCTGAACCTCTCCCTTGAGGAGAGCGAGGAATATGATCCCGCCCGCGCGGGTGAAGATGTCAGCGAGGTCCACCAGATCCGGGAATACCGTGAAGGGGACGCGCTGCGTCAGATCCACTGGAAGCTGACCACCAAATATGACAACCTGATGATCCGGGAGCCGGGACGCCCCATCAAGCGTTCGCTGCTTCTGCTGTTCGACCTGCGCCGTCCCGCGGGCAGCTCCCCTCATCCCGCCTGCTTCGACGCCGCCGCCGAAGCGGCGGTTTCCCTCTCGCAGGCGCTGCTCGACGAGGGGATCGTCCATACCGTCGCGTGGGAGACGGGCGACGGTCCGATCGAACGGCGGACGGTGCAGAACATCGACGACCTGACAATGTCGCTGCCGGGCGCCCTCTCGGGACATGGCGAACGAATTCCCGGCACCGAGCAGGCGGGGGAGCTTTTCCTTGCGCCCGAATATTCCCGCATCTTCGCGGTCTGCGTCGGCCGCCCGCTCTCCCCGCCTCCCGGGGACCAGCGGACGACCGTCCTTTGCTGCACCGACCGTCCCAAGGGGAAGGACGATGCTCCCAGCGACACCCTGATCTGGTTTCATCCGAAGACCTATCCCGACGAGCTCGGGAATCTCATAGTCTGATCAGAAAGGAGGGACACGGCCATGAAGCTGTCCTTCCCGGCGCGGTTTCCGCGCAGGCCCCGCGGCAATTCCCAGCCTAAGCCCCAAAACAGCCGGTCCATCCAGCTCAAGGTCGTGCCGCCCAAAAGCGCTCCCGTTCCGGGGCTGCTGGATGCGGCGGGCTGCGCGCTGCTTTCGGTGCTGCTCTTTCTCGGCTGCGGCGGCTCCTTTCTGCGGCTTTTCGCGCTTCCCGCGTCGGGCGCGCTGATGGCGGCGGTCGGTCTGGCGGCGATCGCCGCCTTCCATTTTGTCCTGCCGCTGCCGCAGGTTACTAAAAAAATGAAATATGCCACAGCCGGCGGCCTGGGCGCCGGTTCGGTGCTGCTCTGGGCTTTTACCGCCGAGCGTTCCCGCAACGGTCTGGTGATCGCGGTCAACCAGATCCAGCAGCTCTTTGCCGCGGAATTCTCCCGCATTGAGCCGCGTTATGTTGTAACCGTTAAGCCGGAGGAATTTCTCGTCTGCACCACTCTTTTTCTGATTCCCTTCGCGCTGCTTCTTTCTCTGCTCTGCTGCATGATGGTGCGCCGCGCCCTCTGGCAGCCGGCCGCTCTGCTGCTGGTGCTGGCCGCGGTGCTCGGCCCGCTTGAAGTCACCGATACCGGAGGCATCTGGACGCTGCTGTTCTGCCTTGCGTCCATGCTGCTTGTCTGCCGCGCTCTTTCGGCCAAGGGCGGCGCACCCGACCGCGGCGTCATTCTGCTGCCTGCGGCCGGGGTGATGGCCTTTGCGCTGCTGGCCGGCTCCCTGCTGCTGGTATCTCTCGGCTCCCCGCAGGAAAAGCTCGACAGCTTCTTTTCCCGGGGCGGCGGAGCGGTCCGCTCGGCCATTCACACGTTGCGCTACGAGGGGGAGATGCTGCCCGGCCTTCCGGAAGGCGATCTGAGCCGGCCCGGCGACCGCCTCTCGATGAAGGACGCGCTCGAGGTCACCTTTGAAGCGCCCTATCCGATGCACCTGCGCGGCTATGTTGGCCAGCGCTTTACCGGCTCCGGGTGGGAGGCGCTCGAACGCAATACCGTCGCCGGATACAACAGCCTTTTTTACCGGCTCCACCAGAATGGCTTTTATCCCCAAACCCAGCTCGGTTCTCTGGCGGAGGCGCTCGGCTATTACGATGAAGGACGCGCCAACCGGATGACCGTCAAAAACATCTCGGCCTGCCGGTCGGCGGTCTATGCCCCCTACGGCCTGGCCGACGTCAAAACCGACGGCCTGCTCGATGCGGACCGCACCACCGAGGCTTCGCTTTGCAGCCCCGGCTGGGGCGGGCAGGCTGAATACGAGTTTTCCATCCTCCCCGAGGATTTTTCCAAGGCCGACGCGGTTGTCTCCCTGTTCGACCAGCAGAAGGACGCCCCCTCCGCCGCTCTTTCGAAGTATCTGACCGAGGAAGCGCGCTACCGCCATTTTGTTTATGAAAATTACACCGAAATTCCCGACATCGAGCGCGGGCAGCTTGCCCCCGATCTCGGGGAAGCCGGCGTCCCCGGACAAACCCACCGCGGCTACACCGACGCAAAATCGACCATCTTCTCGGTGCTGAACTCGAAGCTCAGCTTTTCGACCCGCGCCAAGGGCTTTGACGGAGAAGGCAGCCTGATCCAAACCCTTTATGAGAGGCAGAGCGCCAACGCGGCGCAGTATGCTTCGGCCGCGGTGCTGATGCTGCGCTACTGCGGCATTCCCGCCCGCTATGTCGAGGGCTACCTTGTCACCTCGGTGGACCTCGAGGGAGTGGAGCCGGGCGATGTCGTATATGTTCCCTCCGGCAACGCCTCGGCATGGGCCGAATACTACCACGACGGGGTGGGCTGGCTTCCCTTTGACGTAATTCCCGGCTACCAGCAGGCGGTAAGCAGCGGCATTCCGCCCGAAGCCTCCGCCGGAGGCGGGCAGGATGAGCCTCCGCCCCCCGAGGAGGAGGACCCGCCCGCCGATCCGCCGGCCGGGCAGACCAATCCGCTGGCCGCCGTCCTTTTCTGGCTTCTCCCGCTTTGGGTGCTGCTGCTCGCCCTCTTCCTCTGGCTGGCGCGCCGCTATTGGCTGATTTCCCGCCGGGAACGCTCCTTTGCGGTCGAGGACCCGAATCAGGCCGTCTGCAATATGACCTCGTTTCTGCTGAAGCTGCTCCCGGCCGTCGGCCTGCCTGACCCCGGCGGATCGATCCGGAAGCTCACCGCACCTGCCGCTGAAAAATGGGGCGCCCAATGGGGTGATTCCCTCGTCCGGATGACCGAGCTCTTTGAAAAGGCCGCCTTCAGCCCCCACTGGCTGACCGGCGAGGAACGGGCGGAGGCGGAGACGCTGGTCGATGATCTGCTTGACCAGATCGACCGCAGCGAGAGCAAAAAGAACCGCTTTGTGCTGCGATGGGTGAAGTGTCTGTACTAAAAGGGGTATTAAAATGTTTGACCTGTTCGGCAATCGTCCTTATCACTGCAAGCTGTGCGGAAAGGGGCTGAAGGAACTCCCCTGCCCGCCAAGTGAACTGTGCAGGAACTGTTATCGGCAGGCCCTGACATATCGCGATTCCGCTCTTGCTTCAATCGGAATGTTGGAACAAAAAGCCAATGCCGCCGGACGGGCCAACGATTCTTCAAGTCAGGCGAGGTATCTGGATCAGCTTCTTTCCCTGCTTTTGGATTATCAGTCCTCATATGTCAGAAAAGGAATTCCCCTCTTTCATCTGGATCTCGAACAGACGATTGACATGGTATCCGAGTCCCTCGAAATTGCGAGAGCCGAGGCAAGGGGGGAGCGGCTTTCCTGTACAGACGGCCGTTATTCTGCGGTTTTGATTTCTTTGCAGCAGGGCTCCCCGGATTATGAAGAAATCCAAAACATGCTCCGGCAAAGGATGATTGAGCTGTTTGTCTTTTATTTGGATTACGGCCCCAGCACCACCAAAACGAAATATTCCCTGTTCGACTGCTACCAACTGTATCTCGGGGGATTGACCACAAAAATTCTGGGAACTGAAAAGAATTTTACCCCGAAACAAAAGCTGCTTTTGAGCGCGTATGCGGGAGCTCTCCGGCCGGACGAATTTGCAAAGAATGTCGAAGAATTTGTTTGGAAACATCCAAAATTTTTAACAACTCTTCCATTGTGGATCAGCTGCTGCGCGGTACTCGACAAAAAGGGCGGATACGACAAAACGTCCGCCGGCAATAGCACCCATTGTGTTGACATCGCATGCGCCGCCTGCTGTACGCTGCTCCGGGAACTGCGAAGGGAAAACGACCGCGCCCTGATTACGGATCTGTACCGCCACTTTGATATGCTGAACCGTTATCTGGGCAGCCAAGGACTCGTCACCGCTGATCTGTCTGAATTCGCTGTTACCCGTATGGCAAAGGAAGACCGTTAAAAATCCGCCCCGGTATCTCCGAGGCGGATTTTTCTTATAAAATATTACTCTTTGTAGGCGACCGCTTCAATTTCGACGAGCGCGCCCTTGGGCAGCGCACCAACTTCAAAGGCGGCGCGGGCCGGGCAGTCGGTTTCAAAAAACTTGGCATACTCGCGGTTCATCTCGACAAAATCCCCGATGTTTTGGAGCAGAACGGTGGTTTTGACCACGTCGCCGTAATCCATGCCGGCGGCCTTGAGAATTTCCCCGATGTTTTTCAGGGACTGGCGGGTCTGAGTGACAATGTCACTCCCGGCAAACTCACCGGTGGCGGGGTCGATCGGAATCTGACCCGAAATATACAGGGAATTTCCCGCCCTGACAGCCTGAGAATACGGGCCGATTGCACCGGGCGCACTGCTGGATGCGATGATTTGTTTCATTTTAATTTCTCCTTTTTGTAATTTACTGTATAAAAATTGCAATTCGCAATGAGTTTTGCTAAATCAGAGTGTCCAGCTCGACGAGAGCCGCGACATAGATCTTCACCGCCTGCACCAGCTCGTCGATCGACATCGATTCGTCCGCCTGATGGATTCCCCCCTTTCCGACCGGAAAGGCCGGGGCATCCTGATCCATCTCAGGTCCGAACGGGATTGAATTGGGGATATCGCGGCAATAGGTCGCCCCATTCATCAGATAGGGCACACGCTGTTCACCGGTCAGCTCGTTGGCGAGAGCGGTCAGAGCGGTCACAAGCGGGTGATCGGGACTCATGCAGAAGCCGTCAACCCCCTCCTCCACGGTGAGGGAGAGGCCGTGCGCCCCGCACACCGCACTAAGCTGCGGAACGATCCGTTCACAGGAATCCCCTGCGGGATAGCGGCAGTTGAAGCCAAACCGGAAGCAGCCGTCCTCCAGCGCGGCGGTGCCGCCGATGATGGTCAGCTCCCCGTATTCTCCCCGGTCCAGCGCGATTCCCAGCTCCCCGCCGTAAAAATCGTGCAGGCACTTGGCCCAGAAGGAGATCAGCCCGCGTTCCTCCCCGCGGAGGATACCGGCAGCGAGCAGCACATCAAAGGCGAGGGCGATGGCATTGACCGACTGCTGCGGCCGGGAGGCATGGGCCGCCAGGCCGGAAGCCCGCACCACCGTTTCCTTGTTTTCAAAGGTCACCCGGACCCGCTCAGTCCGGCAGGCGTGCACTGCCGCAAAGTGCTCGGGCGCGAGGGTCAGCACGCAGTCTCCTGCCACCGCGTTGGTGACGGTCCCCGCCCGAAGAGAGCGGATCTCCCGCGCAACGGGGCCGGAGGTGAGATACCCGGCGCAGATGCCCTTCTCGGCAAAGGCGGCCGGGAACACCGCGTCCGGAATCAGAGAAAATTTCGGCCAGCCGACCTTCTCCCCATAGTAGAGGACATCGTTCATCATGTCCTCCTCGCTGCATCCGTAAAAAAGCCGAACCGCATGCCGCAGCCGGATTCCCAGCGCCCTCAGGCACTCGACGGCGTAAAGGCCGACCACCGCGCCCGCCTTGTTGTCGATCGCGCCGCGTCCGCGGACAAAGCCGTTCTCCACCACCGGAAGAAAGGGATCTCCCGTCCAGCCGGTTCCGGCGGGGACCACGTCGAGATGCGAAAAAATGCCCAGTTCTTCCTCTCCGTCCCCATAGCGGACGCTGCCGCAGTAATTCTCGTGATTGACCATCACGAGGCCCTTTTCGGCGCAGATCTTCTGCATCTCATCGAGGGCGGCGCGGCATCCGGGACCGAAGGGATGCGCGGGATCGGGGTCGTCGCGGCTCACGCTCGGAATCGAGACAAGGCGGCAGAGGGTGTCAACCATATTGCCGCGGCGTTCGTTCAGATAGCCCTCGACCCGGGCAAGCTCGGCAGGTGAAAGTTTCATGCGCATTCCCTCCCCGTTGGATTACGGCTTTATTATAAGCCATCCGGGCGCCCCGCGCAAGGGAAATACACACAGCTTTTCTCCGGCGCGGTAGGGAGACAGAAGGATTTTCCCCAACTTTTGCAGGGAAAATCCCCGATTCCACTTGCTTTGGCCTGCGGATTGCCGTATATTGAATAGGGATAAGATGGCGGCGCACCGCCGCATTGCTTGAAGGAGGAACTATCATGAACCAGTATGGCCGAGTTTATAACTTTTCGGCAGGCCCCTCGATGCTGCCCGTCCCGGTGCTGGAACGCTGCCGCGATGAGATGCTCAATTACAACGGCACCGGCATGAGCGTGATGGAGATGAGCCACCGTTCCAAGCCCTTTATTGCAATTTCCAAACGGGCAGAGACCCTGCTGCGCGAGGTCATGGGGATTCCGGAGAACTACAAGGTGCTCTTTATGCAGGGCGGCGCCTCGCTTCAGTTTGCCGCTCTGCCAATCAACCTGCGCTGCAACGGGACGGCCGATTACGTTCGTTCCGGCAATTTTTCCACCATCGCTTCCAAGGAGGCCGCAAAGTTCATCAAGGTGAACATTGCCGGCAGCAGCGAAGCGACCGCCTTTGATCACACCCCCCTGCAGGAGGAGCTGACCCTTGATCCGCAGGCGGACTATGTTCATATCTGCATGAACAACACCATTTACGGCACCAAATTTCCTTACATCCCCAAAACGGGAAAGGTGCCGCTGGTAGCTGATATCTCGAGCTGCATCCTCTCGGAGCCGATCGACGTCTCCAAGTTCGGGGTGCTCTATGCCGGTGTGCAGAAAAACCTTGCTCCCGCAGGCATGGCGATCGTAATCATCCGCGACGACCTTCTCCATGAGCCGGCCGCGGAGACCCCTCTCATGCTCAATTACAAGCTGATGGCCGACAAGGATTCGATGTACAACACCCCCAACTGCTGGAGCATCTATGTCACCATGCTGGTCCTTGAATATCTCCAGTCGATCGGCGGCGTTGACGAAATGGCCCGCCGCAACAAAAAGAAGGCGGACCTGCTCTACGGCTTCCTCGATGAGAGCGCCTTCTACATTGCGGGCGCGCGCCCGGACTGCCGTTCGATGATGAACGTGATTTTCCGCACCGATTCCCCCGATCTCGACGCCAAGTTTGTGGCCGGCGCCGCCGAACGCGGACTGCTGACCCTCAAGGGCCACCGGGTGCTCGGCGGAATGCGCGCTTCGATCTATAACAATATGCCCTATGAGGGCGTGGAGCTGCTTGTTGACTATATGCGCGCCTTCGAGAAGGAAAACGGCTGACACATTTGAAGCCGGTCCGCGCACAACCTGTTGCCAAACCGCGGCGTCCCCCTGCCGGAATCGGCGGGGACGCCGCGGTTTTATTTCGAAACGGCCTTTCTGTAAACTGACGTGCTTCCTGAATTGAGGATATGTTTTGCAGGATTTTATATAAAATATTGCAAATGAATATTATATTTTTATAATCATTCACATTTTTCTCAGAATTCTCCGCCCTTCAATTTTTCATTTCTACAATTTTGAATTATAAATATTTACATAATTCAAAATTTGTGCTAATATTCCCTTCAATAAGTCGCGATTTAGCAGAAGGGAAGGATAATAATGAGGATTAAAAACAATTATCTTGCAAATTTGTTTGAAAACGTATGCCGCACAAACGCAAATGAAATTGAATTTTTGCAAGCTGTCAATGAAGTCCTTTCTTCTTTAGAGCCGGTCGTTGAGCGCAGGCCGGACCTCGCCGCCGCCGGCGTCATCGAGCGGCTGGTGGAGCCGGAACGGCTCATTCAGTTTCGGGTAAGCTGGACCGACGACGCAGGACGGGTACGGGTCAACCGCGGCTATCGGGTGCAGTTCAACTCAGCCATCGGTCCTTACAAAGGCGGGCTTCGGCTGCATCCCTCGGTCAACGCTTCGATTTTGAAATTTCTCGGATTTGAGCAGGTGTTCAAGAATGCCCTGACTGGTCTGCCGATCGGCGGAGCCAAGGGCGGCTCGAACTTTGACCCAAAGGGCAAAAGCGACGGGGAAATCATGCGGTTCTGCCAATCGTTTATGACCGAGCTTGCCCGTCACGTCGGCGCGGACACCGATGTTCCTGCCGGAGATATCGGGGTCGGAGGCCGGGAAATCGGCTATATGTTCGGTCAGTATAAGCGCATCCGAAACGAGTTTACGGGGGTGCTTACCGGCAAGGGACTTACCTTCGGCGGTTCTCTGGTCCGCACCGAGGCCACTGGTTACGGACTCTGCTACTTCACTCAGGAGATGCTTTCCGCACGCGGCCTCGGCTTTGCAGGCAGCCGGATCGTCATCTCCGGCTCCGGCAACGTCGCGATCTACGCCGCTGAAAAGGCGGCCCAGCTGGGCGGGAGGGTGATCGCCATGAGCGATTCGAACGGCTATATCCACGATCCCGAGGGAATCGACCTCGCGGTGATCAAGCAGATCAAGGAGGTCGAGCGCGGGCGGATTTCAGAGTACGCCCGGCGGGTGCCGCGCGCCGCTTATACCGAAGGCCCCGGCGTCTGGTCGGTCCCCTGTGAAATTGCGCTGCCCTGTGCGACCCAGAACGATCTGGCCCTCGAGGACGCCAAGCGCCTCTGCCGCAACGGATGCTTCGCGGTGGCCGAGGGCGCGAACATGCCCTGCACCGCCGAGGCCATTGCGCTCTTCCAGCACAGCGGCGTGCTCTTTGCTCCGGCCAAGGCGGCAAACGCGGGAGGAGTGGCCGTTTCGGCGCTCGAGATGTCGCAGAACAGCCTGCGGATGGCCTGGAGCTTTGAAGAGGTCGATTCCCGCCTTCAGGAGATCATGGCAGGCATCTACCGCAAGGCCTGCGCCGCCGCATCCGAATACGGCCGTCCGGGGGACCTGATCTGCGGAGCGAATATCGCCGCCTTTCTCAAGGTGGCCGAGGCGATGCTCTGGCAGGGGGTCGCCTGAGAAAGAGAAGAATTTTTGCCTCACATCCGGCAATCCCCCTTGTAAACGCGCCCGGAAAGGGGTATAATAAGCGAGTATTCCAACAGAATATCAGGTTGGCAGTGAAGAAAGAAGCGGTCTGCCCGGACCATTTTCAGAGAGCCGGTGTGTGGTGGAAACCGGCGTGGGGGACTTTCCGTTCCGCTTTCGGAGCCACCGGCGAAGAGCCGGCGGGCCGCGCCCGTTACCACGCGTTCGAGAGGCTTGGGGAGCTCCCCGGCAATTTGGGTGGCAACGCGGAATCCTTCCGTCCCATGACGCATGGGACGGGGGGATTTTCTTTTGCCGTCCGCGATCTTTCCGCAGCGATAAAAAGGAGGATGTGCCATGTTAGACATCAAACTGCTGAGAACCAATCCCGATCTGGTCAAGGAGAACATCAAAAAGAAATTCCAGGATCAGAAGCTTGTCCTTGTCGATGAGGTTGTCGAGAAGGACAAGCAGTACCGCGACGCCAAGACCCGCTGCGACGAGCTGCGCGGCCAGCGCAATTCGATCAGCAAGCAGATCGGCGGACTGATGGCCAAGGGCCAGAAGGAGGAGGCCGAGCGCACCAAAGCGCAGGTGGCCGCCATCAACCGGGAGCTTGAGGAGCTGGAGTCCCTCGAGGAAAAGCTCGAAGGGGAAATCCGCGAGCGGATGCTGGTGATCCCCAATCTCATTGACCCCTCGGTTCCGATCGGCAGGGATGACAGCGAAAATGTGGAGATCGAGCGCTTCGGCGAGCCGGCGGTCCCCGACTTCGAGGTGCCCTACCACGTCGATATTATGGAGCGGCTCGACGGCATCGACCTTGACAGCGCCCGCCGCACCAGCGGCAACGGCTTCTACTACCTCAAGGGGGATATCGCCCGGCTGCATTCGGCGATCCTCTCCTATGCGCGGGATTTTATGATCGACCGGGGATTCACCTACTACATCCCGCCGTTCATGATCCGCAGCAACGTGGTGACCGGCGTCATGAGTTTCGCCGAGATGGAAAACATGATGTACAAAATCGAGGGAGAGGACCTCTACCTCATCGGCACCAGCGAGCACTCGATGATCGGCAAATTCATTGACACTTTCCTGGATGAATCCGAACTGCCCCAGACGCTGACCAGCTATTCCCCCTGCTTCCGCAAGGAGGTCGGCGCCCACGGCATTGAGGAGCGCGGCGTCTACCGCATCCATCAGTTTGAGAAGCAGGAGATGATCGTCGTCTGCCATCCCGATGAAAGCCCGAAATGGTTTGACAAGCTCTGGCAGAACACCGTCGACTTTTTCCGCTCGCTCGATATCCCGGTGCGCACTCTGGAGTGCTGCTCCGGCGATCTTGCCGATCTCAAGGTCAAGAGCCTTGACGTCGAGGCCTGGAGCCCCCGCCAAAAGAAATACTTTGAGGTGGGAAGCTGCTCCAACCTCGGCGACGCGCAGGCCCGCCGTCTCGGCATCCGGGTCAAGAACAAGGAAAAGGGCAACTACTTCGCCCACACCCTCAACAACACGGTCGTCGCTCCGCCCCGCATGCTGATCGCCTTTCTGGAGAACAACCTGCGCGCGGACGGCAGCATCTCCATCCCCGAGCCGCTGCGGATGTATATGGGCGGCAAGTCGGAAATCCGAAAAAAATAACCGTCTCCGTTCGCAAAGCGCGCGCCGCTTCCTCCGCAGGAAGCGGCGCGCGCTGTCTTTTTCCGGAGCGCTTGACATTAAATTTTTATTGCTTTATGCTCGGAACAGGAGCCGGGCCCGCTCTCAAAACACAAAAAAGGAGAGCAATCATGAATCATTACAGCACGGGCACAGATCCCTATGACGCGGGAGCTGCGCTCGGACGCGCCCTGTGCGCGGACGGTCTTTCCCCCGAGCAGGTGCATCTTCTCGCCCTGAGCGCGGAGAAGCGGGACTTCGGCGAGAAATCGGCACAGATCTGTGCCGCAGAGTATCCTTCCCTGCTCGCGGAAATCCGCGGTCTGGCCGATGGGTTGGAAATGCCCTTCTCCGATCTTGCCGCCTTCCTCTTCGGTATCTACAATTTTCCTCCCTTTCAGGGTTGCACCTGCTTCGCCGCCCAAGGAGAGGGAGGCGAAGTGATCTTCGGGCGCAACAGCGATTTTCTTACCATGCTCGAGCCGTATTATGCGAGCTTTCACTATACCATCAGCGGAAAACATGCCTTTGTCGGCAACAGCACCGCTCTTGTCCAGATCGAGGACGGGGTCAATGAATTCGGCCTCGCGGCGGGCCTGACCTTTCTCTGGCCGGTGGTGAAAAAGCCCGGCCTCAACGCCGGGATGCTGGTGCGCTATCTGCTCGAGCACTGCAAAACCGTCGGGGAGGCGGTCGGTGCGCTGCGGGAGCTTACCATTTCCTCCTCGCAGACGATCACCCTCGCCGACCGCCAGGGCGGAATGGCAGTGGTGGAATGCAACGCCGAGCGCTTCGAGGTCATCAGCCCAGAGCCCGGTGAACGCTTCGTCGTAACCACCAACGACTTTCATTCCGCCGGGATGCATGAATACCGCCGCCCACGCGCCGACGATCTTCAGTCGGAGCTGCGCTACCGGGTTGCGCGTGCGGCGCTCCAATCCCGGACGCAGTATGATCTTTCCTTTGCCAAAGATCTGCTTTCGGGCAAATTCGGCTTCCTCTGCCAGTATGACCGCAGCCTCGGGGCCGATACCGTCTGGTCGGTTGTCTGCCTGCTGCGGCAGGGGAGAATTTTTCGCTGCGAGGGCAACCCATCCCGGGATGAATGGCGCGAGGACTTCCGGCTGAACTTCGCCCCTCTTCCCTGAACCGGCGTGCGGCGCTCCACCCGTTAAGCGGTTTACTCCGTTCTGTCTCTGACTGGCGTGTGATGTTTCGCCCGTTAAGCGCGGCTTACTCCGTCCTTCCTCTGGGGCAGCGTGTGATGCTTTCCCGCCCGTTAAGCGGTTTACTCCATCCCACCTCTGGGCTAGTGCGTGATACTTCGCTCTTTGAGCGGCTCACTCCGCCCGAACCTTTGGGCTGGCGCATCCTCATCTTTTCCCAGGCTTGTTCTGCCGGGCGAACATTTTGACAGCAATTGTCCTTTTTAAAGGACAATCGTCCGCCATAAAGAGAAAAATTTCCTCAATCCGGTTGAGAAAAGGCGAAAAATGGAGTATGATGGGAAAGGTTCTTATTTTTAAGCGCCTATTTTTTGACAGGGAGGAAACTGTTTTGAAATATGTCGTATTTCTGGGGGACGGGATGGCCGACGAACCCCTTGAGGAGCTTAAAGGCGGCACTCCGCTGGAAGCCGCACGCCACCCCAATATGGACCGGATCGCCTCGGACGGCGTGATGGGAATGGCGGTTACCATTCCGCAGGACATGCCTGCCGGCAGCGATGTGGCGAACCTGTCGGCGATCGGCGTCGATCCTTCCGGCTGCTATACCGGGCGTTCCCCGCTTGAAGCGGTCAGCCTGGGGGTAAAGCTCGGGCCGGACGACGTGACCTACCGCTGCAACCTCGTCACCCTTTCGGATGAGGCCGCGCTCGAGGATAAGACGATGCTCGATTACAGCGCAGGGGAAATTTCGAGCGGGGAGGCCGCCCAGCTCATTGCCGTGATGCAGGAAAAATTCGGCAGCAGCAAGGTTGAATTTTATCCCGGTGTGAGCTATCGCCACTGTTTGGTGCTGCGCAATGCGAAAACCGGCGGCACCAAGACCCCGCCGCACGATATCACCAGCCGCCCGGTTCGCGGCCATCTCCCCGAGGGGGAGAACGCGCCGCTGCTGCTGGAAATGATGCGCTATTCCCTCGAGGCATTCCGGGATCATCCGGTCAATGCCGCCCGACGCGCCGCGGGCAAAAATCCCGCCCTCTGCGTCTGGTTCTGGGGCGAGGGCACCCGGCCCAGACTGGAGCCATTTGAAACGCTCTACGGTGTGCGCGGCGGGATGATTTCGGCGGTCGACCTGCTGCACGGCATCGGCCTCTCGATGGGGCTGCGCAGCATCCCTGTGGAGGGCGCAACCGGAAATTTCCACACCAACTTCAAGGGGAAGGGCGAAGCCGCAATTCAGGCGCTCTCGACCGACTGCGATTTTGTCTATATCCACGTCGAAGCTCCCGATGAGTGCGGTCATCAGGCGCAGCTCAAAGAAAAAATCTGGAGCATCGAGCAGATCGACGAGCAGATTGTCGGCCCGGTGCTGCGCTGGCTCGACGGCTGCGGCGAGGAGTGGGCCGTTATGGTGATGCCGGATCACCCCACCCCCATTGCAGTGCGCACCCATACCCGCACCCCCATTCCTTTTGCGATCCTGCGCAGCGGCGACGCCAAGGGAGCCCCCGTCCGCTACTGCGAGAAGGCCGCCCGGGAAACAGGACGCTTCCTGCCGCACGCCTATGAACTGATGAGTTATCTGACCGGTAAAAAGCAGTTTTGAGCTGAATATAATATCCTGCACCGAGGCCAAACCGCGCGTGGAAGGTGCGCGTTGCATCAGCCCTAAAAAGACGTATTACCGATCCGACGCTTTAAGAGGCGCCGAATATTTTTCGTCTGCATGGCAGGTTCCATCAGGCCTGCTGCCGGCAGGCTCCTCAAGACGCATCATTTTCCTCGCCTGCATCTCTTGCCCCGCAGACTGAAAATGAGCTGTCGTTCTAACGACGGACTTCTGCAATTCAAGGACGGTTGTCGGCGGCCCGCGTCGCCTGATGCTTGAGGAAAAAGCTTTTTACCCGCACCGGCAGAACGGACGGCCCGGTTTGCGGACGCGAAGCCGCCGGTCGTATGAATCCGTAAGCGAAAGGCAGGCACATGGAAAACAACCATGCGCCTGCCTTTGGTGTTTCTGCTTGAAATTCGGTTGGAGGCGTTCATTTTGAGAAATGGAAAGAGGAAGCGCGTATCGATATTCCGGAGAGGAAGGCATGATCTTTCCCATTGGAATTCGAGAAAATTGAAGCGCGGGCCGTTCGATACAGATTATCGCGCAGGATATGACAATATTGAAAAGCAAGGACATGCAATGGGAAGGGGTCCTTTCAGCAGATACATTCAACCATGAGATTTTTGCCCGTCAGGCTGCAAAGACTACGGCCTTGCATCCGCTGAGGATGTTCCGGCAATGCTGGGCCTATGCATGGCATTGCAATTATGAGCGTCCCTCTGCCGCGCCGGAATACAAAAGCCGGTTCAGCGCAAGACTGAACTATGCTTTTAAAATTATCTTGCGGCTCCGGGCAGGCCGGCTCGGCACTCCAGTTCAGAACAAGGCTGAAACCGGGCTGGAATCACGGCGTTTTTGCTTCTCTGGTTTTATTTTACAGGTACATTCTTTTGATTTTATTTCAGCAGGCAAGCGTCTGGGGCCGATCCGTCCCCATGCGTTTGGCTGGTACGCCCGCCCCTCTGCCGGGGATTCCGCCGTCTTGTATCGACAACCGGAACGTCATCTGATATACTGGAACAGCGATGAGAAAGCGGGGTGGCGCAATGAAGCAGGATTTTCTGCCGATTTCAAGGGCCGATATGGAGAAACGCGGCTGGGACCAGTGCGACTTTGTCTATGTAATCGGGGATGCCTATGTGGACCATCCTTCCTTTGGACATGCCATCATTTCCCGTGTGCTGGAAAGCGCGGGCTATCGGGTGGGAATCATCTCCCAGCCGGACTGGAAGCGCCCGGAGAGCATTCTGGCGCTGGGCGAGCCCCGGCTCGCCTTCCTTGTGACCGGCGGGAATATGGATTCAATGGTAAACCATTATACCGTCTCCAAGCGGCGCAGGCCGTCCGACGCCTTTACCCCGGGCGGCGTGATGGGCAGGCGCCCCGACTATGCGACCATTGTTTACTGCAACCTGATCCGCCGGAGCTTTCCCCGCAAGCCGGTGCTGATCGGCGGGATCGAGGCCAGCCTGCGAAGGCTGGCGCATTACGATTATTGGTCCGATTCTCTCAAACGGTCGATTCTGCTCGACAGCCAGGCCGATCTGCTGATGTACGGCATGGGGGAGCGCAGCGTCGTTCAGGTGGCCGACGCCCTTGCGGGCGGGCTGGATATCAAAGATATTACCTTCGTCGACGGGACGGTTTACCGCGCACAAAGCCTCGATCAGGTGTATAACTGTCTGACGCTGCCGTCCTACGAGGCGCTGCTGGCCGACCGGAAACGGTATGCCGAGAGCTTTTACACCCAATACTGCAACACCGACCCGTTTTCTGCCAAACGTCTGGCGGAGCCCTACGGCGAAGGCTGCTTTATCATACAGAATCCACCTCAGAAGCCGCTTTCCACCGACGAGATGGACCGGGTTTACGCCCTGCCCTACCGGCGGAACGCCCACCCCTCCTATGAGGCGCTGGGCGGGGTCGCCGCGATCGGGGAGGTCCGGTTCAGCCTGACCTCCAACCGGGGCTGCTTCGGCGGCTGCAGCTTCTGTGCCCTGACCTTTCATCAGGGCCGGATCGTCCAGGTTCGCAGCCACGACTCCATCGCAGCGGAGGCGGCGCGGATGACCCGGGAAAAGGATTTTAAGGGCTATATCCACGACGTGGGCGGGCCGACCGCCAACTTCCGGCATCCGAGCTGCCAAAAGCAGCTCGAAAAGGGGGTCTGTCCCCAGCGGCAGTGCCTGTTCCCCACCCCCTGCAAAAACCTCTTCGTCGATCATCGGGATTACCTGACGCTGCTGCGGAGGCTGCGGGCGATCCCCGGCGTCAAGAAGGTGTTTGTCCGCAGCGGAATCCGGTTCGATTACCTGCTCTGCGATAAGGACGATACCTTTCTGCGCGAGCTGGTGCGCCATCACGTCTCGGGACAGCTCAAGGTTGCGCCCGAGCACATCTCCGATCCGGTGCTCTCGATGATGGGAAAGCCCTCCAATTCGGTTTACCGCCGCTTTCTGGAAAAATACCGCCGTCTTAATCAGGAGATGGGGAAAAAGCAGTACGTCGTGCCCTATCTGATGTCCAGCCATCCCGGCTCCACCCTGAAGGATGCGGTGGCGCTGGCGGAATACCTGCGCGACCTCGGCTGTATGCCCGAGCAGGTGCAGGATTTTTACCCCACCCCCTCGACCATCTCGACCGCGATGTATTACACCGGGCTTGACCCGCGCACCATGAAGCCGGTCTACGTGCCGACCAATCCCCATGAGAAGGCGATGCAGCGGGCGCTGATCCAGTACCGCAGTCCCAAAAACTACGCACTGGTGAAGGAAGCACTCGAGCGGGCAGGCCGCGAGGATTTGATCGGTTTCGGGAAGGAGTGCCTGATCCGGCCGCCGGCCGGCCCCCGCCCCGCGGTCTGGACTCAGCCGGGAACCAATCCGCATGCGGCAGCGGGCCGGACGCGCACCTCTCAAGGCGGGAAAAAGAAAAGCAGAAGGCTGTAAGACCAAAATGCAGAAAAGGGCATCCGCAGTATGCGGATGCCCTTTTTGGGGCAGTGCTTCCGGCGCCGGTCTCCCGGGCACACTCCTCCCCTCATCAAAGACTGGACGTATGCATGGAAAGGCACGCCCCCACCCAGACGGCACTGCCCGCCGGGCAGGCTCGGCCTCCCTTTTTGTTCGACAGGCCGCTCAAAATAGCCTTCTGCTTGGGCGGGAGAAGGTCTGCTCATTGCTTTGAACGGACAAGGCATCGACGGCAGACGGTACTGCACAATGGATGACCGGCTGCGCACGGCCGGGGAGGTCATGACTCTATTTTGTTTTCGAGCTGTTGGCCCTTTTCCAAAGCGAGTCGAGCGGAGAAAAGAGGACGAGGATCAGCGCGAAGTTGGCGAAGCCATGAATCAGGTCGAAGGGGATTCCCGCGGCCCACCAGCCGAGCATCGTGTGAATTCCCCCGGCTGCCAGATAAGGAAACGAGCAAAGGAAGCCGAAGCTCAGGCCAAAGATTCCGCCCAGCGCCGCCCAAAAGAAGGGGCTTCTCTCCCGGCGGCCCGCCAGCGTCACCACGAGCCAGAGGACCACCCATACATACAGGTAGGCGATCCACCAGAGATGAAATCCGTAGACCGTCCCTTCCAGTGTCACGAAGATGCAGAGAATCAGCAGGGCGCCGCGGCCGAACCAGAGGGTATAAAGGATGACCAGGAGGGTCACCGCCTCGATGTTCGGCAGCGGTGCCAGCGCCGCTTTCAGGACAAAGAGCAACCCGGCGCAGAACCCCAGACGCGCAAGCTCCCGCGCGCGCCGGGCGCCGGAAGTCCCGCGCTCAGAGTCTTTCATAGATGAAGGCATAGGTGCCTCCGTCGAGAACCGGCAAACGGTCGGCGCTCGACTGGGCGTAGCCGCCGTCGGCGTAGATGGCCCAGTATGCCTCCCCCTTTCGGAAGTCGGCTTCGGCCCCATTGACGGCGTAGATGGTGAAGCCATAGGCTGTTTCCTCCCCCTCGAGGGTCAGCACCGCTTCGGCGGCTTCCTTCAGGCAGTCCGCACGGGTGGAAATCCCGAAATGCTCGGCCGCACCATCCGCGTAGATCACCGAGATGGTGATCTGCTTTTCCCCGGCGGGAGCGGCAGGGAAGGCGCAGCCCCGCACAGCAAGCATCAGCGCTGCCAGAACGATAAAAAGGAGAGCGGCGGTCAGGCCGCTTCCGCGGGTAAGATGTTTCATAATCAGGCTCCTTTGACTGCCTGAGCGGCTGGAAGATGCAGAAAACCGGATTTTTCCTGACGGATCGGGCGGTCTCAGAGCCGGATGCTCTCACCGGGCCGCAGCACGGCAGCTTCGCAGCCTCGCGCGGCGGCCAGCGCCCGAAAACGCTCGGGGTCCTGACGGATGACCGGGAAGGTGTCATAGTGCATCGGGATGCTCAGCCCCGCGCCGATCATCTCGGCAGCGCGGGCTGCGTCCTCCGGGCCCATCGTATAGAAATCACCGATCGGCAGCAGCGCCGCGTCGAGTTTCTCTTCCCGAAGCAGCGAGAAATCCGCGATCAGCCCAGTGTCGCCCGCATGGTAAATCTTTTTTCCGCCGATCTCAAAGAGATAACCGCAGGCCAAGCCTCCCGGTACGCCACTGCCGTGGGCCGCGGGCAGATATTTGACGCTGCCGAAGGGGGTGGCCTGCCTGCCGCCGATATTGCCCCGGGCCGTCTTAATCCCCTGCCTAGCCAGCAGTCCGTCGGCCAGTTCAACAACCGCATAAACAGCCGCGCCGGTGCGCTTTGCGATCGACACCGTATCCCCAATGTGATCGCCGTGGGCATGGGTCACAAAGATGAAGTCCGGGTTGACCTCTGCCGCGGTTTTGGCGGCCAGCCCGTTTCCGGTCAGGTAGGGGTCCACCAGCAGGGTATGAACGCCGTCGGACAGCTCAAAGCAGGCGTGTCCAAGAAAGGTGATCTGCATACGAAAGCCTCCTGTCATGTCTTTTTTTCAATTTTACCCGAAAAGCCGGGGGATGTCCAGCGGCGGCACGAGCCCCTTTTCCCGCCGCCGTTTTCTGGCGCGGACGCGCAGGGCAAAGGGATCGTTTCCTCCCGAAGTTTTGCGTATACGGCATTGCTTTTGGGCATGCAGAGTCAAGCGCCGCTTTTCTCTAAGCTTTGAGCACACGGCGCTGTTTTGTGTGCAGGGTAAAGTAAATCTCTTCTTCGAAGCTTTGAACATCCCGCGTTGTTTTTCAAAGTGCATGGGGCAAAATAAGCGCGGACCCCTTGCAATTCTTCAGAAAAGGCGCTATACTGTTTCCGAAATCAACACCCCAGGGGAGTGGGGTGATAGGAGAGAAATTATGAAACAGACATTTCAGGTGACGGGGATGACCTGTTCCGCCTGTTCGGCCAACGTCGAGCGCGCGGTCAAAAAGCTTTCCGGGGTGGAGCATGTCGAGGTCAGCCTGCTGGCCAACCGGATGACCGTAGATTATGACCCCGAAAAAACCGGCGTCGGTGAAATCGCCGCGGCGGTAACGGCGGCGGGCTACGGAGCCTCGACGGGAGAAAAGAAGGCCGCAGAACGGCAGAACGCGCCGGAGGGCGGCTCCCTGGTCGCGCAGCAGCTCGCCGCGATGAAGCGCCGGCTGATCCTTTCGATCGGCTTTCTGATTCCGCTGATGTACGTTTCGATGGGACACATGGCCGGTCTGCCGCTGCCCGGCTTTCTCGCGGGATATGAGAACAGCGTCGGCTATGCGATGACCCAATTCCTGCTGGCGCTGCCGGTCGTTTATGTCAACCGCAGCTTTTTTGAGGTGGGATTCCGCTCGCTTTGGCACCGCGCCCCGAATATGGATTCGCTCATCGCCATCGGCTCCTCCGCCTCGCTGGTCTACGGCGTCTTTGCCATCTACCGGATGGGCTACGGGCTCGGAGTGGGGAATGCGGAGCTGGTGCACCGCTACCACATGGACCTCTATTTCGAGTCGGCAGCAATGATCCTCGCGCTGATCACCGTCGGAAAATTTCTTGAAACCCGCTCGAAGGGACGCACCGGCGAAGCCCTCGCCCGTCTGATGGATCTTGCGCCTAAAACCGCGACCATCCTGCAAAACGGCGAGGAGCGGGAAATTCCGGTGGCCGAGGTGCAGCGCGGCGACACCGTCGTGGTGCGTCCGGGACAGAGAATCCCGGTTGACGGGGTGATTCTCGAGGGCTCGTCGGCGGTCGATGAGTCGGCCATCACCGGAGAAAGCATCCCTGTCGAGAAGCAGCCGGGGGATTCAGTAGTCGCCGCCACCATCAACAAGACCGGCTTTTTCCGCTTTGAAGCGCAGAAGGTCGGGGACGACACCACTCTGGCGCAGATCATCCGCCTGGTGGACGAGGCAGGCAGCTCGAAGGCGCCGATCGCCAAGCTGGCCGACCGGATCAGCGGAGTATTCGTCCCGATAGTCATCGGAATTGCACTCCTCACCACGCTTGTCTGGCTTTTTCTGGGCCAGGGGGCGGAGTTTGCCATTTCCTCCGGCATTGCGGTGCTGGTCATCTCCTGCCCATGTGCCCTCGGCCTTGCCACTCCGGTGGCCATCATGGTTGCCACCGGCAAGGGGGCGGAATACGGCATCCTGTTCAAATCCGCCGAGGCGCTGGAGACGCTGCACAGCGTCAATACAGTGGTGCTCGACAAAACCGGAACCATCACCGAGGGCAGGCCGCAGGTCACCGACCTGATTCCGGCCGGGGAGGGCGGGGAATCCCGCCTGCTGGCCGCTGCCGCCGCTCTGGAGGCCCCCTCCGAGCACCCGCTGGCCGAGGCGATCCTCGAGCGGGCGCGGGAGGAGGGGATTGCAGTCTCTGAGGTCTCGGAATTTCAGGCTGTTTCAGGTCGCGGCGTAACCGCCCTGCTCGGCGGACAGCGCTGCGCGGCGGGCAATCTCGCGCTGATGCAGGAGCGGGGGGTTGACGTTTCCCGCGTCGGGGAGGCCTGCGACCGGCTTGCCGCCGAGGGGAAGACCCCCCTTTACTTCGCGGAGGAGGGGGAGCTTCTCGGGGTGATCGCGGCCGCCGACCCGGTGCGGGAGACGAGCGCCGAGGCGATTGCCGCGCTGCGCTCCCTCGGGCTCGAAGTGGTTATGCTTACCGGAGACAACCGCCGCACCGCCGAAGCGATCCGCGCCCGGCTTTCCATCGAAAGGGCGGTGGCCGAGGTGCTCCCGCAGGACAAGGAGCGGGAGGTCCGCGCCCTGCAGGAGCAGGGCAGACGGGTGGCTATGGTCGGGGACGGCATCAACGACGCGCCCGCCCTCACCCGCGCCGATGTGGGCGCGGCGATCGGCGCCGGAACCGATGTGGCGATCGAATCGGCCGATCTCGTGCTCATCAAGAGCGACCTGCGGGATCTGGTGACCGCCATCCGGCTTTCGCACGCGACGATCCGCAATATCCGAACGAACCTGTTCTGGGCGTTCTTTTATAACGCCGTCGGCATCCCGCTCGCAGCCGGAGCGTTCTTCCCGCTTTTCGGGCTGCGCCTGAACCCCATGTTCGGCGCGGCGGCGATGAGTCTGAGCTCCTTCTGCGTCGTGACCAACGCGCTGCGGCTGCGCGGATTCCGGCCGCTTCCCACCGCAGGCCATGCCGGGCGGCAGGACCCGGCTTTCAACGACAACAACACCGAGGAGGACAATCAAATGAAAAAGATCATCGCTGTTGAAGGAATGCACTGTCAGCACTGCCAGGCTTCTGTGGAGAAAGCCCTCTCGCAGATTGACGGGGTTGAAGCCGCGAAGGTGGACCTCGCCAAAAAGAACGCCACCGTCACCCTTTCCCACGAGGTTGACGACGCGGTTCTCACCAGGGCCGTCGCCGACGCCGGGTTTGAGCCGGGAGCCGTCACCGAGAAAAAGGGCCTTTTCGGCCGGTAAGGAGGAGCCGATGAGAGCCAACAAGGACAAAATCAACCGCCTTCTCAAAACGGCACGCGGCCAGATCGACGGAATGCTGCGAATGGTCGAGGAGGACCGCTACTGCATCGATCTGTCGAACCAGCTTCTGGCTACCGAGGCGGTTCTGCGGACCGCCAACCGTGAGGTGCTTCGCGCCCATATGCATGGCTGCATCAGAGAGGCGCTTGAATCGGGGAACGCCGACGAAAAGCTCGATGAGGTCATGAAAATTATTGACAAGCTTTCCCGCTGAGGGAGAGGGGCTGCGGATGTAAATTTTGCAGCCCCTTTTTTTCTGTCTGAACCGGGCAGAATACTACTGTTTTACGGGGGCGTGGGGCAAAATACGCTTCCAAACGGCCGAAGGGGGAATTTTCATGGCGATGGTTGTGGTTCTGCCGGGAACGGAGAGCGACGCAGCCGCCGGGCGCATCGCGGCGCTGATGCGGGAAAGAACGGGGGTTTCGCTCTTTACCCGCGGCGAATGCGCCGCCAGTCCGGGCGCGGAGCTGATCGTAGCAGCGTCTCACCCGGGGCAGCGGATCGAGCTGGGGGAGGGCTGCATCCTCGTTTGCCTCGAACCGTGCGGTCAGACGGTGCTTGCCCGCCGGGCGCACCTGCTGATTGCAGAGGGACTGCCGGTGCCACCGGGAATTCTTACCGCGCAGGTCATCAGCATGGGGCGCGGTTCGAAAAATACGGTGACTGTTTCGAGCGTGCAGGGGGAACGGGCGATGATTTCGCTGCAGCGAACGGTGGCCGCCCTCGACGGAGAATCGGTCGAGCCCTGCGAGATGGCGCTCGATCTGCCCGACGAGTCCTCGCTGCCGGAAGCTCTTGCGGCGGCAGCGGCGCTGCTGCTCTGCGGAGCCGCGCCGCAGTAGGAGCGCGGCTCCGCCGCTGCGGCGGGCGTTTTCCGGGCTGCCGGAGAAAAGGCCAAACGCCAAGCGGGGGCCGGAGAACCAACCCGCTTGCGGCGCCCGGCGAGGCTGCCGGAGAACCGGCCCCCGCTTGCGGCGTGTCGTTGAAAAAATTTCGGCGGTCGAAGCGGGGACATGCACGAAGGAGGGCCGTCCTTTTAGGACGGCCCTCCTTCGTGTCAATCAGCGGGGTATCTATCATCAAAACACCGACCGGAGAGCCGGAGTCTGATCGCAGGGGCGAAGAGGGGGCCGTCGGACCTCCTGCTTCGGAATGGTGATGGTGTAGGTTATGGTGTCGCCGTCCTCGGATTTTTCGGCCTTTGCCCCCACACCGGCCTGCCGCAGCAGGTCCACTGCCCGCTCGATCGAATTGGTGAAGAGGCGGAAATCCTTGAGTACGACGATCCGTCCGCCCTTGCGGGGCTGCGGTTCACGCCGCAGCTCCTCAACGAGGCGTTCGGTCTGAACAACGTTCAGGCGGCGCTCGGCCACCTGCCGGGCGGCCCGGAGAAGCTGGTCCCCCTCAAGCGGAAGCAGCGCCCGGGCATGCCGCTCGCCCGCACCCGCCTCAATCAACGGAAGGGCGACCGACTCGGGCAGCTTCAGAAGCCGCAGTTTGTTGGCGACGGCGGGCTGGGAGAGGCCGAGCTGTTCCGCCACCTGCTTCTGAGTCAGCGGCCCGGATTCCATGAGGGTGGCGATGGCCCGCGCCTCCTCATAAAAGTTGAGCTGTTGCCGCTGAAGGTTTTCGACAATGGCCAGCGTTGCGCTGCGCTGGTCGTCGGCCTGTTCGATGATCGCAGGGATATGGCTTTCCCCGAGCAGACGGAAGGCCATCAGCCGCCTCTCCCCGGCAATGAGCTGATAGCGGTCCCCGGCCCGGCGCACCGCGATGGGGGAGAGAAGCCCGTTTGCCCGGATGGACCCGGCCAGCTCCTCGAGGGACTGCCGGGAGAAGCTCCTGCGCGGCTGGGCCGGGTTGGGGTCAATCAGACCGACCTCGAGCCTGCGGATTCTGCTGTTCGATTCAAAGCGTGGGAAGGATACCATCGAAACGCCCTCCTGCCGAAATCTGTGAGAAGGCTTGTCCTTCTCGTATTTCATAAGATACCATTTTTATTCCATAATTTCAATAATTTTCCATCGCAAATTGTGACAAAATCCGCACCACTCTACCGAGCGTGGATTGCATTTTCCCGAAGTTTCTTTTACAATAATTCCGACCGCAATATAAAGGGAGGAAACAGGCCATGTGTTCTGCCAGAAAGGAATGGAAGGATGCCTACCGCAGCCGTACCGTCGTGGGAGGGGTGTTCCGCATCCGCTGCGACGCGGCGCGGAAAAGCTGGCTGCATGGTTCCACTGATCTGCGCGGCTCACAGAACCGCTTTGCATTTTCGGTGTCGGTGGGCTCCTGCCCGGAACCCGTAGCGGCGGCCGCATGGAAGAGGTACGGCCCCGGAAGCTTTGCCTTTGAGGTGCTCGAAGAGCTGAAAAAAGATGAGACGCAGACCGACCGGGAGTTTGCGCAGGATATCGGGGCACTGTTCGAGCTTTGGCAGGAGAGGCTGCAGGAAGACGGCGCGGATGAAAAATGTGGAGGGCCGCCGGTTTCCGAATGAGAAAGGGCAGATGATGCAAGTTTCCAGCAAGGCCGCGGGCGAGAAGGAAGCCTCCCGGCGGCTTCGCAGGGAAACTGGAGCGGGGACGCAGCCTTGCCGGTCGGGAGGCCGAAACCGGCAGGGCGGCACACCTTGCGGAAGCATTCTCTGCCATGCCCGGAGCCGGCAGACCGCGGAAGGCTCTGCCGCAGGCCGAACAGCTTGCCGCGCCGGGGGCGGAAGAACGACCGGAAAATCATAACCACGCGTTAGACGCGTGGTGTGCACCGGCCCCAGAAGGGCGTGATTCCGGCAGGCATCTCAAGATGCACCGAAATTTCCTTCACCCATATCATTTACTGCCCGTAAACGGACTGGCACCGTTCTAACGACCGCCCACTGCATTCCAGATTGTAATAGTTGGTCTGATACCGTTTTCCGTCCGCCGCAGTTGTTTCCATTTTGGAAACAACTGAATCCTCGCTCAGTTCGCCGGATTCAAAAATGTTTTTCAGATGCTTGGAAATGGCTGCTTTCTGTACCTCGAACAGTTCTGCCATTTTTGCCTGCGTCAGCCAGAGATTTTCCTGAAAGAGCAGGATTTCCACCCGCACCTCTCCGTTTTCTGTCTTGTAAAAGAGAATTTCTCTGGTTTCATACGGGGTCAGGCCCTGTTCCTCGCTCATTCTTCGTCACCTCCACCCGTCCGGTTCTTTCCCCGGCTCTTGTAGACATTGTACTGATTTTTGCACCGTGGACTGCAAAAGGCGGAGTTGGACCGGCTGCCCAAAAACACCTTCTGACAATGCTTGCACAGGCGCAGGGGCTGGTCATCATCCACCAGCATGAAGCTGAACATCATCTGGATACCCAGCAGCAGGGAGTGGAAATCCCAGTAAATGGTGGGCTTGTCCAGCAGCTCGATGTGATAGCTGGGAGCGATCCCGCCGAACACAGCCATGGCCTTGCGATACAGCCCCCGTTCGTCCTCGCCCATGAAATCATAGTCATTGTAGTAGAAAATGGCGGTGGTCAGGGTAAAGGCCCAGTCCTTGAACTGCTGGGCAACCCAGTCGTAGGGTTCCGCATATTCCCGCTGGAAGCTCATGTTCTTCGCCATCGGCTCGTCCATGAAAGTCATGGTCAGGGCAACCATCGTCCGGTCACCGGACACATTCCATGTGGATTCAATGCCTTTCTTCACCAAGTCCAGCTGGTCAAAGGGGTAAAACAGGGACAGGTATTTGTCTGTCGCCATGGATTCTTCCTTGATGAAGTGGTTTTTCGGAAGGTACACCGCCTCATAATCCATAAAGGACGGCGTGGTGGGCAGGGCGGTCATCAGCCCCAGCAGGCCGTACCGGGTGATAAACTCCATGATCGCCTTTTCCACTTCTGCTTCTGGCTTGCGTCCCATCATCAGCATCCCCACATTCAGCGCATCCAGCACAATGTTCGGGACCTCTTTCAGCGGATTGTAGACATCCGGCTTTGCGCTCTTGCCGGGGGTAATGTACCGCTTTCCATCTTCTGCTGTTTTCAGCTCATAATGATCGTACCGCACCCAATGGGAACGGGACTGTTCAAATAAATTTTTCATCATACACGCCCTTTCTTCTTAATCGTCCCAATTATCAGGGGCGGTTTTTTCTTTTTCTGCGTTTGGTCTTGTTCTCCCGCCGGATCACGGCATCCTTGCCCTGTTTCCTTGCGATTTTCGAGTATTCCTCCAAAAACTGGCGTTCCCGCAAGGTCAGGCTACGTTCCGGTTTGCCGCACAGATGGTCATACATCTGGCACTGCAATTTCTTGTGGATGGTTTTCCGCAGTTTGCGGATGTTGCGGTCAGACTGCCCACGCACAGCGGCAAGCCGGGTGGTGCTGTACAGCCGCAAAGAAAGAAAATACAGGACTTCCTTGTGTTCCTCGCTCAGTTCTTCCACCATGCGAGAAACAAAGGCATCGGCGGTCAGGTTGTGCATCTCATAGGGGCAGTCAAACAGGATGTCCAGAAAGTTCCCGGCCCTCAGCTGCCGGTATGCGGGGTTGTTCAACCAGCGGGGAATGAGCTTGGGTTCCGGCACCGCCTGATATTCCAGCGGCACATCCCCACGGAGGTTTTCATGGTCCCGTTCCCGGCGCTCCCGGTTTCGATCCAGCTTGTCCCATTCCCCTACAACGACCAGGAAGTCTTTTTCGGTACGGGCCGCTTCCTCCAGCCGCCGTACAGCTTCCAACCTGATCTCCCGTTTCAGCCGCTTTTCGCTGACTGGGGCGGCTTCTTCTTCCTCGGTTTCCAGTTCGGCATCATAATCGACGGGATACTCGTCCTGCTCTAGTTCGCATTCCAGCTCTGCCAGACGTTCTTCCGCAAGCGCCTGTTCCAGCGTTTCTTCCGCCGATCCAGCGCCTATCCCATCGTCCCATCCAGTGAAGCCACCCTCGGTATCCAGAAGTTCGTCATCAGACAGATACGCCATGACCCCACCTCTTTTCAAAAAAATATTTTGCGATTTTTCAAAAATGGTTCCGTTTTGCGCCCCGGATTTCTCCTATTAGTGAAAGAGTAATCTAAAAACAAGTTACTTAGATTACATTCGCCCGTTCAGTCAGGAGAAAGGGGGCCTTTGCCATGTTCAGGCTTGACACAGAAAAGAAGTAACACAATCGCAGGTTACAAGTAACGGAACTACAACAGCAGTATACACCGGATGCGCCGAAAGCGCAAGAAAGAGAGGTTCTATGGCAGATAAAAATGCCGTGTTTATGACCCGGCACATTGGCAACACCACCTATAAAGTTCGTGTCTACCTCAGCGAAACCGCCGAGGAAACGATGGAAGATAAAATTCTGCGGCTGATCCGCAATGACGGGCTGGCAAACCAGCCGGAATGTGGTATAATGGAACTGCCACAAATGAGCCGTCCGTCTGAAAGGAGCGCCTGATATGGCAAACAGACAGACGGAAGAAAAAATCACTGCGCTCTATGAGCGCCTGTCCCGTGACGATGACCTCACGGGCGACTCGAACTCCATTCTGAACCAGAAACGTTATCTCGAAAGCTATGCAAAGCAGCGGGGCTACACCAATATCGTCCACTATACGGATGATGGGTGGTCCGGCGGCAACTTTGACCGTCCCGCATGGAAGCGCCTTGTGGCGGACATCGAGGCGGGAAAGGTGGCCCATCTGCTGTGCAAGGATCTGAGCCGGATCGGCAGAAACTACCTGCAAACCGGCTTCTACACCGAGGTAATGTTCCGGCAGAATGGGGTTCATTTTGTTGCTGTCGCCAATAACATTGACAGCGAGGAACAGGACAGCGGCGAGTTTGCCCCCTTTCTTAATATCATGAACGAATGGTATCTGCGTGACCAGTCCAAAAAGGTTTCGGCAGCATACCGTGTCAAGGGCAAGGCGGGCAAGCCCACTACCAACAACGCCATCTATGGCTACAAAAAAGACCCGGAGGATAAGGACCATTGGCTTGTGGACGAGGAAGCCGCCGCCGTGGTGCGGCGAATTTTCCGGCTTGCGGTGGAGGGGCACGGCCCCCATGAGATTGCCAAAATACTCACACAGGAAAAGGTGGAGTGCCCCGCCTATTATCTGGCCCGCAACGGCAGAGGTAGCCGGAAGAACACCGTGGACACCAGCCGCCCCTATGACTGGTACGGCTTCACCGTTAGTTCCATGCTGACCAAGCCGGAGTATATGGGGCACACCGTCAATTTCCGTTCCTCCAAAAAGTCCTACCGGGATAAGCGGGTAAAAAATGACCCGTCCGACTGGCTGATTTTTGAGAACACCCACGAGGCTATTGTTGACCCGGAAACCTGGCAGCTCGCCCAGCAGGTGAAACGGACGGTGCGCCGGACAGATACCACCGGCGTCGCCAATCCCTTGATCGGCCTTGTGTTCTGCGCCGACTGCGGAGCCAAGATGTACAACCACCGGGGCAAACGCAAAAAGTCCGGTCGAGAGTATGGAACGGACTTTTACAACTGCTCCACCTACTGTCTGACCTTTGAGCGTGAAACCCAGATGTGTTTTTCTCACACCGTCAGCACCAAGGCCCTGAACGCCCTGATTCTGGAAACCATCCGCACCACCGCCAGCTATGCCATCCAGAACAAGGAGGAATTTATCCAGAAGGTTCGCAGCATTTCACAGGTTCGCCAGCAGGAAGCGGCAAAGGAGCTGAAACGCAAGGTTGCCAAAGAGCGCAGGCGCAGCTCCGAACTGGACGTGCTGATAAAAAAGCTGTATGAAACCTATGCCATGGGCAAGCTGGAGGAAAAGCGGTTCGAGCTGCTGTGTGCGGAATATGAGAAGGAACAGGCCGAGCTGGAACAGCTGCTTGCCTCCGAGCAGGCGCAGCTTGACCAATTTCACGAGGACACCGACCGTGCCAGCCACTTTCTGGCGCTGGCACAGAAATATACGGATTTCACCGAGCTGACCGCCCCCATGATCCATGAATTTGTGGAGAAAATTCTGGTCCATGCCCCGGACAGAAGTACCGGGGAACGGGTGCAGGAAATTGAAATTTACCTGAATTTCATCGGGAAATTTGAAGTACCCATGCCCGAACCCACCGAGGAAGAACTGGCTGCGGAGGAACAGCGCCGCCAGAAGCGTATCCGTGACCATGAAAAATATCTGCGCCAAAAGGAGCGCAAACAGAAGATTGCCGAGGGGCTGATCGTTCCGGGCGAACCGTACCAGCTGGTGTGCCAGTGCTGCGGGGAGCCGTTCCAGTCTGTCCGCCCCAACGCCAAATTTTGCAAACCCGCCTGCCGGGAGAAGTTCTACCGGCAGGAAAAGCGGAAAGCCAAAGAAAAGGAAACTTCACAAACTGCATAAGGACTGCGGCCTGCCCAAACAAACCGGGCAGGCCGCTTTTTTTGGCGCCGAATAGGCATGAAATAAACCACCAGTTGAACTGGTGGTCAAAAAAAATACTTTAGTAAAAGGAAGAACCTCCTGTGATAAAATGAGTGCGGTCTGGCAACCACACAAAGAACACAGGGGGTTCATGTCATGAAAGACGTAAAAAGTTTATCACACAGTAAGTTCAGATGCAAATATCACATAGTATTTGCCCCAAAGTATCGTAGACAAGTGATTTACAGAAAAATCAAAGCAGATGTAGGAAAAATATTAAGAGAATTAAGTGAGCGGAAAGGAGTAGAAGTGATAGAGGCAGAGGCATGCCCGGAGCACATCCATATGCTGGTAAGTATCTCGCCGCATATAAGTGTAGCAACATACATGGGATACGTTAAAAGTAAAAGCAGCCTAATGATATTCGACAAACATGCAAATCTGAAATATAAGTATGGGAACAGGCATTTTTGGTGCAGAGGGTATTATGTCGATACAGTAGGAAAATATGAGAATGCAATAAAAGATTATATTCGAAACCAGCTGCAAGAAGATATTTCAGACGATCAATTGAGCCTAAAAGAATATATAGATCCTTTCACAGGAGAAAAGAGTAAGGCATAAAAAGCAGCCCCCGAGAAGGGGGCTGCCAGGTAATAATGGTGTGATTGCCAGACTCTTCGATGCCCCTTAAGGGGCTGCTACAGGAGATAGACCCTTATAGGGTCTGTTCAAACCACCCGTTCAACGGGTGGTTTTGATTGTAATCATCCTTCTGCGGGGGATGCTGAAAGGGCGGCGCTTTGCCTTGTGCTTTCCCCATATTCCGGCGCGGTAATCCGCGGGCAATGGCGAAGCCGGCCGCGCTCTAGCTGATTTCCCCCGTTCCCGGGCGGTAATCCACGGGCAATGGCGAAGCCGGCCGCACTCTAGCTGATTTCTCCCGTTCCCGGGCGGTAATCCGCATGCAGCGGCGAAGCCGGCACGCGCTTTAGCTGCTTTCCCCGCGTTCCCGGGCGATAATCCGCACCGGTGTGCCGGACAGGCCAAAGGATTCCCGAATCTGGTTCTCAAGGTATCGCTGATAGGAGAAATGGAACAGCTCCTTGCTGTTGACAAAACAGACAAAGGAGGGCGGGCAGGCCGAGGGCTGGGTGATATAATAGATTTTCAGGCGCTTGCCCTTATCCGACGGCGGCTGGACCCGGGCCGTGGCATGAGCGAGCAGGTCGTTGAGTGCGCCGGTGGTGATCCGCATCGCGTTGTTGGCAGCGACCTGATTGATGAGAGGGAAGAGGTTGTCGACCCGCTGTCCCGTCTTGGCCGAGAAAAAGACAAAGGGGACATAGCTCATAAAGGAGAAGTCCTGCTCGAGCTTCTTCTGAAATTCCTGCATCGTCCGGTCGTTTTTGTCCTCAACCGCATCCCACTTGTTGACCGCGACAATGCAGCCCTTCCCCTGCTCGTGGGCATAGCCCGCGATCTTGGAATCCTGCTCGGTAAAGCCCTCGGTTGCGTCGATCATGATGACGCAGACTTGGGCGCGGTCCACCGCCATATAGGCGCGCAGCACCGAGAAGTGCTCAATCGAGTCGGTGACCTTGCTCTTGCGCCGGATTCCGGCGGTGTCGATAAAGAGATAGCGGCCATGCGCGTTGTCGATCTCGGTGTCGGTGGCGTCGCGGGTCGTGCCCGCGATCTCAGAAACGATGGTGCGTTCCTCCCCGGCGATGCGGTTGACGAGCGAGGACTTGCCGACATTCGGCTTGCCGATGATGGCAACCGAAATGCGGTCTCCCTCCTCCCGCGAGAGGCGGGAAAAATCAATTTTTGCGCAGACTGCGTCGAGAAGGTCGCCGGTGCCGTGGCCGTGCACCGACGAGACGGCGATGGGGTCGCCCAGCCCCAGATTGTAGAACTCATAGAACTCGGGAGGCGGATCGCCCACCCGGTCGCACTTGTTGACACAGAGCACCAGCGGCTTCTGGCTCTTGAGGAGCATTGAAGCCACCTCCTGATCGGTCGCCGTCACCCCGCTTCTGAGGTCGGTGACCAGGATGATGACATCCGCCTTATCGATTGCGAGCTGGGCCTGGCGGCGCATCTGCGAGAGGATCACGTCATCGGAAAACGGCTCGATGCCGCCGGTATCGACCAGCATAAACTCCTGCCCCAGCCATTCGCAGGGAGCGTAGATCCGGTCGCGGGTCACGCCGGGGGTATCCTCGACGATGGCGAGCCGCTGGCCGGTCAGTTTGTTAAAAAGGGTGGATTTGCCGACATTCGGCCGGCCGACCACCGCGACGATCGGTTTGGACATCCGCGGTCACTTCCTTTCTGTGGGGCGCAGCGCCCCGGCGAAAAAACAGAGGGGGAAGAAAGCCTTCCCCCTCCATCGCGCGTGGATTGTGCCTCTTTACGCTTCTACCTTGACAACTTCCTTGCCCTTGTAGTATCCGCAAACGGGGCAGACTCTATGCGGCATTTTCAGCTCGCCGCACTGGGTGCACTTGGAAAGCGCGGGAGCATCCAGCTTCCAAACACTCGAACGTCTCTTGTCTCTGCGCGCCTTCGATACCTTTCTCTTCGGAACCGCCATGTTTTTGCACCTCCCTTTAAATTCAGCCTTTCAGCAGATTTTTCAGAACTTGCAGTCGGGGATCGCCCTCATCCGGGCGGCACCCGCAGGTTGTTTTGTTGAGATCCGCCCCACACTGAGGGCACAGGCCCCTGCAGTCCTCCTTGCAGAGAAAGACCTGCGGCAGGGTAAGCTGGAGATCCGAGCCCGCGATCTCATCGAGCTCCAGGACTCCTTCCGGGGCGATCAGATAAACGTCGTCGAGGGAGGGGTCCTCAAGCTCGCGCACCACCGGGTGCTCGAACTGTTCGGAGATTCTCCGCTCTGACTGCATCAGGCACCGGTCACACGAAAAGGGCATGACCCCGCTGATTTGGTAGCGCAGCGTTACGACGCCGGCCCGGTTGGACGCCGTTCCGCTGACCGCCAGTGCATCAGGGAAAAGGACCGAACCGTGCCTTGTGACCCACGAAAGGTCGATCGCGCCCGCAAAATCCAGCTTCTCCCCGACGACGTCAAGGACCCGTTTCAAATCAAGGGTCATAAGGTTTCCTCCCGTCATCGATTTCGCGCCGTAAAAGGGCGCAAAAAAACCTGTAACGCGGGCGTTACTTCGTTATTATATGATACCCGCGGGGGTTTGTCAAGAATTCCGCACCACTGCAAACAAGAAAATTTTGCATCCGGGCGCGGTTTTCGGCCCGCAGACACCGAAGCCCGGCGCCCCGTGAAGAAGGAGCGCCGGACATCGGCGGTGTTGTTTGCCCCGTGCGGGAGAGACGCCGCACGGGGTTTAAGAAGAAAAAGAGGAGGATGTTGATATTGGCTCAGGCTGCCCGTCTGAGAGGCTCGCTGCGGGCAAAGCCGTCGATCTTGATATAGGTGGGCAGGCAGCGGCAGGCACCCTCGATATCGACAATGCTGGCAAAGGTCAGGGGCATCATCCGGTCCTCCTCGCGGGCGGGAAGCAGCTCATTGAGCAGCTCGAGCCGGGCGGCGAAGGTCTTGGGGCCAAGATACAGGTTTGCCTTGCCGGATGCCAGATATTCGACCGAAGCCTCGGCAAAATCGACGTAGTCGCGGCTCTGGAAGCGGATTGTCTCCCCTTTTACGCGATAGGCGATCATCCGCTCGGTGGTCATGCAGTAGCAGATGTTCTGCTCAAGGTTGCGGCGGCAGAGAAACGGCGTGGCCGCGATATATCCGCCGAGGGCGAGACTGAAAAAGCTCACCTTGGCGGCAAATCCCATCTCGATGCCGGCCGCGGGCGCATAGAAACCCGCATACCAGACAGCGGCGGCGGCAAAGAGGACGGCAAATGACCACACAATGAGATTCTTGAGACGGAACGCAGGGTCCATCAGCCGGATTCCCGCAGGGTGTCCCTGCCAGAGGACCTTTTCACCGGGACGCAGGCGATCTTGCAATAACTGATTCATAAACGTACTTCCTTTCTATCTGAGACTGTGATCGGATTCAAAACGCGCGGGCCTTCCCATCGGTCGGCGCGCGGGATTTGCGCTATTCAAACGCCCTGCCCGCCTTGCGGAACTGGTCGGCGCTGGTGCTGTCGCCGAGTCCTTCGTAGGTTTCGGCGAGCATCCGGTAGAGCAGGGTGCTGTCGGGATGCCGGGAAAGCTCTCCCTTGAGGCGGTCGAGTGCCTCGCGGTAGCGGTGCGCATCCAGAAGCTGCTGAATTTCCTCGCTGCCCGCGCGGCGTTCCTGCGCCTCGGCGGCAAGCTGGTTCAGCACGGCGCGCAGCCGGTCGGCGGTGAAGGGCTTCTGGAGGTAGGCGATTGAGCCGAGCTGGGTACATTCGACGGCGTTTTTCACGGTGGGATAGGCGGTGATGATGATGACCGGGGTGGGAATCCCCTGTGCCCGGATGCGCCGCAGCACCTCGGTTCCGCTCAACTCAGGGAGCTTGATATCGAGAAAGACGAGGTTGTAGGCACCGCCGCATATTTTTTCGTAGCCCTCCTGTCCGTTGGATGCCGTTTCCACTTCATAGCCCTCGAGCTCGAGGCATTTGGTCAGCAGCAGCCGGATGTTTTTTGTATCGTCAACGACCAGCACGCGCTTCAAGCGCCTCACCTCCGTCCTGATAAATCGGCAAGGTAAAGAGGAACCGGCTTCCCTTCCTGACATTGCTTTCGCACCAGATCTTTCCGCCATGCGCAGTGATGATGGCGCGCGCAACCGCAAGGCCGAGGCCGCTGCCCCGCATCTCGATGTCGTAGCTCGAAACCTGCACGTATTTGTCAAAGATCCGCTCGAGATATTCCTCCGGGATGCCGGTGCCGGTATCTGAAACGACAACGGTGACGAACTGCGGCCCGCCGCCGAAGGCTGAAACGGTGATGGTGTCCCCGCGGCCGGTGTACTTTACCGCGTTGGAAAGCAGGTTGTTCATCACCCAGGTGATCTTGGAAAAATCGCCCCGCACATCGGGAAGCTGGTCCGGGCAGCGCTCGACAATGGTGGTGCCGCCGCGCTCCGCCGCGGGAGTAAACTGCCGGATACAGGCGGAAAACACCTCCGGCAAAGAGCACCGCTCGAAACGGTAGACATTCTCGGCCGACTCGATGCGGGAAAGCTCGAGCAGGTCGGTCACCAGACTGCAAAGCCGCTGACCATCCTCCCGCAGCGCCTCAAAGACCTCCTTCTGTTCGTCTGTCATAGTGCCCAGCGCTCCCGATGAGAGCAGGTCAACGCCGATGACCATTGAAGTCAAGGGAGTCTTGAACTCATGGGAGATGGTGGCGATAAAATCCGATCGTTTGCGGTCGAGATCCTTGAGGGCGGTGATGTCGTAGAGGACGATGATGACGGCGTCGCCGGACGGTTCGTCATGGGCGAGAGGGGTGACCATCGCATTGTAAAACTTTGCCTCCTCCCCCGAGCCGAGCTGGATCACCCGTTCGGTATAGCTCTGGGAGCGGTAGGGAACTGCGGAAAAGGCGGAAAGCCCGCTCTGGGCGACAGCCTCCTGAAAATGGACCCCGCGCACCTCCTCCATCTCGACCGAGAAAAGCCGGTCGAAGGACTGATTGGTTAACGTGATGCAGAAGCTGCCGTCGAGGATCGCCATCGGCTCGGTGATGCTTCGCACAATGGCCATGGTGCGGTTGCGCTCGGCCATCAGCTGGCCCATCGTGCTCTGTTCAAACTCCTGCAGGCGCTGGGTCATGTTGTTGAACTCCTGCGCCAGAGAGCCGAGCTCGTCGGATGCCCGCACACTGGTTTTGCGTCCCATGTTGCCCTGCCGCACCGCCTTGAGGTTCTGGGTGACCTCGTAAATGGGGCGGAACAGCTTGTCGGTGTAGATGCGGGCGGTGGTATAGGCGATGATGATGGTGACGAGAAAGGTGCCAAAGAGAAGGGCGGCCGCGTGGCGGACCACCTCGCTGGCCTCCTGCTTGCGGGCGAAGAGGGCGGCTTCGTTCGAGACGCGCAGCGAGTGGATGTGCTCACGCACCTCCGCGGCCGCGGGGATCAGCCGCTGCTGGTAATAGCGGTCCGCCCGGGCGGAGGAAAGCGCGAGGTATTCGGGAAACAGCGCGCAGAAACTGTCGTATGAGGCAATGATCCCCGAAATCATCTCCATCTCTTGCGGAAGGACAATGGTTCCGTATTCGGTCTCGCTCGCCTCATGGAACACCGCCGCCTGAGCCTCGAGGGTGGAAGCGGCATCCTGGGCGTCGCCGGTATGTAGATAGCTCAGCAGGGCGGCATCCTGCGCATAAAGCGCCTCGTCCATCTGCCGCAGCCGCTGAATGCTGTTGTAATTGGTGATGATCAGGCTGTCAACCGCACGACTGATCTGGTACATGTTGAAGAGGGAATAGATTCCCAACAGGGCGATCAGCAGCACCAGACTGCCGCAGAGCAGTGAAACCTTGCCCTTAAGAGACTTGATCATGGCAGGCACTCCTCTCCGCCCAGCCTGTGGGCATCCCCTTCTTTGAGCAAAGTATAACGGTTTTCTCAGGGGCCTTCAACGAAAGATATGTTTTGATTTTGATACTTATCAGAAGAAATTTGGAGAATTTCTGATATATTTTTTGAAATCAGCCTCAAATATATTATAAAACGAGAAATTTGATCATTTATTGAAATTTTATGTTTTCTTGTCGGAATCTTTATGCCTTCTCTGCACAGAAATTAAAAGCTCCCGTCTCCTGCCGCAGCAGGGGAAAGGAGCTTTTCCAAAACACTTTGAACGAACCAAATCAGCGGTCGAAGGATTCGCATGCGATCTTTCCCACCTCCTCCCGGAGAATCTGCATAAATTCCCGGATATAGAGAGGCTGCACTACATTTCGATGGCTGACAAGATCAATATGCAGCCGCCGATCGAGGTTCTTGATCGGCAACATATACAGTTTGTCCGGTTCCTCGCAGGTTAAATTGTGACGGTGGGCAGAAGAAAGCAGCATTCGCGGGCAGAGCGAGGCGCAGATTCCGGCGGCACAGAGCATAATCTGGGTTTCACTGTCGCTAATGTTATAGACGACATTGAGCTGGAGGTTATAATAGTTCAGATATTCCTGAATCACACGGTTCACTTTTCCCGTCTTGAAACTGAGGGTAAACGGAATGTTGGTGAAACGTGTCATATCCACGCCGGCGGTTGCCATTCGCTTAATTTCCGCCGGTTCAAAAAAGCGATGCAGAAGCCCTGATGAGATGATGAGCATGATTTCATCCGGCGCAAGAACTTCCACATAAAAGTCCTGATGCGGGTCTGTGTTGATGCCGATGAACAGATCGATATCCCCTCGCAGCAGCCGTTCCTCGAGAATGGGCGTATCCTCCACGCAGAAGGAAATATTGACATTCGGAAACATCTGGTAGTATCGGGAAAGCACCCCCGGCATGATGATAGGAGCACGGGAAGTGCTGATTCCGAGGGTGAACTTTCCCCTTTCTCCGCGTGCAATATCCTCCAGACTGGAGGACATGCTTTTCTCCATGATCTGGATATTCCACAAACTGTGCCGCATGATCTCGCCTGCGGGGGTCAGCCGAAATTTTGGCTTGCGTTCAAAGAGTTCGACGCCATATTCTTTTTCGAGCCGCTTAATATGGTCGCTGACGCATTGCTGGGTGACAAACGCCTTCTGCGCCGCCCGCGAGATACTCAGCTCTTCCGCCGCAATTAAAAAAATTTCAAATCCTGTTTTCATGCGATAGGCTCCTTTCACGCGCTGGGGGCGTTTTTGTCCGATAGCGAACGGGAATCCACCCGCGTGCGGATGGATTCCCGTACCAGCAAAGTCATGCCCTTTGCGGGGCACGGCAGCCATCGTTAATAGCTGTATCCCATCATCCGGGGGAGCCAAGTGATCAGGCCCGGCACATAGGCAAAGAGGAAAAGCAGTGCGATTTCGGTCAGCAGAAACGGGATGGTACCTTTAACAATCTGCTTAAAGTTCAAGCCGGAAATCGATACTGCGGTAAAGAGGTTGTAGCCAAAGGGTGGGGTGACAAAACCGACCACCAGGCAGATGCAAAAGAGCATGCCGATATGCAGCTGATTGCATCCCAGGGAGATTCCCACCGGGATCAAAATCGGAGCGAGAATCAGGGTGGCAGCCACATTGTCCATCAGGCAGCCGACCACCAGCAGAATGAGCACCAGCACAAAGAGGTACATGGCCTGACTGCCCCCCACCAGATGGATGAAAGCATTGGAAATCGCTGCGCCGATTTGGGATTTTGAGACAACCCAAGAAAAGATAGAGGCCGCAGCGATAATAAAGTTTACCATCGTGGAAGTCTTAAGCGAGGAGATCAGGATGCGGGGCAAATCACGGATCCGCAATTCGCCCAACGCAAATCCGACGATCAACGCATAAACAATACCTACGGCAGCAGATTCGGTCGGGGTAAAGATTCCGCCGTAGATTCCGCCGAGAATCAATACCGGCAGGCCGAGCGCACCGAGAGCCTTCCAGAACATTTTGAACGAATACACCAGATCAAACTTTTGCTCCCGGGCATGTTTGCGCACTTCCGGGTTTTTGTAAGAGAAGAGCACATTGACAATGCTCAGTGCCAATGCAATCACCAAGCCTGGTACAACTCCCGCCACGAACATCGCCGGAATGGAAAGGCTCATTGTAACACCATAGATGATCATCGGGATACTCGGCGGGATAATCGGTCCGAGCGCGCCTGCGGCGGCAACAAGACCGGCGCTCTCCTCCTTCGAATATCCGGCTTTGAGCATCGAGGGCAGCATAATTGAGCCGATTGCCGCTACTGTTGCAGGGCCGGAGCCGGTCAGCGCTGCAAAGATTGCACAACTGAAAACAGTGACAATGCCCAAACCTCCCGGGAGCCAGCCAAGAAGACTTTTTGCCCAGTCGGTCAACCGCTTGGAAATACCGCCGAAATCCATCAGGTTACCGACGAGAATAAAGAGCGGAACAGCCAACAACGTAAAGGAGTTAAGGCCGTAGATTAAACGCTGCGCGACAACCAGCATGCTAGTTCCGGACGTGGCGAGGTAGACCATCCCCGCCGAAATAATCGAGAATGCCACAGGAACGCCAATCAGCATCAGTCCGAAGAGAGCTGCCAATACTGTTGTCATTGTGCCTCACCTCCCTCTTGCGTTTGTTCTCCGGCAAGGACCACAGCGATCCTGACCAAAGCCTGAAATACCAGCAACAGTCCGCCGACGGCCACCGAAGAGTTGATCATCCACATCGGAACCGACATTGCTGTGCTCAGATTGTTTCGGGAGCTGTAGGAAAGCACCCAACCGGAATGGAGCATGACCACACCATTGAAGAGAATGATCAGTTCAATCAGGATGTCAAAAACTTTTCGCACCGCTCCATGCATCAGATCGAGGATGACCGTGACGGTAGCATGTCCATTGGCCTCGATCAGCAGGGAAGCGCCGATCATATGCATCCAGATGAAGCAGTATCGGGCCAGTTCCTCAGTCCAAGAAAGTGAGTTGTTCAGAACAAAGCGGAAAAACACCTGTGCGACACAGGCAAAGATCAAAATGACGAAGAGAATCATCCCTGTATAGCTTACCACATTATTGACCGCGTTGGAAACACGTCTGAGATTTTTCATGAAAAAGACTCCTCATTAAGCATTTTGCAAAAGCACCCATGGAGAAAGGCTCTGCTTTTCTCCATGGGTGGAGATGCTGCTCTGTCTTGTCCCAAAAAGTTTTATGCCATACCCACCAGGGCTTTGAGCTCGTTGACCCACTCGCTGCCGATATAGGATTCCATCTCTTCATAGCAGGGCGCAACGGCAGTGCGGAACGCTTCTGTGTCGACTTCTTCCTCGGAGATGATGGTCATACCCTGGGAGGCAAGGTCTGCTTCCATACTCTCGGCGGTCGCGTCGTTGTTGGATCGGGCGGCAAGCCCCGCCTCCACGGCAGCATCACGCAGAAGCTGCTGGTCTTCTGCGGAGAAGGACTCAAAAACACTGGTGGAGATGCAGACCGGCAGAGGGGAATAGAACAAATTGACATTGTCGATATATTTGCAGACATCCGGGAAACCATTGGTATAAAGCACGCTTAACGGTGCGTCACATCCATCAACGGTGCCCTGCTGCAGAGCCGTCAGCAGCTCGCCCCATGCCATCGGAGTAGCATTGACCCCCAGCGCCGCATAGGCCGACAGATAGGTTTTAGTTTCCATGCAGCGAATTTTCAGGCCCGAAAGATCAGATGGGCTGGAAACTCCTACGCTGCGGGTACAGAGCTGCCGAAAGCCGCCTTCCGAAAAAGCAAGGCAGGTAACGCCATTAGAGCTCATGTTATTGGCAAGCTTTTTACCAAAATCTCCATCGAGGATGCTGCGCGCCTGTTCAAGATCCGAGAAAACAAAGGGGAGATCCAACACACCGTTGGCCGGCACATATGAGGAGACATAGGCATTCGTCATAACCGCCATATCACAGGTGCCGATCTGCATACCTTCCCACATTTCGGGTTCGGAACCGAGCTGGCTGCTGGGATATTCGTTGACGGTAATGCGGCCCTCAGACTTTTTTTCAACAATTTCTTTAAACTTCAGGGCAGTCAGATGGTAGGGGTCGTTGTCATTAGAGGCTGTGGTGTAACCGATGCTTAGTGTGTAAGATGCGGCGGAAGCTCCCGGCTGTGTGGCAGCCGAGGAATCTGCAGAATTGGATACTGGGGCTGAAGAGCCGCCGCCGCAGGCGGCCAAAGACAGTATCATTGCAGTGGCAGCGACAAGTGAGAGTAAACGTTTCATTTCGATTGCCTCCTCATTCTGTTGACATATTATCCTTCATCCACGATGGATTTGGGTACAGTGTGTACAAGGTCGCGGATTTCCGCTTCCTTAAAGCCTTGCTGTAGCAGTGCAGCGATAAAGCACTGTAGCTCCCGGGTGGGATGTGGATAGCCCATTTGTCCGCGATCGGTGGCGATATAGGCGCGGTGCGCTCCCACCCGCCGGATATTGGCAGCGATCTGCTCGATGGTAACCATGCCCGCCGCGACATTCAGCCAGTTTTTTTCAATGATAACGCCCAAATCAGCCATCTCTTCCTGCAGATCGGCAGAGATCACTGTACGGCAAAACTCAGGGTGGGTCAGAATCATTCGCACCCCTCTGCTTCTTCCCTCTCGGCAGAGGAAAATCGACTCTCGTGGGCTGAGGTGTCCGGTGGCGAGGGATGCCCCCTGCTTTTTGACCGCATCCATGATGTCGTAAACAACTGGCTTGAGGCGTCCGTCTTCTTCGAGAATCGTAATTCCCCGACGGTTAAAAAAGTCCCCTTCCATATCGCCAAAGGCGAGGCTGTTTGCCGAATCGCGGGTAGGCATCCAAACGATTCTGGCCCCGACCCGCAGCGCATTTTCTACGGCGTAGATATTCAATCCGCCCACCGGCCAGTTCAGAACAACCGCCCCGTAGGCCCTCGTTTTGCAGTTGCTGTAGAGGTTAACCAAAGCCGCCCGGATGGCGGTGGGTTCATAATGACTCTTGAGCATGACCCCGCTCATTCCCGCCTCATTTGCCTCCCGTACCAACTGAAAACTGTCCAGTGCCCTCGGAAAAGCAGACGGTGCAGTATGTACGTGCAGATCATACCCCCCGTTCAGCAACTCCCATGCTTTTTCATCTAACTTCTTCACATTCCAATAATCCCCCGATTCGCCTTGTTTTGAGCCAAAGCGACAGGGGGCCGGCCCAGCCTTGCTTTGTTGTTTTTAGTATAGCATTCAGGGACCGACAAGGAGAAACAAGTAATTTCAGAGAAAACACAAGTTTATTCTTTTTTCTGTTTTACAAAGTTCAGGAAGAATTCCGCATCAGATTAACCTTTTTTAATTTGCTGATAACTTTTCCGCTTTTCTATCCCGTCGTGACGTCTCAAAATCCTTGTTGAATCCGCCAAAATAGCAACAGACAAATTCATGATTTTGCCGAATCTCTTACATCGGTATTTGACATGCTGATTGTACAATCATAGCCACCGGCCATGCAGGTGGCTTGAGCAGGCCCCTTTTGGGCCCATGATCAGCAAAGCCTGTAGACTCATTCACATTCTTTCTGCTGCATGGAGCACCCCATGGCTATTCAAATAGTTGCGGGATGCTTTTTTTACATAGATTTTCGTCTGCATCTGTTCTCTCTACCGGATTTTTGGTAGTTCCTCGCTTCGCCCGGATTTTTTGGGGGCATGGCGAAAGCTTTTTGGAACTACCGGAACTGCCGGCGGTTTTCTCCTTACAGGTCAGGGCCACCCGTATAACGGGTGGCCCGCACCGTCCCTACAGGGTTCGATATCGGTCGCGCCGCAAGGCTCGGTGAAACGGGCTGCCGGCCGCATATTCTTGCGGGCAGCTCTACCAAGTGGGACTCTTATTGCAGATAAAAAGCCACGGGCTATGCTCGTGGCTTTTTATCTGCAATAAGAGTCCCGTCTTCTCTGTCAGAGAAGACGGGACAACGCCAGGGTTCGGGACTTACCGGTTGGATGCAAGGCTAACAGCGGTTGTTTTCCTGTGTGATGTGTACCTGAAACTGCAGAGCCAGAAACATCGTCATCCGGCCGCAGATTCATATCACATCGTTTCGGGGCTGTCGATCTTCATCATGAGAAGCACATTGCGGATAACCTGCCGGGTGGCAAGGCAGAGAGAGAGCCGCGCCTGCATGAGATCGGCATCGTCACATTTGCAGCGGCAGGCGTTGTAGAATTTGTGGAAGCGGGTTGCCGTTTCGATGGCATAATGGGTCAGCCGCGCGGGATCGTAATTCTTCGCGGCTGCGACAATCTCCTCCGGGAAGGCGGCAAGCTCGCGCACAAGCTCCCGTTCGGCCGGGTCGGTTAGCAGCAGCAGCCGTTCGGCGGTGGGAGCCTCAGGGGAGATTCCCTCGGCGGCAAGGTTCTTGAGAATCGAGCAGACCCGGGCGTGCGCATACTGGACATAGTAAACCGGATTCTGACTCGACTGTTCCACCGCGAGATCGAGGTCAAAGTCGAGGGCGGTGCCCGGCTCCCGCATGTTGAAGAAGAAGCGGGCGGCGTCGATCGGCACCTCGTCGAGCAGATCGGAAAGGGTGATGGCATTGCCGGTGCGCTTGCTCATCCGCACCTGCTCGCCGCCGCGGGTGAGCCGCACCAGCTGCATCAGCACGATGTCGAGCTTGTCCCCGCCGACCCCGAGCGCGTCGAGGGCGCACTTGAGCCGGGCGACATGGCCGTGGTGGTCGGCGCCCCAGACATTGATGCACTTCTCATAGCCCCGATCGACAAATTTGTTCGCGTGATAGGCGATGTCGGCGGCAAAATAGGTCGGGAAACCATTGGCCCGTACCAGGACGTCGTCCTTGAGCTCGAGCTGGTCAATCTGCTTTTGGGTTTTCCCCTGCTTCAGGAGCGCCTCGGTCTGCACCGCGGCGTTTTTATACCAGACGGCGCCATCCTTTTCATAGGTGTAGCCGCGCCGGGTCAGCTCTTCGACGGCGCGCATCACCGCGCCCGATTCGTGCAGAGTCGTCTCGGAAAACCAGTTGTCGAAGGTGATGCGGTAACGCCCGAGGTCATCCTTCATCTTCTGGATGTTTTTGGGCAGGGCATAGGCGGCCAGCGTCTTCTTGCGTTCCTCGCTCGGAAGCGCAAGAAGGCTGTCGCCGTGCTCGGCGATGTAGTGTTCCGCGTGGGCGGTGATGTCGGCGCCGTGGTAGCCGTCCTCCGGAAAGGAAACCGCCTCCTCGCCCTGGAAGTGCTGAAGGTAGCGGGCCTCGAGCGACTTGGCAAACTTCTCGATCTGGTTGCCTGCGTCGTTGATCAGAAACTCGCGGGTGCAGCGAAAGCCTGCCCAGTCGAGCGCCGCGGCAAGTCCGTCGCCAATCGCGCCGCCCCGGGCGTTGCCCATATGCATCGGCCCGGTCGGATTGGCCGAGACAAATTCGACCATCACCTTTTTGCCCTCGCCGTAATCGGTGCGGCCGTAGGAATCCCCCTCGGAAAGCACCCGGGCCACAACGTCGGCAAACCACCTTTCCGAAACAAAAAGGTTGATGAAGCCGGGACCGGCTGCCTCGGCCCGTTCGAAATGGCTTCCCTCGAGGTTCAGGTGGCTGATAATCGCGTCGGCAATCGCGCGGGGCGGGCGCCGGAAGGCGCGCGCCGACGCCATCGCGGCGTTGGTCGCAAAATCCCCGTGGGAAGGGTCGGCGGGCTGCTCGATCAAAAAGGCGGGCAGTGCCTGCTGGGGGGCGGGAAGCGAGCCGTCCGCGACTGCCGCGTCCACCGCCGCACAGAGGATGGCTTCAAGCTCCTGGCTTGCCTGGCTGATAGGTCCACATTTCATCTGTTTGCACTCTCCTGCATAGACTCCGGTTTCTTCCCCGCCGAAGAGACGGCGGGGAAACGTCCTTTTATTCACTGCGGCGGATCGGACTTGCCGACCTCCACCTTGATTATCACCTGATGTTCGCTGGCCAGCGCGGTGTTGATATCCATCGCGTAGGAAAAATCAAGCTCTCCGCCGTCGTCGGTGAGGGTCGAGCGGATCTGACGCCCGTTAATCCCAACGGTCAGTGCGCCGTAGCCGGTGTCGTAAAAGCACTGGTGGCGGCATCCGCCCTCGACGATGAGCTGGGTGCTGGCGGGGCCGCTGCGCTGCATCGTCACCCGGTTGGGCTCGACATGCAGGGTGGTGCGGTGGCCCTCAAAGCCGGTGGCCTCGCTTTCCTGATAGCTCAGCCAGTAGCTGTTGTTGCGCCGGTAAAACCGGCCGCAGGTCAGCAGCTCGACGACCTCCTGCTCCCCATCGACCCTCTGGATTCCCTTGATTGAGATCATCGCATCTTTTTTCAACGGTTCCTCTCCTTTTTCGCCTCGTGCTCCTCCAGCGCCAGCCCGATCAGCCGGGTGATCAGCCCGCTGTAAGTCATTCCCGAGGCGATCATCATTTTGGGGTACATGCTGATCGAGGTGAAGCCCGGCAGGGTGTTGATCTCGTTGAAGAGCACCGATCCGTCCTGTTTGACAAAGAAATCGACCCGCGACAGTCCCCGGCAGTCAAGCACCCGGAATACCCGCACCGCAAGCTCCCGGACTCTGGCGGCGCTCTCCTGCGGGATCTGCGCCGGGATGTAGAGCCGCGCGGTATCGGTCTTGTATTTAGTGTCGTAATCATAGAAGCCGTCGGCCGTCACAATCTCGCCGGTGGTCGGGGCCGCAGGGTCGAGATTGCCGCAGACGGCGCATTCAACCTCCTGGGCGGTGACCAGCTCCTCGACGAGCGCCCGCCGGTCCTCCCGAAAGGCGGCCGCGAGCGCCTCACCCAGCGCATGGGCGTCGTCGGCCCGGGAACAGCCGACCGACGAGCCGGAGTTCGCCGGCTTGACAAAGCAGGGAAAGCCGAGGCTTGCGGCCACCCGCGCGCAGGCCGCCTGCCGGTCCTCTTCTGCGCAGACCAGCTCCCAGCGGGCCATCGGCACTCCGATCCGTTCAGCGACGATGTGGGTGTAGACCTTATCGAAGGCCAGCGCCGACGAGGTCACCCGGCAGCCCACATAGGGCAGGTTGGAAAGCTCCAGCAGTCCCTGGACTGCGCCGTCCTCACAGTTTTGGCCGTGCATCACCGGAAAAACCACATCCACCGGGATGATCCGTCCCTCCCCGGGGACAAGCACCCCTCCGGCCGAACGGTCCGGGGAAAGGATTGCAGGCACGGCGTCCTCCTGCCAGCGGTCGGCGGCAACCGGAGCCGGGTCCTTTCCGCGGCAGAGCAGCCAGCGTCCGTCGCGGGTCACCCCAAGGAGCAGCGGATCAAAGCATTCACGGTCGAGATTTTCGATCACCGAGGCCGCCGAGCGCAGCGAGACCTCGTATTCGTTGGAAACCCCGCCGAATAAAATTAAAACAGTCTGCCTTTTCATTCTGATCACCTCATTAATAGCTTATTCTAGCATAAAACGCGGAATGACACAACCGGAAAGGCCGGGTTATTTTTGCCGTTATTTTTGCTTCTCCGCCGCCGCATCAAAGGATTGTACTTTTTCCGCAAAGCCGCTATAATAAGAAACAATGGTTCTGTCAAAAAACACAGCAGAAAGGAGAAAGGGGACATGCTTGCCGCCGTCAGCAGCTTTGGCCTTTCCGGCATTGACGCCTACCCGGTGACGGTGGAAGCCGACCTTTCCCGCGGACTGCCCGCCTTTGAGATTGTTGGCCTGCCGGACGCGGCGGTGAAGGAGGCGCGGGACCGTGTGCGCGCGGCGATGAAGAACACGGGGCTGGAATTTCCCACCGCGCGGATTGTTCTGAACCTCGCGCCCGCCGACAGGAAAAAGAGCGGGGCCGCCTACGATCTGGCGATTCTGCTGGCGATTCTCAAGGCGTCGGGCGCCCTCGGCGCAGATCTGTCCGGGTTTGGCATCCTCGGGGAGCTTTCGCTCGGCGGGGAGCTGCGCCCCCTGCCGGGCGTACTGCCGATGGTGCTGGGGGCCGGTGCGCTCGGCCTGCGCGAGGTCATCGTCCCCTTTGACAACGCTCCCGAGGGGGCGGTCGCCCAGGACGTGGAGGTTTACGCGGCAAAAACGGTCGGCGAGGTGCTCGAGCACCTGCGCGGCGGGCAGCGGCTTCCCCGCTGCGGCGCCATCCCCTCCGAGCAGGCTCCGCTGCCTCCGGTCCCCGACTACGCCGACGTCAAAGGCCAGGCGGAGGCCAAACGCGCCGTCACCGTCGCAGCCGCCGGAATGCACAACCTTCTGCTGCTCGGGCCGCCCGGCTCCGGCAAGAGTATGCTTGCCCGCCGTCTGCCCTCGATTCTGCCACCGCCCGGCTACGCCGAACAGGTCGAAACCACCAAGCTGCATTCGGTCGCCGGGCTGCTGCCCCGCGGGGTCGGCCTGATGGCGCAGCGCCCCTTCCGCTCGCCGCACCACAGCATCTCGGCGGCGGGGATGGCGGGCGGCGGCGTATCGCCCCGCCCCGGAGAGGTTTCGCTGGCCCACCATGGGGTGCTGTTTCTCGATGAGCTGCCGGAATTTTCCCGCCCGGTGACAGAGGGGCTGCGCCAGCCGCTCGAGGACGGAGCGGTCACCATCTCCCGCGTGGGCGCCCGGATCACCTATCCGAGCCGATTCATGCTGGTCGCCGCGATGAACCCCTGCCCCTGCGGCTACTTTGGGCATCCGCAGAAGGCGTGCTCCTGCAAGCCCGCGGCCATCGAACGATATCTCGGCCGGGTCAGCGGCCCGCTGCTCGACCGGATCGATATCCACCTTGAGGTTCCGGCGGTCGATTATGAGAGCCTTACCGGCCGCGCGCCGGGACGGTCCTCCGCCGAGATGCGCCGGGAGGTCGAAGCCGCCCGCAGTATTCAGCTCGCCCGATTTTCGGAGCTTGGCGCGGAGATCTTTTCGAATGCCGCCATCCCCCGCGCGCTGCTCGAGCGCTGCTGTCCCCTGACCGGGGAGGCCCAGCGGATGCTCCGCCTCGCCTTTGAACGGCTCGGCCTTTCGGCGCGCGGCTACGACCGCATCCTGAAGGTGGCCCGCACCATCGCCGACCTTGACGGCAGTGAAAAAATCGAGAGCGCCCATATCGCGGAGGCGGTGCAGTATCGCTCCCTTGACCGAAAATACTGGAACCGATAAGGAGGACCACCCATGAATCCCACGACCTTCGAATACCAAATCAATATGCGCGAATATCACACTGCCGTGTATTTTGGATTCGTCAACCGCTACCGCACCATGCTGCAAATTTTTCTCGTTGTCGCGGCAGTGGCGCTGCTTTGCACCGCCGGCGGCTTCTTCGGGGTGATTCCGGTCATCCGGTTCCCTTCCTACATTTTTCTGGGGTATCTGATCTGGCTGCTTATCCTGCTTGCGCAGGTCGAGCACGGGGTGCTCAAAATGACCAAGCTGCCGGAGAATCCGCTCAACAGAACCCTCCGCCTGACCTTCGGCCGCGACCAGTTCAAGGTGGAAACGCCCTCAAACACCGATAAGGCAGTGCACCAGATTGCCAATCTTTTCTTTGTGTTTGAGCTTTCGAACCTCTTTATGATCTATTTGGACCCTGCAAACACCATTCTGCTTCCGGTGCGGGTCATGAACGGCGAGCAGCGCGCCGCGCTGCGTGAGAAGTTCCGCGACAGCCTGCACGACCGTTTCCAGACGCGGTTCGGGCAGATGAAGGCGCCTAAGATCCGGCCGCTCACCGGAGGCAGACGCTTTTTCTGAGACGGCGATCCTGATTTCTTTTTTTCGGACGGAACACAGCGCGGGGCGTGCCACAATATTCGTGGCACGCCCCGCGTTTTTGTTGATATGGCTTTGGCGGATGGAAGCACCAGCTCTGCTGGTGAGGAAAAAGGCTTTTGCTTCAAGCACTGAGCGAAGCGAGCAACGAACAATAAACTTTGAATACAGGTTCTGAATATTTACGCTCGTTATGCCAAGATGATAAACGACAATGTTGTACAGAAGATGGGTAATATTATATTCCTGAAGCTGTTATGGTTGGTAACATAGATGTTTACCGGCGATGGCAGCGTGTTTTTTTATGGCGAACTTTTATTATGGAACGATGTGTTTTGGTCATGACATTTTTGTCATATTCAAAAATGCTAATATAATAATACAAATATAGATATTTTGCTTTTTGTACAAAAATATAAGTTAAAATATATTGATTTTAGGTTTATTTTTAGAACGACATTAGGACATATACGGCACTTAAAGTCGGTGATATGATTTAAGTGCCCCATAAACGACCCAAAGGAGTATAGTAATGGGTTAGAGAAAAGGTCGCTGTAAAGCAACATAGACGGAAAGGAGTTTATTATGTCGACAAAAGAGAAACAGAGCTTGTTCTACCGTTTCATCAAAGGAATAGAAGTAGTGGGAAATAAAATCCCCCATCCCTTCTATATGTTCCTCTATCTCGCAATAGCGGTGCTGGTACTGTCCGCTATAATGAGCGCAATGGGGATATCGGTTACATACCTCGGAGTCGGCGCCGACGGAACGGTTGCCGAAACTGTAACCACAGTAAAAAACCTTATTTCTGCCGAATATCTTCAGTCCACGATGGCCGGCTGGGTAAAGACATATGTAAACTTCGCTCCGCTCGGACTTATCATGGTAATGATGCTTTCTATCGGCTATGCACAGAGCACCGGATTGTTTGAAGCGGTTCTCCGCAAAACTCTGCTTGGTGCGCCGGTATTTCTCGTTACATTTATTCTGTCGCTGGTCGGCGTGTGCTCCAACATCGCTTCCGATGCCGGACTTATCCTTGCAGCTACCCTTGGCGGCGCGATATTCTCCTCCATCGGACGCAATCCGATAATCGGTGCACTGACCGGATTTGTTTCCTGCTACGGCGCTTGGAGCGCAAACCTGTTGATCGCAGGCACCGACGTTCTGCTGGCGGGCATCACCCAGTCTGCTGCCGAAAGCATGGGAGTTTCCGGACCGACCCATCCCATGATCAACTACTTCTTTATGGCAGCCGCAACCTTTGTTATCGCAGGCATTACTACCTTTGTTACCGAAAAGATCATGCCCAAGATCGTAACCATCGGCAAGATCAATCCTCCCAGCGATCTTAACGAAAGAGTTACCCCCGAACAGAATCGCGGCATTAAGTGGGCAGGTCGGGCTACCCTTGCTTACATTGCTCTTATTCTTGTTATGATCGTTCCTCCCAACGGCATCCTCAGAGCAGCGGACGGAAGTATTATTCCCAAGTCTCCCTTTATCAGCGGCATCGTATCCATCCTCTTTATGCTGTTCGTAGTTGCAGGTACTGCATACGGCTTCGGTGCAGGCACCATCAAGAAGAAGGAAAATATCCCCGAACTTATGGGCTCAGGTATCGTAAGCGCGCTTTCCTTCTACGTCGTAGCACTTCCCGCAGCATTCTTTATTCAGTTCTTTAACGATTCCCGCATTGCCACCATTCTGGCGGTTTCAGGCGGCGAATTCCTCAAAAGCCTCAACTTCAGTGGTATCCCGCTTGCTGTCTCCTTCGTACTGCTTTCGGGACTTATCAACCTGCTGGTTACCGGCGCATCCGAGAAGTGGATGATACTGGCTCCGATATTCGTTCCTATGTTTGCGGTCATGAATTTCTCTCCCGCACTCACTCAGGTTTGCTACCGTATCGGCGACTCGTTTGCTAACCCGATGGCTCCCGTTAACTTCTACCTGCCGATATTTATCGCCATCATCTCTCGTTACCGCAAGGATGACGATCCGGAATATGGTATCGGTACCGTTATGTCGTTGGTAGTACCTTATTCGCTCTGCTACGCGGTAGGACTTATCGCACTGCTTATCGTATTCATGCTGCTTGGTCTGCCGTTAGGGCCCGGTGCCCCTCTCTTCCTGTCTTGATATATAATGTGATATAATAAAGATAACCAAACCATTCTAAAGCAACATCACAGGGGGGTGAACGCATGAAACTGGGCGTAGTCGGACCCGAAAACAGCGTGGAGCTTATCCGAACTGTTATAGAAAAGGACTGGATACCTGTCGAGCTGGTGCCGCTGCAGTACAATGCTTATACCGAGGCACTTGAACTGGTGGAAAAACACCAGCCTGATGTCGATGCGATCTTCTTCTCGGGACCGTTGCCGTTTCAGTATGTAAGCCATTACGTTCACCCTCTTGTACCGTGGGAATATATTCCAAACAATATGCTGTCGGTGGCCTATGCTTTGATAAAGGCTGCGTTTGTCGAAAAGGCAGATATTTCAAAGATAAGCACCGACAGCTTTACAAAGCAGATGTTTCTTGAAGCGTATCGCGAAATAGGTCTTGATGCAGACAAAGTAATGATACAATCCGCTACAGACAGGGTGTTTACCGATGATTATATAGATTATCTGGTCGAACATCACCGCAGTTGCTATAAAAACAGATTGGCATACTGCTGTGTTACCGGCATCTGTGAGGTGGAGCAGCGATTGAAGCGGGAGGGAATACCTACCGCCATGGCGCAGATAAGTCATGAATCGATAGCTTTGCATATCAACAAGCTTAGGCTGATGTACAGCGAGCATCTTCAGTCGCTCAACGACCCCGATATGCAGATAACGGTAATATTGCTTGATATCAGCTATGTCGAGGAGCATACAATATTCAGTCAGAGCACCGTCGCGCTGCTCCAGCGCAAAAACAAAATAGCAGAGATGCTATATACCTTTGCTCAGGCACTGGGCGCGGCGATAGTTCAGGATAACGAGGGAAGATTTCTTATCTTTTCAAGCGGAGAACGCTTTGAGATAGACAGCGACCGCTACCGCCGTATCTGTATATTGGATCAGCTTTCTCAGCTCGATCTGATAGACCGCGTAGCGGTAGGCATAGGAGTGGGCGAGAGCAATCAGACCGCCAAGTTCAATGCCGAATCTGCGCTGAGAAATGCCCATCGTGCAAAGATGACCTGCGCATTTATGGTCAGAGAGCAGACGATATACGGTCCTATAACGCCGTTTTCCCACCGACGGGTGCAAAGCTCTTCGCAGCAGCGGCTTCTTGAGATTTCGGCAAGGTCGGGTGTCAGCCTGCGTTCTCTTGAGCAGCTTGAAACGGTGGTACGCCAATACGGAATGGAATATGCCACTCCTGCACAGCTATCAAAGATAAGCGGGATAAATTCCCGCAATATGAACCGCATACTTAACAAGCTTGAAGATGCGGGATATGTTTCGGTAGTCGGCAAGGAGTCGAGGGTGAGTCTGGGCCGCCCCGGCAGAATAATAAAGATACACTTTGCCGAGTGACCGAAAGATAATATAATAAAAAGGAGGTCGATCCATGTATAATCCGGAAGAACTGACCATAGTTCAATTACAGAAAGATTTGAGCGACGGCAAGGTAACAAGCCGAGAACTTGTGCTTAGCTATTTAGATCGCATCGCTCGTCTGGACAGCTGTCCCGGAGGGTTGAACTCGGTACTTGAACTTAATCCCGAGGCGCTTGTCATCGCCGATCGCCTCGACAGACTTCGCTCTGACGGCAATCTGCTTTCCGGCCTGCACGGAATACCAATAATGCTTAAGGATAACATCAACACGGCGGACAGAATGCGTACCACCGCCGGAGCACTCGCGCTAAAAAATCATTTTGCAAGCAGCGATGCCTTTATCGTATCCAAGCTGCGCGAGGCGGGAGCGATCATCTTAGGCAAGCTTAATATGAGCGAATACGCAAACTATATGTCTTATCATATGCCCGGCGGATACAGTTCACGCGGCGGTCAGGTAATATGCCCCTATGATCGCAAGCTGAATCCCATGGGTTCAAGCTCGGGTTCCGGAGTGGCAGCGGCTACCAGCCTCTGTGCCGCTGCCGTCGGAACCGAGACCAGCGGTTCGATAATCTATCCTTCCGCCGTAAACGGCGTGGTGGGATTAAAGCCCACCGCAGGCTTGATAAGCCGCAGCGGTATATTTCCCATATCTTGCACTCTTGACACCGCAGGCCCGATGGCAAGAACTGTTGCCGACGTGGCTGCGCTGCTTGAAGTGATGGCAGGCGAGGATGTAAATGACGTTGTCACAATAGGCTCTAAAGCGGACAGCTATCTCGAAAAGCTTGACAAAGTGCCGCTTAAAGGCTTGCGTATAGGACTGAGCAGAGCATCTACCCAGCCCAAATGCACAGATAAGGCTATCGAAGCACTGCTGACGCTACTGAAAAACGGCGGAGCAAAGCTGATAGATATCGATACCATCGAGATAGCGCCCGAGGTTCAGGCCATCATGCGCAACGAGTTCAGCGCGGCGGTGGATTTCTACCTCAGTCGTGAGATAGACCCGCCGGTGAAAACGCTTGACGAGATAATTCAGTTCAATCAGCAGCATGCTGATACCGCACTGAAGTATGGTCAGCAGAGAATGCTGGATGCGCACAACACTTCCACCTGCCGCCATATCGATCCCGAATATATCGAGGCCATAATGGTGCGTGCCAACGCTGCCGAGCAGCTTGACAAACTGTTTGATGAAAAGAGACTCGACATTATTCTTCTCACCGATAAGACAAACTACGCTGCTTTTACCGGATTCCCGGGATTGAGCTTGCCGATAGGCGCCGACGATGACGGACATCCCGCTTGTTCCTGCTGGATGGCACGCAAATTCGACGAGGCACGCTTGCTGGCAGTTGCATATCAGGTCGAAAAAGTGCTGGGAGCAAGATTTGCCCCTAAGCTCGGTTGAAAATCGTGATATTCTTTTTTAAATGACTGGTATATAAATTAAAGCCGTATTACTGTATGAATTATGCAGCAGTACGGCTTTGTTGTTAAAGAATACTATTGGCTGTAGCAGTGGTGGTAGTGTCAAGCTTTGGACCTGTTGACAAAAAGAAAAACTGGGCTGAGGAAACACTTCCTCCGCCCACATAAATCGAATTTTTAATTTATTGAAGATGGCCTTAACCATCCGTTTCAGGTTTAAGGCCATGACCGCCAGGAGGCATTCCTCGGCTGCAGCTGAAATGCCTCTCTTGCGGATTTTTGAAATGCAGTGGTCCCGCTTTAGAACGGCAAAACTACCCTCTGCCCAGATTTTTCGCAGCCGCATCATGGAGTAAAACTCCGGCGTTTCAACACGTTGGTGCCCTCTGTAAAACGCTGGATAACAACTGC
>FORK01000040.1 GCA_900113995.1 Ruminococcaceae bacterium D5 | reverse complement strand
ATCTGCCGGAGCGGTTCGGCGCATGGCCAAGCGTATACAGTCGGTTTCGGGCCTGGACAAAAGCCGGAGTATGGGAAAATATCCTCACAGCCCTGATTGAGCAGGATTTGGTGGACGAAACAACGCTGATGCTGGACAGCACTACGATCAAGGTTCACCAACACGCCAGTGGGGCTAAAAAGGGGGATATCACGAGGAAACCGGGCGGAGCAGGGGAGGCTTGACCACGAAAGTCCATGCGGTAACGGATGGACTTGGGAATCCATTGCGCTTTTTGCTCTCCAGTGGGAACCGTAATGATATCTGCGTGGCGCACTGTTGGAACCTTTTGATTTAAACGGCAAACTCATTCTGGCGGATAAAGGCTATGACAGCGATAAATTTGTACGCTGGTTGGAAGAACGGGGCGGAATCGTGGTGATTCCCAGCCGTATCACTGCCAAACACCCCAGGAAAACAGACTGGCACACGTACAAAGAGCGTCATCCGGTGGAAAACCTTTTCCTCAAGCTGAAAAACAACCGCCGTTTTGCCACCAGATATGAGAAGAAAGCACTCTATTTTCACGCTGTTGTCTGTCTTGCCTGTATCCTTGTTTGGTTACTTTGATGGTTTTAAAACAGACTCTAGGCTTAAAAAGTTCCATCAGGAATCCATTCGAAGCCGGCATCTCAACGATGCCGGCTTTCGTCCTGCCCAGTCGATGCAGTATCCGTACCTGCTGAGGCAGGACATAAAAATCCCGCCGCATTGTTTTTGCGGCGGGATTTGGGAAAGACTTACTGCATGACCGCGCCAAGATTGGCGGGTCCGACCAGACGGGCGTAGCGGGCGAGCCAACCGGTCTTGACGTTGGGCTCGCGGGGGACGAGAAGCTTTCTCCGCTCCTCGAGAATGGCATCATCCACCAGCAGGTTGATTCGGCTCGCAGGGATATCGATTTCAATCAGATCGCCTTCCTCCACACAGGCGATCAGGCCACCGACCGCCGCTTCCGGGGCGATGTGTCCAATCGATGCACCGCGCGACGCGCCGGAAAAGCGTCCGTCGGTAATCAGCGCCACAGTCTTGTCAAGCTTCATCCCGGCAAGGGCCGAGGTGGGAGAAAGCATCTCACGCATCCCCGGGCCGCCCTTGGGGCCTTCATAGCGGATTACGACAACGTCTCCATCCTTGATTCTGCCGCCGAAGATTGCTTCGATCGATTCTTCCTCCGAGTCAAAGACTCGGGCTGGACCGGTGTGACGCAGCATTTCCGGGGCAACAGCGCTGCGCTTGACGACGCAGCCGTCCTTTGCGAGGTTGCCCCAAAGGATCGCAATACCGCCGGTTTCGCTGTAAGGATTGGAGAGCGGACGAATGACCTCGGGATTTTTGTTGACAGCTCCGCGGACGTTTTCGCCGAGGGTTTTCCCGGTGGCGGTAATGACGCTGGGATCGAGGCAGCCGCCCTCCAGAAGCTGATTCATAACGGCGGGGAGACCACCCGCAGCGTTGAGCTCATGCATATGATGAGGACCAGCAGGGGCAAGGTGACAGAGATTCGGCACCTTTGCGCTGAGCTCATTGATCATTTCAAGGGTGGCGGGGCATCCCGCCTCGTTGGAAATGGCAAGCAGATGCAGCACACTGTTCGAGGAACAGCCGAGCGCCATATCCACCGAAAGAGCGTTGCGGATCGAAGCGGGATTGATGATGTCCCGCGGGCAGATGTTGCGCTCGACCAGCTCCATAATCTTCATTCCGGCATGTTTGGCAAGCTGGAGACGCGCACTGTAGACGGCGGGGATGGTGCCGTTGCCGGGCAGAGCGATGCCGATCGCTTCACAGAGGCAGTTCATGGAATTGGCGGTATACATTCCCGAGCAGGAGCCGCAGCCGGGACATGCGCCCAGCTCGCATTCCAAGAGCTGATCGTCAGTGATGAGGTTGGCTTTGCGGGCGCCTACTTGTTCAAACATTTTAGACAGGCTGATTTCCTGACCCTCGTAAGTACCGGACAGCATCGGACCGCCCGAGCAGACAATCGACGGAATATTGATTCTTGCCGCCGCCATCACCATACCGGGGACAATTTTATCGCAGTTCGGTACAAGAACAAGCCCGTCAAAGCAGTGTGCCAGCGCCATCGTCTCGGTGGAATCGGCAATCAGCTCGCGGGAAGCCAGAGAGTATTTCATGCCGATGTGTCCCATGGCAATGCCGTCACAGACGCCGATGGCCGGAACCTCGATGGGAGTGCCTCCCGCCATACGGATACCGGCTTTTACCGCCTCTGCGACCTTGTCCAGATGAAAATGTCCCGGGACAATCTCGCTGTGGGCCGATACGACGCCGATCAGCGGGCGGTTAAGCTCCTCCTCGGTATAGCCGAGAGCATAGAAGAGCGAACGGTGAGGCGCGCGCTCCACGCCCTGTGTAACTTGGCTGCTTCTGCGTTCCATATCCTTTACCTCCGTAAATGCCGCCATGGGCGGCTGATTTTACCAGTTTAGCTGTTGTCTAAATTAAATAAACATCTACACTATCATAGTCAATCATATCGAAAATGTCAAGGGGAGAAACGGAAATTTCTCCCGCAGAAAAGCTGCAAAATAACTAAAGGTTCAATGTGATAATTGACAATTTCATTAAATCGCATTACACTTGGATTGCCAGAAAATGAGGTGGAATATTTGAAACAGAATCTTTTCTTTGATACTGTAATCTTTGATTTGGATGGAACCCTCCTGAATTCGCTGCAGGATCTCGCTGCCAGCACCAATTTTGCGCTGTGCCGCTTTGGGTATCCGCAGCGCAGCATTGACGAAGTGCGTCGGTTTGTCGGAAATGGGGGCCGGATGCTGATCACCCGCGCGCTCCCCGAGGGGACGGCATCCGAGGAGATCGAGAGGGTATTTGATGTTTTTGCCGGGCACTATGAACTGCATATGAAAGATCATACCAAGCCGTATCCGGGAATCGATGAGCTGCTTTCCGCGCTCTCCGGGCGTGGAATCCGAATGGGAGTCGTCTCGAACAAGATGAACGACGCTGTTGTGCCGCTGATCGATTTTTGGTTTGGCCGCTGGATCAAGGTGGCAGTGGGGGAGGGGGATGGCATCCCCAAAAAGCCCGATCCGCAAGGGGTGCGCAAGGCTCTTTCCCTGCTCGGAAGTGCGCCCGAGCACACCGTTTACGTCGGAGATTCCGATGTTGACGTAGCTACCGCGAAAAATTCCGGAGCCTTTCCGGTTGGGTGCAGCTGGGGCTTCCGGGATCGCGGGCTGCTCGAACGGGCGGGAGCACAGTTGGTTATCGACCTCCCGAAGGAGCTTTTGAAGTTGTTTTGATGAAAAGAGGCCGGAGCATTCATGCTCCGGCCTCTTTTCAGGACTTACAGATCGCAGTGGGAATGTGGTTTGGAAAGCAGTACTGGACACACCTTGCCTGCGGCAGAGGCCCGCCGCGCACCCAGCATCAGGGATGAGATCAGTGAGACAAGCGGTACGGTCAGGATAATCCCGATCGAGCCGGAAACACCCTGCATGATTTTAATACCGATCTGGTATGAATTGACGATCTGAGCATAGGGCAGATCATAGGCGTAATTGAGCATCAGTGTTCCCAGAGATCCGCCCGCAAAGGCGAGAATCAGGGTATTGGACATGGTTCCCATCATATCTTTGCCGACATTCATCCCGCTGGTAAAAAGCTCGGAACGGCTTATCGACGGATTCCTGAGATGCAGCTCGTTGAGGGTTGACGCGACCGACATTGCCACGTCCATGACCGCGCCGAGTGCTGAAATCAGGATACCGGCAAAGCAAAGTGAAGGCCTCCCGCACGGATTTCGGTGGCCTGTCCGACAAAAAGAAGGCTTTCGGCCGGCGAAACATTAAGGCCCGAGATTCCGGCGAAATATCCAAACATGCTTTTTGTTCCGTCCTACCGTATCGACGTAACTCGGTTTGGTTACAGGATGCTCTGTCAAGTCGTTTTGTGCGGCGCTGGGGACTCTGTTCGGAATGCTGGTTTCGGGTATTTCGGCGAGCAGATACAGGAATACATCAAAAGGCAACTGGAGGAAGACCAGATCGCAGACCAGATGAGCCTGAAAGAGTTTATAGACCCGTTCATACCTGTATTTCAGTAGGAAAAATATTAAGAGAATTAAGTGAGCAGAAAGGAGCAGAAGTGATAGAGGCAGAGGCATGCCCGGATCACATCCATATGCTGGTAAGTATCTCACCGCATATAAGTGTAGCAACATACATGGGATACGTTAAAAGTAAAAGCAGCCTAATGATATTCGACAAACATGCAAATCTGAAATATAAGTATGG
>FORK01000037.1 GCA_900113995.1 Ruminococcaceae bacterium D5 | reverse complement strand
AAGTGCAGCAGCTCTCAATCAGGGAGGAGAGCCGGCCTTCTGCCCGCGCAGGTTCTGCGCTCATCGGACCGCTGCAACAGCATTTGGAACCGGGAGCGTCATTCCAAGTGCTGCCGCTCTCACAATCAATAAGGAAGCTGCCCTTCTGAAAAAATCCCGCTGCGATGCAGCGGGATTTTTTATTCTCACAATGGCGGAAATGATGACAAAAACCGAGCCGCTGTATCCGCTTTTTGCAAAGGAACGGCGGCTATCACACTCCATCTTCTTTTGGAAGGCAGCGTTCGTAGAGAAGATAGGCATCGGACAGGTTGCAGGGGGGAGACTGGCCGTCCCCCGGAGCACCTACCGTAACCAATGCGCGGCGAAGGCCCCCTCTCTCAGCCGCACTGACCAGGCAAAGTCCCGCCTCCTCGGTGTAACCGGTTTTTCCGCCAATGATAGGCTCGGGAGTCTCCCGCTCCAGCATTCGAAGCTTCGGCACCATCGTTGAAACAAGACGCAGCCCTTCCGGATGCTGCTCGGTCGGCGTAGTGGTATAGGTCAGGGAACCGGCGGCATCCATCAGGTCCTGATTGTTCATTGCAGCCCGCCAAAGAAGGGCCAAATCGGAAACAGTGGTATAATGCTCTTCATCATGCAGCCCCGTAACGTTGGTAAAATGGGAGTTTTGCATCCCCAGCTCCTCCGCAAGCCGGTTCATCCTCTCCACCGCAGCCTCCACCGAACCGAAGCCTGCCCTCGCAAGCGCCCGCGCCGCCTCTGCACCGGAGGGCAGCATCGCGGCATAAAGCAGGTCGCGGACCGTCACCGTCTCCCCCATGGCAAAGCCCGCCATCGAGGCGTTTGCCTCGTAGAGTCCCGCATAATCCTCGTAGATCAGCATAACGGGGGCATCCAGATTTTCAATTTTTTCCAACGCGGCATAGGCAGTCATCACCTTGGTCAGCGACGCGGGATAAATCCGTTCTCCGGCGCCCTTGGCATACAGCACCCCGCCGTCGGAGGGATCAAACAGCAGTGCGTTGCTGCTTTGCAGAACCAGCCCCGGCGCCCTCCGTCCAACGCCCGGCGCGGCAGCGGTCAGCAGCACGCTGGGAGCGTTCTGATCCGCCCGGATGCCAATTCCCCGCCACAGGGTTCCCACCGCGAAACCGGCTGCCAGCAGGAGGCTCAGTATCCCACAAAACAGAAGCCCTCTTCCCTTTTTTCGCTTTCTTCTCATCGCCGTTTTACCTTCTTTTTCATATCTTGAATAGTATAGCAGAAGAGACGGCGTTTCGCAATCCCGCCGCCCGGAAACGGCAGGTTCTCTGCATTCCGGCGGCAGCGGCTCTCCATACAGAAATTGGTCTGCGGTAAAACTGCGCTGGAAGGTCACAAAAAATCCATCCACTCATACTATGTAGTGAGTACAACTTGATTTATCGAACAGGAGGATTAGCATGGCACTTTCCAATGACAACCTTGCCGGAGGAGCGGCAAATGTCTTTCGTGAGGCCGTTTGCATCGATACGCGGAGGATTTATGACGCCTGCAGCGAAGAAGATTGTCAATGCTATATAAACATTCAACGCGGAAGAGAATCATTTTCGTTCTTTACGATCTTTCAATCTGCACTCCGGGCAGCATGTGGTATGCCCCGTTTGCAGGTGGTTTTGCCTGACATCAATCAGATTCCCGCAATCACACTGGCAGCGCCAGACCAAAGATGTATTTACGCGCCGGTTTGTGGGATAAAGTGCGACGAGACTGCCGTATCTTTTGCCCTGGATATTTGCCGGAGGCCGTCCCGCTTTTTTCTTTCCGGGCGGATAAAGGGCCAGCTCGGTATAATAGCTCAAAAAATCGCCGTAGATCATCGACTGCGCCTTTTCGCGCACCGCCCTGGCCTCCTCCAGCGTGTCGTAATGGCCCAGGTGAAAATGCTGCCCCTTGAATTTGATGTACGCCTCCCAATCCTGCTTTTGCTTGTGCCACGAGACGCCGCGGACGCCGCTTGTATTGTTGGACGGCGGCTTGCTGTTAAGAGCCGATGCCCTTGTTCCGTCCAGCACGTCGGGAGAGGCTGCGCGCGGGGCATGGTTAAGGCATCCGCAGGATCTGGTGTTGCCCGACGTAAGGCTCCGTCCTATTACATCGACCTCAGCGCCGCAGTCGCATTTGCAGTGCCAAACCGCGTTGTGCTGGTATCGTTTGCCGGTGTCGTACTCTGCCACCAGTTTGCCAAATCTTTGCCCGGTCAGATCATTGGTTTGCTTTTTGAGATGCCCGCAGGATTTGGTATTGCCGCTGCGCAGCTCCTTCGCCGGGACAAAAACCTCGGCGCCGCAGGAGCAGCGGCAGCGCCATACAATGCGGCCCCCCCGGCGGAGGCCGGTCGGCTCGATTGCGGTCAGCTCGCCAAACACCTTCCCGCGGATATCAACCGGCGCGGACATTACATCAACTCCCTCAGATCATCTACCCCCAGCGCGTCGGCAAACGCAATCGCCGTCTCCAATGAGATCCCGGAGATCTGCCGGTCGCCGCGCTCCAGCTTGGAGATATACATCACATGCTTCCCGGTTTTTTCCGCGAGCTGGGCCTGCGTCATCCCCGCTCTGGTCCGCAGGTAGGCGAGCTGGTTGCAGGGGTTGTTGCGGCAGTCCCTCCCGTAATTGGAGAGGGAGCAGGCGGCACAGTCGCCGCATCCCTCGTTTTGACAGTCCGGGTATCGTTTCATCGTTCAGCCCTCCTTGTGGATTACGTCCTGATGCGGGTCCCGGTACTTGCGGGCCTCCGAGGCGGAGGCGGGTTCCCGGTTTAATATTTCATCCTCCCATACCCATTGATCTCGTGCTTTTTTGCTGGTAAATACGTGGACGGTTGGCCAGTGGCAATCATTGTATAGGGTTTGGATTCCGTAAGGGGCGTAGAGTGCGTAATAGTTTTTTGCCATTGCAGTTTCCTCCGTCGTTTTGTTTATCTTTATCTTATGTCTATATTATATCACAATTGTGTTATAAGTCAATAGGATTATAAAAACATTTTGGGAAAATGCTGCACAAAAACAAAGCAAAATTATTGGCAAAGCAAAAAAGCGGGAGCCGAAGCCCCCGCTTTTCCTTTTACCATACCTTTTCACTCACGCCAAACGCCTCATAGAGCTTGCGCTTCTGTGCCGTCGTCAGATCCTTTGCCGCCGCGTCGATTGCTCTTTTCTTGTTTTTCGACGCTGAGAGCGCAATGGTTTTCCCGTCGCGGTCCTTGTCGCCCTTCGCCCCCTTCTGCGCGATATAGGCGTTGTAATAGACCTCATCGGGAATATCCTCCCATTCCGTCTGCGCCCGCTCGTATGCTTCATCCGCAGCCGCCACCGCCGCTTTGAGCTTTTCATTCAGTCCTTTGCGGATTTCCCTCACCTGCGAAAGCTTCTCGTCCTTCGGCAAGCTGGAGGTCTGGACATCCCGAATCCTCGCATAATCCTCCGAAATATCCTTGGCAGCGTCGCTCAGCGCGTCATATCTCGCCTTGTCCAGCGGATTGTAACGGCTGTTGAACGCCTGCTGCGCCTGGTCCTTTGCGGAATAGAAATCATCCGCGAGCCGGTTGCTCATGACAGAATCGGTGACAAAGTTTGAAACCAGCAGGTTTTCCCTCGCTGCGGGGGTCATCAGAGGAAGAAGCATATCCCCTGCAAACCCGGTGTACTGGTCCAGCAGGTAATTGATCTTTTTCGGGGAAATCCCCATTGCCTTTCCTGCCATTGTGCTGAATGCGTCGGTGTTCTCGTCAGTGCGGTCACCGGGTTCCAGCGAGCGCAGGCGTTCCGGCTCGATCTGGCCTCCGTACCATGTCCTGCCGGGGCTGTCGGAATCAAAGAGCTGTGAATCGTTCAGCGCGGCCAGCAGATTGTTCTTGAATGGGTTCTGCGGGGCGGTCGAATCTATCGTTGATTGCAGATAACTCAGCATATCCGGCTCCTGCCCTCTCGCGGCCCGCACCGCTCTGGTGGCCAGATTCCCCACAGGCATCCCCGCGCGGCCCTTCGGCAGACGGAAGAACCTTCCGTCTCCGATGGGGAACAGGAAATAGTTGTCCTTCACGCTGTCAGAAAGCATCTGGTATTCCTCGTCATCGCCAAACGCCAGCTCGTTAATCAGCGACGGAAGCAGACCCGCAAGGCTCATTTTGGCAATCGTCCGAACCCACGCCTTTACGTTCCCCTGCGAAAGATTCCGAATGAATTTGCTCGCGCCCTGCACCGAAGGGTTGAGGAACGGCACAACGGTGGAATTGAGGGCCTTTGTCAGCTCTCCGCTGCGCCCGAAATTCACCGTCACATCCGCCGCATCAAGCAGCGCCCGCTGGACGTTCTCATAGCCGGTGCCGCCTTTCTGGATCGTGCTCATGAACTCGGCCAGCCTCGGGGCTTGCTCTACCATCTCGTTGAGCGACTGCATTTTGGCAATGAATTTCCCCGCTGGATTTTTCGGCTCGTTGTTCAGCAGCCCCTTTTCGTAGTCGAAAAAACTGTCCCCGGTGCCGCCCATCGATTGATAGAGCTGCCACATCTCCCCGTCCTGCATGATCTCCTGATATGCCTTCGGGTAGTTTTTCACAAAACTCTTGAGGTCCTTGGTATAGGTCACCGCATCCTGAATATCCCGAATGCCGTTTCGCACAAGAAACGCCGGATTGGCGCTGGTCACCCCGATCTTAAAGGCGGTGTTCCCCTTGCGCATAAGCTCAAGAAGCTCATTTTTGTTGACCTGCTTCGGCATCATCGAATTGACACCCTCCATCAGCGGGTTCGAAACGCGCATGACGGTCGGGGATCCGTCCACCCATACCATGAATTCATTGTCCAGTCTCGGAACATCGTCCGTTCCGTATGGAATGTCCGCGTCATAGACCGACTGCACATCCCGTCCGACCTTTCCGCGCTCGGAAAGCGCCCCCTCCAGCAGCCTCACGCCGAACAGGTTCCGCTTTGCCGCCGCAACGGAGGAAAGGGTGTTCCGGGCCATCGCCTCGTCGATTGGGATCAGGTTTCTGACGTTTCCCTCCCGGCTCTTGTGAACGTCCGCCACCCCGGCAAACCGCCCGTTCTGCGTCGGCTTTACGCCCATTTCTTCGGTGATCACCGGGACGTAGTGCGGGTACAGCTGGTTAAGAAGTTCCCGCTCCTTCGCGGAGATCAGTCCCGCGTCCGCCTCGTTTTGGAGCTGGTTGCGGTAATACTGTTGTCCCGCTTGTTTCCATACCATCCAGCGTCCGCCGAACATCATCTTCCGTTATCATAGCGCCCTCCTCAAGAAGTGAATCCGTAAATTGCGCTTTCTTTATCCCCGACCGCCGAGTTGATCATCGCCGCAATCTCCGAACTGCTCATGCCTTTGGATTTGTAGTAAGCCATCAGAGGCGCCGTTGTACCCTGCTGCTGTGCCTGCCGAAGCGCATCGTAGTAGCTGGTTGGGGTTGTGGTGGTGGTTTTCGGCCCTGCGGAAAGCCCATAATAATTCGCAGCCTCCATCACCACATCGGACGTGTTTCCTGCATTCAGCTGCTCCAATGCCTGCGCATAGGTCAATCTGGGCTTGCCGGATGTCCCCGACCCGCTCGCAGGCTGGTTCTTGCTGTCGAGATACTTCATCTCTTCCAGCGCGGCGGCCTTTTTCCTCAATTCCATTTCCGCTTCGGCCTGCTGCTGCTCCCACGCAAGCTGCTCGGCCTGCGCTAGAGCGTTCGCAAGCTGAATCTGGTACTGGCTTTCGCTGTCCGCGATGCCGTTAGCAAGGTTCGCCTGCATTCTGGCCAGCTCCTGCGCCTTGGCCTGTTCCAGTTGATTCAAGGCATTCTGGTACTCGTTCTGAATCGACGCGGCGGTGGTTTCGGTCACGCCGCCGTTATAGCCGCCCGCCGCCATCGCCTGCGGAAGATTCTTCATCGCCTTCTGACTGTTGACATATGCCTGCTGCTGTGCCGAGGCAATCGAGCTTTCCAATTCCCCGCGCGAAGCGTCGTATGCGGCCTCAAGCGCGTCCCTGTTGTTGCCCATTGCCTTCTCAAGCGCCTTGACCTGCATGCTCACGCCGCCGCCCCTGCCGCCGGAACCGCCCCCTGCAACGCCGCCGTAGTTGACGGTCCCGCTGCCATAGGTCTGGTTGTAATCGTTGTAATAAGCGGGAGAATAGTCCACCGTCCCGACCTTTTCCCCGCCGGAATAGATGTTGCCGATCTGGCTTTCGTCCCGGCTTTTTACGGTGGTGGTTGTTTTCCCTCCGTCCGAAATTTCAGAAACCTTGCCGGAAGGCGAGGTATAGGTTCCATCATCCACCGTATACCGGCTTCCGTCTTCCCGGACAAATTCGTTTTTGCCCTCACTGTTAATACCGGCGTATTTCTCACCGGTGCCGTAGGAATTCGCTGCTACCCTTGCCATGCCGTCACATCCTTTCTGCCTTGCTCAAATCAATCCACCCCGCGCCGCTCTTCAAGCGCCCGCGCCCGTCTTTTTCCTCGGTGATGGTGTAGACCCCGCTGATCTTTGCCCCGGCGCCCTTGCCCGTTGCGTCGAGGATTTGCGCGTCCTTGAGCCGCACCAGATACGGTGTACGGCTCCCGCCCATCAGCGCCGCAACCCGCGCCCGGAAGCTCTCCCAGTGCGGCAGGATGTAGATCGGGCAGTTTTTGCGCACCCCCGGTACGATCCTGTCCGGCTGTCCCATCCAATGGTTGTGGGTGTAGAGCCTGTCAATCCCGAGGCTGTACTTTTTCAGCAGGTACGCCGCGAGCCGGGCCGCGTTTTCCTCAGCCGCCCTGTCCGCCGCGTCCCCCCTGCCGGACATAATGCACTCAATGGCAATCGTGGTGGTGTTGCCCGGCCCGAAGCCGTCCGCCGCATGCCAGCCCTGCTCGTCCTCCCGGAGATTCTGCCAGATAGCCCTGTCATCCACGTAGTAATGCACGACCACCCCGCCCATATTGCCGTTGAGGGTGGCGCGGGTGTACTGCTCCGCGTCGTCATCCACGTTGGCGAGGTCGCCGGTGTTGTGGACCGTCACACCCTTGATTAGCATCTTCCGGCAGGGCTTCATAGGCTGCCCCTTTTTGCACCAGCTCGCAATGTCCTTCGCGGCCCTCGCGCTGTCCGGGATGATCTTTTCGTTGATCGTGAGCATTTTGCCCCCGACGGCAAACCGCTTCACGCAATCAGGCGACAGCATTGGCGGTTCCCCCTTTTGCGGCATTCACAGCGGCCTCCAGCAGCATCCGCAATTCCAGATCGGTGACGGTGATGCCCTTCGCCGCCAGCATCTCCGAGGCCGATTCAATGGCCTTTTGCAGCTTCTCCGGCCCGTCCAGATCATAGTAGATCTGATTGACCGCCGCCACGACGGTCTTGCAGACCGCCTGCTTTTCCTTGGTGTTGATGTACTTCTCGGCCAGCGCCTTGAGCTGGATTCCGATCCACCCAAATACGCCGGTCAGCACCGCATACAGGATGGTCACACCGTAGGTGTTGATAAATTCCGCAAACATGTCAGAACCTCCTATTTAATCAGCATCGCCGCGAATCCTCCGGCCAGCGCCGAGACAACCGCGGTCAGCATGGTTTTGATGATCGTATTCCACCGGTCGGCGGGCTGCTGCTCGAGCTTTTCAAGCCTTTCTCCTTGCCGCTTTTGCTCGTCTGCCATGTTGTCAAGGCTTTGAGCCATGAGCTTGACCGAGGTCGCAAGCTCCTGCACCGCCTCGGTGGTCTTTTCGAGCCTGTCCAGCCGCTTTGTATTGGATTTGCTGCGCTGGTCCAGCTCGATCACAGTGCGCTCGATATCGTCCATCGGCTATCCTCCCCGGCGAGGGCTTTAAGCCCCCGCCCCCATCGTCCCGCCGAATTCCACCGGCACCAGCTCGGGCAGGCCGAAATCCCCGATTACAATCTCGGCCACCTGCGCCTTGAGTTTTGCCGGAATCAGATCAAACGAAGCGGTCCTCCCGTCTACCAGCCTGCACGCAAATAACATCGTCATCATAATTGCCATCCTTTCTGCTTGTTGTTTTAAAAATTCGATCAGCCTACGCATAAACGACGCCTGCCATCTCTACAAGGCATTCCTCCAAAATGACTGCGTTTTCCTGTGAGGCGGCTACCTGGCCTTTCAGCACGCGGTTTTCTTCCGCCAGCTCCGCGATCCGCTGTGCGTCAGTCGGCGCGGGCGGCGGGGTGTTCGCCTCAATCTCCGCCATCT
>FORK01000019.1:29444-59289 GCA_900113995.1 Ruminococcaceae bacterium D5 | reverse complement strand
CGCTCCTTGGTAAGAGAGACGATGTTTTTGCCATATTCGAAGAGCATCATCGCGGTCTGCACCGGCGGCTTCCCCCAGCGGTAAACTCCATCCTGCATATAGCCGGACGCGGAGACGCCCCAATGGTGGTTGATTCCCTCGATTGCCGAAAGAGCCGTCCCGTTGATGACCGGATAGACCCGCTGCGGGTAGACGGCGGAGGAGAGCTCCAGAGAGGGGATGCCCGCCGCCCGGCAGCAGTACCGGACCACCTCCTGCGGGGTTGCTCCCGCAAAGCTGTGATTGAGCGGGGTCAGCGCCAGCCGGAGGGCGGCGTCTCGGAGACGAACCTCCCTGACGCTGCCGGAGCTGGCAAAGTCTGCGGCGAGCAGGCCCTCGAAGACCTTTGTAAAGCTGCCGCTGTACCCGAGGTAGAGGGCGGCGGCATCCATCCGCTTGAGCTGCACCGCATCCCCCAGCGGGCGGGTGAAGCGTACCGTCGCCCAATCGCTGGGCGAATCATCGCTGCTGCAGATCGTGAGGGCGACGCCCTGTTTGAAGGTATAGCTGCCGAGCTGCGCCGCCGCGGCCGGGTAAAAGCAGTCCATCATGGCGCTACCTCCCCGGATCGAAGATCGGGCTGCTTGCCGTCTTATCCTCGATTTTCGGTGCCCCGCCGCGCGAGCTGTCCAGATAGCTTCGGTAGTCCTCGGTGAGATCGGGCGCCGCGCCGCCGGCGCTTCCGGATGAGCTGACCGTTGCCGTCACCGGCATCGGGATGTATTCCCAAAGCTCCAGCTTCGCGGCATACTGGTCGCTTTTGTTGGTCCGGCTGTGCGAAAAGTCCTTGAACAGGACGGTGGAGAGGCCGATGGCGGCGGCCTCCGAACAGACCAGCGTGAGAGGGACGGGCACGATCTGTCCGGACGCCTTGAAGAGATTGTTGATCCGGGTGAGCTTCTGCAGGGCGGTTTCGTTCGCGGTGGCGTCGATGATCAGCTCGATGGTGACCTTTGCATCCTCGTAGCCGACCGCCTGCTTCGGCTTGACCGCCGAGCCCTCGACCTCCACCTCGTCGATGGCGGCGGCGCATTTGATCTCCAGCTTTTTGACCAGTCCGGGGAGCGTAACGCCCCCGAGCCGGATCAGCTGATCCTCCTGATATATCATTCGCTTCCCTCCCCGGAGACAGTGATATCGATTTCGGGGACGCTGTTGGTTTCATCCTCCAGCTCCTCGAGCAGCGCCCTGAGCTTCTGGATGTCCTCAATGTCCTTCAGGCTGATGGCCAGCACCAGCTTCTCGATGATAAGCTGACGTTCGCCGTCCGCGCCGGTCAGACCCTGTACGGCCCCTCCCTGCAGCTCCACCGCCTTCTCCATCGTCTGGGCGGGCAGGTCTGCGGTTTGCTCCATGCCGTCCCGGAAGGTGGTGAAGACGCGGGAACCGGACAGGGTGAGATCCGAAAGCGGGCCTTCCTGCGCGTCTGAGAAAGGCAGCAGCTTACGGATGCGGCTCAACGCTCCGCGCACCGCCTCAACAGGCGCTTCCACCATGCTCCTGATCCCATTGGTGAAGAAGCTCAGGATATTCGCGCCCATCTGCTGGAACCACTCGGGCAGCCCGATAAAGAAGTCCTTCACCCGCTGGATGCCGGTCATGAAAGTCGTACTGATATTGTTCCACAGATTGACCATAAAGGCGCTAATCTGATCCCAATGGCTGATGATCGCCATCGGAATGCTGATGAAGGGGAACAGCGCTGCGACAGCCTCCTGCATCCATCCGGGCATCCCCTCGAAGAGGCCCCGAATCCAGTCGAATCCGGCGCGGATGCCGCCCACGAATGCGTTCCATGTGTCTCTGCACCACGCAGTGACCAAATCCCAGTTGCGCCAGAGAAGGATGATGGCGGCTATCAGGGCGATGATGCCAATGACCACCCATGTGACCGGGTTGGCCAGCATAGCCGATGTCCATGCCCAGGTTTTCGCAATCAGGCCGGGGAATGCCTTGCCCATCACAGCGAGCTTGTCCCCCATTAGCATAGCAGCAATTCGTGAGTAATCCCACAAATCGGTCAACAACTTAAAGCTTTTAGTGGCCCCAACGACTATGCTGCCGATCCCTGCAAATCCGATTTTGGCGGCTCCCATCACAGCCATGAGGACTCCGAATGCCATGACGGAGTACATGATCGCACTCACAAGATGGGGATGCTTTTCAGCCAGACTGGATATGGTCTTTGCACAGCTATCTAATACCTTTAAAAGCTTAAAAAACTGAGGCAGCATAGCGTTACCTACCGTTTCAAGTGTGGCTTGCATCTGCTGCTGTAAAAGCTGCCAGCTCTGCCCCGGCGGGGCGTTGATGGTGTTGGCCATCTCCTCGGTGATCTTGGTTCCCTTGCCCATCGTGTCGTAGAGGGTGAGGATGTTCCCTTGCAGGTCGTCGATATTGCCGTAGAGCAGGTCGATCAGCTTGACCGCCTCGATCGTGCCAAATGCCTTCTGCAGCTCTACTTTATTCGCCGCCGTCATTGTCTCCCCGAACTTACCCTTCAGGAGACCGAGTACCTCGGGCATCGATTTGAGCTGCCCGTTGGCGTCGGTGAACTTGAGACCCAGCTCCTCGCCGGCCTTGGCAGCGGACTGAAGGAAAGCGGTATACTTTGTCCCGGCCTCGCTGCCGCCCATTGTGGCCTGCAGCATGCCAAGCACCGAGAGTTGCTCCTCCAGCGGCACATTGGCCTGCGTGGCTGTGCCGCCCAGCGCTGAGATCGCGCTTGCCATCTCGCTGCCGTTTGTCTTGAACTGCTTGACGCTCTGGGAGATCCCGCCCGAGAACATTTCGGCAAACTCGATATCGCTGAGGTCCTCGTAGTAGCCCTTGTAGATGCCATATCCGGTGGCAAAGAGGTCGGTCATCTGGCCGATCGTTGCCTTGGTGGCCTTTGCGGTCATACCCGCGAGCCGGGTATATTCGGTGACCCCTTCATCCGTCAGGGAGGCGATGCCCGACTTGATGTCGTAGGCGGCGGAGATGAACTCTGCCTTGCTGGTACCCGCCCAGGTGGAAGTAAACTGCTTTGCGGCGTCCTCTACCGCCCCGAGACTTTCCACCCCGAGGGAAGAGAGCTCCGCCAGAGCATCCTGCGTCCCGAAGATGGATTTCACCGGGGCAGCCATACCCTTGGCAATTTCCGTCCCGGTTCCTACGAGGACGACGCCGTCGCGGGCACAGGCAGCCATACTGGTGGAAAACTGCTGAAACTTATCGGTTGTTTGACCGACCGAACGCTGTATTTTCGCGGCGGGGCCGCTCATCCGATCAATCATGCTGACAATCATCGAGAGCTTAAAGATGGATTCCAATGCCATTTTTGTTTCACCCCCTTGCATTTGAAGTCAAATTTGCTATACTGAAATAAAAGACATATCGAGAGGTGCAAAGCTATGTTTGGACTTTTTGCTGATATTCTCGGAAATCCACTGGTTTTTGTGGTCTTGGTTGTGATCGGATTTGCTTTCCTGTTCTTCCTGCTCTTGGCTGCGGCTTATTTTGTGGCCTGTGCCATTATGCTGGTTTTCTGTATCCCTTATACTTTTTGGCGGGCCAGGCCCGCTGCACAGGAGGTCCCTGTCATTGAACTTCCGGGAATGCGGGGGGCCTTTCACGAAATGGCAAATGCCGCCCGTTTATACCTCCACTGGATGACAGGCAGGCCGCACAGCATCAAATCCTTTGCGATCCGATAGACTTCAGGCTGTGAGCCGGGACATTGTTCCCGGCTCATTTTTCTTTCTGGAAGGCTCTCGCAACGCCATTGGTGACGATGCGCTGGAAGTCCTGCTCTACGATCCGGGCCTTTGCCTCCCACTGGCAGAGCTCCTCGAGGTCGCAGGCCCCAAGCTGCTCATCGGTGACATAGGGCAGGAACGCCCGGATGTGCAGGCAGAACGACTCATATACGCTGCCCTCAATGGCAGCGATATGATCCTCTATAACTTTTTTACCGAGATATCCTTCGAGAGGCCCAGCAGGGCGAAGAGCTTGTCGGTCAGGCTCATCGCGATCGCCGGGTATTCCTCGATGTCTGTAGCCAGCGCGTCAAGCTGCTCGGGGACGATGTTATCGATCACGAAGGCGCGGGTTGCCTTGGTCGGACTGTTGGCGCTTGTCTTCACGAAGCGGTCGTAGCTTGCCATCGTCGGCTTGCGGAAGAGATAGCTGCGCTTCTCGGTGGTATCGTCGTCGAGCTCCAGCGTCACATCGACGGTGTAGAGCTTCTCATACTTGGCCTTGATTGCGTCGAGGTCAATCACGTTACTCATGGATTTTCTCTCCTATCTTTTCTTTTTTGCCATTTAAGTTGGAATTTGGAATTACAGGGCCTTTAGCCCGTCGCGGACGATTTGTCCGTAGACGAGAAATTCCACCTCGACGGTGAGGCTCTTGTCGCCCTGCGCCCCCTTGTTGGTCACCTTGCTGGGGGTCAGGCGGTTGATCACATCGTTGCGGATTCTTTCGCCGTCTTTGGCATAACCTTGCTGGAGAGCCGGTATCCCGTCCGCCCGAAGGTGAGCTGTCTGGTCTTACCGCCCAGCTCGGGCCGGTGATCATCCACAAACGCCTTAATGTCCCGCTCCAGCGACCGGACCTTGTCCCGCATCGGGCGTGTCATCAGCTCGGTCTCCGTCTTGATGTCGGTGATCCGGCGGTTCATCTCGATTTCACTCTCGTCGATCAGGTTCTGGCATTCACCGATCTGACGCAGCGCCCCGTCTACCTCCTGCCAGCTTTTGATCGCGGGTTCGCTTTTTACTTTCTGCCTTGCCATTGCCATGCTCCTTTCCTACATCCAGCCGATGCTGATTCCGCCGCAGTTCCGGCAGCGCAGCACCTGCACCGTTTTGTCTTCCAGCTCCTCCTCCACCGTAAACCGGTGGGAATGGCCGCAGGGGCCGTCCTCTGTGCCGCGCACCCAGCGCCCCGATTCATCCAGATATTGATAGCTCGTCATCCCGCAGTCCCGGCAGCGCAGAATTTGTACCCGCCGGCCGGAGAATGGCCTTGCTTTTTCAGGGGATGCGTCTGCCGCATCCCCCGAAATTTTGCTGCCCACAGATGTGCCTGTGGGCAGCGCCGCTTCAGTCTCTTCTTTCGCAGTGCCGAAGCGCATTTTGTGCAATGATTCCAGCGGAAAAGTGCAAAAAATTTCCGCCGGGAGAATGCCGCGGGCCTTTGCCGCTCCGGTGCGGTGGGAACGCTCCGAATAGCAGAGGGCATCGTACCGGCATTGCGAAGCTGCGTCCTCGACAGCAGAACGCAATTCGCTGATTTCAAGAGAAAATACAAGAGATTTCGCGGCAATCTTAAAATTTCGGATTCGATTCTCTCTGTAAGTCGAAATCCCTCCAAAATTGCACACTTTTTTTTCGCAAATGACTGTGTTATAATTTTATTATTATTCCCAGATTACAAGAGCAGCATGACGCGCCGCCCCTCGGCGGGCGCCGTAAAACGAGGTGCAGACGTTGCGAATTGGCATTGATATCGGTTCCACCACCATTAAGAGCGTCGTGCTCGGAGAGGACGGCGCAATTCTTTCCAGCTCCTATGAACGTCACTATTCCCAGATCATCCAAAAGACATCTGAGCTGCTGACCCGCATCCGGGAGGAACATCCCGACTGCGAAACCGCCGAGATCGCCATCTCCGGTTCCGCCGGGATGGGGATGGCCGAGGGCTGCGGCATTCCCTTCGTGCAGGAGGTATTCGCAACCCGCATCGCACTGACCGACCGGATGCCCGGCGTCGACGCCGCCATCGAGCTTGGAGGCGAGGACGCCAAGATTCTTTTCCTGACCAACGGTCTGGAGGTGCGGATGAACGGCTCCTGCGCGGGAGGCACCGGCGCCTTCATCGATCAGATGGCAACCCTGCTTGGCTGCTCCCCCAGCGAGATGAACGAGCAGGCCGCCCACGCCGCCCGGCTTTACACCATTGCATCCCGATGCGGGGTGTTCGCCAAATCGGACATCCAGCCTCTTCTGAATCAGGGTGCCCTGCACAGCGACCTTTCCGCCTCGATCTTTGCGGCGGTGGTCAACCAGACCATCGCCGGATTGGCGCAGGGCCGTCCGATCAAGGGAAAGGTCGCCTATCTTGGCGGACCGCTCACCTTCCTCTCTGAGCTGCGCAAAAGCTTTGACCATGCGCTGGAGCTGACCGGCATCTGTCCCGAGGACTCGCTCTATTATGTTGCGCTCGGCGCAGCCCTCTCCTGCGACCCCTCCTGTGAGCGGAATTTTACCGACATGCTGCAAAAGCTCTCCTCCTTTTCGCGGCAGGGCAACTATAATTCGATCGCTCCGCTGTTTTGCAGCAGGGAGGACTACCAGCAGTTTACCAGCCGCCACAGCCGCCACGCTGTAGAACGTGCCGACCCCGCCTCCTATGAGGGGCGGGCGTTCATTGGGGTGGACGCCGGATCGACTACCCTCAAAATTGCGGTGATCGACGAAAAAGGCCGGCTGCTTGCCGACGTCTACCGTTCAAACCAGGGCAATCCGGTTTCGGTGGCCCGGGGCTTTCTCGAGGAGTTCCTCACCAAATATCCCCGGATCACCATCGCCGGCTCGACCGCCACCGGCTACGGTGAAGATCTGGTCAAAAGCGCCTTTTCGCTCGATTACGGCGTCGTCGAAACGGTCGCGCACCTGAAAGCCGCGCAGCATTTTCTGCCTGACGTCGAGTTTATCATTGACATCGGCGGACAGGACATCAAGTGCTTCAAGATCAAGGACGGAGCGATCGATTCGATCTTTCTCAATGAAGCCTGTTCGTCGGGCTGCGGCTCTTTTCTGCAAACCTTTGCCAATGCCCTGGGGTACACCTCGGAGGACTTTGCCCATCTCGGACTCTTTGCCGACCGCCCGGTCGATCTTGGCAGCCGCTGCACCGTCTTTATGAATTCGTCTGTGAAGCAGGCGCAGAAGGACGGCGCCACCATCGAAAACATTTCGGCCGGTCTTTCAATCAGCGTTGTGAAAAATGCGCTCTACAAGGTTATCCGCGCGGCCTCCCCCGAAGAGCTGGGCCGCCGGATCGTTGTGCAGGGAGGAACCTTCCTTAACGACGCGGTGCTGCGTGCCTTCGAGCAGGAGCTGGGCATCGACGTCGTCCGTCCGGCGATTGCGGGCCTGATGGGGGCCTACGGAGCGGCGCTCTACGCCTTGGAACGCGCCAAGGAAAAGAGCAGCATCCTCTCTCTCGAGGAATTCCGCAATTTCTCCCACATCGTCCGCGACATCAACTGCGGCCTCTGCCAAAACAACTGCCGCCTGACCGTCAACACCTTTTCAGGCGGCAGAAAGCTGATTTCCGGCAATCGGTGCGAACGCCCGATCACCCACCGGATCGACGACGGCTCTCTGAATCTTTACGACTACAAGCTGCGGCTCCTGCAAAGCTATCAGTCCCACTCGGGGCCGCGCGGCCGGATCGGCATCCCGCTTGGACTCAACTTCTACGAGCTGCTTCCCTTCTGGCACACCTTCTTCTCCTCGCTCGGCTTTTCGGTCGTGACCTCCCCGCTCTCCAACCGGGGGATCTACCTGCGCGGTCAGAACACCATCCCCTCCGACACCGTCTGCTTTCCCGCCAAGCTGATGCACGGCCATATCCAGACGCTGATCGATCAGGGGGTCAAGTACATCTTTTATCCCTGCATGAGCTACAACCTCGATGAAGGAATCAGCGACAACCATTACAACTGCCCGGTTGTTGCCTACTACCCGGAGGTCATCGGGGCGAACATGCCCGACCTCGAAAAGGTCATTTTCATCAAAGACTACGTCGGCATCCACAACCCCCGCTACTTTGCAAAGAAGGCCTTTGAGATGCTCTCCCGCTACATTCCCAACCTCGCCCGCAGCGAGGTGGAGCGCGCTGCAAAGGACGCCTATGCCGAACTCGACGCCTACCACACCCGGGTGCGGATGCGCGGCGAGGAGATCATCGCGCGAGCCAGGGAGGAGGGCCGGCAGATCATTGTCCTTGCGGGAAGGCCCTATCACGTAGATCCTGAAATCAACCACGGCATCGACAAGCTGATCGCCGGCTTCGGCGCGGCGATCGTTTCGGAGGATGTGGTCAGCGAGCGGGTCAAAGAGCCGGTCAAAGTGCATGTTCTCAACCAATGGACCTACCATGCGCGCCTTTACGCCGCTGCCCGCTACATTAAGGACCAGCCCGACATGCATCTGGTGCAGCTGGTCTCGTTTGGCTGCGGCATTGATGCGATTACCACCGACGAGGTGCGCTCGCTGCTTGAGGAGGAAGGGAGGCTCTATACCCAGATCAAAATCGACGAAATCACCAATCTCGGCGCCGTGAAAATCCGCCTGCGCAGCCTCTTTGCGGCGGTGGAGCAGCAGCAGCGCCAGAAGGAGGGAGCTTCCCTATGAGCGAGCCGGTCCGCGGCAGCGAGGGGCATGTCATTTTCACCCGGGAGATGCGGGATACCCACACCATCCTGGTACCAATGATGCTGCCGATCCATTTTACCTTCATCCAGAAGCTGATGACCAGCGCGGGATATCATGTGGAGATTCTGCAAAACCGCTCCCACGCGGTCATCGAAAAGGGGCTGAAATTTGTCCATAACGACACCTGCTACCCCGCCCTGGTGGTCATCGGACAGATGATCGACGCATTGGACAGCGGAAACTACGACCTTTCCAAAACTGCGCTGATCATGAGCCAGACCGGCGGCGGCTGCCGCGCTTCCAACTACATTCATCTGCTGCGCAAGGCGCTTGCCAAGGCGGGCTACGGCGATCTGCCGGTGATCTCGGCCAACCTCTCGGGGCTGGAGGCAAATCCCGGCTTTCAGGTGACGCTGCCGCTGATCCGCAAGATGATCTCCGCGCTCGTCTACGGCGACCTCATCATGCTGCTTGCCAACCAGACCCGGCCCTATGAAATCGCGCAGGGAGCAACCGAACGGGTCATCGAGCGGCAGATCGAACGGCTCTGCGCCCAGTTCGAGGAGGGGCGCGGCATTTCCAACCGTGAGATGCGGCAGAATCTTGATCAGGTCGCCTGTGAATTTGAAGCGGTTCCGGTCAATCGCACCCCCAAGGTGCGGGTCGGCATCGTCGGGGAGATTTTTGTCAAATATTCGGCGCTGGCCAACAACGGGCTGGAATCCTTTCTCGCCGGACAGGGCTGTGAAGTGATGGTTCCGGGTGTGCTTGGCTTTATGCTCTACAGCGTCGATGCGCGCCTCGAGGATTACAAGCTCTACGGGGGCAGCCGGTTTCATCACATGGCCGCCGGCATGCTGATGGATTTCTTTCTGCGGATGGAACAGACGATGCTCGGCGTGCTGAAAAATCATCCCCGCTTTGTCTCTCCGGCCCCCTTCCAGGAGCTCAAGGAGATGGTTTCCGGGGTCATCGGTCTTGGGAACAAGATGGGAGAGGGCTGGCTGCTGACCGCCGAGATGATCGAGCTGATCCGCCACGGCTATGGCAATATCGTCTGCGCCCAGCCGTTCGGATGCCTGCCCAACCACATCTGCGGCAAGGGAATGATCCACAAGCTGCGCACTCTTTATCCCGAGTCGAACATCGTGGCAATCGACTATGACGCCTCGGCTACCCGGGTCAATCAGGAAAACCGCATCAAACTGATGCTGGCGGTCGCCCGTGAGGAGCTGAAAAAGCAGAACAAAAACGTTCCTGCCGGGGCGGCGGCAAAGTAAAAGACAAGGAAATCCGTCCCTACCAGCCGGAAGATATCGGAGAGATTGTCCTTCTTTTCTATGAGACGGCCCACTCGGTCAACCTCCGCGATTATACTCCGGAGCAGGCGGAGGCCTAGGCGCCGCATCCTCCCAGCGCGGCTCGCTGGCATACCGTTCTGCGCGGGCATAACACCTTTACCGCGTTGGAAGGCAGCCATGTGGTTGGTTTCGGAGACATCGAGGCCATGGGCTGTCTCGATCACCTGTTCGTCCACAGAGGTCACCAGAGGCGCGGCATTGCCGGCGCCCTCTGCGACCGTTTGGAGTCGCTGTACCCCGAAAAGGTCATTACCGTTCATACCTCGATCACCGCGCGCAGCTTTTTTGAACGGCGGGGCTACCGGGCCATCCTTGATCAGCAGGTCGAACGGCGCCGCATTCTTCTGGACAACTTCGTGATGGAAAAACCGGCAAAACAGAATCATAACCATTCTTGAGAGCCGCGGTCGGACACACGGCCGTCAGGCCAAAACGGAAATCAGTGTACAGGAAGGCGGCGCCTCCCCTCGTTGGCCGTCCGGAGTGGGTACGCAGCCCCGGCAAACGCGCGGATGTGAGCGCGCAGAGGCCGAGGCCGCAGTCTGCCCGTTTCTCCGTTCTCTGCCTCCCTATCTGCCCGGTGAGCGGCGTGCCCGGACAGAAAGCAGCGCTGGCTGGCTGCCGGCTTTCACCGGTACTTTCAAAAAATAACGGCTCCGCCATTGCTCTTCGCTAAGGCATTCAATCAATAATCATCCACCGGCGAAGCCGGTGGTATTTCAGATGCGGGCAAAGCCCTTTGTTTCCAGCGCGCGTGTGAGATGCGCAGGTACGGTCTGCCAGCCGCGTAAGGCCGCTCTTTCGCCACCCTATACCATAATACTGCAGCTCTCCGTTCTTGCGGAGGAAGAAGATCGGATTGCCACGCCAGCTTGACAATCGGCTTGCTATGACAGCATCTGTCGCTGCCATGTTCTATTTCGCCCGACATTCCCCGTCATTGCGAACCTGTGCCGCTGCACTGGTGTAGCAATTCGCGACTCATGGTTTCTGCCTCATTTCTGTTCACCGTCATAGGCTTTTTTGAACCACTGGCCCAGCCAGTGGTTTTCGGGATACAACAAAATGGCCCCGGATTGCTCCGGGGCCGTCTTTTATTTGATCCGATGGAAAAAGCAGCTGTGCGCGCCGGTATGGCAGGCGGGGCCGGTCTGCTCCACCATCACCAGAAGGGTGTCGTCATCACAGTCGGCGTAAAGGGACAGCACCTTCTGAAGATGTCCGGAAGTCGCGCCCTTATTCCAGAGTTCCTGGCGGGAACGGCTGTAAAACCAGGTGTATCCGGTTTCCAGCGTGAGCCGCAGGCTCTCCCGGTTCATGTAGGCGAGCATCAGCACCTCGCCGGTGCTCTGCTCCTGTACCACCGCGGGAATCAGCTCCCCCTTTTGGAAAAAGCGCTCGAAGTCAAGAATCTGCTCCATATTCTACCTCCTCGCCGGGATGCCGCAGGCGCGCAGATGCTCCTTGACCTGCCCGACAGTCAGCTCCCCATAGTGGAACAGGCTTGCGGCCAGCGCCGCGTCCGCCCCTGTTTTCTGGAATACCTCGGAGAAATGCTCGAGTTTTCCGCAGCCGCCCGAAGCAATCACCGGCACTCCCACCGCTTTGGAAACCAGATCGGTCAGTTCGAGATCAAAGCCGTTTTTGGTCCCGTCGGCATCCATCGAGGTTAAAAGAATCTCTCCCGCGCCGAGGGCAGTTACCTTTTTGGCCCAGCCGACCGCTTCAATGCCGGTGTCGATCCTCCCGCCGTTGATGACGACGGTAAAAGTCCCGTCCGGGGTGCGCCGCGCATCGATGGCCACCACGATGCACTGGCTGCCAAACGCTTCCGCCCCCTCGGTAATCAGCTCGGGATGCCGGACCGCCGCCGAATTGAGAGAGACCTTATCCGCACCCGCCCGCAGCAGGCTGCGGATGTCATCCACCGAACCGATGCCGCCGCCGACGGTGAGCGGCACAAAAACCTTCTGTGCGGTACGGCGCACCACCTCGACCATCGTGCCGCGCCCCTCGTGGGTGGCAGTGATGTCGAGAAAGGTGATCTCATCCGCTCCCTGGGCGTTGTAGGCCATCGCGCATTCAACCGGATCTCCAACCGTCTGCAGGCCGACAAAGTTGATTCCTTTGACAACCCGTCCGTCCTTGACGTCGAGGCAGGGGATGATGCGTTTAGCCAACATTCTGCTCACCTCCCACCCGTACAGCCTCGCCAAGGCCCAGGGTGCCGGTGTAAAGTGACTTGCCGCAGATCGCGCCGTAGAGGCCCTGCTTCATCAGCGCCTTGACGTCGTCGATGGAAGCGATGCCGCCCGAAGCGATCACCTTGCAGCAGACCTCGCCCGAAAGCTCCCGGAGCTGGTCGAACGAAGGGCCTTTGAGGGTTCCGTCGCGGGAGATGTCGGTGTAGATCAGGGTCTGCACCCCCATATCCTCCATCCGTCTGGCAAGCTCCAGAAAATCCATCTCGCTGGTGTCCAGCCAGCCCCGGGTCGCTACCTTGCGATTTTTTGCATCGATGCCGACCGCAAGCTGAGCGCCGAACTCCTTGACCGCCTCGGCCACCAGTGAGGGATTTGAGAGAGCCGCCGAGCCCAGCACCACCCGCGAGATGCCGTGGGTCAGATAAAATTCAATCGTCTTCATGTCCCGGATGCCGCCGCCGAGCTCCACCTTGAGCCCCGAATGGGCCGCGATATCGAGAAAGATGCTCTCATTTTTTCGCGTTCCTTCAACAGCGCCGTCCAGATCAACCATGTGCAGCCAGACCGCCCCGCCCTTGCGGAAGGTTTCCGCCGTCTCAAGCGGATCGTGCGCCACCTGTGTGGTTGTCGAAAAATCGCCCTGCACCAGACGCACACAGCGTCCGTCCTTAATATCGATTGCCGGAAGGATAATCATTCCCCAGCCACCACCTTTGCAAAATTTTGCAGCATCCGCAGCCCGACCCCGCCGCTCTTTTCAGGGTGAAACTGCGCTCCGAACACCGTCCCGCTGCCGACCAGCGCCGGAACGGTGCAGCCATAATCAGTTGATGCGAGCAGATACCGCTCGCCGCAGAAGGCCGCAAAGGAATGGACGAAATAGACGAAATCGCCGTCCTTCGCGCCTTCCAGAATCGGGGAGGGCTGACAGATTTTCAGCTCATTCCATCCGATATGCGGCAGTTTCAGGCCTCGACAGGGAATCCGGTCGACATGGCCGGGGATCAGGCCAAGTCCCTCAGTGCGGCCGAATTCGGTCGAATAGTCGAAGAGCATCTGCATCCCCAGACAGATGCCGAGCAGCGGCTTTTTCTGCGCCTCCGCCTGAAGCACCGGAATCAGCCCGGTTTCCTTCAGGCGCTGCATCGCGTCGGGAAACGCGCCCACACCGGGCAGGATGATTCCCTCCGCCTCCCTGATCAGGGCGGGGTCCCGGGTGATCTTCGTTTCAATTGAGAGAAAATCGCAGGCATTCTTTACGCTGAAGAGATTGCCCGCGCCATAGTCTGCGACTGCTATCATCAAAATGCCCCCCTATTGGCCATTTTCAAAATGCGGCCTCCCGTTTGCCAAACCGCCCCTTTGCGGAGCTTAGAGCATCCCCTTGGTTGAAAGCACCGCGCCGCCGGTGGGCGCCGCAGCCGCTGCGAGCGCATGCGCAAGGGCCTTGAAGAGCGCCTCCGCCTTGTGGTGGTCATTTTTTCCGTACAGCAGCCTGAGATGCAGCGTCAGCCCTGCGTTCATGGCAAAGGCGCGGAAAAACTCCTCCGCCATCTGGGTATCGAATTCCCCGATTTTTCCGGAGGAAAAATCGCAGTCGAAAACCAGATACGGCCGTCCGCTGATATCCACCGCGCAGAGGGCCAGTGCCTCATCCATCGGGATAAAAAAGCTGCCGTAACGTGCGATGCCGGAACGGTCCCCGACCGCTTGGGCAAACGCCTGCCCCAGCACAATGCCGGTATCCTCGACCGTATGGTGGCAGTCCACCTCGAGATCCCCCTGGCAGGATACGGTCAGGCCGAAGTTCGCGTGCACCGCGAGGGCGGTAAGCATGTGGTCAAAAAAGCCGATCCCCGTTTGAATCCCGACTGCGCCGCCGTCGAGACAGAGGGAGAGGCTGATATCGGTTTCGCGGGTCGTCCGTCGGATTTGTGCGGTTCTCATCACAGCAGCCTCCCTTTCAGCAGACGGTTTCTTCGAGCAGGTCGAGCACCCGGTTGAGCGTTTCCTCGGGGGCGACGCTGATGCGGATCAACTGGCGGTCAAACTGCCGCAGCGAAATTCCTCGGTCGTGCATCGCGGCTGAAACCGCATCGGCGTCCTCCAGCCGCACCAGCACGAAGTTGGTAACGGACGGATAAACGGTCATGGCCTGCTTCGAGCGGGCGGCGATCCCGTTCAGGCGTGCCTTGAGCAGCTGCATCAGCCGGGAAATCTCGGCAAGGGTGCGCGCCCGATGTTCCGGGTGGTTGAGCAGCACCGCCGCGATCGCCTGATCGGCGGCGCTGACGTTATAGGCATCCCGCACCGAACGCAGCGCGAAGGTCAGCGCCGGGTCAGACACCGCGAAGCCCATCCGCGCCCCGGCAAGGCCCATCGCTTTTGACAGGGTGCGCAGCACAATCAGATTTTCGTACTTTCCTGCTAGGTCGAGCACGCTCTGGTCGGAAAAATCCATGTAGGCTTCATCCACAACGACAAGGCAGTCCACTGATTCGATCAGGCGGATCACCTCCGGCCGGGAAAGCTGACTCCCGCTCGGATTGTTGGGATTCGAGAAGATCACAAGGTCGGCGTCATACCGCTTCGCCCCCTCAATCAGCGCATCGGCGGAAAAGGTCATGTCCGCTTCGCGGGGCAGCCGCATCGTCCGCCGCCCGAAGATCTCGGCGTTGCTCCAATAGCTGCCGAAATCCCGTTCGATTCCAAGCACCAGCCCCTGATAGGGGATCAGCCGCCCGACGATCATATTGATCAGCTCGTCCGAGCCGTTTCCCGGCACGACGCATTCCGGATCGACCGAAAAGGCTCTGCCGAAGGCTTCCCGCAACGCGACGGTGCAGTCGTCGGGATAACAGTTGAGGTTCAGGTTCCCAACCGCCGCGGCCAGTTCGCCGCGGATTTCCGCCGAGAGAGGTACACAGCTCTCGTTGGCGTCGAGCCGCACCGGATAGCCGGTTCCGCAGTAGGAAAAGGGGGTCAGTCGCTCCAGCGCGGGATTCAGGCGCATTTTACTCATCTTCCAGCCTCACTTTCACAGCGTTCGCATGGGCCGAAAGGCCCTCGCGGGCGGCGATTGTCAGAATATCGGGGGCTGCCTCCGCCATCGCCTCCCTGGGGTAGTACAAAAAGGCGCTGCGTTTTACAAAGCTGTCAACCCCGAGCGGAGAAAAGAACCGCGCGGTTCCGCTGGTGGGCAGAACATGGTTCGGTCCGGCGTAATAATCGCCCAGCGGCTCGGGGGTATACTCCCCGAGGAATACACTGCCTGCGTTGTCCAACACGCCCAGCAGCCGCATCGGATCGGCCACCTGCACCTCAAGGTGCTCGGGAGCAAGCTCATTTGCAAGTGCCACCATCTGCGCCTCGCTTTCGCAGAGGACGATGGCTCCGAAATCCGCCAGCGAGGCCTCGATGATCTCACGCCGCTCCAGCCGCCCGATCTGCCGGGCAAGTTCGGCTTTGGTCTGCTCCACCAGCCGCCCGCTGGTAGTCAGCAGCACCGCCGAAGCCATTCTGTCGTGCTCCGCCTGCCCCATGAGATCGGCGGCAAGATACTTCGGATTGGCGCTGTCATCCGCGATAATCAGGATCTCGCTGGGTCCGGCAATCATGTCGATGTCCACCGTGCCATAGAGCAGCCGCTTGGCCGTCGCCACAAAAATGTTGCCGGGGCCCACGATCTTATCGCAGCGCGGAACCGATTCGGTGCCGTAGGCCAGCGCGGCGACAGCCTGTGCGCCGCCCATCAGAAAGACCCGGTCCACCCCGCAGATCGCGGCGGCGACAAGAATATCCGGGTTTGGTCTGCCGTCCGGTCCGGGCGGAGTCACCATAACCAGCTCCCCCACCCCGGCAATCTTGGCAGGGATGGCGTTCATCAGAACCGACGAGGGGTAGGCCGCGGTGCCGCCCGGCACATAGAGGCCGACGCGGTGCAGTCCGCGCACCCTCTGCCCAAGGATGACCCCGTTTTTCTGAGGATCGAGAAAGCTCTGGGTTTTCTGACGCTGATGAAATGCGGCAACATTCTCCTGTGCGTTCAGAAGCGCCGAGACAAAGTCGTGATCGGCGGCGGTCAGCGCGTCGTTGATGATCTCTCGGCCCACCTCGAACGCCTCGGGGCAGCGGCGGTCGAATTTCACGGTGTATTCCCGCACCGCCTCATCGCCGCGCACCCGCACCGCCTCGATGATTTTTTCGACCGCCTCGGCGACGCTGTTCTTCGTCTCGCGGGAACGGCTGCGCATCCGCTCGAAAAACTCATATTCCGCTCTGCCGTCCGCTTTTACCGTCTGGATCATGCGCCCGCCCCCTTTGCGGCATTGAGCCTGCCGACAATTTCCTCGATTTCCGCCTTGCGCAGCTTGAGGCTGGCGATGTTGACGATCAGCCGTGTCGAAACCTCGCAGACTGTCTCGACCACCTCAAGCCCGTTCTCAGCCAGCGTCTTTCCGGTTTCCACCAGATCGACGATCGCATCGGTCAGCCCGAGCACCGGCCCCAGCTCGACCGACCCTTCGATCTTGATGATTCCGACGTCCATCTGCTTGCGGGAAAAATAATCGGCGGCGATCTTCGGATATTTGCTTGCCACCCGGCGCGCCGCGTAGCCCGAGAAAAAGTCGCTGCCCTGTGGGGCGGCGAGCACCATCCGGCAGCGGCCGATCCCGAGATCCGCCATTTCGTAAAAGGAACTGCCGTTTTCGAGGATGGTATCCTTGCCGACGATGCCGATATCGCAGGCGCCGGTTTCCACATAGGTGATGACGTCGGCCGCTTTGGCGAAGACGACGTCGATTTCGCCGCCGTCGGTAGGAACAATCAGGCGGCGTCCCTTATTCCGAAGGCCCGCGCAGCCGTAGCCCGCCGCCTCCAGCAGGGAGACGGCGTCCTTTTCAATCCGGCCCTTGGTCAGGGCCATGCGAATGGTTCTGTTCATCTGTCAGCCCTCCTTCACCACGCCGTCAACAACCCGGAACACCCGGTCAAAGCCCTCGGGGGCAGGCGCGTCCCGGGTATCGCCGACCGGGACCAGCTCCGCCGCAAACCGCTGGCTGCAGAGCCGTTCGACCAGCGAGAACGCCTCTGTCACCGGACTTTTGGCGTCCACCAGCACCGCCGCGCGGGGCGGCGGCACCGCCGCGGTCCCCTCTGCCCGCTCGCAGAGCAGGTCCAGGTTGATGCCGAAGCCGGTGGCAGGGCGCGCGGGGCCAAACTCTCCGATCAGCTCATCATAGCGCCCTCCTGCAAGCACCGGCTCGCCCGCCCCTGCGGTATAGCCCCGGAAAATGATGCCGGTATAGTAATCGGCCTGATTGACCAGCCCCAGATCCAGGCTCAGGTGATCCAGTCCGAGGGAGGAAAGGGCGTTGTAGAGATCCGCCAGCGCGTCAAGAGCGCGGTCCGCCGCCTCGTTGGAGAAGAGGGCGCGTGCCTCCTCGAGGACCGAGACCGAGCCGAAGAGGGCGGGCAGCTTTTTGAGCGCCTTCTGCGCCGGACAGCCCTCAAAGCGTTCCAGCAACAGGTCGAGCGCCGGAAAATTCTTATGCTCCACCAGCTCGCGGATCTGTTCACGGGTGGCGGGATCGGTATCGAGGCTGTCCACCAGGGCATTGAAATAGCCGATATGGCAGAGCTCAAGCTGATAATCCGAGCCGCAGACCGAGCGTAGGCTCCTGCAGGCGAGCTCGACGATTTCAACGTCGCAGATCGGCAGATCTCCTCCGACAAACTCGACCCCCATCTGGGCGATTTCACCCGAGAGGCCGGTATGCCCGCTGGCATGGCGGTAAATCTTCTGGTGGTAGAAAATCCGCAGCGGACCGCGCTCGTTTTTCAACCGCGCCCCGATCAGCCGGGCAATCGGAATGGTGCAGTCGGGCCGCAGGACCAGAATGCGTCCATCATGATCCACGAGCTTATAGATTCCCTCCTGCGGGAAATAAGCCCGCGCGGTGCCGAACACGTCGTAATACTCAAGCACCGGGGTTGAAACCTCCCGGAAGCCCCGGGACTCAAACAGCGCGCGCAGCGACCGGACAAAGCCGCCTCGCTTTTCGCACTCCCCGAACAGGCGGTCCTTGGTTCCCTCCGGGGTGATCTTGTTGTATTGCTTCATGGCGATTTCCTCCGCTTTTGATTTAGCGTACTAATATGGCAGTATATAAAAGTCGATGCCGTTATCCTACCATATTGCGGACCTTTCGTCAACTAGAATAGGGAAATCTGGCTGGTTTCAGGCAAATCACCAAAAGCACCAATCGTTTTGAGGGTTTCAATGATGGTTTTTGATGCGGTCGTATGCTCGGCAAACTCCTCGACCGAAAGAAACGGTCCCTTTTGCGCCGCCTCGTAGAGACTTTCTGCCGCCGCCAGTCCTACCCCTTTGAGGGCCGAGAAAGGCAGCCGCAGCTTGCCGTCCTCGACGGTAAAGCGGTTGGCGGTCGAATGTTCCAGGCTGATCGGCAGGAACTCATAGCCGCGGGCAAGCATCTCATTGGTGACAACCAGCATTTCGAGCTGGCCTTCCTCCTTGGCCGAACGGTCAAGCCCGAGGGCGCGCAGGCTGTCGATTTTACTCTTCACCGCAGCGCGCCCGCCAATGGCCGCTTCGCCGTCGAAGTCGTCCGGACGGGAGGTAAAATAGGTGGCATAGAAGGCAAGCGGCTGATAGATTTTATACCAGCCCAGCTTGACCGCCGAAAGAACATAGGCCGCCGCGTGTGCCTTCGGAAACATGTACTTAATTTTGAAGCAGCTGTCAATATACCAGTCTGGCACGCCGTGCGCCTTCATCTCCTCCACCATCTCGGGGGTGAGCTTGTCCTTCGCTTTGCCCTTTCGGGTGATCTCCATGATGTTGAAGGCGAGAGACGGGTCAAGTCCCTTATGCATCAGATAAACCATGATGGAATCCCGCGTGCCGATAACCTGCGAGATATCGCAGGTTCCGTTCTGGATCAGATCCTGCGCGTTGCCCAACCAGACGTCGGTGCCGTGTGAAAGTCCGGAAATCTGCAAGAGGTCAGAGAAGTTCTTGGGCTGCGACTCGATCAGCATCCCGCGGACAAAATGCGTCCCCATTTCGGGCAGGGCCAGCGAGCCGGTTTCGCAGCCGATCTGTTCCGACGTGACCCCCAGCGCCTCCGGCGAGGTGAAGAGGCTGTAAACCTTTGGGTCATTGGTCGGCACATCATCGATCGGAATCCCTGTGTAGTCCTCGAGATGCTTATAAATCGTGGGCACGACATGCCCCAGTTCATCGAGCTTGAGGATATTATCATGCAGCGCATGAAAGTCGAAGTGGGTGGTCATCATACCGGATTCGCTCTTATCCGCCGGATACTGCACCGGCGTAAAGTCAAAGACGTTCATGTTCTGCGGAACAACGACCATGCCGCCCGGATGCTGGCCGGTGGTGCGCTTCACCTCCGAGCAGCCGAGCGCCAAACGTTCCTCCTCGGCCTTGTGGACCACCCGGTTGCGCTCGGAAAGGTACTTCTTCACATATCCATAGGCGGTCTTTTCCGCGACGGTGGAGATGGTACCGGCCTTAAAGACCTGCGTCTCTCCGAACAGCTCGACGGTGTAGCGATGGATGTCCGACTGGCACTCGCCCGAGAAATTGAGATCGATATCCGGCTGCTTGTCCCCCTTGAAGCCAAGGAAGGTTTCAAACGGGATATCATGGCCGTCCTGATGCATTTTAGTCCCGCAGCGGGGGCAGTTTTTGTTCGGCAGATCGAAGCCGGAGCCGACCGAACCGTCGGTAATGAATTCGGAGTGCCGGCACTGGGGGCAGACATAATGGGGCGGCAGCGGGTTGACCTCCGAGATGCCGGACATCGTCGCGGCAAACGAGGAACCGACCGACCCACGCGAGCCGACCTTATATCCGAGACTCTCGGATTTGGCCACCAGCTTCTGTGCCGTCATATACATGACCGAAAAGCCGTGGGAAATGATCGAATGCAGCTCCTTTTCCAGCCGTTTGGAGACAATCTCCGGCAGCGGCTCGCCGTAAGTGCGCTTTGCTCGCTCCCAGCAGATACGCTGCAGCTCGTCGTCCGAGCCCTCGATCGACGGCGGATAGACCCCTGACGGGATCGGCTGCATGACCTCCACCATATCGGCGATGGCATTGGGATTATGGACGACCAGTTCGAGCGCCTTTTCCGCTCCGAAATAGGAGAATTCCTCAAGCATCTCATCGGTGGTTTTGAGATAAAGGGGCGGTTGGTTGTCGGCGTCATCAAAGCCCATCCCCGCCATCAGGATGGCGCGGAAGATCGAATCCTCCGGGTTGAGGAAGTGGACATCCCCGGTGGCGCAGACCGGCTTTTTGAGCTGATCGCCCATTCGCACGATGGTCCGGTTGAGATCGCGCAGCTCCTCCACATTTTTGCAGCGTCCGGTTCTCATCAGGAATGCATTGTTGCCGGTCGGCTGCACCTCGAGGAAGTCGTAAAACCGGGCGATGTCGAGCAATTCATTCCACTGCTTGCCGTCGAGAAGTGAGCGGAACAATTCCCCCGCCTCGCAGGCCGAGCCGATAATCAGGCCTTCCCGCCACTTGACGAGATTGCTCTTCAGGATGCGGGGATGCTTGTAGAAGTTGGTGACATGGCTCTCTGAAATCAGGCGGTAGAGATTTTTGAGCCCAGTATAGTTCTTGACCAGAATGATGATGTGGTAGCTGGGCACCTTCTTGAAATCGACCTTGCCGAGCATCGTGTTCAGATCGGCGACCGTCTTGGAGCCGATCTCCCCGACCTCGGCGAGCATCCGCTGAAAAATCTGCGCCAGCGCGCGCGCGTCGTCGCAGGCGCGGTGGGCCTGAAACGGCTCGAGCTTGAGATGCTCGGCCAGCTTGCCGAGCTTGAAGGACTTGAGGGTGGGATAAAGGGCGCGCGCAAGGATCAGGGTATCCACCGATGCGAAACGGTAAGGCCGCTTGCAGCGCCGCGCCGCCGCCTTGAGAAATCCGGTGTCGAAGGGGGCGTTGTGGGCGACAAGCACCGCGTCGTCCCCGCCGCAGAACCGATAGAACTGTTCAAGAGCCTCCGCCTCGGAGGGTGCGTCCGCGAGCATCTCATCGGTGATGCCGGTGAGAGAGACAATTTCCTGGGTAAGGGTGCGTTCAGGATTCACAAAGGTGTCGAATTCCTCGATGATCTCGCCGTTTTTCACCCGCACCGCACCGATCTCGGTGATCCGCTCGGTCGCGGCCGAAAGCCCGGTCGTCTCGAGGTCGAAAACAATCATTTCGCCCGAAAGGGGCTTGTCCAGCCCGCCCTGTACGGCAGGGATCTGGTCATTAACCAGATAGCCCTCGACCCCGTAAAGGATTTTGATCGGCTTGCCCTTTTTCGCAAGGTCGGCGGCGGTGGAAACCGCCTCCGGAAAGGCCTGCACCACCCCATGGTCGGTGATGGCGATTGCCTTATGGCCAAAGCGGGCGGCCGTTTTTACAAGATCCTTGGCCGTTACCAGGCCGTCCATCGTGGACATCTTGGTATGGGCATGCAGCTCAACCCGCTTGAGCTCGCTTTGATCCTGCCGCTGGAGTTTTTCCACCCTTGCAATGCTGTAGGCTCGGATATTGACCTCCCGGTCGTATTTGTCAAAGGATGCCTCCCCCTGAAACACGAGGGTCTGCCCCGGCTTAATCGCTTCGTAAGGCCCCTTTTCATTCTGATCGACGATCGCCTTGAGCATATTCGAACCGGTGTAATCGGTCACAAAGATGCTGTAAATCCGCTTGGAGCCATCCTTGCTGTCCTTAAAATCGGTCTTAAAGACGTCTCCCCAGCCGACCAGCCGCCCGGTCGTCTCGTTGATCTCGGAAAGCGGGATCGGAGTGCCGCGCACCGCGCGTCCCACCAGCTGCTGCATCGAATCGGGAACAAAGGGCAGGCCCTTCGCGTCAAAGGAAAATTTGACCTTTGGAGGGCCGGATGGTTTTTGCGGAACGCTGGCGGCCTTGAGTTCCTCCTCAATCTTTTTGACCACCTTGTTGTCCGCGCTCAGCTCGGTCGCACCAACAAAGGAAACGCCGATCTCACGGTCAAACTGCTCCCGGATCAGCTCGCAGATCCGCTCCGGCACCTGATAGTCCCGAAGCTGCTCCGCGCCGCCGTTGGAAAGGGCAATCAGGAGGTTGTCCCCCTCGAGCGCCATGGTGCTGTTGTCAAAAAATCCGTTGACCGGCACAGCCATCCGCCGCAGCTCATTGACAATCACCTCCCGGTATTCGCCCGACAGCAGCTCCGGAGCGTAGCGGGGGATCAGCCGGCACTCGGAAAGTGACAGCTTTTCGGAGAAAACGCGCTCAAGAAAGCGGATTTCCTGCCAGTCAAGCAGCCGGCCGCAGCACAGCGAGAGCATAAGGCTGCGGCTGTGCTGGGAAATCTGCATCCGCTCAATCGCCCGGACCGCGCCGTAAAGGCCCGGCGGCATGCTGATTCCGCCGCAGAGGGCCAAAAACTGTTCAAAGCTCAAGTTTGCCATCGGTTCGCTCCCATTCCTTGAGATAACGCAGGAGGGTGGGCAGAAGCGCCTCCTCCGGGACCTTTTCCACAATCCTGCCGCGGACGAAAACCACTCCGCAGCCGTCGCCCCCTGCCACGCCGAGATCCGCTTCCCGCGCCTCGCCGGGGCCGTTGACGGCGCAGCCCATCACGGCCACCTTGCAGTCGGTGTCGAAATCCCGCAGTGCCTCCTCGACCTGATGGGCCAGGCCGATCAGGTCGATGCGGGTCCGGCCGCAGGTCGGACAGGAGACGATCTGCGCACCGCAGCCCTTCACGCCGAGGGCGCGCAGAATATCCTTCGCCGCCGCAATCTCCTGCACCGGGTCGGCAGTCAGCGACACCCGGATGGTATCGCCGATTCCGTCCAGCAGCAACGAGCCAATGCCGATTGAGGATTTGACCACTCCCTGCCGCTCGGTACCCGCTTCGGTCACGCCGAGGTGCAGAGGACAGTCGAACCGTTCTGCGGCAAGCCGGTAGGCCGCAACCATTGTTTTGAGATCAGAGCTTTTGAGCGAAAGAACGGTGTTTTCGAAATCGGCTTCCTCGAGCATTTTCAGGTGGCGCGCCGCGCTTTCCACCATTGCCTCCGCGGTCGGCCCGCCGAATCTGGCCAGCAGCTCGCGCTCCACCGAGCCGGAGTTGACCCCCACGCGGATCGGGATTTTCCTCTCATTGCAGGCGTTTGCCACTGCGCGGACCCTGTCGGCTCCGCCGATGTTGCCGGGATTGATGCGGATCTTGTCGGCTCCCGCCGCGACCGCCTCAAGGGCGAGGCGGTAGTCAAAGTGGATGTCGGCCACCACCGGCATCCCCGTATGTTCCTTGAGAGCGGCGATAAGAGGCACTGCCTCCCGGTCCGGAACAGCCGCTCGGATAATCCGGCAGCCCGCCGCCTCGAGCGCCGCCGCCTGCCGAAGATTTCCGTCGATGTCGTGGGCTGGGACGCTGAGCATCGACTGAATTGCCACCGGCGCGCCTCCGCCGATGGGGACGCCGCCCACCAGAACCTGTTTTGTCCGTCTCATATTCTTCCTCCCGGTATTTTTCAAGAAAAATATTACAATCTGAAAAGAAGCGTTGAAGGCCGGGCGGGAAATCCCGTCCGGCCAGCGATGGCTACCCGAATAAGCGGAAGATGTCGTTCCAAGTCACATAGAGCATCAGGGCGATCATCAGTCCGACGCTGACCGTCATAATGCCGTTGATGATCCGCTGGTTGATTGGCCGTCCCACAGCCGCTTCGATGAGCGACAGCACCACCTTTCCCCCGTCAAGAATCGGAAAGGGGATCAGGTTGAAGATACCGATATTGATGGTGATGAACGCTGCCATGAGAAGGAAGCTCTCGAAGCCCAGCTTGGTCGCCTGCCCGATGGCGCTGACCACCCCGACCGGCCCCGAGAGCTGGTTGACAGCGTAGCGCCCGGTCAGCAGATCGAGAAAAGACCCCCACACCTGCTTGACAATCGAGAGGCTCCAGTTGACCGGGTAGGTCAGATACTGACCCGGTGTCGCGGGAATCGCGGCAACCTTGAAATCGATTTCGATCGCCTGCACCCCCTCCTCGAGCTGCTCCATTCGGAACTGCACCGGCAGGGTCAGCGTTTCCCCCTCCCGCACCACCGTCATATCGATCAGGCCGTCGCGGTCGCGGAGAAATTCATAGGTAATGTCATTGGAAGTCCGCACCCGGTGCCCATTGACCCGGGTCACCCGGTCTCCGAGCATCAGCTGGGCGCTGCTCTGCGCCCCGTCGTTGAACTTCACGATGGTGGTGGTGCCGACATATCCCGAAATCGCGGTGAGGATCACAAGAATCACATAGCCGAGCACCAAATTGTTGAAAGCGCCGGCCAGCAGCACCGAGATACGGGTCAGAACCGGCTTATTCGAAAAGGACCCAGGGGAATCGACCGCCTCATCCTCCCCCTCGAGCATGACATAGCCGCCGATCGGCAGCAGGCGCAGCGAATAGAGGGTCCCGCCCTTTTCACGTTTCCACAGTGCCGGCCCCATCCCGATTGAAAACTCGTAGACGGTCACCCCCGTCAGCTTGGCAACAGTAAAATGCCCCAGCTCATGAACGAAGATGATACCGCCGAAAATCAGAATCGCGGCCAGCGCGGTAATCAATCCCTGGCTTAACAGGTAAAATCACTCCTTTCCCGGATGCTGAAAAATCCTCGCGGCCATACTGCCGGGAATCTTCTGCGGTAAAACGGTGAGGCCGTTTCACGGTACTCCCGCCAGACCGGGCGAAACGGTGGGACGTTCCCCGGCGCTTCTCTGCCGAATGAGACGAAACGGCGGGGCCGTTTCACAGTGCCCCCGCCAAACCGGGCGAAACGGTGAGGCCGTTTCATGGTTTTCCCACCAGACCGGGCGAAACGGTGAGGCTTGCTTTTCTCATCGCACCGGCCACAGATCTTCTTTTCTCAGGCGAACGCGCGGACCATCTCCCGCGCGATGCGGTCAGTCTCCTGGATGCGGGAAAGAGAACCGTCCCACACAGGAAGCGGCAGCGAAAGCGCTCGCTGCGCCATCTCCCCGATCGAAAGGAAAGAGAGCTTCCCCGCCAGAAAGAGGGAGACGGCAGCCTCATTGGCTCCGTTGACGGCGCAGGGCCACAGCCCGCCCCGCTTGGCCGCCTCGACCGCTGCGGCGAGGCAGCAAAAGGCTTGGGGGTCGGGCCGCTCGAAGGTCAGCGTCCCCGCGTCAAAGAGGGAGAGCGGCTTCGAGAGGCTGGGCATCCGGTCGGGGTAGGTCAGCGCATATTGAATGGGAATCCGCATATCTGCGGTTCCAAGCTGGGCGATCACCGCCCCGTCGGCAAACTCCACAGCCGAATGGATGATGCTCTGCCGGTGCACATGAATCTCGATCTGCTCCGGACGCACAGAAAAGAGATGCATCGCCTCGATCAGTTCAAGCCCCTTGTTCATCAGCGTCGCCGAATCGACGGTGATCTTCGCGCCCATGCTCCAGTTCGGATGGTGCAGAGCCTGATCCGGTGTGACCGACGCGAGAAAGGCGCGGTCTCTGCCGAAAAACGGTCCGCCCGAAGCGGTAAGGATGATCCTTTCTATTCTATCACGATTCTCCCCGTTTAAGCACTGAAAAATCGCGGAATGCTCGCTGTCCACCGGGAGAAGCGGGGTTTTCGTTTCCTTCGCGCGGCGCATTACCAGTTCGCCGCCGGTCACCAGCGACTCCTTGTTGGCCAGCGCCAGCGTGTTGTGCGCTTCCAGCGCCGCGAGGGTCGATTCCAGGCCCGCAATGCCGACCACCGCGTTGAGCACCGCATCGGCAGGCTCCGCAGCCAAAGCGGCCACAGCCTGCGGCCCCGCCGATACCTCAATATCCGTATCGGCAAGGGCGGTCTTCAGAGCGCCGTAGCAATCGGGGTCCCCGACTGCAACGCGGCGAGGGCAAAATTCCCTCGCCTGTCTCTCCAGCAGCGCCGTATTGCGGTGGGCCGCAAGCCCCTCGACGGCGCCGTTCAAATGTCGGATCACATCCAGCGTTTGGGTGCCGATCGAGCCGGTCGAACCCAGAACGGTGATTTTTCTGTTCAAGCAATCATTTCCTTTGTCAGAGCGTCGATGCCAGCGGAAGATATAAAAACAGGTTGTAAACGAACGGAATCACCAGCAGCACACTGTCAAAACGGTCAAGCACTCCGCCATGTCCCGGCATGATGTGTCCGAAATCCTTGATTCCGAACTGACGCTTCATCACCGAGGCCGAGAGGTCGCCGATGATACTGACCACCGAAATCAACGGCGAGCAGGCGAGCAGCAGCGGCAGGTTGATCGAAAAAGCCGCTCCCACCTTGGCACAGTAGAAGCTGTATCCAAACGCCACAAGCCCCTGCGAAACCAGCGCCGCCAGGATGCCGCCGAGAGCGCCCTCCACCGTTTTCTTGGGGCTGATCTCCGGCGCGAGCTTATGGCGTCCGAACGCAAGACCGAAAAAATAGGCTCCCGTATCGCTCATCCATGCGCCGACCAGTGTCACCAGCACGGCATAAAAACCGATCCGCAGGCCGAAAAAATCCCGCAGATAGACAAAACAGGTCGTGGAAAAGGCGATCAGGATGGTAAAGCAGAAGATGAAGCCCATCCGCTCCGCCTTCACATCCCGGTGATGGCGCAGCAGGGCGCAGAGCAGAACGAAAGCAAAAAGAAAGCAGACGGCAGGCAGCGCCCGCTCGAGCATCCAGGTTTTGAAAAACGGAATGGTGGCTCCGAAGCCCATCGCGAGATAGGAGATCGAGGTGTGGCGCTCTCCCGCAGCGGTAAACAGCTCGTGGAGAGCGAGCACGATGATAGCCGCCACAACGGCGTTTAGAACGATCGTCTCAAAGAGCGAGAACACGGCAAAAAGGATAACCAGGCCAAACAGGGCCGAAATGATGCGCTGCTTCATCAAATCCCTCCAAAACGCCGGTGACGTCGCCGGTACTCCTCGATGGCAGCGTCCAAGTCTGCGGGAGTAAAGTCGGGCCAGAGGATGTCCATAAAGACAAATTCGGCGTAGGCACACTGCCAAAGCAAAAAGTTCGAAATCCGTTTTTCTCCGCTCGGCCGGATCAGAAGATCCAGCTCCGGCTGTCCTGCGGTGTAAAGCGCAGCGGCGACCTGCTTCTCGCCGATTTCTTCGGGGGAAAGCGTTCCGTCCTTCACCTGCTCCGCGAGAAGGCGCGCAGCGCGGGCAATCTCCTCGCGGCCCCCGTAATTGATTGCCATATTGACGGTCATCCCGGTGCGCCCGGCGCTCTCGCGCTCGGCGCTTTCGATCTCCCGCAGCAGGTCGGGCGCGAGGGCCGAACGGTCGCCGATCACCCGCAGCCGGACATTCTCCCGACGGTATTGATCCGCAGAATGCAGCATCTCCCGCAGCAGGTTCATAATCGCATCGACTTCCGAGGCGGGCCGGCTCCAGTTTTCAGTGGAAAATGCATAGAGGCTCAACGAAGAAACCCCCAGCTCCAGACAGCGGCGGATAATCGGTTCCACCGCCTTCGCCCCCTGCCGGTGGCCCATCGTGCGGGGCAGACCCCGGCGCTTTGCCCACCTGCCGTTGCCGTCAAGGATGATGGCGATATGCGACGGAATCTGTTCCCCGCCGTTAGACTGCTGCATGATGACTCCCCCAGACGTCACGAAGGCGTTCAGACCTCCATGATCTCCTTTTCCTTGGCGGCCGAAATCTTATCGGCTTCCTTGCAGTACTTGTCGGTCAGATCCTGAACCTTCTTTTCGAGATCCTTGACGGTATCTTCCGGCAGTTCTTTTTTCTTGGCCTTGAGCTTCTCGTTGGCATCCCGGCGAATGGAACGCAGGGCAACCTTTGACTCCTCGCCCATCTTGGAAATCTGCTTGCAGAGTTCACGGCGGCGTTCCTCGTTGAGCGGCGGGAAATTCAGGCGCACGGCAGCGCCGTCGTTCTGAGGGTTGATGCCGATATCCGAGGCGAGAATCGCCTTTTCAATCGCCTTGAGGGTGCTGCGGTCCCAAGGGGTGATCAGCAGCGAGCGTGCCTCCGGCACCGAAATCGTAGCAACCTGGTTGAGCGGGGTGGGCACGTCGTAGTAGACGACCGTAATTTTGTCGAGCAGCGCCGGATTGGCGCGTCCCGCGCGGATGGCGGCATAGTCCTGCTTGAGGACCGAAAGGGTCTTGGTCATCTTGACCTCGTAGTCCTTGACAAAGGTATCCATCTCCATTATGCTTCCTCCCTCAAAATTGTTCCTATTGGCTCTCCCTGCACCGCCCGCACGATATTCTGCGGGTCCTCGAGGGAGAAAATCAAAACAGGGGTATGGTTGTCGCGGCAGAGCGACGCGGCGGTGGAATCGATCACCGCCAGCTCCTTGGCGAGAATCTCCGAGAAGGAGACCGTCTCAAACCGCTTGGCATCGGGATTCTTTTTGGGGTCGGAATCATAGACCCCATCGACCATCTTGGCCATCATGATGATGTCGGCCCCGATCTCCGCCGAGCGCAGCGCCGCGGCCGTGTCGGTGGAGAAAAATGGATTTCCGGTGCCGCAGCCGAAGATGACCACCCGTCCCTTTTCGAGGTGCCGCACCGCCTTGTTGCGGATGTAGGGCTCGGCGATCGACTGCATCGGAATCGCCGTCTGCACCCGGGTTTCGACCCCGAGCGACTCCAGCGCGTCGGCCAGAGAAAGGGAATTCATGACGGTGGCAAGCATCCCGATGTGATCGGCGCGGGTGCGGTCCATGCTGCCGTTCTGGCGGCCCCGCCAGAAATTCCCACCGCCGACCACGATGGCGATCTCCGCCCCGAGTTCATGGCAGGCCTTAATGCTCTCGCAGATTCTCTGTACAGTGGGGTAATCCAGTCCGAAATGCTTTTCCCCCGCCATCGCCTCGCCCGAAAGCTTGAGCAGAATCCGCTTATATTGTAGTCCCATGCGATCCTTCCTATCCTGTTTTTTCATATTTTTACCGATCCGCCCGGACGGATCGGCTTCTTTTCGCGCATAGCCAGTCCTCGGCTGCGATATCATTCATTTTACATGAAATGGCGGGATGTGTAAAGCTTTATCCAATAAATTCTCAGCCGGTTCAAAGGCGCGAAGCATTTTTCACTTCATCTGCTTGACAGCCGCTCCGCCCCCGCTATGATGTTCAGCAGAGGACACCGGCGCGCGCCGGATCACGAAAGGAATCAGATATGGAGCATCACGAGCATTCCTGCGGCTGCGGGTGTCGCCACCATCGCGAGCATGACGGCGGCGGACAGAACCGCTCTGCTTCGCAAGCGGGCGGAGAGCGTCCGCCTCTCACCGAAACACAGGCCGCCTTTCTCGATTATCTGTCCTATTACCGATGCCTGCCGGCCGCCCGCTTTGTCACCGCCAGCAGCCGCGAAGAGGAGTTTGCGGTTGTCTCCCTCGCGCCGGTTTTTATCCAGACCCGCGGGGACACGATGGAGCGGGTCCGCGAGATGGGGACGCTGCTCACTTCGCTCGAGGAAGGCGGCTATCTTTCGGTCGACTATGATCTTCCCCTCTCGGGCTACGGCTATGAGGAATTTAAGGAAAGCGAACTCTATGCTTATTTCTGCCGGACGGTAGAGGAGGCTTCCCGCCGGAAGGGCTTTCTTGGGGATCTTCCGGTTCTTGAACTCGGCAGCATCGCCCCGCTTTGACCCGCATCGCAAAGGGGACGGGTCCCGATGGCCGCATTTGAGCCGCGTCGCGAAGGGGACGGGTCCCGATGACCGCATTTGAGCCGC
>FORK01000019.1:0-29379 GCA_900113995.1 Ruminococcaceae bacterium D5 | reverse complement strand
TCGCGAAGGGGACGGGTCCCGATGACCGCATTTGAGCCGCGTCGCGAAGGGGACGGATTCCAGCAGGAATCCGTCCCCCTTTGTGCGCCTGTTTTAATTGGGCCTCTCTCCGACCTGTCCGATGAGACGGGCAACCGCCTGTGAAAGAGGGATGTGCTGCGGCGCATCCAGAGCCGGGTCCTCCCGCAGCAGGGCCGCCGCCGCCCTCTGGGCCGCTTCGAGCAGCGGGGCACCGGCGGAAAAATCCGCATATTCCAATCCGGGAACGCCGTGCTGCCGCAGGCCGAGCAAATCGCCGGGTCCCCGCAGCCGCAGATCCTCCTCGGCAATCCGGAAGCCGTCATTCGTCCCCTTGATCGCCCGCAGGCGTTCGGCGGCCGTCTGCCCTTTCGCATCGGTGATGAGGATACAGCTGGAGGGATACCTTCCCCGGCCGACCCGCCCGCGGAGCTGATGCAGCTGCGAAAGCCCAAAACGCTCGGCGTTCTCAATCATCATGACAGTGGCGTTGGGCACGTCCACCCCGACCTCGACAACGGTGGTAGCCACCAGAAGCTGAATCTCCCCGGAAAGGAAGCGGGCCATCACCGCCTCCTTCTCGGCGGGGCGGAGCCTGCCGTGCAGCAGCCCCACCGAATAGCCGCGAAAAGCGCCTTCCCCCAACCGTCTGGCATATTCGACCGCGGAGATCAGTCCCCCGGTCCCAGGGGTTTCTTCCCCGGCCTCTTCGACCAGCGGGCAGACCAGATAGGCCTGCCGCCCTTCGTCGAGGCGGTCGCGCACGAAGCGAAACGCCCGCTCCCGCTTCTTTGAGTCGATGCAGTAGGTGGAGACCGGCGTGCGCCCGGGCGGAAGCTCCCGGATCAGCGAAATGTCGAGATCGCCGTAGAGGATCAGCGACAGGGTTCGTGGAATTGGAGTAGCGCTCATCACCAGAGTATGCACCGCCCGCCCCTTGGACGAAAGGGCCGAACGCTGCGCCACTCCAAAGCGGTGCTGCTCGTCGGTAATGACAAGCCCAAGGGAGGAAAAACGGGTGGTGCCGGTCAGCAGGGCGTGGGTGCCGACAATCAGATCGATCTCGCCGGCCTCCAGCCTGCGTTCAATCTCCCGCCGTCCGGCAGCTTTCACCGAGCCGGTCAGCAGCTCCACCCTCATACCCAGAGGCGCGAGGAATTCCCGCATAGTCCGCAGGTGCTGCTCGGCCAGCAGCTCGGTCGGAGCCATCATCGCACTCTGAAGGCCCCCTTTCCAGACGGCATAGGCGGCCGCGGCCGCCACGAGCGTCTTACCGGACCCGACGTCACCCTGCACCAGCCGGTTCATCACCCGGCCGGAGGAGAGATCCGAAAAAATCTCTTCGATCGCCCCGCGCTGCCCTGCGGTCGGAAGGAAGGGCAGCACGCCAAGAAAGGGGGCCAGCGAAACAGGACCAATGGGTTCGGTCCTGCGCAGATCCCGCGCTCCGCGCAGCCGCAGCATGGCGGCGGAAAAGATCAAAAGCTCCTCAAACGCAATCCGGTCCCGCGCTTTCTCGCGCTCCGCCAAATTTTGCGGACGGTGTACATGGCGCAGTGCCCAGTCCAGCGTGGGCAGGGCCTGCTGTTGAAGAAGATCACTGGGCAGAATCTCCGGAATCGGTCCGTCGAGGGAGGAGAGCGCCGCTTCAATATCCCGGGCAATTGTTTTGCTGGGAAGTCCCGCACAGGCAGGATAGATGGGAAGAAATTCACCGGCCCGCGCGGAGTCGATCACCATGGGAGACTCCATCTCCCGGTGCAGAAGTGTGCCTTTGACCTCTCCGTAGAGCAGGTAGCTCTGCCCAATTCGCAGCGCCTCGGCGGCGTAGCGGGCGTTATAGAAGGTGATGGTCAGACGCAGGCCATCCGCCCCGGCCTCCACCTTGAAAATCGAAAATCCCTTGCGAATCCGCTGCTCGCCGGATTTTCCGACGATCTCCGCCCGGATCAGCTGCCGCTCCCCCATGACAGGCTCCGCGAGATCACAGACGCGGGTCAGGTCGATATAGTCCCGGGGAAGATGACGGACCAGCTCCTCTACCCGTGTGATGCCGAGGCGGCGATAAAGGGATGCTTTCTTTTCCCCTATTCCGCGCACCGCGGTCACCGGATCATTCCAATGCAGCGCCATCCTGCCGCCTCCCTTCATCTCATCTATTGTAACGCAAACGAGAAGCTCTGTCATCCCGATTTTTTCGCGGCGTTGTATTCCTTTTGAAGCGCCTGCAAATTTTTCCTGGCTTCCGAGACGTCAAGCTTCAGCGTTGCACGATTTTTATTGATCGCGTTGAGCTGCGCCTGCATCTCTTCGAGATTCTTGTTAAACCGTATCCCGGAGTTGTTCATTTTGTTGACCGCATCGCTGAAATTGTCCTTCGCAGAAATGGCAATAGAAATGTTCCTGCCCATGAATATCCCTCCTTTCGGGCACAGAAATGCCCCGCTTTTCAGCGAGGCATCCAAAAACTAGTACATAAAAATTATAAACGCGGCGCAGATAAGTGAAAAGGCAAGGCACGCGTAAACTTTCTTTTTCGTGCCGTCGTCTGTGCGCGCTTCTTCCAAATGAAAGATAGCATACAACGTCGGTATTGCGCATAATGCTAATTGCATTATAAGAGCGTCCGCACTTATTTTTGCCCCTCCGTTTCCAGTCTCGCCACCGCCCGCCGGACCCCTTCAGCCCGGCTGATGCCCTCCCGCTCGCAAAAGCGGTCGAGAATCGCCAGCGTCTTCTCATCAAAACGAACCGCAATCTGCACCCGCTTGGGCGCGTCGGTTGGTCTGCCTGTCTTCAATGGATCACTTCCTTTGCATACCATAATTATAACCAATCGGTATGCAAAAGTCAAGACCTTTTTCGCCCTTCCAGCTCCTTCTGGCAAAAGGCCGTCAGCAGCAGCCGTTCTCCCGGCGGCATCCGATAAAACTCCCCCGGCGTGATATTCTTCTCCAAAAACAGGAAATACAACAGCCTTTGCCGCCTGTTATCTCGAAAACGGCGGGGATATCTACGCTTTACAGCAAATCCTTGGTCACACCTCGCTTGAAATGGTCAAGCGTTATGTCCATTCTACACATCAAAAAACAGTGTCTAAATTCTCGGAATACAGCCCGTTAGACCATCTGCTTTAGGGAAGGGATGACCGGGGTTGCTGGACGTCGCCAACCTCGAAAGCGCCCAGAGGCTCAATTCAGCCGCTTGCCGGCTGTATTGAGTAAGGGCGCGTCCTTCGTGCGGAAAACGGCTAACAAATGGGGGTAGGGGGAGCGTCAGCGTCCCCCATTTGTCCGCTTTCTGTGCGGAGGTGAGAGGCAGCGCCCCGGCCATACCGGCAAACAGGGTATGCAAAAGGCCGCCCATTTCCGGACGGCCTATGCCTGGTGAGCCACCGGGGATTCGAACCCCGGACCCTTTGATTAAAAGTCAAATGCTCTGCCAACTGAGCTAGTGGCTCAAGACGCTCAATCAGTATATCAATCATTTGCGGGATTGTCAAGAAAAGACGCGGGAAATCTTTCAAAAAGGTGAAAGAAATCCAAATCCGGACGTCGGGCGAGCCGGTGTGTCCTCAAACAGGAACGCCCGCCCCGACGGGCCGGATGCAATGCGCCAAAGCCAGAAGGCAATCAGCAGCACGCCCAGAACGGCCGCCCAGCGTCTCATCCGCCATTCAGGAATCCCCAGCGGTTCTCGGTTGAGAAGCAGCCAGAAGGTCAGCGCAAACGGAACGGTCAGCGGATGGTAGCGCAGAGACGCGCGCCAGTCGAGACGGAGCAGCGCGCGCAGAGAACGGGTCATCCCGCAGGTCAGGCAGGGCAGATGAAAGATCCGCAGCAGAAAGCAATCATGCCACCATCCGAGCATCATGGCAGACGCGGCAAGCAGAAGAATGGCTGTACGCAGAAGTACCGCCCGGATTTTCCGTCCTCCCGTCACCACAGTTTCCTCCCTCAAATATTCAGGGGGCCGGCGCGCCCCATCCGGCGCGCCGGCCCCCTGAATATTTCACCGCAGCCGGTTCCCTCTTATTCCGCCGAAAGGATAAAGTAGTAAACTGGCTGCCCGCCGTTGATCACCGCAACCTCGAGATCGTCGCCGAATTTGGCATGGATGTACTTCTCCACCTCACCGGCCTGTTCCTCAGTAGCCCCTTCTCCATAAAGGATGGTCACGAAGGTGCTGTCCTTGCGGATGATCGCCTTTGCCAGCTTATTGGCCGCTTTGACGAGATCCTTTTCGACAAAAGCGACCTTGCCTTCCTCCAGCGCGAGGATCTCGCCCTGCTTAATCTTATGACCGTCAAAATCGCTGTCGCGTGCAGCGAAGGTAATCTGTCCGGTGGCGACACGCCCGGCGGCGCGGGACATCGCCAGGAAGTTCTGATCGGCATCCTGCTCGGCGTCAAAGGCGAGCATCGCCGAAAGGCCCTGCGGAATTGTCTTGGTCTGGAGAACAATGACCTGCCGGTCAGCGAGGCTGACCGATTGTTCCGCGGCCATAATAATGTTCTTGTTGTTGGGCAGCACAAAAACAGTTTGCGCGCCGACCGACTGTACCGCTGAAAGGATATCGTCTGTCGAGGGGTTCATTGTCTGCCCGCCCGAAACGACCTGATCCACCCCGAGATCGAGGAACAGCTGGCGCACCCCTTCTCCGGCGGCAACAGCGACAAAGCCGAACAGGCGGTCGGGATCGGGCGCCGCATAGGGCAGATTTCCGCGCTGCGCCTCGGCCTTGGCCGCTTTCTGCGCGTTGGAAACCTTGTCGGCAAACTGCAGGCGCATATTGTCCACCTTGAGCTTGGTCAGCATGCCGTAGGCAAGAGCCTCCTCCATCGCTTTGCCGGGATGGTCGGTATGGACGTGCACCTTGATGATCTCGTCGTCATCGACCACCACAACGCAGTCCCCGATCGTTTCAAGAAACGCGCGCAGCGCCAGAGGGCTTTTTTCGCTCTCCCCGCGCAGAATGATGAATTCGGTGCAGTAGGTAAAGGTGATTTCGCCCGAGAACCCGTCGTCATCCTCAAAGAAGGCGGCGGCCGATTCCTGCTGGGCCGGAGCGGAAACCGCGCCCGCGAGAGGAATGATGACATCATCGCGGATCACCGAGGCCATGCCCTCAAAGACGACCAGCAGACCCTTGCCGCCCGCATCAACCACTCCCGCCTTTTTCAGCACCGGCAGCATCTCAGGGGTCTTTTCCAGCATTTCAGAGGCGGCCTGCGTCAGCTCGCACCAGAGTTTGGCGACATCTTTTCCGGCCTCGCCCGCGGCCTCTCTCGCTTTTTCGGCGGCAGCGCGCGAAACGGTGAGGATGGTCCCCTCGGTCGGCTTCATCACCGCCTTGTAGGCGGCCTCCACGCCCAGCGAAAGCGCATTGGCGATATCGGCGGGGGCGGCGGTGCTCTTGCCTGCCAGCCCCTTAGAGAATCCGCGGAAAAGCAGGGAAAGGATGACGCCGGAATTTCCCCTGGCCCCGCGCAGCAGCGCGGAAGCGGCAGTCTTGGAAACCTCTTCGATCGTGGCATCGTCGTCCAGACGCTCAAGCTCCCGCTTGGCCGCCGAGATAGTCATCGACATATTGGTTCCCGTATCGCCGTCCGGCACCGGGAAGACATTGAGCGCATCAACCTGCTGGCGATTGTTCGCAATATGGTTCGCCCCCGAAATGATTGCATCCCGGAGGGTTTTCCCCTTTAAGAAATTCAAACGATTCACTCTCCTAAATCCTATTTTCCGGTCCTTCTGCCGTTGTGCAGACCGGAAAGCTGCGCCTTGATACAGCGCCGCCCGACGGTGCGCCCCGTCTCCTACTCACATTTCATTGCGTCCACAAAAACATTGACGCAGTCAACCCGCAGGCCGGTCACCGTTTCGACCGCATAGCGGACCTCGGAAACGAGGCTGCGGACCACCGCCGCAATATTGACGCCGTAGGCCACCTCGATGTGCAGCTCGACCTCAAGCCTGCCGTCTTTGGCGCGCACCAGCACCCCCTTGTCGGGAAGGGCGCCGCCCGCCATGCTGCGCAGTCCCTGCGAAGCGCCCGAGACAACCATCCCGGCTACTCCAAAGCAGTTCGCTGCCGCGTGGCTGACAAGCTGGGCAAAAAAGTTGGTGGAGATGCCGACCGTTCCCAAACGATTCTCAATTCGGATCATGCGGATTCCTCCTTTGCAAAACGGCTGCCGCGGCTGCAGTGCGCCCCGGCGCCGTATTTCCAATCTGTTTTACTATTATAAAGAAAAGTCTCTGCCGTTGCAATAAAAAGATGCGATATTTTCATAATCCCCGCTGAAACGAAACAATTCCTTCACAAAGCGAAGGGGATTTCCCCCGCGTTTCATCGCGGTTCGACAATGCGGGAAATCCGCTCGACGGCGGCTGCGCGCCCGGTGCGTTCGTCGAGGGTGACGGCAAGACCGCAGACATACTGCGGGCCGCCTGCGGGATTTTCAAAGCGGGTCGGCATCGCATTGCGGAACCGAGCGATCACCTGCTCCGGCTTGACCCCGAGCACCGAGTGCACCGGTCCGCACATGCCCAGATCGGTGAGGTAGGCGGTGCCGCCCGGCAGGATCTGTTCGTCGGCGGTCTGCACATGGGTATGGGTGCCCGCCACCACACTCACCCTGCCATCCAGATAAAAGCCCATCGCCCGTTTTTCCGAGGTGGTTTCCGCATGGAAGTCGAGCACCACAAACGGTGTATCCAGCGTTTTCAGAATCCGGTCGGCGGTGTCGAAGGGATTGGCGAGCGGCTCCATTCCGGCCGTCCCCATCAGATTGACCACCGCGATGCTGCAGCGCAGCAGGTCGAGCCGGAACACCCCCGTCCCGGGGCATTCGGGTGAGAAATTCGCTGGACGGATAACGCCCTCCTCCGCCTCAAGCAGATCGTAAATTTCCCGGCGCCGGAACACATGGTTCCCGGTTGTAATAACGTTGGCGCCCGAGTCGAACAGATGCTTTGCGGAGGAGGGGAGAATTCCGTTTCCCTGCGCCGAATTTTCCCCGTTGACGATCACCGCGTCGGCGCGGTAGTCCCGCCGCAGCCCCGGCAGGAGGGCGCGGACCGCCTCGCAGCCACTCTGCCCGACCACATCGCCCAGCATGATGATTACCATAGTTTCTTTCCTTCTTCCTTTGTGTCAAGCACGGACAGCACCGCAGAACCGAACAACGCGGACAGCGCCGCAGAAAGATCCGCGGGCAGCGGCGCAAGGGCCGAAACCGTCTGCCCCGCCGGGCCGGTCAGGAACATTCTCCAGCAGTGCAGCGCCTGTCGTGTAATGGGCCCGCAGTCCCCGCCGTAGAGCGCATCCCCCGCCAGCGGGCAGCCGAGCCATGCCATATGCGCCCGGATCTGATGGGTCCGCCCCGTCTCCAGCCGCAGCGCGGCAAGGCTGAAACGCTCTGCACGCAGCAGGATGCGGCAGTGAGTGACGGCGGGCAGTCCGCCGGAGCGCACCAGCCTGCGGTGATCGTCCCCCTCCCCGTTGCGGGTAAGAGGCGCATCGATCGTAACAAAATCCTCACCGGGAGCGCCGCAGAGCAGCGCGAGATAGGTCTTTTCCGGCCGGTGGCCGGGAAGCCCCATCCAGCAGGCGCTGTGCGGATGCTTCGCACAAAGCACCGCCCCCGACGTATCGCGGTCAAGCCTGCCGATCGGGCGGAACGCCCGTCCCGCCATCGCCGGAAGCCCCGCGCAGAGATTGGCCAGCGTATCGTTCGGATGCCCCTTGGAGGGATGACACGGCATTCCCGCAGGCTTATTCAGGATCAGGAGATCACTGTCTTCATAGAGGACCGGAGCCTCCAACGACCCGGCATAGGGCCGGTATCCGCGCTCGCTGTCGGGCAGATACACCGCAACGGTCGCGCCCGCGCGCACCGGATCGACGGTGCGAATGAAGGCGCCGTCGAGGGTCAGCCCGCCCTCGATGCGCCGGGCCGCGCGCAGCGTTGTCCCCGAGAGCTGGTGTGCTCCGCGCAGGAAGGCCGAAAGAGGCTTCTGATCCCATTCGGGCGGCACCACAAAATGCAGAACCGGCATACTCTCCCCCCTGATTCATGCAGCGCACCTTGACGCCGCGCCGGCCGTCTCCAAAAGCGGAGCGGCCCGGTGCGGCGTCCCGTCGGGGCTATCATACCACAGATGGGGGAAATCTTCAACCGGCGGTCCGCTCTGATTGACATCTTCCCCGTTCTTACGGTAAAATATAAAATTAGAGTTAAAAAAATTTCCCGGCGGGAGGAACGCTCGTTATGTATTTTGGAACCGAGGCAGCCGGTATGCGCCGGGTTGCCTATTACAGCAGCAATTTCGTCAAATGGAGTCTGCTTGCCACCTTTGTGGGGCTCTTCGTCGGCGGCATTTCCACCCTGTTCGGCCACCTGCTGCTTTTTGTCAACAGTTACCGCTATGCTCACGAACAGGTGGTGTGGCTGCTGCCCTTCGCGGGACTGGCGATCGTTTTCCTCTACCGCATCTCCGACAGCGCGAACCCGCGCGGCACCAACCTCGTCATCGAAGCGGCGCGTTCGGAGGAGAAGCTGCCCGCCCGGATGGCCCCGCTGATCTTCGTCTCGACCATTCTCACCCATCTCTGCGGCGGCTCCGCCGGACGGGAGGGCGCTGCCCTCCAGCTTGGCGGGAGTCTGGGGCAGCTTTTGGGGGACAAGCTGCGCATTGAAGAGGAAAACCGCAATATCATGGTGATGTGCGGAATGAGTGCGGGTTTTTCCGCCCTCTTCGGCACCCCCATTGCCGCCGCCATCTTCCCACTGGGACTGGCGAGCATCGGCATGATCTACTATACCGCACTGGTGCCCTGCACCATCTCCTCCCTCGTCTCCTACTGGGTCGCGCTCTATTTTGGGCTTTCCCCCGAACGCTTCCGCCTCGCCGCCTTTGAAACGACCCCTATCCTCGCGCTGCGGGTCGTCCTGCTGGCGGTTCTCTGCGCAGTGGTCAGCATCCTGATGTGCGCCGTCCTGCACCAGACGGGGAAGCTCTTCCAGAGCATCTTTCCGAACCAGTATCTGCGGATCGTCGTCGGCGGCAGCCTGATCTGCCTGGCCGCCGCACTGTTCGGACGTGACTATCTCGGTGCCGGGATGCATATCATCGAACGCGCCATAGAAGGCGAGGCCATGCCCGCCGCCTTTTTGCTCAAGCTGCTTTTTACCGCCGTCACCCTCGGTGCCGGCTATAAAGGCGGAGAAATTGTACCCACCCTCTTTGTCGGCGCAACTTTCGGCTGCACAGCGGGCGGGCTTCTTGGAATTCCTTCCTCTCTTGCCGCCGCCCTTGCCATGATCGCCGTCTTCTGCGGCGTAACCAACTGCCCTCTTGTTTCACTGCTGCTTGCGTTTGAGCTGTTCGATTTCACCTGTCCTGAGCTTTTCCTGCTGGCGGCAGCAGTCAGCTATATGCTTTCCGGCTACCGCAGCCTCTACAGCGCCCAAAAGATTCTCCATCCCAAGACAGAGTTCCGGCAGCTTCACCGCTCCACCCACTGACACCTCCGCCGCCCGCGCGGCACGAAAGGAAGCGGACTCATGCGTACGATTTTATGGTTCCTGTATTTTTGGCTCTATCTGCTTGCCGTCGAGCCATGGCTCTGGAAGGTCCGCGCCCTGAAACGGCAGGGTCGGACCGAGGAGCACGATATTCTGGCAGGCCGGATTATCCACAACTGGGCGCGGCGCCTGCTCGCTGCCGCCGGAGCGCGGGTGACGGTCGAAGGACTCGAAAACCTTCCGGAGGGAACCGCCGTCTTCGTCTCGAACCACCAAAGCTATTTCGATATTCCGCTGGCGCTCGGCTACCTCGGAGATCCGAAGGGGCTGGTTTCGAAAAAGGAGATCGACCGAATTCCTTTTATCCGCCAGTGGATGCGCGAACTTGGCTGTGTTTTCCTTGACCGCGAAAATCTACGCGCCTCGGTCGCCGCGCTGGGCGATGCCTCCGACCGGGTGGCCGCCGGCTATTCGATGGTGGTCTTTCCGGAGGGAACCCGTACCGAAACCGGCGAGGTCGGGGAATTCAAGGCGGGCGCTTTTAAGATTGCCCAGAAAAACAAAGTTCCGGTTGTGCCGTTTGTTCTCGAAGGAAGCAGCCGTCTCATGGGCAAGCACAGTCTCTGGATCCACCCGGCTTCGGTCACTGTCAAAATACTGGAGCCGATCGACACCTCCGGCTACGGCAAGGAGGAGTGGCGGGCACTGCCCGCGCTGGCCGGGCAGCGGGTGAAGGACGGCCTCGCTTTGCTGCGGGCCGGGGGACGCTGAGAGATGGCACCGGAACAAGAGGGCGGGCGCCGCTTCGACCGGCACTATCTGCTGCCGATCACTTATGCACTGACGCTGACAGCATCTTATCCTGTTCTTCTGTGGCTTGGCAGGCATGCATTGGCGGCACTGGCTGTGGCGGAAAGCCTTCCGTTCTGGGAGCCCGCTCTTTTCCGCCTGCTGTTGGCGGGGGGGTTGCTCTATGCGCTGTTTCTCCTGCTTCTTGGCGCCGCAAACGCCATCTGCTCCTTTCGGATGGCGCAGCGCGGGGAAATTCGTTTTTGCATCAACGCGATGCTGATTTTGAAATACGGGTTGATTCCGTTTTTCCTTTTGAATTGCCTGTTCGGGCTGCTGGTTTGCCTTGCTTTTTTCGTCGGTACCCGGGGCACGATCCTTTTTGCCTTTCCAGTCACAGTTCCGTTTCTTCTTCTCGCCGTTTTCAGCGTCTGGGCAACGCTGCTTCCCGGCTCATTCTACGGGCTACAGGTGGTACGTCTGGGAATCCGGCAGGGAAAGCTCGCGTTCCCCGCGGCGATTTTTCACCTGCTGCTGCAATTTACCTTTATTGCCGATGTGTTTGATGCAATGTATCTTTCCACGAAAAAATGGGGGATGGGAAAAAAGAGCGCAGCAGCAGTCTGCATGGTTTTCCTTTTGGGCGCGGCGGCTGTCGTGCCGGCCGCCCTGCATCGCCTGTGAACGAAGAAGAGCGGTTCGGCCCTTTGAAAAGGGCCGAACCGCTCTTTCTGCCTGCGGCGGACACTTTCTCGCTTCAGACGAGGCAGATGACCCGCAGCAGCAGCATTCCGATCACACCAGGGAGGCCAAGCAGAAGTGCGACGCAGACGGTAAACCCGTTCAGGCCAAGCATCGCCGCCGCGCCGACCGGTGTAAAGTGGGCGGCGAGCAGTCCTGTAATCCCCACCGCTGCCGAGGGAATCATTGTATGCAGCGCATTGATCCGCCCCAGTGACCGCACGATCACTAGTGCCGCCGCTCCCAGCACAATCCAGAGATAAGGCTCCATTCCACCCGCCTCCTTTGGTCAGGGCACCATCATCAGCGCCGTGCTTTCGCGTTCCGGCGGACGATGCGCCCGGTCATATTCACGGATTTTGTTGAGATAATACCGGTAGCGCATCTGCAGCGCGTTGCGCTCATGAATATTGGCCTCAGTCATATCAAAATCGCAGATCATATTAAAATATCGTTCGTTTTGTTCCAATCTGGCCTGCAGCCTTTTGAGCTCGGCCATCCACTCCTTTCGCATCTGCGCGCCTTTGTCAACCGCCGGCGCTGTCTCCCTGCGCAGCAACATGCGTGCACCACCCTTTCTCTGTTATGTTATGCGAGTAGTATGGGACGATATTCCGCCGACTATTCCCACGAATATACATTCGAAAGGAAAAAACGCCCCGCAAAACCGAAGTCCTGCGGGGCGCTTTCTGCGACCAGACATATAAGCCGGGTTCTGTATTTGACAACGATCTATCTTGGCTGTGGGTCGCCCCAACAGCTCCAGCCACGCTTTCGAAGGCACGACGGGCCGCCGTATCGCCTTCTGTCGGTGTTGCTCCGGATAGGGTTTACAGGGCCGCTTTGTCTCCAAAACGCCGGTGAGCTCTTACCTCGCCTTTCCACCCTTACCCGCCGGGACGGCGGGCGGTATCTCTCTGTTGCACTTTCCCTAAGGTCGCCCTCGGCTGCCGTTAGCAGCTATCCCGCCCTGTGGAGCCCGGACTTTCCTCATGCGCGCCTTTCGGCCGCACGCCGCTGTCTTGTCTGCTCGCGGTGACCATCATAACACAAAAAGACGGCGAAGGCAACCGCGCGCCGGAAGAAAAGGCTCCATAAAAATTCCCGCCAAAGGACTGCCATTTTGTTCGAAAATCAAGTATAATAAAAACTATTCGAAAAGAGGTGATCCCCATGTGGAGTTCCAAAACAAAAGAGGAATTTTATACCTGCATTGCCGATCTGATTGAAGAGCCTGCAGTACAGGCGATGGACGATATTCCGCAGCACGCGGGCGGAGTGAGCTGTCTCGACCACTGTATCTTTGTTTCCTATCTGAGCTTTGCACTCTGCCGCCGCTGGAGGCTCGATTATGTCGCCGCCGCCCGTGCTGGGCTGCTGCATGATCTCTATCTCTGTGACTGGAAAAAGGTCCGGGTGAGCCCCTGGCAGCGCCTGCTGGTCCACCCGCAGATGGCTCTCGAAAATGCCGAGCAGTTCGGCCTTTCGGAACTGGAACGGGATATCATCCTCAAGCATATGTGGCCGGTTACCCTCCGCCACATCCCACGCCACCGGGAATCGGTTGTGGTCAACCTGGCGGATAAGCTCTGCGCCTCGGCGGAATTCCTGCGGATTTATAACCTCGCTCACGCGGGGGAACGTCTGCTTGAATTTAACCGCCGCCGTCTGCTGCGGCAGCGCCGCTGCCTTTTCGGCAGATGATCGCCTCTCTGGTTTCGGCCTGCCCTTCGGGCGGGCCGTTTTTCGTCTGTATCACATTTTCTATAGATACAATTTTTGAATTTTTTATATCAATTATCCTTCGCGCAAACTTTGTCAACGTTTAAAAAATAGAAAATTTTGTATATTTTATGGTCTAAAATCACAAAAAAATATTTTTCATCCGTTTTCTATTGTTAAAATTTTAGAAATATAGTATTCTTTTGTCGTGATGATCGCAATATGATAAAGCGATTTATTCACAATCGAGCCATCTAGCCATCAATCAAACATCTTGACAAAAGAGAGGAAGCAAAACTATGAAGAGAATATTTGCGATCCTGTTGGCAACGGCGATGCTCATTTCAGCAGCAGGCTGCGGCGGAACATCGAGTTCGGGCGCCTCAGCTCCGGCGGCATCGGGCGACAGCTCCACGGCATCCGAAAGCGCCTCCCCGCGCGGGAACGTTATCATGACCTTCGGTACCGGCGATACCGGCGGTTCTCTTTATCCTGCCGGCGCGGCTCTGTCTCAGGTATGGACCAACAACGTTCAGGGGGTAAAGTGCAATACCCAGACCTCCACAGGATCTTTCCAGAATGTGCAGGATGTCGCTAACGGAGAAGTGGACGTAGCCGTCGCCACCGCCGACGTGGTTCTCAACGGCTATTCCGGAACCGGGAAATTTACTCAGGCGCTCGATAACGTCCGCGTGATCGGGGCGGTATACACCTCTGTATCCAGCGGCGTCGCGCTCAAGAGCTCCGGCTTGGAATATGTCCACGATCTGCTGGGCAAGCGCGTGGCCGTCGGCCCCGCCGCTTCCGCAACCGAAAACTCCACATTGGATGCCTTTAACGTCATGGGCATCAGCAAAGACAACACCAGTCTGGAAAATCTGGGTCTGGGTGACGGCGCCGACTCGGTAGGCGACGGAATTCTGGACGCGGCGTTCGGATTCGCCGGTCTTCCCATCGGAGGCCAGCTGAATCTGGCGGCTACCAAGGAAATTGTGGTCCTCGATTATACGCAGGAAGAGATCGACAAGATCCTTGCCGGAAATTCCGCTTATATCCAGTCGAAGATCCCCGCCAATACCTACACCGGTCAGGACAAGGAAACCAAAACCTTCGGTGTAAAGTGCCTGATTATCGTCAGCGCCGATATGGATGAAGCTCTGGTTTACGATCTTTGTAAGGCCATGAACGAACATACCGCCGAGATGGCCGCGGGCAATGCACTGCTCAGCGAAATGACCGATCCCTCCTTCCTGTGCACCAATATGCCGATTCCCCTGCATGACGGCGCTGCTAAATACTACAGCGAACAGGGTCTTCTCTAAGTCTAAGAAGGGACAACCCTCCGTCAAGCGTCAAAGAAATACGACAGATGGGCCGGAACTGAGAATTTCTCGGCGCCGGCCCTCTTCTCTTCAAAATCAAACCGTTACTTTAAAAAGGGGGCTCATTTGTGGCAAAAAAGGAACCGAAGGAAATTGATGTCACTTCACTTGACAGCGAACTTGCTGCTGCCAAGGCTGTTGAAGAGGGCCGCTCAGACAAGTTTATTCGACTTGCTTTTTTTGTGGCGATCTTGATGACGTCGTTCCACATCTTTACCGGTCTCAACGGCTTGGGCGATTATGTGACCCAGCGCGGCATCCATCTCAGCTTTGCGCTGACTCTGGTGCTGCTGACCCAGCCCCTGCACAAGCATATCTGCAAGGATAAATATGCCGGTATCAAGCCCTTCCGCATTTTGTGCCGCTGCGTGGATCTTCTTCTGATCGCCCTGACCTGGATTTCATGGTGGATGGCGCAGGATGAAGTTCATCATCTGGCGGAGCGCCTGAGCCAGACCACATGGATGGCAACCTTTGCCGGCGCCTGTCTGGCGGTCATCACCCTGGAGTGCGCCCGGCGCGTATTGGGTTATATCATGCCCGTACTGGCCCTGATCTTTGTCGCGTATGCGTTAGCCGGCCCCCACCTGCCACTGGCGATTGCCCATCGCGGCTACTCCCTGCAGCGCATCTGCAAATTCCTTGCAACCGATCTGGACGGCCTGTTCGGCACAACCATGAGCGTTTCCGCCACCGTAATCTTCATGTTTGTGATGTTCGGCGCTTTTCTGGAGGCGTCCGGCTGTTCGGATTTTATCAATGAGATCGCCATTTCCCTCACCGGCAAAATCAAGAGCGGTCCCGCCCTGTCCGCCGTGGTCGCGTCCGGCCTGATGGGCTCCATCAACGGCTCGGCGGTCGCCAATGTTGTCGGCACCGGAACCTTCACCATCCCTCTGATGAAATCCCGCGGCTATAAGCCCGCTTTTGCCGGCGGCGTGGAAGCGGTGGCCTCGACGGGCGGCCAGATTCTTCCCCCCGTTATGGGTTCCGGCGCATTTCTGATGGTCGCTTTTACTGAAACAAAATATATCAACATTGTCATCGCCGCCGTCATCCCCGCTCTCCTGTATTACTGGGGCTGTGCGGTCGCGGTCGTGTCTCAGTCGGAGCTGGCCGATATTCAGCTGATGGACCCCAAGGAGATTCCCAAAGCGAAAAATGTTCTCAAATCCGGCTGGATCTATCTGGTGATTATCGGTGTTCTGCTCTACTGTCTGTTGGTGGCGCAATATTCTCCCTTATATTCCGCTCTTTGGGCCACCTTCTCGGTACCTGTGGTGATGCTTTTTGACAAAAAAAAGCGCTTTACGCTAAAAAGCATCATCCCAGCCATGGCGAAATCCGCTTTCAGCTCGATGTCTATTGTCATCGGCTGCGCCTGCGCCGGTATTGTTGTCGGCATGGTTTCATTAACCGGCATCGGCGTTATTTTCGGCGACATGATGATTCAGGCCGCCCATTCGATGCTTTTCCCCTCCCTGCTGTTTACCGCGCTGACCTGCATCATTCTGGGCATGGGCCTGCCTACCACAGCGGCTTATGTCATCGCTGCTTCCATTCTGGCCCCCTCGCTGATTAAGCTGGGACTTACCCCGCTGACCTCGCATCTCTTTGTCTTCTATTTCGCCTGCCTTTCGGCAATCACGCCGCCTGTGGCTCTGGCCGCTTATGCCGGCGCGGGAATTGCAAAATGCAGTCCCATGACGACGGCTGTGGAGGCCTGCAAGCTGGGGTTCGCCGGATTCATGGTCCCGTTTGCTTTCTGTTATAATCCGGCAATGATGATGCAAGGCAACGTTGCGGAGATTCTCTCCGTTTTTATCAGCGCCTTCATTGGCGTTTCCATCATGTCCGCCGGCTTCCAGGGGTGGCTTTTGTGGAAGCTGCATCTTCTGGAACGCATCATCTTTATCTGCGCAGGCCTGCTCATGTTTATCCCCGGAACCCTGACCGATATCACTGGTCTTGCGATTGCAATTGTCCTGATCGCAATCAATATGAAAAAGTGGAAAAAGGTCCGGACCGCTTCCTGACGGAAGCAACCTCCCCTTCTTCCCGAGCGAAAAGAGGTCCGCTTACCGAGCGGACCTCTTTTCCTGTGCCAGCTTCTTCACAACATCCCGATCAGCGGGACAGAACTCATAGCGCCCCAGTTCACCGCGCGGCACCCACTGCGTCGCGCTGTGGACATCCATCTTCAGAACCCCCGAGCGGATCTTTGCCTTGAAGAAGAGAAGCCGTACCGAGTATTCGGGATAATCGTAATCGGTCCGCATAAAAAGTTCTCCGACTTCAATTTCAACTTCGAGTTCCTCGCGGCATTCCCGAATCAGGCAGTTTTCAAACGACTCTCCGGGTTCTCGCTTGCCGCCGGGGAACTCCCAGAGAAAGGCACAGTTTCCCCCCGGCCCGCGCCGGCAGATAAGGATTTCATCCCGCTCGTTCGAGAAGATCGCAGCCGAAACCTCGATCTGCCTGCCAGTTGTTTTTCTCAGATCCGGCATTCTTTATCCAGCTCCTTTTCTTCCATTCGCCGCATAGTTTCATCGGGATCTTCCGACGGACAGTGCCTCCATTCGGCTCAAAGGGTCCAATTTCTCTGTTCAGAGCGTTCATGCCAGCGAAGCACCTCGAGGTTCAGCACGCCGGTCTCTCCGGGCACCGGGCTGTGCACCGCCGCCGCTTTGAGCGGAAGCCCGTGCCGTCCCTCGCTGTGCTGCGGCTTCATCAAAAAAATCATACCGGATGCGCCTTCTCCGGAGGAGGGATCATGCGGCGTGTTGAGCCATTCCGTCTGGTAGAACTCCAGAGACACTTCATCCTCAGCCTCGTATTCGACCACCGGCAGAAACATGCCTTTGGGGCAGAATCCGGAGAGCATCCCAAAATACCGCTGCTTCAGCTCCTCCATCCCCTGTGCGTCCATCCGCTCGAGGAAGCGGGGATCTCGAAAAACTTTCTCTGTCTCTTCCCAGGGATCGCTCAGAAACAGGCTCTCGATATAAAACCGGCACCTGCTCCCGGACGATGCATCTGTCAGGACATAGGGCCGCGCAGAACCCTGCCCCACCGCAAGGCGCAGCCGTTTGCGGCAGCAATGAGTCCGGGAATCCGGAGCGGCGGTGACGGCCAGAGGCCGGTCCCCGATGCGCGGAAGCCTGCGATGCACCCCGCGCAGCTCGTATTCGGTGAGGGTAAGATCCGACAGCTCCCGGCAGGCGAGCGTCTCGCAGGGCCGGTAGCCGCAGCGAAGAAATTCCGAAAGAAGGACGAGCTTCTCCCAGTCCTCCTGTACGGCAAGGCTCTGCGAGCCTCCCGTTATCTCAAAGGACCTGCTCCCGATCCGAATCGAATTCAGCCGCCCAAAGGGAAAATGGGGAGCGGGCTCCCAGTTCTCCAGGTCATCCCGGCGCGTCCCTCTTTTGCGGCGCGGCGGATGGCAGAGCCGCTTCTCCTCGGCGCGAAGCTGCGCTTCACGGGCCGCGCCATCGAACTGCAGGGCATAGAGCCGCACTTCCCCGCCCTTTCTCGTCATGCCGACCAGCTCGGAAACCGCCTCCCCCTCGTCTTTTCCCCGACCGATCACAGCCAGTTCATCCCATTGCGTATGGGCATCCAGAAGCTGCACCAGATTCATGCCGCGGCCTCCTTCCCTGTCTTCTTTTGCCGTTCTGCCTTTTCCGTCTTCTTCTGCCATTCTACCGCAGGGCAGCCGGGAACGCAACGAAAAAATCAGCAAAAAATCCGGAGAGGCCGGCGAAGTGCCGGCCTCTTGCCAAACCGCGTACCCTTTCAGCCAAAGCTCCAGCCGCGTATAAATCGCCGCCTGTCGTATAACATCCCCTGACGTTGAACTCATCGAAGGAGTGAGCGGACCGCTTCCCGTTAAAAGACCGCGATACCGGCTCATCACCCAAGAGACATCGAACAATTTTTATCTGCATCACACCTTTTGCCGCTGCCGGAGCAGCGGTTACGTCCTGTTTCATCCTGACCTTTTCCGATCTGCGGCCTCTCACCGCGCCCAGCTCTGTCAGCAAAGGTATTTTCATTGCCTGCCACTCGGCAGCTTTCCCATGCACAAACGCCGAATCCCCTCGGGCCTTTCGGCCCGAGGGGATTCTCAGGAGGTCCCTGGAAGATGTTTACCGATGCTTTCTCGCCTCAAGGAAATCATTCAGTTCCGCATTTTTGATGTCGGTGATGAACATATGACCCGGGGAATGGGTGATGACAATCGGAGGCTTGGCATTCTCGATAGCCGCCTGCGGTGTTACGCCGCAGGGCCAGAATACCGGAATCTCCCCCTCGCGGATTTCCACCGATTCGCCGTATTCAGGCTGGTCAATATCACGCACGCCCAGAATCGCAGGGTCGCCCATATGCACAGGCGCGCCGTGAACGTTTGGGCACTGAACCGTGATCTCATAGGCCCGGCGGGCGTTTTCGGGTGTCATCGGACGCATGCTGCACACCATCGGTCCTTCGAACGGACCGACCTTGACAGTGCGGATGCCGGTCTTATACATCGGGACATTCCGCCCGGTGGCGATGTGGCGTACTTCGATGCCGGCGGCCATCAGAGCCTCCTCAAACGAGAAGCTGCACCCGATCAGGAATCCGACATAGCCCTCTTTCCAGAAGGCGGACGCATCGTTGACCTTTTCTGAAAGAACGCCGTTGCGATAAATGAAATATTCCGGAATATCGGTGGTAATATCCCCGCCCTCGCCCATCGCATGGGTTTCGGGGGTTCCCCTGATAATTTCAAGAACCGGGCAGGGGAAGGGATTGCGCCGGGTGTATTCCTCAAAATCAGCGGCATATTCGGGCGGCAGAATCACCAGATTAGCCTGTGCGTAGCCCCGGCACATCCCGGCGGTCGGGAAGGTGATCTCCCCCTTGCGGATGCGCTGCCGCACTTCTGCAGGAGACATATCGATATATGGGGTAATGTCAAAACGCATATGTCGTCTCCTCCCTATCTTTTGATTTCGCGTACAACGCAGCGGTAATCGTGCCCGTCCAGCCCGACGTGGAAAATACGCTCCTCCCCGCCGGAAAGCCCCAGCGCCGCAAGGGCAATTCCCGGTGCGACCGGCGCGCGGGAATCGCCGCGTTTCTCCTCGAAGGAGCGTCTCAGCTCTTCGAATCGTGCCCGCTGCGCGAGATAAAGTTCCTGTGCCGCCTCGATTGAGACCGCCTCAAAGCGAATGATGTCGCCCGGCTTGCTCTGGGTGATCCGGGGCAGATCCACAGTGATGACATTGGCGATCTTGGTGTAGCCGCCGGTTGTCTGACGGTCTGCCAGCATGATGATCGGCTTTCCCTCGCTCGGAATCTGAACCGCGCCGAAGGAGATGCCGTCCGAGATGATGTTGCCGTCCTTGACGTGCTCGACCGCCGGGCCTTCCAGCCGGCTTCCCATCCGGTCGGACTGGTTGGTTACAGTATAGGTCCCGCTGAGGAAAGTCCTGCGGCCATCCTCGGTGAACGCATCGTCCTGAGGCCCCAGCACCACCCTGAGAACCCGCTCGGAAGCGGAGAAATCCTCCGGGTCAACGGCGCGGATATCGAGGTTCGGCAGGGTGGCCGCCGGCGCGCGAAAGCCAAGAAAATCGTCCTTGCCGAGCTTACGTCCCTGCAATCCGCCGATCTTTGCCTTGAGATAGGTCGAGCGGCTGCCCATAACCGGCTCAATATCAAACCCGCCCGCCGCCGCCAGGTAGGCGCGGCAGCCGGATTTCTGCATTCCAAAAGCCAGCAGGTCGCCCGGTTTGACCAAAACCGCGCGGTAACGAGGCATCGGCACGCCGTTGAGGGTCGCCGAGAGGTCGGCGCCGGTCAGCGCAACCACATTGGCTGCGGTGAACTCAATCATCGGACCCATCAGGGTGATTTCCAGAGAGGCCTCCCCTTCGTCGTTGCCGACAAGCAGATTGCCCAGCACGAAGGAGCGGGGGTCCATCGCCCCCGATACGGGAACGCCGAACTGCTGATAACCGGTCCGCCCGGCATCCTGCACCGTCGTTAAGAATCCGCCGCTGCGAAATTTCATCCCCATCGTCAGCCCTCCTTTGCATAGGTGTGCAGGCGGTAGGTCCCCTGCTCCACCTCGCGGCCGATCGCTTCATATTCCTCCCGGTCAACTGCCCGGAATTTGATATACTGTCCTGCCTCCAGCAGAATCGGGCGTTCCCGCCCGGGGTCGTAGAGCTTCAGGGGGGTTCGCCCGATCAGCTGCCAGCCGCCGGGAGAATCAATGGGATAAACACCGGTTTGGGTGCCTGCGATTCCCACCGAACCGCCCGGAATCCGCACGCGCGGACTCTTGAGGCGCGGAGACGCGATCGAATCGTCCATCCCCCCGAGATAGGGGAAGCCGGGGGTAAAGCCCAGCATGTAAATCAGATATTCGGTGCCGGTATGGATTTTAACGACCTCGTCCTCTGTTTTGCCGTTGTGTTCCGCGACAAATGCGAGATCTGGTCCCTCCTCCCCACCGTAGAGCACCGGTATTTCCACCACCTCTGCGGGGGGAATTTCGATGTCATCGAGCTTTCCAAGCAGGCCGCGCATCTTTTCGCAAAGCTCGGCGTGCCGAATCTTTTCCGGGCGGTAGTGAACCATCAGAGAGCGGTAGGTTGGAACCGTCTCAACGATTCCGTCGATTCCGCTTTTGGAAAGTGCAATATTAAACGCGCGGATTGCGGCGTTGATCTCGCCGCTGATCTCGTTGCCGAACTCGACGGTCACCGAGGTATCGCCGGTCAGCAGAAAGCGCACATCGCGCATCAGATTTCCTCCTTTCTGGTGCAGGCCGCCGCCAAGTGCTGTCCAGGTCCTTTGACGGCATGTTTCATACGATCTCGGCATCGCCGCAAAAGCGGCACAGCTCTGCTGCACCGAGACCGGTATGCGGGTGCTGCGCGGCCGCGTCGGGAGGGACGCGGCCGGACAACAGACCGGAATCGAAAAGGTTATGCAAACAGTTTGAGCAGGTTGGGAACCGCCTTGATGCCGACGAATCCGGTCAGCAGCACGACGATGATGCCGATCACGATCAGGAAGGTCGGATGATGGTAATCCTCGCCGACGATCTTCTTATTGCGCGAAGCAAGCAGCATGGTACCCAGGGTGACCGGCAGGATCAATCCGTTAAGGGCGCCCGCCGCGATCAGGAGCTTGGCCGCTCCGCCCAGAACAACCATGATCAGGGTGGAAATCGAGATAAAGCCGACGATAAACCACTTCTCATTGGCCGCAATAAAGGGATGCAGCGTTTTGAGGAAAGAAACCGAGGTGAACGCCGCGCCGATGACGGAGGTGATACCGGCGGACATCAGCGCGATGCCGAACAGGCGGTAGCCAAGATCGCCGGCAGCCTGGCGGAACGCTTCGGCCGCAGGGTTGGAAGCCGAAGTAATCGCAGTGGAAGCCGCCGCACCGCCGGCGGTGCAGACGCCGAGAACGGCGAGGAAGAGCAGGATGCGGACGGTGCCGGAGACGCAGACGCCGCGCAGAACGCTGCCCTGAATCTGGCCGACCTTATCCTTGCCGGAGATGCCGGCATCGAGCAGGCGGTGGGCGCCCGAGAAGGTGATATAGCCGCCGCAGGAGCCGCCGAGCAGGGTAATCATCGGGAAGAGGAGGCCGGAGGGGTTCTCAGGGGTGAAGATGTGGACAACCGCGTCGCCGACCGGCGGCTTGGAGCTGACCGCCACGATGAGGATGGCGCAGAGGATAATCGCGCCGAGAATGGTCGCCGCCTTATCCATCATCCGTTTTGCGTCTTTCGACAGGAAGATGCCGATGGCCGCGATGCCGACCACCACGCAGCCGGCCTTTTCCGGGACGCCGAGCAGCGCATTGAGTCCGAGAGAGGCCCCGCCGACGTTGCCGATATTAAAGGCAAGGCCGCCGAGCGCAACCAGAAATGCGATAAAAAATCCGAGGCCGGGCAGCACCTTGTTGGCGATATCCTGCCCGCGCATTCCGGAAACGCCGATAATCCGCCAGACGTTCACCTGCGTGGAGACATCCAGCAGGATGGCGCAGACAATCACCGCCGCAAAGGACGAAAGATACTGGGCGGTAAAGGTGGAGGTCTGGGTCAGAAAGCCGGGGCCGATCGCCGAGGTGGCCATCAGAAATGCTGCGCCGAGAAGGACTGAAGCATTTGCCTTATCCTTTTTCGGAGCGGTAACCTTGGTTTCTTCCTTGTTGCTCATGTTGTTCCTCCTGTTCGGTGTTGTCGTGTTGTAAGACGGTTTATGCGCCGCGGCCATGCCGCCCTTTCCGAGGCACCGTTGACAGCGCCGGGTTATCTGGCGGACAGGCTGCAGATTTTGACGTCCTTTGCCTCAAGGGCCGCCTTGATATTCTTGACAAATTCCAGGGCGCTGGGGTTGTCGCCATGGACGCAGATAGAGTCGGCTTTGATGGGAATCAGCTTACCGCTTGCCGTCTCGACCACCCCTTCGGTGACCATCCGCACGGTGCGGGCAATGGCAAGTTCCCTGTCGTGGATTACCGCACCCGGCAGCTTTCTGGAGACAAGGGTTCCGTCGTCGTTATAGGCGCGGTCAGCAAAAACCTCAGAAGCGGCGGGCAGGCCGATTTTTTCAGCGGAGGAGATCATCTTGCTGTTGGCAAGCCCGAGAAGGATCAGGCTGGGATCAACCTCATAAATTCCCTCGCAGATCGCATCTGCCAGCTTTTCATCGACGGCTGCCATGTTGTAAAAGGCGCCGTGCGGCTTGACATGCTGCATCTTGATTCCCCTGCTCTCGGTAAATGCAAGCAGCGCGCCGATCTGGTATTTGATGTAGGCCTTCGCCTCGGCCGGAGTGACCACCATGTTTCGCCTTCCGAAGCCCATTAAATCGGGATATCCCGGATGTGCGCCGACGGCAGTGCCCGCCTCGGCGGCCAGCGCCACCGTCTTTTCCATGACCATCGGGTCCCCGGCGTGCCAGCCGCAAGCCACATTGGCCGAGGAAACATACTTGAGAATTTCGGAATCCATACCGATGGTATAGGCGCCGAAGCTCTCGCCAAGGTCGCTGTTCAAATCCACCTGATACATCGTAAGTCCTCCTTTTGGTTTCAGGCCTGCCGGAATTTCTCCGCCAACGAGGTCCCGGCGTTTCTTCTTACCCGAATGATATTGCAAAATCTATGCCAGCCCCAAAACAGAAACCCGCACCCCCTATGAAAGCGCAGGTTCCTGTCGGAATTTTCACAAACTTTTGCCTTTACAGGTAGGCAATTTGTGCAGAAGCTATTTTTACATCCGTGCAGAATCGCTCACATGCCGCTGTGCGGAGCCGCACACCGAGCGGTTTTGCACAGCATGGATTTCTCTCATCCGACCGGTGTGTAGGATTCCAGATCCGCCGGGAACTCGACGGAGACGAGTCCGCCGACATTCCGGTAACGGAAGACCCGTTCCGCAGCTGCTTCAAGCACCGGACCGCCGAGGTCAATCTGTACTGACATCCGCATGGTGTGGCTCTGAATCCGGTTGTCCGGTCCCACTGTCACCCGTCCGCTGACGGCTGTGACCTTCATCCCCTCGGCGGGGAACAGCCCGCTGCCGATCAGCAGAATGGCCTGATCGACATACTGCTCGAGGGACTCGGGACGGACGGCATAGGAAAAAGCGGTGCCGTTTCCCTCGCGGTCCATTTTGAGAAGGCTCAGCTCTGAGGCCGCCGGAGGCTGGGGAAATTCCACCCGAAGCTGTTCGAGCACCAGATTGCCGTCATAAGGCACCTGAAACGACTGCCCCATCACCGAGGTGTAAAAATGGCCGTCCCTGTAATAGCTCTCGCCGCTGATCTCCTGCCCCGGGTAACGGACGGTGCTCTTTACCGCCATTTCGACCGTTTCGCCGTCCCGGAACAGCTGAGCCGCCGTCTCCGAAGTCTGGTCAAGCACCTCCTGGCCGAGTGCCATCCTGATTCTTGTGTCGGCATCCACCTCCATCGAGGAAAGCTCGGCAGCCTGCTGCACAACAGCGCCAAACCGTTCCTCCGGAGAGGCGGCGCCGGAGCATCCGGCAGCGGTGAGCGCGAGCAGCAGCGCGAGACATCCAGTAATCCATCGTTTCATTGTCAGAATTCCTTTCCTATTTGGTTTTATCGTGACCGGACTCCCTCCGGCTGGGGTCATTCGTTGCGGGTGCCCGAACGTTCCCACGAATCGAGCTTGCGGCGCAGGGAAAAGCGGGTCAGGCCCAGCAGCTCCGCGGCCTTCGAGAGGTTGCCCTCCGCACGCCGCATCGCCTCTTCAATATAGCTGCGCTCGATCCGCGCGATCTCTCCGGGAAGGTCGATCCCCTTCTCCCCCCAGCCCGCAGGCATGGGGGCGGATTCAGACGGCCGTTCCTCGAGCAGCGCGCCGCGTTCCAGCAGGTCTCCCTCGCAGAACAGGGCGGAGCGTTCGATAATATTGCGCAGCTCACGGACATTTCCCTTCCAGGAGTAGGTGAGGAGCTCCCCCGCAAAGGCTGGGGAGAGGGCGCGGATATTCTTGCCGAACTTCCGGTTGCACCGCTCCAGAAAGTGGCGGGCCAGCGGCAGAATATCCTCCGGGCGCTCCCGCAGCGGAGGAATCTCGATCTGCATGACATTGAGCCGGTAGAAAAGGTCCTCCCGGAACTCCTTGCGGGCGATGGCCGCTTTGAGGTCCCGATTGGTCGCCGCAATGACCCGCACATTGACCTCGATATCCCGCAGGCCGCCGACCCGCTTGAACCTCCGGTCCTCCAGAAAGGTCAGGAGCTTGGCCTGCATCGAGAGGGGCATCTCCCCGATCTCGTCGAGGAATACCGTCGAGCCGTTGGCCAGCTCAAGCAGCCCCTTTTTCGTCTTGACCGCGCCGGTAAAGGCCCCCCGCTCATAACCGAAAAGCTCTGATTCCAGCAGGTTTTCGGGGATTGCCCCGCAGTTGATCTTCACCATCGGCAGGCCGCAGCGCGCGCTCTGCCGGTGGACGAGGTTCGCCACGACCTCCTTGCCGGTACCGGTTTCTCCCCGGATCAGCAGATCCACGCTGTCGTTTTTGGCAATGACCCCGATCAGGCCCCGGATGCGGGAAACCGCGGTGCTTTCCCCGATCAGCTCATGGTGCGGCGCACCGGCCAGGCCGAGGCTGCGCCGGGTGTTGAGCTGCTCCATGCAGCGGCGGATCAGCAGATCGAGGGCGTCGAGGTCAAAGGGCTTCTGGATATAATCGTACGCCCCGCGTTTGACCGCCTCGACCGCCTGAGAAACCGACCCGTAGGCAGTCATCATGACGAGCTGGATATCATCATCGATCCGCTTGATCGCTTCAATGGAATCGATGCCCCGGTCCTCGCCGAGCCGGTTGTCAAGCAGCACAAAATGCGGGAAGAAACGTTCCGCCAACTCAAGCCCTTCCCGGATTCCCGCCGCCGTTTCGACCTCGTAGCCGAAGTCGGTCAGACCCTCCCGCAGCGAAAGGCGGATCAGCCGCTCATCGTCGATAACCAGAATCTTATACTTCATCGGGAAGCTCCCTTTCAAACAAAATCGTAATGACGGTTCCGCGTCCCGCCTCGCTTTCGATCGAGAAGCTGCCGCCGTTCTGCGCCAGCAGGCGGGATACGATCATCAGCCCGCGTCCGCGCCCTCCGGGAGTCTGCCGTCCGCGCTCCGAAAGCAGTGAGCGGATCTCCTCGGGGGTCATTCCGGCCCCGTCGTCCGAAACGGTGAGGGCCAGCCCGTTTTCGCGGCGTCCGGCGGCAACCCGCACCGAACCGCCCGATCCGATCGCCTTGAAGCTGTTGTTGATCAGGTTGATGAGCACCTGCTTGATTTCCGCCTCGTCGGCGTAGAGGACCAGCCCCTCTTCCGCGGCGAAGGAGAGCACAATCCGGCTGTTTTCCGCCACCTTGGTATAGAGCAGCGAAATTTCGTCGAAGAGCCGCGCAGCCGGAAAGCTCGTTTTGTGGCTGACCCGCTGCCGGGCGAGATTGAGCAGATTTTCGATCAGGAGATTGATCCGGTCCACCTCTCCCACGATGCTGGAGCAGAGGGCGCGGTCCCCTTCGCCGCTCAGGCGGCGCGCAATCACCTGGATGCTCGCCCGAATGCCGGCGAGCGGGTTGCGGATTTCATGCGCCAGATCGGCGGCCAGCTGTCCGGTATAGGCAAGCTTCTCGCTTTCGCTGTATTTCTCTTCCATCATCTTTTTATAGGTAACATCGTCCAGCGTACAGAGAGCGCCCCACTCAAATCCGCCCGCGTCGGTCAGCCGCCAAAGGCCGACCTCCAGATCCACCGAACGGCCGGCGGCATCCTGAATGCGGATCGGATCGACCAGAAGCCTTCCGCTCGCCAGCCAGGAGGTCAGCAGTGCCGACAGCGCCTCCCCGGCCTCGCTGCGCCAGACACCCGGTTCGAGCAAAGCTTTGGCCTTGGAATTGATGCAAAGCTGTTCCCCTGCGGCGTCGAAGGCCGCAACACCGATGGGCAGGTTTTCCACGATGCTCTCGTTGAGCTGCTTGACCCGAAGGATCTCATCGGTGTGCCTGCGCAGGTCGGAAAGCATCCTCCCGAAGGCCTGGGAAAGCTCCCCGATCTCATCGCCGCGGTGGATATAATACCCGAGCAGCTCGACCTGGCCGGCCCGCTGCGGCTCGCGGCTGACCTCGGCGCAGACCGCTGAGAAGCGGCGGATCGGTTCCGAGATATTGGCCGCGACAAAAACACTCGCCTGCACCGTCACCACCAGCAGGGCGACGGTGGCAAGCAGCAGATATTTTTGAGCGTCGATCAGCGAGTCGTAGAAATTGCTGCGGTCGATGACATAGGAGAGCTTCCAGCCGAACGGGTTATCCCGGCGGGAGGAAAGCTCCCACGGGGATTCCATCGCGCCGCTTTCCGGGCCGAGCAGCAGTACTCCTGCTTCGTCGCGAATCACAAGGCTGACGTCTCCGCGCCGGCGGCAGGCGTTGAGAATCCCCTCCCGTCCGGAGGATTCTCCGTACTCCCGAATCTCCCCTGTAATCGTTTCCAGAGTCAGGTCGGCGACGGCGGTCTGCTGCCCGAGCAGCGAGCGGTAGCTGTTGTAATAGAGCACCGAGCCGAACAGCGCGGTAAACAGCAGAAAGATCAGCAGAAACGGGTAAAAGATCCTATTTTCGATGTTCATTCTAACGGGCAGCCGCATCTCGTCCCTCCTTTGGGCTGGTCAGCCTCGAAACAGCCAGAAAGGCCGCACAGCTCAGGATGGTCGCCGGGAAAGCGGCATGAAAAGGGAGAATCCCCCGCCAATACGCCGGATAGAAGGCGGCCAGCCCGGCCAGCCCCGCAAGGATTCCGGCCCAGACTCCCTTGGCGGTCGCCCTGCGGTAAAAGAGGCCCCCGTAAACGGTTGAAAAGAGGGTCGCGCCAAAGACGCCCCAGAGATCGCCGCCGTAGGTCAGCAGGCTCGCGGGCGGATGAATCGAGAGAAGCAGAGAAAGGGTTCCACCCACCAGCACGCTCACGCGGGAGAGGGAAAGGAGCGCCCGCTCGCCCAGCCGGTCCCCGCACAGCGTATTGACGATATCGTAGGAAAAGGATGAGGCGATGATCAGCAGCTGTGAGTTCGCAGTCGAAATGCAGGCTCCGATCACCGCAAAGAGGAAAAATCCGCTCCATGCCCCATACAGCAGGTTGTTGATGACATAGACGAAGATTTCGTCGGTCTCCCGCACCTCCTCAAGAGTGGGGAACATCACCCGCATTCCCAGTCCGATCTGCAGGAAGGCAAAATAAAGCAGCGCCAGCAGCGCAAGGGAGAGCAGAATCATCCTCCGGGAGGTGCGGGCGTCCTTCGCGGCGATGATCCGCACCATATACTGCGGGTTAGCCGCAAGGCCCAGTCCCCATCCGAAAAACATGGTGATGCTCATCATCGGGGCAAATTTCCCCTTTCCGAAAAGGCGCAGGAGATCCCCCGGATCGGTCGCATACTGCATCGATGGGTAGGCCATTCCGCTGATCTGCGCCGCCTCCCGGTGGATCGCGCCGATTCCGCCTGCCTGAAAAACCACCACGATAAACACCATCGCGGTGCCGAGGAGAAGGGTAATCAGGTTGAAGGCGTCGGTCTGCGCAACCGTATGGAATCCGCCAAAGGTTGCGTAGAGGATAAAGAGGTAGATCAAAAGGATTGAGATTCCATAGGGAATATCAAAAAGCGAGGAGGCTACCAGTCCAAAGCCCCGAATCTGAATCACCAGATAAAAAATGTAGGTAAAAATCATAACCGCTGCGACGAGAACCTGAAGCCTCTTGGAACCAAAGCGCCTGCGGAACAGCTCCGGAATAGTCAGGATATCGTTGCGGTAAAGCTGCCTGCTGAGACAGACGAGAAAAATCGCTCCGATATACCATGGGATCACCGAATAGACCAGAGCGGCATATCCGCTCTCAAAGACACTGCCAGTGAAGCCCAGCACCGTCGCAGCCGAAATCCAGGTTCCGGCAAAGGTCATCATGCACCGGACAGTGCCAAGCTGACGTCCGCCGAGATAAAACTGCCCGGGGGTATCCCCCCGGTGGAAGCTTCTCTTGCCAATCCAGACGAGCACTGCCGAATAGGCCGTGAAGTAAATCAGGTAGACCAGCGTTTTATTCAAAGCGGCATTCCTCCCTGCTTAACTGGTTTTATCCTACCCTGAAAGAAGAAACTTGTCAATCAGAAGGAGGATATGCCCGCGGACCGAGGCAGCGGTGCAGTGCACCAAGTCATGACCGCCGGACTGGCAGGCGCTTGAGCATGCCCTGCCAGAGCCTGCTGCCGGCAAGCGTCTCAAGGAGCGTTGAGGTTTCCGCCCGCATCACTTGCCCCACAATCCATAGAGGGACGGCCGCCGCTCTGCCGGCAGCTGACCATCATCGAGAGTGCTGCCGGCGGCTCGCTTCGCCCGGCGCTGAAAGTAAAACTTTTTGTGGGACCTCTTCGCCGGCAAAGCCGGCAGCTTTCCTTTCTGATCAAGGCAGAGCTTTAAGGGCACACCATTTATGCGCCGGCTCTTTTCGCTCTTTCGCAGCAGAGGAAAATCAAAACCACCAGTTGAACTGGTGGTTTGCTCCAAGCCCTAGAAGGGCATATTACAGGCAGCCTCTTAAGAGGCATCGAAAGGTCTGCCAATCGCATTTTTTCTACAGGCCG
>FORK01000015.1 GCA_900113995.1 Ruminococcaceae bacterium D5 | reverse complement strand
AGCGTTGGCGGGATACTCACCAGCATATGGATATGATCCGGGCACGCTTCCGCTTCTATCAGCTCTACACCCTTTTGTTCGCACAGCTTTCTAATGATTTGTCCTATGTCTGCCTTGAGTTTCCCATAAATCTCTTTTCTGCGATATTTGGGGGCAAACACGATATGGTACTGGCATCTCCACTTTGTATGTGATAAACTTTGTATGTCGTCCACGACAAAACCTCCTTTTGCTCTGAATGTGGTTGGCAAACCTGCACTTAGTTTAGCAAAAGGAGGTTTTCTTGTATCTAAAGATTTTTTATTCCACCAGCATAGCTGGTGGTTTATTTTCGCTGAAGCTACAATAAAAGAAGGAGCGGCAGAGATGCCGCTCCTTCTTTTGCGCTGTTTGGAAACTGCGGATTCCGTCCGGAAAGGCGCCGCGTAAAAAGATTTTCGGTGCAGGCACCGGATGAAACAGGAGACAAAAGGCGGGCTGACAAATGAGCAAAGGCTTTGCAGAACAGGTGACGCGGAAGAAATTTCGATAGGCGGCCCTGCGGTTCCTGCCTGCAAAGGATCTTTGCAGGGCTGGACAAGCGGCCGGCGGCCCCGGGCCACTAAAGAGCTTCTCGGGCAGCGTCCACGCCCGCGCCTAAAGCCTCCTGCGCCAAAGCCCACGCTTAAAACAGCGTCCACGCCCGCATAAGTCCTGCGCAGGACATCCCCCGGAAAAGGAAACGCGTCCCCCTGCTGTGTCAGAGCTTAGTAGCCTTTGTACTGTGTATAGTTTGTCCGAAGTGAATCGAGGGGGCAGGTTTCTATCTCGGCGGATTTTTCCAGCTCTTTTGCGATCAGCTCTGCGCCGCCCGGCAGCAGGCCGATCACATCCTTCGGCGCCGAGCGGTCAAAAATCCGCTCCCATGTCAGAAGATGCTTTTTGATGTAGTTAAACTGGTTATAGACTGTCGTTCTTGAGGTCCAGATATCCTCGAAGGTCAGCGTGGTATCAAACTTGGCGTTGAGCGCCTCCAGAACGATGCGCTTGTTCGCTTCGTTGAGCACCTCGATATTGGGGTAGGAATCCCGCAGATATTGTACCCGTTCGATCGCCTCCCGTTCGCCCTGCGCTCCAAAATGCCTGATGATATAAAGAGAATAAACAAATTCGAAGCGGTTGATGCTCCCCAGAGCGGAAATGACCCGCAGGGCCATCCGGTAGGGGAATCTGGGAATCCTTGTAATCGTGTCCAGCTCGTAATATTTGAGCATCTGCTCCCGAAAGATGTCGGCAGAAAGCTCCCGGTATTCGAACAGCGCCCTGCCGACGTCGGTAACCCAGAACTTGAGGTCTCTTTCCGCGAGAGCGCCGATCTTCACGCAGTGGGAAACGTTGTTATGGTCGATGGCAATCGCTTCGCGCGGAAGTCCGACAGAAAAGCTGGGGTAGCGCTCGAGGGTCGGCAGAACCAGGCTGCTGTAATAGGCGTCGATCGTGTAATCGCCCACTGTTCGGAAGGTCCGCCGGATGCCGGAGGCGCGGGAGGCTTTGCTGACCAGGAACTCCTTCGCGATTTTGCTCGGGTCCCTGTTGACCTCTGCGATCCGCAGGCTCAGGCTTTCGGAGAACGCCCCGATATCCAGCTGCTCCGACAGCTCGACGAGGATGGGCGCATCCGGCTCCTGATGGCTGTGGCCTTTGCCGCGGGCCGCTTTGAGATTCAGTTTATCGATGTAGTCGGCCAGAATTCTATCCTGATCGCGCAGCGCCTGAATCACCGAATGCAGCGTGCTGAACTCTTTGGGGTCGATGTCCTCGAATTTGGAAACCTGATCGGAGATCACCATTGGAATGATGATATAGGAAATCTGATCCGGCTTGGAGCGGTCCTTTCTCAGAGAACGGCCGACTGCCTGAATAATGTCGATCATCGAATTTTTCGGTTCCGCGAAATAAACCGCGTCGATCATAGGAACGTCGACTCCCTCGGTGAGACACCGCGCGTTGGAGATTACGCCATAGGGCGCGCGGATAAACGCGTCGAAAATTTCCCGGCGCGTTCCGGCCGGCATTTTTCCGTTGATGTGTCCGGCGTAAATATCGGACGCATCCATTGAGTCGGTGACGGCGGAGATGACCTCACGGATGGAGCTTCCGTCGGATGGCTCGATAAACTCCTGCGCCGCGTTGATGCTGCGGTGATAAGAGATCACCTTATGCACGCCGATGTCGCCCATCGTCTTCGCCAGAAGGACCTGAAGAAAGAGAGTCTGGGCGTCGATGCGGCGGTCCCCCAGATCGATGAGCTGATTCTCACGGATGATCCGTCTCAGCTCTCCCTCACTCATACAGCACAGAACAATCTTATAGTCGTTGATAATGCCCTGCTCGATCGCCTCGCGAAAGGGAAGCGACGAGAAGGTTGTACCGTATTGTTCCCGGTTGTCCATCGAAAACACCTCGTAGTTGAGCTGCTTTGCACGGCCCACGATATGCGGGTTGACGAAGCGTTCGGTGGCGGTCATAAAGAGCCGCTTTTTGCAGGGGATGCATTGGTCCTGCATGCCGAGGATAAACATCTGGGAATCCTTGTTCCCGGCGGTCCGGTGGGCCTCGTCAAAAAAGGCGAGGTCGAAAGCAAAGCCCGGGCAGCTTTGCATGGCGATTACGACGGCGTCAAGCGACTGGTAGGTGGAAAAAACCACCCGGTTTCTGTCGGACGGATGCCGGAGAAAGGCGGCGATCTTTTCCGCCTCGGTCGTGACGGGGACGCCGATGTAAGAGGGGTCCGCGGCAAAATCGTCGTTCTCTTCCGCACCGGCAACGGTGGGATCGCTGCATACGCAGAGGTAGAGAAAGGGCGCCGCGGCCTGCGGCATCCAGGCTTCCAGCGTCTGTTTGATCAGCGCAAGGTTCGGCGCGATGAACAGGACGGTCCGGCTGCCCATTCCCTCATGAATCCAAAGCGCCGTCAAAGTCTTGCCGGTTCCGCAGGCGGCCAGAAGCTTGCCCCGGTCCCCACCGCAAAAGCCTGTCAGCACCTCCTCGATGATTTTGCGCTGGTGCGGCAGGGGCGAGAGCTTCTCTCTGCGGACGGTGGCGTCCCCGGTCCCGGCAAAGCGGAACAACCACGCGAAGAATGCGCTGTCAAGGGCGCTCAGGCAGTCGCGCAGAATGGTGAACTGGTCCTTCTTCTTCTGCGACTGCTTCGGAAGTGCATAGCAGTTTGCAAAGATGCACCGCCCGTCGGTATGCTCCGATTCTGCCCAGAAGGAAGTCAGCTCATCATAGGAGGGAGCCGCCTGCGCACTGCGGAATTTGACCTGGTAGGCGACCGACGAGCCGCCCTCCTGAAGAATCAGACCGTCAACACCGCTATCCTTTTTCTCCAGCTGATACTTCTTCCGGTATGCTTCGGGGATTTGGGGTCCCATATAAAGCTCCCTGATCTGATAGAGGTCGCGAAAATAGGTGAAATAAGCATAGGCGAACTGCTCAAAGGCATCCCCCTTCTCCTTGAGCGGTTCGATTGCCTCAATGGCCTTTTCCAGCTCGTCCCAGCAGGAATAGAGCTGCCGGTAAATTTTGTGAAACGTCATCGTCTCCCCTCCGTTCTGTACGGTGATGCGGTCCCCGGATTTGCCATAATCGGGCGCGGGAACGGTGCTTTTGCCCCGCGTGCCCCGTTCCCTCCTGCGGATACGGGGCCGCGGCCTTACAGGAGCATCATACCATATTTGTCCGGCGCGGACAATGCCCACAGCGGGAGCGATTTCTCCCCCAAAACCGCGTCAGACATGCCATGCGTCAAGTATCAAGCCGGCGCTGCACAGTGTCCGGACCAGGGCGATGGATATTCAGCGGCATTGTTTCACCGCCTGCTCTCTCTGAGGCCTTTGGGCCGGGGCTTGCCCTTTGCCGGGAAATTACAAAAATTGCAAAGCGTGCCCGGATAAGCGGCCAAGTTCGCTGTACCCTTGCCATATCAGGACGGTTGGCACGACTGGCATCCTGCTTCGGCGGGAATGACCCATGAGAATCCGCCGATATGATTCATAAGGATGGAAAATGATGATTTTGGGTTGGCTATGCCTAAAAAGTCCTGCCGTGATTCGGCATTGATTGATATTTGACAGGCAAAAATTTGCGGCATTTCGGAAAACAGCGTACAGATCTGCCTTGGTGGATGCGGGGCCATCCTTTGGAAAGACGGATGATGAGTGGTGAAAGGCGCAGAGCAAGGCCGCGCATTCAAGCGCAGCCTTGCTCTGCGAAGGCTTATCGTAAAATCCCCGTTCGAAGCCGGTGTCCGCGCGTTTTATGCACGTCCTTGCTCTGCGAAGGCTTATCACATCGGGAAAGCCGCTCAAAACTGATGCCCTCACATTCATGTGCGGCCTTGCTCTGCGAAGGCTTACCGTAAAATCCCCGTTCAAAGCCTTTCACTCCCGGTGCTTAAAACAAAAAACAATTCCGCTAATATTTTTCGCTTTGCGAGGAGGCGGCGCAGACGGTCTCTGCGATATCTGGACGCTGAGAACGCGGAATCGGAAGAAAGGCCACAATATCCGCAAAATGTCCTTTTCCTTGGCGCTCCGGTTCTTTTCAGCCGCCTTCGTCCACTTTTTCAAAGGACCTCAGCAGCCAAGCCGCCGTACAGGGGGGAACCAGACCCAGAACCTCATCCGTTACGCCGTTGTTTTCCTTCAGCAGGCGCCGTACCCGCGAGGCGCTGATGGGAATGCCGTCCACACAGCAGCGTGGAAGCTCGACGAATTCCACGCCATACCCAGGAAGCAGGCGGCGCATCGTTTCATTGTATTGCCGCGTGACCGGATCAAACGGTTCCTGCCCCGCGAAGCGCCGGCGGATGCCGAGCACCGGCGCGATTTTGGACCCGAAAATAGTAATGTCCAGCTCGCTTTGCAGAGCCGACGGGTCCTCGCTCTCCTTCAAAAAATAAACCGGAAAGGTCGAGCCGGAGATCATGTAGCTTCCGCTGGGGCAAACGCATACGTTTTTCATTCCGTCCGTTCCCGCGCGGACAAGCGACAGACGGTCGGAAAAAGGGAAAGCGGAGCGGTTTTCTTCCACCACGAACAGATATAAAAAGCCGCACTGCTCCGCCGCCTGCCGAATCAGAAAGAGGTGCCCGTTTGTCAGGGGATTGCAGTTCATGACAATTGCGCCCACCGGGCCGCACCCCACAGGAGGGCGGGGGAGGCCGTTCAGGTAGCGCGCCAGTCCGTCGCTGCGGTTTTCCAGAAGAATGACATCCTGCGTTTCAGCGATGGGGGTAAAGCCGCAGCGGGTGAACAGCTCCCGGTTGTGCGGCCTTGTAAAGACAAAAAGGTCGGAAATGCCGAGCTGAAAACGGTTGCGGCACAGACACGAAATCAGAATGCCAAGGCCGTTCTGCCCGCGCAGCTCTTCGTCCACCGCAAAGCATTTGAGCAGCCCGCCGCAGGCGCAGCCGCACCCCAACAGCCTTTCCCCGTCAAACAGACCGAACGCGCATTCGATGTCATCATCGAAGCGGAGGTGATGGGCGTGCAAAAAACCTGCCAGCATCTCGCGCTCACTGCGGAGCAGCAGGTGGATTTCCCGCGCCTGAATCGATTCCATGCCGGCAGCCCCTTTCCCATAACATTCCAATTCTATTATAATGGAGCTTTCGTCCTTCTGCAAATAGGAAAGTTTGATAGGAGGGATATCCTCCGCTTATTGCGGAAAGAAAGAATATAAGCGTTTCATTTGTCACACATCTTGTTTTTGTATTTTTGCCGGACTTCCGCTTGTGCTATACTGAAAAAAATAGGGGCCATTTTCCACCAAACGAAAGGAGGAGTCGTTGTGGAAATCAAAAAAACCGCCATGGCGGGAAGTATGGAATCAAGCGACTGCATGGTTACCGTCCGTCCCGGAACCCATGGAATTCAGATTGACCTGCAGAGCGATGTCAAAGTAATGTTCGGGGAGTCGATTCTGGCAACGGTGCGTCAGACACTGGAGGAGCTGGCGGTAGCGGATGCTGAAGTTTCGGTTCTTGACCGCGGCGCACTGGATTGTGTGATTCGCGCCCGGGTGCAGTGTGCGGCCTGCCGCGCCGCAGAGACCTCATGGGACTGGTCAAAGGAGGTGGCATGTCTTGGCTGAACGGGAAATCCATTTAAAACGAACTGGGCTGTATGCAAGCGGATGCAGTCCGGTCAACATGATTCAGGCGGTGTTTTACAATGAGGACATGCTGGTCTATGACCTTGAGGACTCGGTTCCCGCGTCGGAAAAGGATGCCGCCCGCATTCTGGTTTATCAGATGATGAAGCATCACCGTCCCCGCGACAAATACGTGGCCATCCGGGTCAACGGACTTTACTCCGAATACTTCGAGGAGGATATTCAGGTCGCGGTGCGCGCCAATCCGGACGCCCTGCGCATTCCTAAGGTGGAGTATGCGCGCGAGGTGCAGGAAATTTCCCGCCGCGTGGCGGAAATTGAGGAGGAAATCGGCCTGGAAATAGGGAAAATCGAGCTTATCTGCAACATTGAGTCCTATATGGGCGTGCTGAATGCCAGAGAAATTGCCTCCGCAGATCCGCGCGTTACAGCTCTGACCGTTTCCGCCGAAGATCTGACCGCCAGCATGAAAGCGCAGAGAACCAAAAAGGGCCTTGAGGTATTCTATGCCCGCAACGCGGTTCTTTTGGCCTGCCGTGCGGCGGGAGTGGACGCCCTTGATGTCGTGTTCAGCGACATCAACGACGAAGAGGGACTGCGCGAGGATACGGCACTGGCCAAAAATCTGGGCTTCGACGGAAAATCGGTGATTCACCCAAGACAGATCGACGTTGTCAACAGCTTTTTTACCCCGAGCCAGAAAGAGATCAATTATGCGCTGCGTGTGCTCGACGCGGTGGAAAAGGGCAGGAAGGCCGGAAAGGGCGCCGTTACCCTTGACGGCAGCATGATTGACAAGCCGATCGAGCTGCGGGCAAGGACGACATTGGCTCAGGCCAGAGCCGCGGGCATCAAGCTGGATGGGATGGTGACAATAAAATGAGAAATGCCGTTGGACGCGAATTGCCGGAGCTGATCGACGGATATCAGGTCAAGCCTTATCGCGGCGCATATGAGGGGCAGCCTGCCTCTTCTCCGGTACATACGATGCGCCGCGCGGGAAAGAGCGCCTCCGATACCGAAAAACTGGTCTATTCCCTGGAGGAGGCGATCCGCCGGGTCGGACTTGCCGATGGAATGACCATCTCCTTCCACCACAGCTTCCGGGAAGGAGACAAGGTGATCGGACAGGTTCTCGCCGCCATCCGCAGCCTGGGGATCAAGCATCTGAAGTTTGCACCCAGCGCGGTGGTCAATATTCGCAATCCCTCGGTGGCTGACTTTGTCCGGGACGGAACCATTGAACGGATCGAGGCCAGCGGCATCCGGGGAGAACTGGGAGATGCGGTCTTGGAGGGGCTGATGCAGCATCCGGTCATCCTGCGCCCCCATGGTTCAAGGCCCAGAGCGATCGAAGCAGGAGAGCTCAACATCGATGTTGCCTTTATCGGCGCTTCCGCCGCGGATGAATACGGCAATGCCACCGGGCAGATCGGCCCCAATGCCTGCGGATCGCTGGGCTATTCGTTCATTGACGAACGCAACGCGGACAAGGTCGTGGTCATCACCGATCATCTGGTGGATTTCCCCTGTGTACCCGCCAGCATCTCGCAGCAGTATGTGGATGTGGTCGTCAAGGTGGATGAAATCGGAGACCCGGAAAAAATCGGAAAGGGCGCCGCGCGGATGACCAAAAACCCGCGCGATCTGATGATTGCGCGCCGTGCGGCGGATGTCATGGCTGCCTCACGCCGTTTCCGTGACGGATTTTCCTTCCAGACCGGGGCGGGCGCCATCTCCATTGCATGCACAAATTATCTGGCGCAGCATATGCAGGAGCGGGGAATCACAGCAAGCTTCGCTCTGGGCGGCATGACGGCGAGCATTGTGGAGATGTTCCAGAAAAAGCTGGTGCGGGTGCTGGAATGCAGCCAAAGCTTTGATTCGGTCGCGGCACGCGCCATGGCCGGAAATCCCAATATCGTGGAGATCGACAACGCGGTTTACTCAAATGCTTTTACCAAGGGCGCGCTGCTTGACAAGCTGAATTTCGGCGTACTGGCCGCTCTGGAGGTCGATACCGATTTCAACGTCAATATTTTGACCGGCTCCTCCGGCAAAATGATGGGCGGACTTGGCGGCGGGCCGGATGTAGCTGCCGGGGCGGACATCAGCATCGTCTGTCTGCCGGTCCTGAGAGGACGCACACCGTCGATCACCAGACGGGTCTTTACCTGCTGCACTCCCGGAGAAACGGTCGCCGCGGTAGTGACCGAAGCCGGAATTGCGCTGAATCCCAGACATGCGCACTATGAAGAGCTGAAAGAGGACCTCGAAAAAACCAGCCTGAAGCTTGTGAGCATCGAGTATTTGCAGCAGCTTGCCGAATCGCTGACCGGTGTGCCCGCACCCATCGAGACAACCGACCGCGTGGTGTGCATTGTCGAATACCGCGACGGCACAGTGATCGACGTCATCCGGCAGATCAAGCGGTAGGCGGACGTTTTGGCTCACATGTTTTGCTTATGGACTCATGGCTTTTTTGTATTTTTGTTTCGGAGCTATGAATGGTATAATTAATCTAAAATCGCCGGCAAATGTAAACACATTTTGTTCAGGAGGAATGAAAATGAAACGTTTATCCGCTCTGTTCCTAGCTGTCGCAATGATTTTTGCTCTATCGGCCTGTGGCGGAAGCCCCTCTTCCAGCGCCCCAGCTGCCCCTGCTCCGGCCTCTTCTGAGGCTGCTCCTGCCGCCTCTGCCGCCCCTGCGGCCGAATCAAAAGCATGGACCCCGGAACGTTCGATCGAGCTTGTCGCCTGCTACGGCGCCGGCGGCGGCCACGATATCCTGCTGCGCACCATGCAGAAGGTGATTGTGAATGAAAAGCTCAGCTCCGCCAGCTTCAATGTCGTGAATAAGGACGGCGGCTCCGGCGCAATCGGGATGTCCTATGTAAATGGGCATAAGGGAGATCCGCACTACCTGATGTGCACCACCTCGTCTTTCACCACCACCCCGCTCAAAACCAAGCTTGGATTCAGCTACAAGGATTTCACCCCCATCGCCCTGCTGGGCCTGGATCCTTCGATCATCGTGGTGCGCACCGATTCGGGAATCACCAATCTCGATGAGCTGCTGGCGACTCCGGATGTTTCGCTTGGCGGCACAGGAACCGGAACGGTGGATCATATCATCACTACCAAACTGATGGAAGCCAAGGGCGTCGAGATCAACTACATCCCCTACAATGGAGACGGTGAGCAGGTCACCGCTCTTCTGGGCAGCCAGGTCACCAGCATCTGCTGCAACTATAACACCGTTGCTGAGTACATCGGCACTGGCGACTTCACCTGCATTGCCACCTTTACCCCTGAGCGTCTGACCGCTAATCCCGATGTTCCCACCGCTTTGGAGCAAGGATACGACATCGAAATGAGCCTCTACCGGGGCGTCTGTGCTCCCGCCGGCATTACTGAAGAGCAGAAGCAGTTCTATTATGATCTGATGACCAAGGTCAACGAATCGGAGTCTTGGCATAAAGAGTACCTCGAGGCGAACGGCGTCGAGCCGCACTTCCTGCTGGGCGATGATTTCCTCGCCTATCTGGACGAAGTCAATGCGGAGTTCACCGAGGCCATGACCGAGGCCGGCTTGATCTGACCGACCACCAGCGAGGGGGCGGGCAAACCGCTCCCTCGTTTTTTAAGGAGGTAACTATACGCTTATGCTTACAATGTATCGGGCCTTTCTTGTCATCATGGCTGTGATTGCCGGACTGATGATGCCGGAGGCGCTGGCCCTTCCCAAAGATGCGCAGTATACCATCGGCCCGGGGTTCCTTCCGAGCATCATGCTCGGTGCGACTATTGTGGCCTGCCTCATTCTGCTGGCGCTCGATATTCGCAGCAAGACAGATGCAAAAATTGAAGGAAATGCGGTTCCCCGTCTGGTTCTGTATGTGATTTCGACAGCATTGCTGATTTTTGCGATGGAACATGTGGGGATCATCCTCAGCGTGATCGTTTACATCTTCTGCGTGATCTTCTTCATCGAGAAGAACAGCGCCCTTTCCGCCGCCAAAGTGGCTCTGGTGACGGGGACGGGTATTTACCTGATCTTCCACACATGGCTGCAGGTTCCCATGAGCATCTGCAACTTTTTCTAAGCGGAGGGCGATACTGTGATTGAAATTTTACATGACCTGTGGGGCGGCTTTCTTACAAACTTCACGCTCTATAACCTGATGGTAATTTTCCTCGGGTCAATGGTGGGAACCGTAGTCGGCGCACTGCCCGGGCTTGGTCCTTCCGCCGGCCTTGCTCTGATGATTCCCCTTACCTTTACCATGGAATCCTCCGCCGGCCTGGCGCTGCTCGTCGGCGTTTATATGGGCTGTATGTTCGGCGGCCGGATTACTGCCATCCTGATCAATACGCCCGGGGACGCCCCCGCCATTGTCACCTGCCTGGACGGTTACCCGCTGATGCAGCAGGGACGCGGCGGATTTGCGTTGGGCATTTCCGCGATCAGCTCCTTTGTGGGCGGTCTCTTCGGGATTATTGTGCTGATCTTCCTTGCTCCCACCATTGCCTCGCTCGTCATTAACTTCGGAGCGCCGGAATACTTTATGCTGCTTCTGCTGGGACTGTGCACAATTGCGCTGCTGGCGGGCGATTCGGTGGTAAAAGCCCTTCTCATGACGGTGCTCGGTTTCGTCATTGGCTTGGTAGGCTGTGATTTCGTGTCCGGGTATACGCGTTTTTGCTATACGCCGGAGCTGCTCGAAGGCATCGACTTTGTTGTGGTCATTATGGGCATGTATGGAATCGGTGAGGTGCTGCACAATGTGGAGCATCAGGTCCATCTGAATTTGGGTAAGCCCAACTTTAAGACCAGTGAGTATATCCCGACCGCCAAAGAGCTCAAACAGGTCGGCATGCCGATGCTGCGGGGTTCTTTGATCGGCACCATCATCGGTATTCTGCCTGCCGCAGGCGGAACCATCGCTACCTTCCTGGCCTATGCGACCGAGAAAAAATGCGCCAAACAGCCGGAACGTTTTGGCCACGGCGCGCCGGAGGGCCTCGCCTCACCGGAAGCCGCCAACAATGCTTCGGTCGGTGGTGCGCTGATTCCGCTGATCACGATGGGTATTCCGGGCTCCGGCGGTACTGCTATTATGCTGGGCGTCTTTATCATGTTCGGAATGCGTCCCGGTCCGCTGCTGATGACCGAATCGGGCGAAATTGTCTGGGCTATGATTGCAGCACTGGCCATTGCCAACTTCTTCCTTCTGATCTCCAACCTGCTGATGATTCCGCTTTTCGTTAATACCATCCGCCTGGTGGAGAAGAATCTGTCTGTCCTCGTGCTGGCGCTCTGCTGTGTCGGCGCCTATGCTCTCAACTACAGCTTCTTTAATGTGTGGCTGATGCTCTTCTTTGGATTCTTTGGATATATGACCAAAAAATTTAAGCTGCCCACCGGTCCCCTGATTCTCTCGGTGGTTTTGGCCTCTTCGCTGGAAAGCTATTTCCGCCAGTCGCTGATGCTTTCCAAGGGCAGCTATATGATTTTCCTGACCCGTCCCGTCAGTCTTGTGATTTTTGTTCTCATCGTCGGCACCTTTGCCTACGGCATCGTAAGCAAACAGGTGAAAAAGCGCAAACAGGCTGATCCGGCCAAAGCATAGCAGGCTTTAAAAGGCTTCTGTACTTTTTCACGGTCGTGAAGGGTCAGGGGCCTTTTTCATTGGACAAGCCTCCCCCTTTGATGTAAAATGGGAAAAACGGTATCTTTGCGGGAGGAGTGACCATGACTCTCAAAGATTTGGATTATTTTGTCGCAATTGCCCAGCAGGGGAGCATCACCCGTGCGGCGGCACAGCTTTTTGTGGCGCAGCCGGCTCTGAGCCAATGCGTGCAGAAGCTGGAAAAGGAAACCGGAATCGAGCTGCTTGTGCGCAACAACACCGGGGTGGCTCTGACCAGCGAGGGCCGCTGTTTTTTGGAATTTGCACAGAGGGTTTTGCATGAAAAGGCGCAGCTGGGAAAACGAATTCAGGACGTGGAGAATGCGGAAAACGGAGAGATCCGCCTCGGCTTTACCGGCACACAGGCGACCTATGTGCTGCCCTATATTCTGCCTGACTTTCAGGCGAAGCATCCGGGAGTCTCTATCACCCTCATTGAAGCGACCAGCGATCAGATTGAGCAAAAGCTGACCCGCCATGAGGTCGATATAGGAATTCTCCACCTGCCGGTGGTGCGGGAGGAGCTTGACTATTTTGAGTTCAGCAAGGACGATATGGTGGTAATTCCCCGTCGGACCAGCGCATACCGCGATTTTATCTTTCAAAAGGAGGGCGAAGGGCTGCCCTATATCCATGCGAACTTTTTCCGGGAGGAGCCGCTGATCCTCACCCTCCCGGGACAGAGAAGCCGCATGGTCTGCGACCAGATCCTTGCCAATGCCGGAATTGTTCCCAAAATCCGTCAGATCAGCCGAAACCTCAGTACCCTCGACGCGCTTGCTCAGGTGGATTATGCCTCGGTGATTATGCCCAGCAAACAAATTTCTCTGGCCCTGCAGCAGCGCGCATATTTTAGGCTGGATGAAACCGTTTCGGTGCCCTATTCCTTTGTGCTTGCTACCATGAAGGATACCTACCTTTCCATCGCGGTGCAGCATCTTCAGCGCGAATTTCTGGAAAAACGGTTCACCTTTTAGAAGGAAGGCGCCTGCGCGGACCGATCTGCAGCGCCGTCCGGCAGAAGCCTCCCTCCGCGCCCGGATGCCGGTGGGGCATGGTGTTCCTCTGCGGCCTTCGGTATGACGGACTTCTTCGCATGCACGCCGCGCCTTGTGCCGGCACCGGAGAAAGATCAAGCGGGGCGTCAGCCCCGGCGGAACGGAAGAGAGGAATTCCCATGCCAGAGATAACCGGCCGTCCGGTTTCACTCGAAGAAATCCTGGATGCCCGTGAGCAGCGGGCAGAGCGCCAGCGGACGGCGCGGGAACAGTTTCCGGGGGCGGCGCTGGTGAGCTTTACCCTCAATATTGCAGGACCGGTCAAGCTCTTTGCGCTTGCGGAGCAGAGCTTTCAGGAGGGCTGCCGCAGCATCGCCCGGCAGTTCGAACGAAACCGGGTTGCGGTTCAGTTTTATAAAACCTGCATCCAGCCCGCCGGATGTGAAGCGCTTTGGGCTGTGGATTGTGATCCGCTCCGGCTCAAGGCGCTGATGTGCGCGGTGGAGGACGGCGGACGGCTGGGCAGGCTGTTTGACATCGATGTGCTGAATCCTGAAGGGGAGATTCTCTCACGCACCGGCCTCGGCATTCCGCGACGGCGCTGCCTGATCTGCGACCGGCCGGCCCGCGAATGCGCCCGCAGCCGCGCCCACAGTCCGGAACTCCTTTGGCATGAAACCAATCGGATCATGCGGGAATACTTCACCGAGAAGCGAGCCGACGAAATTGCGGCAATGGCCGGGAAAAGTCTGCTTTACGAGGTCAGCACCACCCCGAAGCCTGGTCTGGTGGACAGGGCGAACAGCGGCGCGCACCACGACATGGACCTGTTCCATTTTATTGACAGCTCGGCGGCGCTGATTCCCCATTTCCGGCAGCTCTTTCTGATGGGGGTTCGTCATGCGCAGGACAGCCCCCAGCGGCTTTTTGGCTGTATCCGCTACCCGGGGATGCTTGCAGAGGATGCGATGTTTGCCGCAACCAAAGGCGTAAATACCCACAAGGGACTGATCTTTTCGCTAGGGATTCTTTGTGCTGCTCTGGGCTATTCCTTTGCGAACGCGCTGCCCTGCGATACCGGCACTCTGCTTTCCCTCTGCGGAAAGATGACCTCCCTTTCGGTGAAGCAGGATCTGGATCGGGTAACCGCCCAAAATGCCCGCACCTTCGGGGAACGTCTTTATCTCCAAACGGGAAGCACCGGAATCCGCGGGGAGGCAGCCTCCGGTTTCCCATCGGTCCGGCATTACGGCCTGCCCGCACTGCGGCGGTTTATGGCAGAGGGGAAAAGCCTCAACGACGCAGGGGCGCTGACCCTTCTGACCCTGCTTGGCCATGTGGAGGATACCAACGTGATTTCCCGGCGCGGCCTGCGAGCTGCTCAATCGGTACGGGAAGAGGCAGCGGAAAGAATGGCGCGGGAGCCGCTCCCGGAGCTTGATGAAATCAGGGTGCTCGACCAACGGTTCATCCGGGAAAATATCAGCCCGGGTGGCTGCGCCGATCTGCTGGCCATTACATTTATGCTGTACTTTTTGGAGCAGGAAGCGCAGGACACTGCAAACGGAGAGAAGTAGCTCCCGCAGGCGGGCGGCGGCGCGATGGAAGCGCTGGCGCGCGGAACCGTCGCTGGCCTGATCGAAGCGGCAACCGAGAAGCTGCCTCTGGACAATCTGTTGAAAATCGCCTCTTCCCCGGTGGGAAAGAAAGCAATCTGGAATATCCTCGAGCAGATGGGGACCGAAGCGACCGAGGAAGCGGTTTCGTATGTGGCGAACTACATTGCGGACGCTGCCGCAAAGGACCCGAACGCGGAATTCTCTCTCAAGGATATGATGCTTTCCGCTTTGGGCGGCGGGCTATCCGGCGGAATCATGGGCGCAGGCGGCGCCGTTGTCGGCTATGCAAGGAACGGAAACGCCGACGTACAGGCGGCACAGCCCGCGCAGGAAAGCGCATTTACCCAGCAGGCGGGAACGGATGCAAATGCGGTGCAGAGCGCGGCACAGGCGGGTTCTGCGGGGCACACGCCGGAAATGCAGCGCACGATCGCAGAGTATCAGGCTGCCGTTGATCCGGGCGTAGTTTCGTATGCAACAGGCATCCTACAGGGCAGCGATAATACGGGAAAAGCTTATCAGGTCGGACGGGTAAGCGAAAGAGCCGGTGCAGAATTGAATGATATACTGGGATTTGACCCGTCTGGTTTCGAAATCAGCTTAAATCCAGCGTCTGTCATTCATATAAACAATCGGCATGGTTTGAACGGGAATGCCGACCGCAGCATGGCAGATATTCGGGATCTTGCTCGAATAGGATATGTGCTTGAAAACTATGACAGTGTACGAAAAGACCCCACCGCAAGCAAAGCATTCAGCGGTAGGGACGGAAAAGGTGCGCCAAAAGTTGTTTACCAAAAGCGTGTGGACGGAACATATTATGTTGTCGAGGCCGTACCGGACAGTAAGGCTCATAAAGTGCATGTTGTCAGCGCATTTATTGAAAAAGCGAACCAGCAGGCCCCGCTGGCAACCGCCGTTGGGAGTACGTCCGATAACGCACCTGATGGTTCGCAGGACCTGAGTTGGCTTCCCGTCAGCGGGCTACAATTGCCCGAGATGGAAGCCAAGACCGATCCTATCAACATCACTCTACCACAACGGGCAGAGGGTGTCAATACCAGTATACCCGGTTCCGGGGCGGAAAATTCCAGGCAGCCGGGCCTGCGTTCCACCAACCCCGACGTGCAGGCAATGATGGACGCGCAGGGCAGGATTCGGGTCGCCCGCCGGACACAGCGCGTCTTCGACAGGCTGGGGGAAAAGCTGGGGGTTAATATCATTGTTGACGCGCATGGCAATGGGGAAAACGGCTATTACGATTCGCAGACCCGCACTATTCACCTGAACGCGGATTCCAGGGACCCGCTGGGGCAGGTGTTTTCGCACGAGATCACCCACCGGCTGAAAGAGGCAGGCTCTGCGGATTATCTCGCCTTTGCCCAGCTGGCGGAGGAACAACTTCGCAGGACCGGGGAATATGATTCTCTGGCATCCAGAATCCGCGACGCATACGGCGAGCTTTCGCCTGACGCTCTGGCCGACGAGATGGTGGCGCACTATGCCCAAAGCCTTGTGACCAACATCGACGAGTTTGAACGGCTGGCCGGAATCAACCGGAATCTGGCGCAGAAGCTGCTCGACTGGCTCGACGAGATACTGCATCAGGCGCGGCTTTCATTGCAGGGCCTGACCACCGACGAGCATGACGCGATATTCAGGCGTTATACCTTCAATGAGGTTGCCGACGCGACCAAGGCGTGGAAAGAAGTTCTGAGAAGGGCGGACGCGGGGGCGCAGGGACAGGGCAGCGTGCGGCATTCGGTTATGCTTGACGCGGACGGAAAGCCATATGTGGAAATCAAAGAAAACATTCTGGATCGTGTCCCTCAGAAAGATTGGATTTCTACTGTAAAGCGGGAACTGTCTACGCGCTTTCCAAACGGCATTGATATGGACGGTTGGACTATTGGCATCACAGGACCAGGAAAAAACGAATTTACCCGTTCACGTTACACCCAAAAATTAAAGAAAAAAGACGCTGCTGTTTATGCAGACAAGTTCAAGGCAGCGGCTAATCTGGATGAAATTGTATCCTCGGCCCAAAACGTGAGAAATGAGGATCCGCTTCATTTGCGCAAAGATAGAATTCAAAGTTTTAACCGCGGGGACGCCCGCTTTCGGATCGGTGAGCATGATTATTTAGCAAAAATAATCACAGGAGTTTTGCCAGATAACAGGGAAATATTTTACGATATCGTTGATATCCAGCCAACAACAATAAAAGAGGCGCTTCCCAGTAGTATGGCCGCGCCGAGCGCAACGCACTACGATAGAAGCACCTCTCCTGACCCCACAGTACCACAAACGGAACCGGGTGTCAATCCCCATTCTATGCAGGAGGGGAGAAAATATTCCCGGCCATTAGTTTCTGAACGTGACCAGGAAGCAATGCGGATGTGGAAAGAGATGGGGACAGAAAGCCCTCGCTTCAAAGACTTTTATTCTGGGAATGTCAGGGAACTTTATAATTCAGACGGTTCTCCCAAAGTAGTTTACCACGGTACAGGAGAACTTTTTAATTCGTTTTCTCCGGACAGAAAGGGAAACCTGACCAGAGCGGAAAGCGCCAAATTGGGTTATTTTTTTACCTCAAGTCCTCTGGTGGCACAAGGATATGCATTGGTTGAAAAAAAGAATCAAATCATATAATAATAGAAATGCAACAACGACCAATCTCGCAAACGAACTAGAGCCTAAATTGGGCGAGCTTTGGAAACAGCTTGCGGAGGCGGAAAGCTCGTATCAAAAGGCCGCTGAGGATTATGAGGTCACGCGAGAAATCTTAAAGCAGGCACAAAAACGTCTAGCATCTGTGAAAAACAGAACCGAGTCGCTTAATCGCCGGGAATATTCTGACTGGTGGAACATACAGGCGATCAACGAGAAGACAGAAGCAGCTAAACAGCGTTATCGCGAGGCAGTTGAACAATTCGAAGACACCAGACAGAAGCGGCGCGCTTTGGAAGAAATGAAAAAGCGGATCAATCAGCTTGAAGGGAAAATTTCTATTCCGCAATCTGTGGTCGACGATATCCTGAGCCAGAAAACGCAGAAGGGCCTTGATGAAGCGATGACGCGTGCCTATGCTGAGATCGGGAAGCAGGTTCCTTCCAACTGGGCGGACAAGTGGAACGCATGGCGCTATATGGCAATGCTGGTCAACCCGACGACACACATTCGCAATATCTTCGGCAACCTGTTCTTCCGGCCTGCGATTGCGCTCAAGGATGCGATCAAAATCCCGATGGAACGAGCACTGATGCCGCGCTATAAGGGGGACCCGACGGCGGCGTTTCTGACCGGGAGCCAAACGGACAAGGGCTATCTGGCGCAGGGACGGGAGAGCTTTGAGGAAAACCGGCGGATGCTGATGTCCTCGGGGAAATATAACCCCTCCAATGAAATCCGGGACAACATGCGAATCTTCCAAAACGGGGTGCTGGAAGCAATCCGCCGGAAAAACGGCGGCGCGCTGGAAGCGGAGGATCTTGTGTTCCTGCGCCGGTCGTATGAGCGGGCCTACGCGCAGGTGCTCAAGGCCAATGATTATGCCGCGCAGGACGGCGCCCGTCAGGCGGAAATCCGAAAACAGGCCGAGAGTTGGGCCGCCGAGGAAGCGTGGCGGGCAACCTACCGCGACGCTTCGGCTGCCGCGGACGCGATCAGCAGGTTTTCCCGGATAAACGCAGCAACGAGCGTAGTTACGGAAGGTTTGCTTCCTTTTAAGAAAACTCCGATCAATGTAGCCAAGCGGGGTCTTTCCTACAGTCCAGCGGGACTGGTAAAGGGCCTGTATGATATGACCTATGGGGTGAAATCCGGGAAAGTGGATGCCGCACATGCGATTGACCAGTTTGCTTCCGGCCTTTCCGGCACTGCGATTGTGGCCCTTGGGGCCTATCTGGCGTCGCAGGGGCTGCTCAATGGAGCCGGTGACGACGACGACAAAGCCAGAGCCTACAGGAAGCAGGTGAGCGGGTATCAGCAGTATTCCCTACAGATCGGGGATAAGAGCTACACCATCGACTGGCTGGCTCCTTCCTCAATGCCCCTGTTTGTCGGCGCGGAGCTGTGGAAGCTCAAGCAGGGCGAGGCCGCGAGTTTCAAAGACCTCTATGAAGCGATGAAAACGCTCCCATCGCCAATGGTGGAAATGTCAATGCTTTCTTCATTAGAGGATGCAATCGACGCGGCATCCTACGGACGAAGCGGCGGCGAGAAGCTGGTCAATGTCTTTGGAGACGCCGTCGGAAGCTACTTCGGGCAGGCGGTGCCGACGCTGGGAGGAAAGATCAACCGGATTATTGACGGGACGCAGCGCAATGCCTACTATAAGGACAAGACGGCGCTGGTTCCGTCTGACTGGACGGTTGCGTATAACTCCACAATCCGGCAGAAGGTGCCGGGCATGTCGAAAGGACTGGAACCGAAGCTGGATGTCTGGGGCCGGGAGCAGAAGGAGGGGCTGGGTGAACGGATCGCAGAGAATCTGGTATCGCCGGGCTATCTGTCGCACAACAAAGAAACTCCGGTAGACAAGGAGATTCTTCGGCTTTATAAAAAGACCGGGGAAAGCTCGGTGATCCCCAATACCAGTCCGAACAAGTATTTCAATGCGAAAGGCAGCCTGCCCCGGTACGACATGAGCGCGGCGGAATACACCGCTTATATGAGGGTGCGGGGCACGACTTCATATGAGCTGATCAACCAGATGATTTCTTCTTCCGCTTACAAAAAGATGGGGGACGAGGAAAAAGCTAAAATGATCGGTGAGCTTTACCAGTACGCCGGGGAGATTGCCAAGCGCAGAATCGCACCGGAATATGCGGATAAAGGCATGGATAAGGCGATTGAAATCTGCACCAAAGCAAATCTGACCTATGGGCAGTATCTGACTGTCCGGGCGCAGGCCGACACCGACGGGAACGGCAGCGTTTCGCAGGAGGAGGCGAAAAAGGCGATTGATGCAAGCGGGCTTTCGCGGAAACAGAAAAGCGCAATGTGGCAGTCGTTCAACTCCAAGTGGAAAAATAATCCGTATCAGTAATGGGAAAAGCGGGGGCGAAAGCTCCCGCTTTTTATTATGCAGCTGTATTTGCCTATTGTGCCAATATGGGTTTGAAAGTGGGTTTTAAAAGAAAAGCACCGCATCAAAAATATGATTCTGATGCGGTGCTTTTGGTGGAGGCGAGGGGAATTGAACCCCTGTCCGAAAGCCGATTCACAGAAACTTCTCCGAGCTCAGTTTATCTACTGAAGATTCCCCCGGCTGTGCGCCGATAAACAGGCTCACAGCGTCGGTATCCCCTTATGTTTCAGCGATGCGGGGAGCCTTCTCGCTGAAATTGACCACTAATCGACGCCCTGTTCCCGGCCGTGGTGCTCCGGGGCAGGACGGCGGCCTAATTAGGCCGCGTAAACGTAACTGTCGTTCTCGTTTACTTTTAAAAGTTCGGGGATTATAGAGGTCCCGCCCTCTGCCCGCTATTTCTGCTTCACAACCCCCGTCGAAACCTTTACGCCCCCATAATGAGAGTGTGTTCATCCGAGGAGAAAATCAAAGATATTTTCGAGCTCACTGACATCAGCCTGATAGAGCTCGGTAAAACGGCATTTGCCGCAGGTGATGATGGTAAAGCGCTTATTCTGAACGCCAAAAAATTTTGCGAAATTTCCGCCGGTTGCCTGAAATTGACCGGTGCTGCATTCCGCCGAGCCGCATTTGGGACAGGTCCAGTTCATGAAGGCTTCCTTCCTTACCGCTGCCGCTCCTTGAGCGCCCGATCGATTTCGCGTTTTGCGTCGCGCCGCGCCTGATCCTCCCGCTTGTCGTAGAGCTTTTTACCCCGGCAGAGACCAAGCTGCATCTTGACCAGCGATCCCTTGAAATAAAGGGAAAGCGGAATCAGGGTATAGCTTTGCTGGCGGACCAGCCCGTAGAGGCGGTTAATTTCGCGTCGGTGCATCAGCAGCCTGCGCGGACGCAGGGGGTCCTTGTTGAAAATGTTCCCCTTTTCATAGGGACTGATGTGCATCTGCCGGACGATCAGCTCGCCCGAGCTGATATCGACCCAGCTGTCCTTGAGATTGACGGTGCCGGCCCGCAGGCTTTTGACCTCGGTGCCGGAAAGCTCGATGCCCGTTTCAAACGATTCATCAACAAAATATTCGTGCCGGACCTGGCGGTTGAGCGCAATGGTTCTGGTTTCTTTTTTTTGTGCCATCTCCGACACCTCCTTGCCCGCGGTGCTGTTTTCCTATCATAGCATTCCCGGTTCTCAAAGTCAATGGAAGGATGCACCGGGACGCCGTCCTACATCTCGTTGCGTCCCTCGAGGGCGCGGCAGAGGGTAATATCGTCGGCATATTCCAGATTGCCCCCCGCGGGCAGCCCGTATGCCAGCCGTGAAACTTTTAGCCCCATCGGCTTGATCAGGCGTGAGAGGTACATGGCAGTTGCCTCTCCCTCAACGGTGGGATTGGTGGCCATGACTACCTCTTTTACCTCGCCGGTCAGGCGGGAGAGCAGCTCCTTGACGGTGAGCTGTTCCGGACCGACGCCCTCCATCGGGGAAATCAGACCATGCAGCACATGATAAAGTCCGTTGTATTCCCGCAGGCGTTCAAAGGCGATGACGTCGCGCGGGTCCGCCACCACGCAGATAATAGAACGGTCGCGCGCCTGGTTCTGGCAGATGGAGCAGACCGGTTCATCCGAAAGGTTCTGGCAGACCGAACAGCGCTTGATGCTGCCGCTCGAATCGAGCAGCGCCTCGGCAAAGGCGCGCGCGAATTCAGGCGGCTGGCTCAGCACATAGAAGGCATACCGCTGGGCGGTTTTTCGTCCGACATTGGGAAGACGGGCGAACTGCTCGGCCAAACGGGAAAGGGATGTGACCTGATATGCCATCGCGCTCAGAAGAGGCCGGGCATTCCGGGAAGGTTCAGCCCGCCGGTAATCTTGCCGAGCTCAGCGTTGCTGGTTTCCTCGACCTGCTTGCTGGCCTCGTTGACTGCCGCCATGATGACGTCCTGAAGCATTTCGATGTCGTCGGGATCGACAATCTCCGGCTTGATGGCGAGAGCGGTGATCTCCTTTTTGCCGTTCATCGTCACCTCGACCATACCGCCGCCCGAAGTAACCTTGAATTCACGCGCCTCAAGCTCCGCCTGTGTCGCGGCAAACTGCTCCTGCATTTTCTGTGCCTGCCGCATCAGGTCCTTCTGGTTCTGGGGGCCGCCGCCATATCCTGCGGGAAGTCTTGCTCTCATCGTTTCGGTTCTCCTTTTACAGTTATCGTTCGATTGTAATATTCTCTGCCGGAGGCAGAGAAGAAATCAGCTGCTCCAGCGGGTCCGCCTCGTCCTTCGCCTCAACGGGGGGACGATAGGGTCCGATGCCGTAATTTTGTCCGGTGACCTCTGAAATAGCATGCTTAATCTGCTGGCGGGTGTAGTCGTTGCCCTTGAGCATCTCAAGCACCACCGGGTTGGAAACGTCAATCAAAATCCGACGGCCGTCAAAATAAGCTTTGGTGCCGCGAAGCATTCCGGCGATCGAGCTGTTGAAGCTGGAAAGCTGGTCAATAACCTGCGGCCATGGACGGAAAGGCTGCGCCTCCTGCGCATGAGCGGGTTTTGCCGCCGGCTTTGTTTCCTGCCGGAGAAATGCAACGGGCGTCTCCGCCGGCACCGGGAGAGGCTCATCGGGCAGGGGAGGAGGCTCGGACGGCGAAATTTCCGGCGCTTTTGGGGGCGATGCGGGAAGCGGAGCCGGAGTTGCTTTTGCTTCTCCGGAAAGAACAGGCTCCTCCGGGCGGGGCGCAGGGAGCGCACCGCGGCGCAGCGCCGCTTCCAGGCGTTCGATGCGGGTGAGCAGCGCCTGATAGCCGGTGCGCACGGCGGGCTCACAGAGGGTAACAAGGGCCAGCTCGAGCTCGGCACGCTTGGCGGTGCTGCGGCTCATCCGGGCGGCGGCATCCTGCAGGGCGGTAATGCTCTGCAGCAGATCGGGCAGAGCGATTTCGCCCGCCTGCGCCCGAAGCGTCTCGATCTCGGTAGGCAGGCAGTCGAGCAGCCGTTCCGGGTGCTCGAGGGTCTTGGCAAGCATCAGGTTGCGGTAATGGGCGGCGAGCTGTTCGGCCAGGCGCTGCGGCTCCATCCCCTTCTGAATCAGGGCGGAGAGGGCCTCGAGCATCCCCTGGGTGTCTCCGGCGAGAATGCGTCCGGTCAGCTCCATCAGATGTGCGCTGCCGGCCAGGCCGGCGGCTGCCGCGACCGTTTCGACGGTGACCGCATCGGTATTGGCCGCGCAGACGTCAAGCAGGGAAAGCGCGTCGCGCATTCCGCCGTCCGAAAGGCGGGCAATCAGAGAAGCGGCGTCGCCGTCGAGCGAAAAGCCCTCCCGTCCGGCAACCTCCGCCAGCCGTCTGGCAATGATTTCGCTTTCGATCCGCTGAAAGTCGAAACGCTGGCAGCGGGAAATAATCGTGGGGAGCACCTTTTGAATTTCGGTGGTGGCAAGGATGAAGATCACATGCTCCGGCGGTTCCTCAAGGATTTTGAGCAGCGCGTTGAAGGCGCTGGTCGAAAGCATGTGCACCTCGTCGATGATATAGACGCGGTAGCGGGCGACGGCGGGGGTGAAGACCGCCTCACTGCGCAGGTCCCGAATCGAATCGACCCCGTTGTTGGAAGCTGCGTCGATCTCCACCACGTCGAGCAGCGAGCCGTCGTCCACACCGCGGCAGACGGCGCATTCCCCACAGGGGCTGCCGTCGCGCAGATCGAGACAGTTGACCGCCTTGGCAACGAGCTTGGCGCAGGTGGTTTTGCCGGTCCCGCGGGAGCCGACAAAGAGGTAGGCATGGGAGGGCTGTCCCTGACGCATCTCGTTTTTCAGCACGGTGACGATCGGTTCCTGCCCCACCACCTCCTCAAAGGTACGGGGCCGGTAAAGCCGGTAAAGCGCCTGACGCATGTGGCACACCTCCCAAAAAACAGCAGGCCGGGCGAGCTGCCCTCTCATGCGGGGATGCAGATGACCTGCGGCACACAAAGCACTCTGCTTAATGCTGCTCGGTTCCCCGCCTGACATGGTTCACAGAACTTTGTCGCACAGGATCCACATCCCCGCATGACAGAGCACACGTCCGTCCTGCCTCAAAAGTAACATTGCCGGGCCGATACGCCGTTTCCGGCACAAAGGCTGTTCTATATTATAGCATACCGGCGTAAAAAGCACAACCGGCAAATGAGAAAAAACGCTGGCCCGTCAAAAAGAGACTTACCCCCCGCGGGGCGTTTTGGCCTGTTCCGCCGCCTTGTCGCGCGCGTTGGAAAGGGTCCAGAGAGTGATCGAGACGAGTACGATCCCGAACCCGGCAAGGGTCAGCGGGCCGGGGTATTCGTGCACCAGCAGCGCCGTCCAAACCGGATTGAAGAGCGGATTGAGCGCTGCGATCAGGGTACAGTTCAGGGTGGGAGCATTGCGGATCGCAAAGCCGTAGACAATATAGGCGGCTGCCTGCTGAAGAAGTCCGAGCAGCAGGATGCCGGTGACGCTTCCCGCGTCCCAGGAAAGCCCGCCTCCGATAAAGAAGAAGGGGCACATCAGGACGGCGGTGTAGATGTTTCCAAAGATGTTTATGCTCAGGGATTCCGCATAGCTTTTGGCCTTGCCGTTCATCAGATGCATGATGGCGGTGGTGATTCCAACGATCAGGCCGAGAAAATTTCCCAGCATGGTTGAGCTGCCGGTTCCCTCGAGGGTCAGCATGGCAATGCCGCCTGCCGTGGCGAGGGCCACCGCGATGTCCTTGCGCCGGAAACGCTGCCCGAAAAAGAGCATCGAAAAGATCAGAACGAAGACCGGGTTGGTGTATTGCAGCGCCACCATATTGGCGCTCGAAGTCAGCTTGTTGCCGACGGTGAAGCAGACGAACTTCAGCATTACTGCGAAGCCGACGGTGAGGGTCAGCCGGTTGACCACCAGCTTTTTGCCGACCAGCTTCAGGTAGGCAAGCAAAACGACCCCGGCAATCAGGCTGCGCATCCCGGCGATGGCCATCCCATTCCAGCGAACCAGCTTGATCAACGCGCCGGAGGTGCTCCACAGGAAGGCACAGGCTGCCATGCAGAACAGCGCGTTTTTGGGTGCGATGGGCCTATCCACCGAAAATTTCATCGTTCCTGTCACTCCTGTCCTGATACGGGCGGTTTTGCCGGGAAAGAAGCCCCGGCGGGGACGGAATCATCCGCCCCCGCCCAGAGTTTCCAAACATCGAATCTGCCTTATCGCTTGTTTTTGCCAAAGATTTTCATGATGACGTCGTAAGGGTCCTCCTCCGCCTCTCCTTCCGGTTCGGGAGCGGCAGGTGCGGGTGCAGGGGCGGGCTGCACTTCAGGGGCGGGGACGTAGCCGGTCTGCTGCTGGGCCTGCGCTGCGGGAACGGCGGGAGCCGCAGGCCGGGCCTGCTGCTCCTTGCCGGGGAGAACCGGCGTGGCGGGGTCGGACTTGGGGGTATAGTTGGCGATATCCTGAATATAGCTGGGGATGGCGAATTCGTCCTCTCCGTCAAAGCTGGTGGCGATGACGGTGAGCACCAGCTCATCCTTGAGGTTTTCATCATAGGCGACGCCCCAAATAAGGTTGACATCGGGATGTGCAGCGTCGGTAATCAGTTCGGAAGCGGAGTAAACATCCTCGAGGGCGATATCCGGCGGGACGGTGATATTGACAATGACGCCCTTTGCACCGTTGATCGAGGTTTCAAGCAGCGGGGAATTGATGGCGGCTTCGGCGGCGAGACGCGCCTTATCCTTACCCGAGGCGCGGCCGACGCCCATGTGAGCGTTGCCTGCATCCTTCATAATGCTGGTCACGTCGGCAAAGTCAAGGTTGATAACGCCGGTTGTACCGATCAGTTCAACGATGCTCTGCACGCCCTGACGCAGAACCTCGTCGGCAGCCGCAAAGGCGTTGGCGAGAGTGATCTTTTCAGTGGAAATCTGCTGAAGGCGTTCGTTCGGGATAACGATGAGAGCATCGACATGCTCACGCATGGCGGTGATGCCCATTTCGGCGTGCTCCATCCGGCGGCGCCCCTCAAACTTGAACGGCTTGGTGACAACGCCCACCGTCAAAATACCCATATCCTTGGCGATTTCCGCAATGACCGGCGCAGCCCCGGTACCGGTACCGCCGCCCATGCCGGCGGTAATAAAGACCATGTCGGTACCCTTGAGAAGCTTTGCGATCTCCTCGCGGCTCTCCTCGGCGGAGCGCTGGCCGATGTCGGCCTGCCCGCCCGCGCCCTTGCCCTTGGTCAGCCGGGCGCCGATGTTGAGGGTGTAGGTGGCGTGACTGGTGGCAAGCGCCTGATAATCGGTATTCATCGAAATGAATTCCACGTTTTTCATCCCGGAGAGCACCATCCGGTTGATCGCGTTGCCGCCGCCGCCGCCGACGCCTACCACCTTGATGACTGTGGCCTGCTGATGCTCAGGCACCATGTCAAAGTTCATCTGCATTTAACCGTCCTCCTCTATTTTATCCCCCGCTGGGAGGTGGAAATCAAAATCTGCAAGGCTTGTCCGCCGGACATCCCGACGGATGTTTATACATATTCATTATTTTAACACGAACGCATTTGCGGCGCAATATCCTGCACCGGGGATTTGAAATTTCTTTTGCAGATCAGGCTTCTATGACGGTGAGGGGCGGAAGCTCCTCGTCGTCGGAGGTTTCTTCTTCTTCCTCCTGCGGCGCCTCTTCCGGGGCTTCGGAGGGGGATACCTCCTCCGCTTCACCGCCGGGCGTCTCCGCCTTGCTGCCGGGCAGCTCTGCTTCGGGCTGCTTCGGGGAAGCGGGAGGCAGACTCTCTGCCGGAGCGGAGAGGGAAGCCTCCGGCGGCTTGGGAACCGTCGGCCTGATTTTGGGGATTGCGCGCTCATAATCGCCGCGCATCGACTCGGGAAACGGCCACACGTCGGCCGCGTAGAGATTGATTTCCCGCAGACGCATGGTGGGGCGCACCGAAACGTCGAGGGTGCCGACCGTCTTGGAATCCACCGACAGGCGGATGACCTCGGCGGCGGCCCGCAGCTTGTAAGGAAGGTCGATTCTGCTGCCGAGCTTGATTGCCAGCCGCCCGTCGTAGAGCAGACGCATTTCGATCAGGTCCCGCAGGTCGATGACACTGATGGGAGAAAGCTCGTTTTCCCGCAGCCCGGCTTCGATTTCGCGCAGAAGGTCGAAGCGTTCCTGCTCTGTTTTCGGCAGATAGCTGCCGGGCGCGGGAGTGCCCGAGAGATGGAAGCCGATGATCCGGGGACAGCCGTCGGGCGGATAGGGATTCGGCCCTTCGAGAATCCGTCCGCGCTCGCTCAGAAGCAGATAGCCCTCGTCGGTTTCAATCGCTGTGTTAACCTCAGACTCGGTGACCTGAATCGAAACGGTATCCGGAAACACGCGGGTAACCCGCGCACGCTCAATGTAGGGAAAACGCTCCACCAGCCGGTCGCCGGCCGCGGAGGCGCGAAAACAGAGGATATTATCCCCCGTTTTGAGACCGGACGCTTCCATCAGGTCTCCCTCGGCATAGCGGGTGCTGCCCGAGACAGAAATTGTCTCAATCGGAAAAAAGACAGTCAGCGAAAGGGCAGCTCCGACGCTCAGCAGAAGCAGCAGGACAACGCAGCAGGTGAAGGCGTATTTCCGTTCATTCTTTTTTCTGCGCCTTGCGGCGGCCGAATGGGACCGCTGCCCGACTGGGCTTTTTTTTCTTCCCATGCTTTGAGGCTACCTTTCTCTGGAAATCTTGGCTCCGACCCGGCACAGGCCCTGCTCGAGGTCCTGATAGCCCCGGTCGATGTGGCGCAGGCCGATCAGGGTGCTGCGGCCTTCGGCGGCGAGCGCCGCGATGACCATCGCCGCTCCCCCCCGCAGATCGGTGCAGCAGAGGTTTGCGCCCGAGAGGGATTCCACCCCGCGCACCAGCGCGACCCGGCCCTCCACTTCGATTCGCGCGCCCATCCGCAGGAGTTCTCCGACGTGCTTGTATCGCGCTTCAAAGATATTCTCGACGAACATGCTGGTGCCCTGCGCGGTGCAGAGCGCCGCCATCAGCGGAGCCTGCGCGTCGGTGGGAAAGCCGGGGTAGGGCATGGTTTTGACCGAATCGACGGCGGAAAGCCTTGCGGGTGCCCGCAGATGGATGCTGTTTTCTCCGGCTTCAATCCGGCAGCCCGCTTTTTCGAGCATCGGCAGGACGGCGGAAAGATGCCGGGGACAGACACCCGCGAGCAGCAGCTCCCCGCCGGTCGCCGCGCCTGCGCAGAGGTAGGTGGCGGCTTCGATCCGGTCGGGAATCACCCGGTGCACGCCGTCGTGCAGCGCCTCGACCCCCTCGACGGTGATGCAGTCCCCTTCGACGGTGACCGCTCCTCCGCAGGCATTGAGAAAGTCTGCAAGGTCGCAGATTTCCGGCTCGCGCGCGGCGTTGTGCAGGATGGTACGCCCCTCGGCGGTGACTGCTGCAAGCAGGATGTTTTCGGTTGCGCCGACGCTCGGGAAGGGCAGGGTGATTTCGGCGCCGCGGAACCGGCCGTCAATCCTGCAGCGGAGACAGCCGTGCTCCTCCACGATCGACGCGCCGAGCCGCCGCAGCCCTTCGATGTGCAGGTCGATCGGGCGCGCGCCCAGTTCACAGCCGCCGGGGAAGGAGAGGCAGGCCCGGCCGCAGCGGGCGAGAATCGCGCCAAGGAAGAGGATCGAGGAACGCATCTCCCGCATGAGCTGTTCGGGCAGGTCGAGATAGGTGATGTCCCGCGCATCGACGGTGATCCTGTCGTCCTGCCGTTCCAGAATGCAGCCGAGCATGGCGAGGATCTTTCCGGCCGCATCGACATCCGAAAGGGCGGGGCAGTTATAGAGGGTCGACCTGCCGCCGAGCAGGGTGGCCGCGAGGATGGGCAAAACGGCGTTTTTTGCACCGTGGATGGGGACTTCGCCCTCCAGACGCCGCCCGCCGTCAATCAGTAGTCGTTGCATCGACCGTTTCCTCCTTACAAAACCGGGAAAGGCGTCCCCTCTTCGGAAAACGCCCCTCAGACGGTGCGAAATGCTCTTTCACCCCATCTTATGCGGGCTTGCGGCGGGTGGTGAGAAACGGGTGCAGAACGGCGTCAAAAGGAATGCGGCAGGATGCTATTTTCCGGCCAGATCGAGGATTTCGGCGATAATCCGCTCGTTGGCGTCCCGGATGGCGAGCGAGGCGGCGGCGCGGCCCAGCGCGGCGAGACGCGCCGGATCGCCGGTCAGGCGCTGAAGCAGCGAGATGAGGGTGGGACCGGTGAGATCCTTTTCTTCGAGAATTTCCGCCGCACCGCGCTCGACGAGCTCCATCGCGTTGTGGAACTGGTGGTTTTCCGCGACGTTCGGGGAAGGGATGAGGATTGAGGCACGCCCGGCGCACTCAAGCTCCGAAAGGGTGATCGCTCCCGCGCGGCAGATGACGAGATCGGCCGCCGCGAGGCAGGTGGGCATGTTGTCGATGTACTCCCGCACGTCGAGATGGGGATTTCCCTCAAGGTCCAGTCCTTTGTCGCGCATCCACCCCAGAAAATCCTCGTGGTCGTAGCTGCCGGTCGCGTGGATATGGTGGATGTTCGCTTTGCCGCGGTGCCAGGCCATGACGTCGGCGACCGCTTCATTGATCCGCGTCGCGCCGAGGCTCCCGCCGAACGAGAGGATGCAGATGCGGCCGTCCACTCCGAGGCGCATCCGCGAAACCTCGCGGTCAGCCGAGAAGATCGCCTCCCGCACCGGGTTGCCGGTGACGCGCAGCTTGTCCGGATTCTTGAGATGCAGGTGCTTTGCCGCGCCCTCCATCGCCAGAAGAAGCCGGTCAACGTCCGGCGCGAGCAGCTTGGTGGTCACCCCCGGGAAGGCGTTTTGTTCATGGGTAATCGTCTTGCAGCCGAGCTGGTGGGCCTTGCGGACGATCGGCCCGCTGACATAGCCGCCGGTCCCCATGACGACATCCGGCCCAAAGCCCCTGATGATCGAGGCGGCGCGTGGTCCGCTCTTTGCCAGCAGGCAGAGGGCGCTGAAATTACGGCCGATGTTTTCGAGGGTGAGCTTGCGCTGGATTCCCGCTACCTCGATCGGCGCGAAGGGGTAGCCCGCCTTGGGGATGAGCCGCGCCTCCATCCCCCTGGGGTTGCCCGCAAACAGCACTTCGGTGCCGGGATATCGGGCACAGAGCGAATCCGCAACCGAGAGCGCGGGGTTGATATGTCCGGCGGTACCGCCGCAGGCGAACAGGATTTTCATGTGCAGGCACTCCATTCTTGACAAAGGCTTATAAAATCGGAAAATCCACAGGATGGACCGCGGCCGCGGAAGGGGGCTATTCCTTTTCGATGGGGGTTTTGCGGGAGATCGACAGGATGACCCCCATCTCCCCGAGCAGCATGACCAGACTGGTGCCCCCGTAGGAGAAGAAGGGCAGGCTGATGCCGGTGTTCGGCAGGGTGTTGGTGACAACCGCGATGTTGAGCAGGGTTTGCAGCCCGACCTGGGCGGTCAGTCCGGCCGCGACCAAGGAGCCGAAGCGGTCGGGGCAGCGGGTGGCAATGACGAAGCCGCGCCAAATCAGCAGAACAAAAATGCCGATGATGACCACCGCGCCGACAAATCCAAGCTCCTCGCAGACGATGGCGAAGATAAAGTCATTGTACGGCTCGGGCAGGTAGAGGTATTTCTGACGCGAGGCGCCGATGCCCGCCCCCATCAGCCCGCCGGACCCGATGGCATAGAGCGACTGCACCGTCTGGAACCCTGCGTCAATCGGATCGGAGAAGGGGTCGAGCCAGATTTCAATCCGTTCTCCGGCGTAGTGCGCGAGGACGGTGAGAAGATCCGGTTCGATGATGACCGCCGCAATTCCCGCCACCGCGACGATGCCGCCCGCGATAAACCAGCGCACATCGGTGCCGCCGATGAACATCATGACCGCGCCCAGCGAGATAATCAGGACGGTTCCGGAAAGGTGGGGCTCCTTGATCATCAGAAGAACGACCGGGGCGAGAGCGAGGAGAAAAACGCCGATGCCGTATTGGAAGGTGGTCATCTTCTGGTAGTTTTTGCAGATCAGGGCCGCAAAGAAGATGACAACCGCGAATTTTGCAATCTCAGAGGGCTGAAAGTTGATCGGCCCGATAAAGATCCAGCGCCGCGCGTTGTTCAGCGGCTTCATAAACAGGACGATCACCAGCAGAACCAGCGAAACGAGGTAGAGAGGAAAGGCCAGCGGTTTGAAGATGCGGTAATCCACCCGCGATGCGACGAGCATGACAAAGATGCCGAACGCCGCGGCGGGAAGCTGCCGGGAGATATAGAAAAGCGAGTTGCCCTTGAGGTAGAAGGCGTTGGCGTAGCTCGCTGAGAACATCATTATCAGCCCGAACGAGACGAGCACCAGAACAATGATCAAAAAGGTTGCGTCCATCGGCCCGTTGACCGTCCGGGGAGGATGCTTTGCGGGACGCTGAGAAGCCACGGTTGGTGTTCACTCCTTTCGGAATCGGATGAATCGGGCTGTGCGCAGCCGGAGAACGGCGGATCAGAAGCCGCGGGCGGCGAGAAATGCCAGCAGCGAGCCGATGACGGTGATGAGTGAGAAGGCAAAGCCGATCTGCACCTCGGTGTAACCGGACATCTCAAAGTGGTGATGAATCGGGCTCATTTTAAAAATCCGTTTGCCGGTCGTCTTGAAGCTGATCACCTGAATCACCACCGACAGAGATTCGCAGATATAGATCAGGCCGATCAGACCGAGCAGCAGCGGCGCGCCGACTCCAAAGGCCATCGCCACGACACAGCCGCCGAGAAACATCGAGCCGGTGTCGCCCATGAAGACCTTGGCGGGGTAAAAGTTGTAGATCAAAAAGCCGATGCAGCCTCCGGCCACCGCCACGGCAAAAAGCTCGGTCTGGAAATTTTGCAGCAGCATCGCCACAGCGAGAAAACCGAAGGAGGCCATCGCCGTCACCGAAGCCGCGAGTCCGTCGAGTCCGTCGGTCAGGTTGACCGAGTTCACGATATAGACGATTCCCACCGCGCAGAGGGGGTAGTAAAGCCAGGGCGCAAGGGCAAGCTGGCCGAAGAAGGGGATAAACAGCACCGTCGAGGTGTCTCCGGCGGCGATCAGGCTCCAGAGATAGAGGATGGCGACAAGAAACTGGACGACGAGCTTCTGCCCGGGGGTCAGGCCGAGGTTCTGCTTTTTGGCAACCTTAACATAGTCGTCGGCAAAGCCGATGAGCGAGAAGCCGACCGCCATCAGCAACCCCGCAACCAGCCGGGTGTTGAGAATCCGGTGGTAGCCCTGGGCAAGTTCAGGATGCGCGAGCAGAGCCGCCGAAAAGGAGGAGGCAACCGCACAGAGGACTCCCGCGATGAACATCAGCCCGCCCATGGTGGGGGTTCCCTGCTTGTTTTTGTGCCAGGCCGGGCCGATCTCAAGGATCGTCTGGCCATATTTGAGCCTGCGGAGAAAGGGGATCAGCCAGAGCCCGAGCAGGGCGGTCACACCGAAGGAGGCGGCCGCTGCCAGGACGAAATATCCGTTCAAAGCGATTCCCCCTTCCGGTAGAGAGTATGGATCACATCTTCGAGCTTCATGCCGCGGCTGGCTTTGAACCAGACCACATCTCCGGGGCGGATCGCATGAAGCAGCGCCTCCGCCATCGAGGACTGGTCGGGGTAGTGGCAGCACCGCTCCATCCCCGCCCGGTCGGCGCCTTCGATGGTGTCGGACGAGAGAGGGCCGCAGGCCATCAGAAGGTCGATTTCCTGCCGCGCGATAAAGGCGCCGCATTCCCGGTGCATCGCAGCGGCGTTTTCGCCGAGCTCGAGCATATCCGAAAGAACGAGAACCCGCTTGCCCCGGCAGGGATAAGCGGCGAGGGTCAGCGCGGCGGCGCGCAGCGAGTCGGGTGAACAGTTGTAGCAGTCCTCGACGATGGTGGCTCCGTGCCAGGGCACCTGCTTCTGCCGCATCCCGGTGGAACGGTAGGAGGAAAGCGCGGCGGCGGCAGCGGCAGGCTCGATCCCGAGCAGGCAGCCGGTTCCGAAGGCGGCGAGCGCATCGAGGACATTGTGCCGTCCAATGATCGGAATCGAGGCGGTATGGCTTCCCCAGGGGGAGGCGATGACAAAGGATGTGCTGTCCTCTCCATGCTGTTCGACGTTCACCGCGCGGATTTGACAGTCCTGATTTTCCATTCCGTAGCGGCAGACGCGCAGCCGGTCGGAGCACACCGCGGCGAGCAGATCGTTATCCCCGCAGAGCAGCAGCGGCGCACCGTCCGGCATTCCTTCCAGCAGCTCGAGCTTCGCCTTGAGGATGTTTTCCCGGCTGCCGAGCATTTCAATGTGAGAAACACCGATCGAGGTGATGACCCCGACCGACGGCCGGACGGCAAGGGTGAGGTCGCGGATTTCCCCGAAGCCGCTCATTCCCATCTCGATGACGGCGGTCTCGTGGCGGGGAGTGAGGTTGAAGAGGGTGTTCGGAACGCCGATCTCGTTGTTCTGGTTGCCCTCATTTTTCAAAGTGTGGTATTTTGCGGAAAGTACTGCATGGATGAATTCCTTGGTGGTGGTCTTGCCGACACTGCCGGTCACCCCGACAAACGGGATTTGGAACCGGCTGCGGTAGGCGCCGCCGATTTTGATCAGCGCCCGCTTTCCGTCGGGGACGAGGATGCAGCGGGCGGGGTCGGCACCCGGCATGCGGCGTTCCACCACCGCGGCCTCGGCTCCGTTTGCAAGCGCCTGAGCGGCAAAGTCGTTCCCGTCGAGCGCCTCGCCCCGGATCGCAACAAAGACGGTCCCGGCGCAGGCCTTGCGGGAATCGGTCACCACCGAGCGGACCGGCGCATCAAAGCTGACGCTGCTGCCGACCGCCCCGGCAATTTCCGAAAGTCTCATCTGTTCCACCTTGTTCGTCCTCCGTCTTTTCTGAAATTCCCCGGGCAAGCAGCTCGGCGACAACCTCGCGCTCATCAAAATGGATCGTTCCATGCTTGAGGACCTGATAGTCCTCGTGCCCCTTGCCGGCGAGAAGCAGGGTGTCCCCCTGCCGGCAGTGGGAAAGAGCCCAGCCGATCGCCTCATAGCGGTCGGGGATAATGGTATAAGGGGTGCTGTGCTGCAAAAGTCCCGGCTTGGCATCCTCGATGATCTGCATCGGGTCCTCGCTGCGGGGATTGTCGGAGGTCAGCACCACAAAATCAGCGAGCCGGGCCGCGAGATCGGTCATGTGGACCCGCTTTTTTCGGTCGCGGTTGCCCGCGCAGCCGAAAAGAATCATGATTCTTCCGCGGGTGACGGCCCGCAGCGCCGACAAGACCTTCTCGATTGCGTCCGGAGTGTGGGCGTAATCGCGGATGACGGTGTAGGGGGTGCCGGTTTTGAGCACCTCAAAACGCCCGGGAACGCCGTGGGAGCCGGCGAGCAGGGCTGTGGTTTTCTGCAGGTCACAGCCGAGCGCGAGACAGGCGCCGATGGCGGCCATCGCGTTGGAGACCGAAAATTCACCCGGAACCGGGATTTTCACCCGCGCAATCATACCGCTGCCGACAAAGGCGAAGGAGCTCCCGTCCGCCCGCAGCTCGATGCTTTTGGCGGTATAGTCGGCCGAGTCCTGCGAGGTGGAAAAGCTTCTGATGGGGCAGGGTGCCTCCTGAACAATCCGCCGCCCGTAGGAATCGTCGAGGTTGACAACTCCCGCGTCGCAGAGCGAAAAAAGACTCTTCTTCGCCTGGAAGTATGCCTCCATCGTGCCATGGTAATCAAGATGGTCCTGCGTCAGATTGGTAAACACCCCCACCGCAAAGCGGCAGCCGGCTACCCGTTTTTGGTCGAGCCCGTGGGAGGAAACCTCCATCACCGCATATTCGCAGCCCGCGTCGGCCATCTGCGCGAGGATCGAATAAAAGGTCAGCGGGTCGGGAGTGGTATATTTGGCGGGGAAGGTGACGCCGCCGAGGTCGGTTTCAATGGTGCCGATCAGGCCGGTTTTATGACCGAGTCCCTGCAAAACGTCGCGGATCAGATGGGTGATGGTGGTCTTTCCGTTCGTTCCGGTTACCCCGACGAGCCGGAGCCTCCGCTGAGGGTTGCCGAAGAGGTTGGCGCAGCAGAGGGCGTAGGCTTCGTGGGTGTCCGGCACAAGAATCTGGCGCCCGCCAAGATCAAGGCTGCGCTCGCAGACAACGGCGGCGGCCCCCAGCTCGAGGGCCTTGGCGGCAAAGTCGTGCCCGTCGTGGGTGAAGCCGCGGATGCAGAAGAAGATGCTCCCCGCGGAAACCTGACGGGTGTCGGAGGTGATGTGCGCCGCTTCGAGAGCGGGCAGGGGCGATAGAGTGGGAACGCCCGCGAAAAGGGCGGATAACGGCATCTGCATCGTAGTTGCTCCTTTCCTGGGAATGCTGAGAATCCAGATGAGGGAATGCGCCCGAAGTACGGCGGAGCCTGAAACAGGCAGGCACCATCCCCTCAGGACGGTTTTTGTTTCTTAACAGCAGGCGGTTATCCGCCGGCCGGAGAAGCAGCTCCCGGCGACGGTTCGGAGGAGTTTTCCTGCATCGCTTCATAGGTTTCCTCGGCCGTGAACGCATCGGAAGCATCGGCAAAGGTTACCGTTACGATGGTTCCCTCCTGCGCGGCAGTCCCTGGAAGGGGATCCTGCAGGACGGCCATAACGCCCTTGCCTTCGATGTCCGCCCCCATCAGCCGGATGTTGAAGCCTGCGTTGAGGATGGTGCGGTTGGCCTGCTGGGCCGAAAGCCCGAGAACGTCGGGCACCTCGGCCGGATCGGCCGGCTGCGCGCCGTCGGTGTAGAGGATCACCTTGGTGCCCTTCGGGCATTCGGTGCCTGAAGAGGGAATCTGACCGGTGACGTTGACCCCATCTCCCACCAGCTTGTAGGAAAGCCCGCGCGCGGTCAGCGCCGAGAGGGCGTCATGAACGACTCCGCCGGTGACATAGGGGACCTTCACCTCAATGTCGGACAGCTCCGCTTCGGTATACTGCGGCTCAACCTTGAGGTAGGGGAGGATATCCGACATGATGGCGCCGACGACCGGCGCGGCGATGACCGAGCCGTAGATGTTCTGCATCTGGGGCTCGTCGAGGATGACAAGCACCAGCACCTGCGGGTCGTTGGAGGGGGCGATGCCCATAAAGGAAGCGATCCGGCGGGTGACCTCGCCGCCTTCCTTGGCGTCGAGCTTTTCGCTGGTGCCGGTCTTGCCGCCGACCCGGTAGCCGGGAACATAGGCATTCTTGCCCGAGCCGTCGGGATCTCCCACCACCTTTTCGAGGATGCCGCGCATCGTCTCGGAGGTCTGTTCGCTGATGACCTGGCGCTTGACGACCGGTTCGGTGGTCGAAACGATGTTGCCCTCCGGGTCGAGAACCTGACTGACGACATACGGCTGCATCAGGCGGCCTCCGTTGACCGCCGCCGCGACGGCGGTGCAGATCTGGATGGGGGTGACCTTGAAGGTCTGCCCGAAGGAGGAGGAGGCAAGCTCCTCGCCGGTTTCTTTGGCGAGGGTGTCGTAGTCGTAGAAAATGCCGTCCGCTTCGCCGGGAAGGTCGATGCGGGTCGGTTCCCTGAGGCCGAACCGTTCGAAGTAATCGTAGAAGTTGCGCGGCCCGACCTTGGCGCCGATCATCATGAAGGCGGGGTTGCAGGAAAATTTGACTGCCTGGGTGAAGTCAATGGTACCGTGGCCGGCGGCCTTCCAGCAGGCTTTGCGCCGCCCCGCCACGATATGAAAGCCGGGACAGGTGTAATATTCCCCGGTGGGGCGGCAGACCTCGGTGTCGAGCGCCATGGAGGCGGTGATGATCTTGAAGACCGAGCCCGGCTCATAGGGGTCGCTGATCGCCTTGTTGCGCCATTGGGCAAATTGGGCCTTGCCCAGCGCGTCGAGCCGTTCGGACTTGAGCCGTTCGGCTTCCTCGCCGGACGCAGCGGCGATCTGCTCGTCAAAGGCTGCAATTTCGGCGATCGCCTTGGGGTCGCAGAGGATATTCGGTTCGTTGGGATCAAAATCGGGCTTGGTCGCCATCCCGAGGATGGCCCCGGTATTGACGTCCATGGCGATTCCGACGGCGCGATTGTTGACGTTGTGTTCGATGACCGCCGTTTCAAGATGCCGTTCCAGGCTGTGCTGGATCACCTCATCGATGGTCAGCACGATCGAATTGCCATCCACCGGCTCATATTCCCGGTCATAGGAATAGGGCATGTTGCCGCTTTTGGCATTCTTGGCCGAGACAACCATCCCGGGGGTTCCGGCGAGGATCTTTTCGTAGTTGCTTTCGATGCCGTAGGCGCCCTTGTTTTCGGAGGTGGTAAAGCCGAGCACCGTCGAGGCGAGACTGCCGTAGGGGTAGTAGCGCCGGGAGTCCTCGACGAGGTTGACGCAGTTGATCTTGTTTTCATCGCAGAAGCGGAGAATGGCGTCGGCGGTTGTGTCGTCAACCTTCTGCTTGATGATTTCGTAATAGCTGGCTGTTTTCTGTCCGCGCTCTATGATCTTCTCGCGCTCTACCCCGAGCAGCGGCGCAAGAAAATCGGCGATTTTTGAGAGCTGATCCGCGTCCTTGAGTTCGGCGGGGGAGAGGGTGACCGTCCAGACGGTGGCCGAGGCGGCCAGCGTTTTCATATTGCGGTCATAGATGGCGCCGCGCTGGGCAGAGATGGCGGTCGGCCTCAGCTGCTGCTTGAGAGCCTTGGCCTGATACATCTCGCCATCGACGAGCTGGAGCTGGTAAAGCCGTCCGATCAGCACGCCGAACCCCACCAGCACAAGCAGAGCCAGGACAATATTCATTTTAATTTTCATGCGCCGGCTGGACTGAACTTGGATCATGCTGCCTCCTGATGCTGTTATGGTTTGGAAAACCGGACGCGGTTCTCTTTGCGCCCGCGGCGCGCTCTGCTTCAAATTTCCGCGTCATACGGGGTATTCCCCGCGCCCTGCTTCAAATTTCCGCGTCATACGGGATATTCCCCGCGCCCGCGGCGTGGCTTGCCCCCGCTGTATTGTGTGCCGTCGGCAGAATTGCAAGGGCTCTTTTTGCTCCCGCAGCACGCCCTGCCCCGGTGGGGATTGTATGGCGAGAAAGGTCGAATCCCCCGGAAAAAGAAAGGAAGAGTTAAGGCATGGTTGACTTAACTCTCCGTCGCTTTGTTTGCGTGCCGTTCATTTTTTTGTCCATGTTCCCGTTTGCCCCTCGGCTGCCTTAACCGGGAGGGGAGGGGGGTTGTAATCATTTTATTGTCTCAGACGCCGAGGTATTCCAAAAGACTGCGCCAGGCATGGCGAATCCGGTCGTTGAGCCGCGGCTCGTGGGCGCGGGCAAGCACCACGCGGTCTCCTTCGCCGAGGTTGATATACTCCACCTGATAGCTTTCGGCCTTGGCCATTCCGAGTTCGGTTTCGGCAATTTCCTGCACAGTGCGCAGCGAGGTGCTGCTTTCGATTTTGACCTGCATCAGCCGGTAGTCGTTTTCGAGAGCCTCAAGCTGCGACCGGGTCTTTTCAATCTGGCTGGTCAGCTCGGTGAGCTGGACGTTGTTGTAGAGAATGGCGCAGACCACCCCGAGAATCAGGATAAAGGTTGCTGCGCCTTTCCAGAAAGCGGCGCGTTCGCGGCGGCCGCGGTTTTCCACCACCCGAAGTTCGGGCGGCTGCTTGACCCGGGGCGCGCCCGCGGTGGCGTAATGCTGTTCAAGCCGGTCAAAATCATAGGCGGCGCTGCCTTGTGCCATCGGTCGGCCCTCCTTTCAAGGTTGTATGTTGTATCGTCAATCCTTAATCTTTTCGATGCAGCGCAGCTTTGCGCTGCGGCTGCGGTGGTTGCGGACGAGCTCCTCTTCCGAAGCCGTGACCGGCTTTTTGGCGAGGAGCCTGCCCCGCGGCGTCTTCCCGCAAACGCAGACGGGAAATTCGGCGGGGCAGGTACAGCCCTCGGTATAAACGGCAAACCGGCGCTTCACCATGCGGTCCTCGAGCGAGTGGAAGGTAATGATTGAGAGTCTTCCACCGACCGATAGCAGGTCAAACGCTTGATCGAGTGCGCTTTCGAGCGCCGTCAACTCTCCATTGACCTCGATGCGGATGGCCTGAAAGCTGCGCTTGGCGGGATGGCCGCCTTCGCGCCGGGTCGCCGCGGGAATAGCTTCTTTGATCAGCTCCGCGAGCTGAAGGGTGGTTTCGATGGGGCGGGAACTGCGCGCCTGTACGATCGCCCTTGCGATCCTTGCGGCAAAGCGTTCTTCGCCGTAGTCGCGCAGAATTCTGATAATCGACTGCTCGTCGTATCCGTTGACCAAATCGTAGGCGCTCATACCGGACTGGGACATCCGCATATCGAGTGGCGCGTCGCTGTGGTAGGAAAAGCCGCGGGCGGCGTCGTCGAGCTGCTGGGAGGACACCCCCAGATCGAGCAGGATTCCGTCGGCGCGGAGGATGCCCTGCGCTTCGGCCACGGCGCGGAGATTGCGGAAGTCCTCCCGGACCACGCGGGCCTGAGGAAAGGGGGCGAGACGGGCGGCTGCGGCGCGGATCGCGTCGGGGTCCTTGTCGATGGCGATGAGCCGTCCGGTGGTGAGGCGGGAAGCAATTTCGCAGGAGTGTCCCGCGCCCCCGGCGGTGCCGTCGATATAGACGCCATCCGGCCGGATGTTGAGACTTTCAATGGTCTCATGCAGCAGAACGGAAACATGTGAAAATTCCATGGATTCTCTCCCTTAAAAGCCGAGCTCCTCCATCGTTTCGGCAACCGATTCGCTGGTGAGGGCGGCGTTCGCCTCGTCCCAGCGGGCGCTGTCCCAGATTTCGGCGCGGGTCGAGACGCCGATGACGGCGATCTCTCCGGTCAGGCCGGCATAATCCCGCAGCGTCTGCGGAATGAGCACCCGGCCCTGCTTGTCCGGCTCACAGCAGACGGCGCTGGCGAAGAAAAAACGCTGGATGGTGCGCGCCTTGCTGGAGGGGAGGGCGGAAGTTTTTTCAACCAGCTTGTCCCACTCGCTCATGCGATAGACATAGAGGCAGTTGTCCAGCCCCTTGCAAATGATGAAGGAGTCGCCCAGGTCCTCGCGAAGCTTGGCGGGAAAGTTCACCCTGCCCTTGGGATCAAGGCTGTGCCGGTATTCACCAATCAGCATCGGGTGCCCCTCCTTTCTCCACTTGATAGGGATTCTTCACCTATTTTCCCCATACTTCACCACTTGTTCTTCCATTATATCCGCTGTCAGTTGAAAAAGCAATACTCTGAAATGAGGAAAATAGTTTTTTCTCTTGTGAAAAACGGCATTTATGGACAAATTTTCCTCCCGTTCGGGAAGAATCAGGAATTCTCCCGTAAGAACGGTTCCCCAAGCTGCTTTTCAGCGCCGGAACCCGCCGGCGCTGCGGGAAACAGGAGAGGGTTCCGCCGCTTGCAAAGCGGAGGGCCGGAGCTGTTTTAACAGCTCCGGCCCTCCGCCCGGCGGATTACTCTTCCATCTGTTTTCCGAGGAAGCCGGCGGCGACTGCGATCAGCTTGACCTCCGCTTCCCCCACAACGCTGTCGTTCTCCCCCAAAAGGAACATGATGGAACCGCAGACATCCCCCGCAGCCACGATGGGGGCGGCAACGGATGCGTAGCGGTCCACCCCCTCGACCGGCTGAAGACGGGAGCTTTCCCCGTCGGTCAGCGCGTAGGGGTGGCGGGTTTCCATCAGCTCCTCCAGCGAGGGAGAAACCCGGCGCTCAAGCAGCTCTTTCTTGGGCAGACCCGCGACGGCAATCACATGGTCCCGGTCGCAGACCACGACGGCGTGCCCGCTGGCGCGCTGCAGCACTTCGGCGTACTGGGCTGCGAAAGAGCCGAGCTCGCCGATGGGAGAATACTTCTTAAAGATGACCTCACCGTCGTTGTCTGTATAAATTTCGAGAGGGTCTCCCTCGCGGATCCGCATCGTTCTCCTGATCTCCTTAGGGATGACGACGCGCCCGAGATCGTCAATCCTCCTGACAATTCCAGTTGCTTTCATCAGAAACGCTCCTTTGTTTTCTATCATCGCTGTGATGGCATTGGTTGTGATGATAGTATCTGTTAGCGTTGAGGATTTATACCAATCTTTTTTGCGGCGCCGCGGACAAGGAGGAAGGTTTTTCGCCGGGCATTTTTTGAGACAACATGCTGACAAAACAGATGAGACGCTCCCTGCCTGAAAGGAATCGCTCTCCCGAAAGCTATTTTTCCGCCCGGCTGAATAGCTATAAACAGAAATGATGATGCTAAGAGGAGGAACGGCGATGGATGACCGGGCAATGATGGCGCTGCTGCTGAGCACGGCGGCGGGCATGGCGACGATGGTCGGCGCGGGAGCGGCGGTTCTTTTCAGAAGGCCGCCCGCATGGATGATGGCGCTTTCGCTGGGACTGGCTGCGGGGGTGATGACGGGCGTCTCGCTGTCGGAGCTGCTGCCGGAGGGGATTTCTGTGCTGTTGATTGCGATGCCGGGCGCGGCGGGAATCTTTGCGGCGGGCGCCGCGGCCGCGGCCGGGGCGCTGTTTGCGGCATTGCTTGAGCTGATGATGCCCCAGGAACAGGGACGGTCCGGATACCGGCGATTGGGCCTTTTGTCGATGATTGTTTTGCTGGTGCACAACCTGCCGGAAGGGGTAGCTGTCTTTCTCAGCGGCAACAGCGACCTGCACGCGGGGCTGGTGCTTTGTGCCGCCATCGCCCTGCACAATATCCCGGAGGGGATTTCGGTGGCGATGCCGCTGACCGCCGCGGGCGAAGGACGGGGAGGGGCACTGCTGATGGCGGCGGTATCGGGGTTTGCCGAACCGGTGGGGGCGCTGCTGGCCTGGCGCTTTCTTGCGGGGCGGCTCGGGGAGTCGGGCCTTGCACTGATCTACTGCGGCGTAGGGGGCTTGATGACGGCTCTTTCCTTCGGAGAGCTGCTTCCCGCCGCCTGGCGTACCGGGCGGCGCGGCCCGGCCTTCTGCGGCGTGCTGCTGGGAGCGGCCGTCATGATTCTGGCCGGACGGATCGGATCGTGATCGCGAAGGGAAAACGAAGCCGCAGTTTGTTGGCGACGGCGGGCCGGACAGATCGGATCGTGATCGCGAAGGGGAAAAACTGCGAAGCGGCAGCGGCACTTTTTAAAAAATTATGAATTTTGCAAAAAAAGCAGAAAACCCCTTGATTTTTTGAAAAATTAGGATAAAATATAGTTAGCACTCAAGAAATGAGAGTGCTAAAAATGTAAAATCAAAAATCAAATAAATGGAGGAATCGCTATGAACATCAAACCGTTGGCTGACCGTGTTGTTGTCAAGATGGTAGAGGCCGAGGAAACCACCAAGAGCGGCATCATCCTCGCTGGTTCCGCGAAGGAGAAGCCCCAGGTCGCAGAGATCATCGCAGTGGGCCCCGGCGGACTTGTGGACGGCAAGGAGGTTAAGATGTACCTCTCCGCTGGCCAGAAGGTGCTGCTGAGCAAATATGCCGGCACCGAGGTCAAGATTGACGGGGTGGAATACACCATTCTGCGCCAGTCGGATGTCCTTGCGGTTGTAGAATAAAAAATCACCGGCCCCAGCGGCCGCAAACCTGAAACAATCATTGGAGGAGGAAACACCACTATGGCTAAGATCCTTGCTTACGGCGAAGACGCCAGAAAGTCCCTGCAGGCGGGCATTGACAAGCTTGCCGATACCGTTAAAATTACCCTCGGCCCGAAAGGCCGCAACGTTGTGCTCGATAAGAAGTTCGGCGCTCCGCTGATCACCAACGACGGCGTAACCATCGCCAAGGAAATCGAACTCGAGGACCCCTTTGAGAATATGGGCGCCCAGCTCGTCAAGGAGGTCGCCACCAAGACCAATGACGCGGCCGGCGACGGCACCACCACCGCGACCCTGCTTGCTCAGGCGCTGGTGCGCGAGGGCATGAAGAACGTTGCCGCGGGCGCGAACCCCATGGAGATCAAGATCGGCGTCCAGAAGGCGGTCGATGCGGCCGTTGAGGCGATCCGCGAGAATTCCAAGAAGGTTTCCGGCTCTGCCGACATCGCCCGTGTCGCCACCGTCTCTGCCGGAGATGAGACGATCGGCAAGCTGATCGCCGAGGCGATGGAGAAGGTTGGCTCCGACGGTGTCATCACCATCGAAGAGTCCAAGACCGCTGAGACTTACACCGAGGTCGTCGAGGGTATGCAGTTTGACCGCGGCTACGTCTCCCCCTATATGGTTACCGATACCGACAAGATGGAGGCTGTCATCGACGACGCCTATATCCTGATCACCGACAAGAAGATTTCCTCGATTCAGGAAATTCTGCCTCTGCTTGAGCAGATCGTGCAGTCCGGCAAGAAGCTGGTCATCATCGCGGAGGATATCGAAGGCGAGGCGCTCGCCACCCTGCTGGTCAACCGCCTGCGCGGCACCTTCACCTGCGTAGCTGTCAAGGCTCCCGGCTTTGGCGACCGCCGCAAGGCTATGCTCGAGGATATCGCCATCCTCACCGGCGGCACCGTGATCAGCTCCGACCTCGGCTATGAGCTGAAGGAAGCCACTGTTGACATGCTCGGCCGCGCTGGACAGGTCAAGGTTTCGAAGGAAAACACCGTGATCGTCAACGGCGCCGGCAATTCCGATGCGATCAAGGGCCGGGTCGCTCAGATCCGCTCTGAAATTGAGAACACCACCTCCGACTTCGACCGCGAGAAGCTGCAGGAGCGCCTTGCCAAGCTCGCGGGCGGCGTAGCGGTCATCAAGGTCGGCGCTGCCACCGAGGTCGAGATGAAGGAGAAGAAACTCCGCATCGAGGACGCTCTCTCGGCCACCAAGGCGGCGGTTGAGGAAGGCATCGTTGCCGGCGGCGGCGTCGCGATGCTCAATGCCATTCCCAGCGTCGAGAAGCTGGCCGTTTCGGCGGGCGGCGATGTCAAGACTGGTGTGAAGATTGTGCAGCGCGCCCTTGAGGAGCCGATCCGCCAGATCGCCAAGAACGCCGGCCTCGAAGGCTCGGTCATCATCGACAAGATCAAGCGCGCACGCAAGGTCGGTTACGGCTTCAATGCGGCCAATGAGACCTACGGCGATATGATGGAGATGGGTATCGTCGATCCGACCAAGGTTTCCCGCAGTGCTCTGCAGAATGCCGCATCGGTCGCGGCGATGGTTCTGACCACCGAGTCGCTTGTTTCTGAAGAGCCGAAGGAGGAGCCTGCGGCTCCTGCCGGCGGCGGCATGGGCGGCATGTACTAAGAAAAGATCGAACGGCCAGCCGTTCCTGAAAAATCCGGCGTCCACCAAACGGTGGACGCCGGATTTTTCATGCGCTGGCAGGTGCCTTTTTTGTGCGGGGGGAGAACTGTCCTTGCTTGAAACAGAACAGCGAAAAGCCCGCAAATCTCTTTGCCACAGTGAAGAAGCCGGCTTCGGCTTCTGTAACAGCTGAAGGCCGGACTTGTCATACGCTCTTAATCGCAATGAGTATTTTTACTTTTCAAATGCGAAATCAGAATATGAACGAGATGGATATCCCCTTCGGTAAGTCCCGCCACGTTCACAGAACATGAGGTGTCGATTCCCAGAAGATAGTCGGCGGACACCTTAAAAATGTTCGCCAATTCAACGAGATATTGGGTCGAGGGGGCAGAAATGCCCATCTCCCACGCATTGACGCTGGAGCGCGTGATCCCCAGACGTTTTGCAAGCTCGGCCTGTGTCAGAGAATCCTGTTGCCGTAGACTCTTAATTTTTTCAGCGATCATTTTACCACCCCTCATTAGTATGGTAAAATAACCTGATTGATATCGCATTATCATTTAGATGTTTTTAATTGACATTTGTAAATATACTGTGCTATGATTGACTTGAAATAAGCGTCGGAATGCGAAACGTGTGGTGGTTTTTTGAAACTGGAGGAAAATTTTGAATTTTCGCTGCTGGAGATGCTGTCGGTTATAGCGCACTGCGGATATCTGTCTGACCTGCGGTATCTACAGGGCTGGGAACGCGCGCGTCTGGCACGCCGGGTGGAGAAAATACCTTGTGTAGCGGCGCCGCTCTCCGAGTGGAACGCCGCGTTGTGCTACATTTCGGGAGAGGCCCCCCAGCCGACCGCGAAATCCGCGCGGGAACATCTGCTGCTGTACCTCGCCTGCTGTGAAAAGAACGGCGATCCGCCCAGAGGAGTGGCTCCGGACAGCAGGACAACTCTGTGAAAAGGAATGAAGCCAAGCCGGACGTTGCCTGGTACAAAATCGCATGGCAGGGCAGATCTGTGAAAAGGAACCGCGGAAGCAGAATGGAAAAAGGGCTGTATGTACAGCCCTTTTGTGAATACAGGTTCTAAGATCAATGGCCAAATAGCCGGAGGGGGTGAGCATCCAGACGGCGAGTCCGCAGAGAACCGCCAGCGCCGCGAGGGCGGGAAGCAGGAAGCGTTTTCTAAGCAGTGTCATGTTGAATTCTCCTTTTGCCTTGATTGGTGTTTTGGGTCCTTTCACTGGAATAACGCAGAAGGCCGCTGATTTATCGCAGCGGCCTCAAAATTTTTTGAAATTTTTTATCGAAGAATTTTGTGCAGCGCCTCGGCCACCCAATCGGCCTGCGCGTCGCTCATGGCGCTGTAGAGCGGAAGCGTCACTTCATTTTGGTACATCGCATAAGCGTTGGGAAAATTGCAAATAGAAAATCCGAGACAGCGGTAGGCGGTGAGCATCGGCAGCGGCTTGTAGTGGACGTTGCAGGAGACTCCCGTGCGGCAGAGAGCGGCGATAGCCCTGCCGCGCTCCTCTTCTGAAAAGTCGTGCAGCCGGATGGGGTAAAGATGCCCGCTGGAGGAAATCCCCGGCTCAAAATGCCGCGGAAGCTCGATCGGGAGATCGGAAAAGGCGCTGTCGTACCGGCAGATCAGGGCCCTTCGGCGGGCAAGCATCGAAGGATACCGCCCGAGCTGTGAAAGTCCAAGCGCCGCCGCAAGGTCGGTCATATTGCATTTATAGCCCGGAAAGAGAATGTCGTATTCCCAGTCCCCCTCCTGCTTTTCAAACGCGCTGCGGCTCTGCCCATGCAGGGAAAGAAGCCGCAGCCGGCGTTCGAGCGCATCGTTGTCCGCGCCCGGAAGATCCCGCCAGACAATGGCGCCGCCTTCGGCGGTGGTCAGGTTTTTGACTGCGTGGAAGGAAAAGCAGGTGAAGTCGGCCAGCGAGCCGCAGGGGAGACCGTCCCGGCTGCCGCCCAGCGAGTGGGAGGCGTCGGCGACAACGGCGATGCGGCCGAGCGCCTCCTGAAGAGGGGAAGCGGGGGAAAAGCACCCCCTCTTGGCCCCGGCGAGAGCGGTGAGGCGGCGGCAGTCGCAGGGAATCCCGGCAAAGTCCACCGGGATGATCGCCTTGGTGCGCGGGGTGACGGCCGCTTCCAGCGCGTTCTCGTCCATGGTGAACCGCCCCGGAGCGCAGTCGATCAGGACCGGGACAGCTCCGACATGGCAGACCACACTGCAGGTGGCGGTATAGGTATAGGCGGGCAGCAGCACCTCGTCCCCCGGTCCGATTCCCAGAAGGCGCAGGACCAGCTCGGCCGCCGCCGTCTGGGAGGAAAGGCAGACCGTCCGGTCCGCACGGCAGAAATCCGCGACGGCCCGTTCAAAGCGGGCGGTGACAGGGCCGGTGGTAATCCACCCCGAGCGCAGAACTGCCGCCGCTGCAGCGGCGTCCTCTTCGGACAGGTCGGGGATAAAAAAAGGGATGTGCTCCATACAGCGTCCTCCTCGGCAGGCGTTTGTCTATCTGTATGGGCCGGGGAGGAATGCTATGCCGAAAAGTAGCAAATTGCTTCCGTCGGGAGAATAAAATTCGTGAATAAAGAAAATAAATTGCATCGAATGTTTCCAATAGTGTTGCAAATAGGAAAAAACTCTGGTATCATTTACATTATGTTGCGTATTACGATGAATTGGGTAAAAATACGCGAACTGCCCGTATCTTGGAAACGAAAGAAATGGAGTTGGAGTTTATGAAAAAGCTGCTTGCCGCCCTGCTGGCGTCGGCAATGGTGGTCTCGATGTCGAGCGTCGCCTTTGCCGCAAAGAATGAAACCCACGACGGCGTTGTCGCGGTGGATCCGACCATGTTCCGCTATGAGCAGGCCGGAATCGGAGATCCCAGTACATCCCTTTACATCCCGCCGCATGGCATGGCCTCGATGACGGTGGGCTTCGGCGAGGTCGCCCATTATGCGTTGCTGACGCAGGACGCCGAGGGCGATTATGCCCTGATCAGCGACCGCGACATGGTCGACGGCCTGAGAGTCAAGGTGGATTATGAGCAGGGCGAAGAACATGTCGCCTCGGTTTCGGTTGTCAAAAAGAAAGTTGACCAGCTTGGCGTCAGCCCGGTTCCCGGCCATCACGGCAACTGGTCCAGCCCGGCCTATGAGGCATTTTTGAAGCAGGGCCCCGGCTATTATTACTTTATCGCCATGCAGACCATCCCGCGCGTCTCGACCACCGATGTGGACATCATCGGCACCTTTACCCTCAACAAGAGCAAGAAGGGCGACGATAAAAACAAGAACTATAAGGTAAAGGATCTCGAGGCCGACTTTACCGCCAACATCTTCTACCCCTACAACTATCAGGCGTTCGGCACCGATTTTTACGGCGATCTGGAAATCACCAGCGATACCGTTGCCGGAACCCTCCTCGCGCTTGAGCCGGACGATCATTACCTGCTGAAATACGACTATGACGACAAGGTGGAGTTCTCGTTCGGCCTCGAGCCCAACGAGGGCACCTTCACGGTCGACGTGTCCGGTCAGGGCAAGAACCTGCTCAACTACAACACGACCGCCGATGAAGCGCTCTGCGCCGCCAATCCCGACGCGGCAGTGTGGTTCCTTAACTTCAACGGTGTGCAGTTCAACCGCACCGGAGAGTTCCTGTATGAGGCGGACGGCCTGAACTACGCCTATCAGCTGATGGCGGACGGCTCGCTCAAGCTGCTCGGCGAGTTCGAGGACGGCGAGGTTTCCTTTCAGACGCGCACCCTCGGCCGGTATGTCTTCTCGGATATCGAGCTGACGGCGGCTCCTGCGCAGGCCTGAAAGCCCGCGTAATCGGACCGTCATTCGTTTGTCCCCGAAAAACGCCGCTCCCCGTCGGGGAGCGGCGTTTTTTCAGACGGCTGTCACCTTCCTGCCAAGGGGAGGAGTCCCGCAAAGTCCAGTGGTAAATCGCACAAAGATTTTGATTACATTTTTGTAACAAAACTATTGCATTCGCAGAAGTTTTGTGGTAGAGTAAGTACATGAAATTTCCCAAGGGAATTTCAGGATGGCCGCCCGCCTTTTCTGGTGGGAAATTCACCCAGGTTTTTCGGACGGTGGTTGGAGAGTCTCCGCCCGGGAAATATGAAATGAAATTTAGGAGGATACAACCAATGAAAAAGGTATTTGCCCTTGTTCTGGCTGTTGCGATGGTTATGAGCCTCAGCGCCGTTGCCTTCGCGAAGGGCGTCGAGATCAACGACGGTGTTGCTGATGTCGATACCACCGCTCGCCGCTATGCCGCCGACTCCAACAAGATGATCCCCGATGTCATCCAGTATGGCAAGGCCGCTTACTTTGCTATTCTTGACGTCGAAGGCAACCTGATCACCCGTCATGAGATCGTTGACGGCCTGAAGGTCAAGGTTGAGTATGAGATGGGCAAGGAGCTCGTCGCTGACGCCGGCGTGTCCGTTGTCAAGAAGTATGTCGAGAATGCCTCCACCATCGTTGAGGGTGCTGAGCCCGGCTACTACTACTTCGTTGAGATCAAGACCGTTGCCAAGGAGACCACCTCCGACGCCGACATCATTGCCACCCTTGAACTGAACAAGTCCAAGAAGGGCGACGACGAGGGCAAGAACTACAAGGTCAAGGATCTCGAGATCGATATCGAGGTCAATGTCGGCTATGAGAACAGCTACTATGACTGGTATACCGACAGCGGCGTTGAGCTGTATGTTTACGGCGATACCGTCGGCGACAACACCGAGCTCGAGCCCGAGACCTACTACCTCCTCAAGTATGATTATGACGACGAGACCGAGTTCACCTTTGGTGCGTTTGCTGATCAGAACGAAGGCACCTTCACTGTCGACGTGTCCGGCCAGGGCAAGAACCTGCTCTACTTCGACACCAAGCTTGACGACGGCATCGCTGATGCGAACCCCGACGCCAAGATCTTTGCGCTGAACTTCAACAACACCAAGTTCAACCGTACCGGCGAGTTCATGTACGAGGGCGAGGACTTCGAGTATGCTTACCAGCTCATGGCTGACGGCTCCCTGAAGCTCCTTGGCGAGTTTGACGGTGAGGAGATCACCTTCAAGACCCGCGTTCTCGGCAGCTACCTCTTCTCTGACGTCGAGCTCGTTGCTGCTCCCGCCGCTGTTGAAGAGCCCTCTGTTGAGGTCCCCACTGTTGACGTGACCAACCCCGCCACTGGCGCTGCTTGCTAATTGTAGTCTGACGACGAAATTATAAAGCACAAGTGAAAAAGACCGCCCTTCTCTCCGGGGCGGTCTTTTGTTATGCTTTTGGCATTTGCATGAAGTGAGGGCCTCGGCCCTGCCGGGCGTTTTTTCGCTTGATCGGATAACGACGAAATTGGTGTGCCCAACCCCGCCGTTAGCGCTGCCTGCTAATTGTAGTCTGACCACGAAATTATAAAGCGCAAGAGAAAAGACCGTCCCGAGAGAGGGACGGTCTTTTGCTATACGTTTGACATTTGTATGAAGTGAAGGCCTCAGCTTTGCCGGAGTGTTTTTCTGCAACTGATAACGCCGATGCGGACGGCCTTTGTTTTCCCCAGAGGGGAACGGCCGTCCGCTGTGTTTTGGTAGACTGGTGATCAAGGAGAACCGTCCGGCGGCGCTCGCGGCGGCTGGTGCAGAAAAACACAGCGCGGCCCCGCCGTCCGCTTTTAATGCATCTGCCTATCCAGCGCCGCGTCAACGGCGCGGGCAGCCTCTTCAAAAGGCACCCCCGCTGCCTCAGCGGCGGCGGCAATCTCGTCGTATTCCGGTTTCTGCCGCCGGACCCCAAAGCCCTCAGAGGTTTTCACCGTGATCTTCCCAAAGGCGGTTTCGATCTGTTCGGACGAACGCGCAAGGGAAATGCGGCGGCAGGATATTTCCCGGACCCCCAGTGTTGTGGTGTGCCGCAGCATCAGCAGCGAAAATTTTTCGCTGTCCTCCCGGGGGCAGAGACAGGTGAGAAGCACCGCGGGGCGGGATTTTTTCATCTGCACGGGGGTGAGGAATACATCGAGCGCCCCTTCTTTAAGCAGAAGCTGCTGGGCGTAGGCGATTGCCTCCCCGGTCATGTCGTCGAGATTGCAGCGCAGCTCGCAGAGCTCCTCACGTCCTCCATCCGTCTCTCCAAGCATCGCCCGGACACAGTTGGCCGCCTCGAAATCCTTTTTCCCCATGCCGTAGCCGATCGACTGCACCGCCATGACCGGCATCACGGAAAACTCTTTTGCAAAGCAGCGCAGCAGCGCGGCGCCGGTCGGGGTACAGAGTTCGCCCTGAATTCTTCCCGACTGAGTGGGAATTCCCCGAAGCAGAAACGCGGTGGCGGGCGCGGGCACCGGAAGGATTCCATGTGCACAGCGCACCTGTCCGAAGCCCACAGTGACGGGAGAAGCGGTAATGCGCTCCGGTGCGAGCCGCTCCAGCATCAGGCAGACTCCCGCCACATCGGCGATGGCGTCGAGCGATCCGACCTCGTGGAAGTGAATCTCGGAAACCGGACGGCCATGCGCCTTACTTTCCGCTTCGGCGATCAGCGTGTAAACCGACAAGACCTGCTCTTTCACCGCGTCGGAGCAGTGCAGCGAGGAGATCAGCGATTCGATTTCAGCCATGCCGGTGTGATGGTGATGGCCATGCCCATGGGTGTGCGGGTGCCCCCCGTCGTGCAGATGGGGGTGATCGTGTTCCTGTGTATGCGCGTCAGGTCCATATTGCCCATGGGTGTGCCCATCCGCATCGTGATGACCGCCGGAATGTTCATGGGAATACACCTCCTGCACGGGCGGTTCGTCATGGACGACCTGTTCCATGCAGGAGGAGTCCCAGCTTTCCTCCTCATCATCGTAGACGGTAACCGTCATGTGGGTGCCGAGGATACCGCATTTTTCTGACGGGTCGGCAAAGTAGCGCACGTGGGGAATCCCCAGCCCGTTGAGGGCCGCGAGGGCTGCCTTTCGGTCCGGGTCAAGCTCATAAAGAGCGGCCAGCAGCATGTCGCCGGCTGCACCCATGCCGCATTCGAGATAGAGGGTTTTCATTTCGTGGTTCCTCCCATATGGTTGATCATGCTGGCGAGGTAGCCCGCACCGAAGCCGTTGTCAATATTGACGACGCTGACCCCGCTGGCGCAGGAATTGAGCATCGAGAGCAGGGCCGAAAGTCCATGGAAAGACGCTCCGTAGCCCACGCTGGTGGGGACGGCGATCACCGGACAGTCGGCCAGACCGCCGACCACACTGGCCAGCGCCCCCTCCATTCCGGCAACGGCAATGATGACCTTGGCCTCCATCAGACGGTCGAGGTGGGCCAGCAGCCGGTGCAGCCCCGCTACTCCGACGTCGTAGATCCGTTCCACGCGGTTGCCGAGCGCTTCAGCGGTCAGAGCCGCTTCTTCACAGACGGCCAGATCGCTGGTGCCTCCCGATACGACCGCGATCGAACCGGAAGCGGTAACCTCCTCCACCCTGCGGACCAGCCCGACCCGAGGGATCGGATGATACTCGAGGTCACAGTGCTCGGAAACGACCGTTGCCGCCTTGGCAGACATACGGGTGATCAGAATGTTGCGTTCCTCGTGCTGAAGCATCGCGGCCACAATCCCGGCAATCTGTTCCGGGGTTTTTCCGGCGCCGTAGATGACCTCTGCCGCTCCCTGCCGCAGCCCTCGGTGATGATCAACCTTGGCGTAGCCGAGATCCTCAAATGGCTCGAGCCGGAGCCTGAGAAGCGCCTGTTCCGGTGTTAAGCTTCCCTCCTTGACAGAGTTGAGCAAGGACAGTGCGTCCAATTGATTCATGTGGTTCCCTCCCAGAAAACGAACAAGGCGGACAGAATGACCGGGTCATCCTATCCGCCGTTTTTATGTTAACCGAGAACCGCCATCACGTCGCTGACAGACGGTTTCTGCTCGATCAATCCCTGCGTATAGAGCCAATCAATATTATTTTGCCACATTTCCTCGCTTTGTGCAAGGAAAGAAACATCTTTTGTCTCCATCAGGGGCAGGAGGGTTTGCATGCTCTTCCGTTCAACCGTCTCGGAAAGGGGGAAGTTTTCGGCGTTCTGATTGGCAAGAAGAATGGCGAGCGCCTCCTCCGGATCGGCCTGCATATCGGCAAAGCCCTTGGCGCAGGCGCGCAGGAAAGCGGAAAGGGTTTCGGGATTCTCCTGAATCATCGTATCGTTGGCAAGGAAAACCGCTTCATAGTAGGTGGGAACGCCATAGTCGTCCAGCTCGAAGTAGCTGACTTCGAATCCCTCCTCCTCCATCTGCGGGACCTCGTGGTTCACAAGGCAGCCGATGGTGGCATCGACATTTCCGGTGGTCATCGAGCTCATGAGGTCAAAGCCGACGTCGATCAGAGTGACGTCTGAGGAATCGGCGCCGACGTTTTCCATGATGCTGCGGATCAGCGACTCACTCAGCTCGGTGCCGGCATAGCCGATCGTCTTACCGATGAGATCGGTGGGGGAGGCGATGCCTTTTTCCTTGAGACTCAGGACGATGTTCAGCGGACTTTGCACGACTGCCGCGATCGATTTGACAGGAACATCCTGATTGGCGCGCGCGAGGATTACATCCTGCTGGTAATAAAGCCCAAGCTGCGCACGGCCCGCGGCGACAAGGGAAAGGGCGTCATTGGCGTTGGAAGGGAAGCGGATATTGACCTTCAATCCTTCCTCTGCGAAATAGCCCTTATCAATGGCGACATAGAGAAACGCATGCAGCGCATTGGGGTACCAGTCAAGGACAACGTCAAGCTCCTGCAGCTCGCCTGAAGCGGCTTCGCCTAAAGTGGCAGAAGATGGCTCCGAACCGGAGGGTGCAGCGGACGGACTGCCCGCGCAGGCGCACAGTGTCAGAGAGAGGGCAAGCAGAAGGCAAAAAAGTCGTTTCATGTGAAATCTCCTATTTTCAATTTGGAATATTTGGTATAAATTTGTCGAGATGTAAACTTCATAAAGCGCGCTGTGAACCGAACCAGAGATCTGAGCGGACCGGCAGTGATGGTTTACACAATCCCGCTGGGAAGGAGGAGCGGACGGAGCTGCATGCGAAACGGCGCCGGCAAAGACTTTGACACCGATCGAAACCGTTGCTTCGGAAAAATAAAATCAACATTTCGTATATTTCGGTCGAATTTTTCCGATTCGAGGCGTTTTACAGTTCCCCGCGCCAGCGGATCACCGCTCGTTCCACCAGCGCGGCCACTGCGGCGAGCAGCATCGCCACCGCCGAGAGCAGAACAGTGGGTGCAAAGACTCCGGCGCCGTCGAGCTGGGTCATCATCCGGCGGGAGAAGCAGCCAAGACCGCTTTGAGCGCCGAGCCACTCGCCGATGACCGCGCCGGATTTTATCGAAATAAAATCAACATTTCGTATATTTCGGTCGAATTTTTCCGATTCGAGGCGTTTTACAGTTCCCCACGCCAGCGGATCACCGCTCGTTCCACCAGCGCGGCCACTGCGGCGAGCAGCATCGCCACCGCCGAGAGCAGAACAATGGGTGCAAAGACTCCGGCGCCGTCGAGCTGGGTCATCATCCGGCGGGAGAAGTAGCCAAGACCGCTTTGAGCGCCGAGCCACTCGCCGATGGCCGCGCCGATGATACTCATCGGGATTGCCATCTTGATAGCGGAAAAGAAATAGGGAAGGGCGGTGGGAATTTTCAGCTTGCAGAAGATCTGGATGCGGGTCGCGCCATAGGTGCAGAGAAGCTCCTCCATCTCGGTTTTGGCCGACTGGAAGCCGTCGTAAACGGTGATCACAATGGGGAAGAAGGTGATCAGCACAGTGACCAGGACCTTGCTCCAGATGCCATAGCCGAACCAAAGCACGAACAGAGGCGCGATGGCGGTGGTGGGGATGGTCTGAGAGGCGATGATGATCGGATAAAGAGATTTTCGAGCCAGCGGAAAGGCGTCCATCACCACCGCGAGGGTCAAGCCCAGCAGAAGCGAGATCAGAAGCCCCACGGCGGTCACCAGCATGGTAGCTGGAAGATGTACCGTAAAGAGCGGTACGCGCAGCTCCCAGAGCCGGGTGAGAATCTGGGTGGGGGAGGGGATGATATAGGCGGCATTGACCTTCATGGCCGCCGCCTGCCAGCCGATCAGCAGCAGCGCCACAAGAATCAGCGCAGGGAGGCTGCCCCGGTTTGAAATATGCTGCTTCATCCTTCCTTCACCTGCTTTCTGAGGGAATCGAGCAGCCGCTCGCGCAATGCGACGACCCCGGGACGGGAAAGCATCGTGCGTTCCCGCGGATAGGGCAGCGGGACCGGGACCTCGGTGAGCTGCCGGATCGGGGTGGAATCGACAACCAGAATTCTGCCCGAGAGGAAGATCGCCTCCTCGACATCATGGGTGATGAAAAGCACCGTCTGACGGTGACGCTGCCACTGGCCGAGCAGCCACTCCTGCATCGAGACGCGGGTGAGAAAGTCGAGGGCGGAGAAAGGCTCGTCGAGCAGCAGAAGCTTTGAGCCGGTCAGCGCGGTGCGGCCGAAAGCGGCGCGCTGGCGCATCCCGCCCGAAAGCTCGCCGGGATACTTTCCGGCGCATCCGGGCAGGCCGACCTCCGCGAGCATCCCCTCGACCTGTGCGCGCATTTCGGATCGTGAAAGCCCGCCGCGAATTTCCAGAGGAAGCCGCAGATTTTCCCCGACGGTGCGCCAGGGGAAGAGCAGGTCGCGCTGCGGCATATAGCCGCAGTATTGCTTCTGCCGTTCCACCGGATGCCCGCCGACGAGGATTTCTCCCGCGCCGGGGGAGAGCAGCCGGTTGATCAGCCGGAAGATGGTGCTTTTCCCGCAGCCGCTCACGCCGATGATCGAGACGAACTCGCCTTCCTCCACCGAAAAGGAAAGATTTTGCAAGGTATCAAAGTCCTCCGAGGGGTAGCGGTAGGTGACGCCGCGAAGCTCAAGCATCATTCGGCCATCTCCCACGACATCTGCCAGAACTGCCCCTCAAAACGGCTGCAATCGAGGAAAACCTGTTCGAGCGCATCGAGCCGCGCGGGAGCAAGGCCCGCCGCAGCGGTATCCATCCGACCGATCAGCGCCCGGTTGGTCGCCTGGTATTCCTCACCGGCGTAGCCTGTGATCCATTCCCCGTAGAAGGGATGCTCCGCAGCGCCCGGCACGGCGGCGAGCCGTTCGCCGATTTCCGCGTAGCTCCAGGAGCAGGCGAGGATGGCCGCGAGCACCTCTGGCACCCCACCGGAATAGCCCACCGAAAGCATATAGTTGGTATAGGCGCGGTTGGCCAGTGACATTCTGACCGCTTCGGCTTGCCCGTCGGAGATTCCCAACCGCTTCATGTAGGCCCGGTGGGTGTTCATCTCGCCGTTCAGAACGGCGTCAACATTGGCGGAGAAAAAACGCATTTCTTCGGGAATGCCGGATTTCAGCAGCCCAAGGGCGAAGACCTTGGCGTAGTCATAGAGGTAGAGATAGTCCTGAAGAAGAAAAAAGCGGAACTTCTCCACAGACAGGCTGCCGTCACCGATGCCGGTGACAAAGGGATGGGTAAAATAGCCCTGCCAGATGGGCTCGGCGGCTCGGCGGAGACGTTCGGTAAAGCGCATTACAGCTTCTCCTTTCTCTGGAAGGCATCCCGCCGCAGTGCGGCGGCGGCTTCGCGGTAGTCGGCGATATATTCCGCCACGATGCTGCGAAGCTCCTCCTGCTTTTGCTCCGAGAAGGGGTCGTAGACCCCGACGGCGTAGAAGCCCGCATCCCGCGCGGTGCGGGCGGCATAGGGCGCGTCTTCAAGGACGGCGACCTCCTCTGGCTGCCGCGCCCCCATCCGCCCGGCGGCAAGCTGGTAGATATGCGGCGAGCTTTTGCCGATGCCGGTATCCTCGCAGCTCGCAATAAAGTCAAAATAACGCATCAGGCCGAGACGTTCCAGACAGGTGGAGGCCAGCCCGGCGTTGGTCATGGTGGCGACGCACATTTTGACCCCGCGTTCCCGCAGCGCCTCAAGATATTCCCCGACTCCGTCGCGCGGGCCGACAACGGTGCGGTAGTTTTGATGCATCAGTTCGTTGATCTCGCCGACAATCTGCTCCGGACCGCCTCTGACGCCGAGAGAGCCGAAATACGCCCCCGTTTCGAGCATCGTCATTTTGAGCAGGCGGCTTCGAAGGTCGTCCGGCATCCCGACTCCCTTGGAGATCAGGTAATCGCGGCCGAGGTTCTTCCAGTAGGGCATCGAATCGACAAGGGTTCCGTCCATGTCAAAGATGGCATAGGGCTTGCTCATCCGGCCTTCCCTCCGAACAGCTTCTCCGAAAGGGCGCGCAGCTCCCGGGCCGCAGCGGCGGGATCGGGCGCAGCAAAAATCGCCGAGATGACCGACACCCCGTCGATGCCGCTGCCCGCGAGCTTTCCGATGTTCGCGGCGCTGATTCCGCCGATGGCGACGATTGGAATCGAAACGGCGCGGCGGATTTCCAGCAGCTGCTGCACCGTGATGTTCTGAGCATCCTTTTTGGTGGTAGTGCCGAACACCGCGCCCACTCCGATGTAGTCGGCGCCGCTTTCCTCGGCGCGCACCGCCGTTTCCACTGTGTTGGCCGAGACGCCGAGGATTTTTTCCGGCCCCAGCAGGGAGCGCAGGTCGCGTCCCCTGATGTCCGACTGGCCGACATGCACGCCGTCGGCGCCGATCTGCACCGCGATCTCCACACTGTCGTTGACGACGAAGGGGACGCGGTAGCGGGCGGCGAGGGCCTTGAGTTCCTTTGCCTCCGCGAGAAAGGAAGCCTGGTCAAGCTCCTTTTCGCGAAGCTGCAAAAAGGTTGCTCCGGCGGCGAGCACCCGCTCCACCTCCGGGACAAAGGGACGGCCGTTGAGCCAGCTGCGGTCGGTGATGGCATAGAGCCGCATCGATTCATTCGTTACCTTCAATTTGCAATCCTCCTTTGAGCTGGTCGGGGGTCATCAGGCTGACCGCGTCGATCAGGCAGGTGCGAAAGGTGGCGGTCCCGCCGCCAAGCTCCCTCATCCTTTTCTGAGCGAGTTCGCCCGCAAGGCCCATCATTCCGACGGCGGCGACTGTCGATTCAAAGGGGCACCCGCGGTTCGCGCCGGCAACCGCGCCGAGCAGGGCGGTGAGCATACAGCCGCTGCCGGTGATCCGACTCATTTCGGCGCATCCGTTGCGCAGCCAGACCGCGCGGCCGTCGAGCGCCACCACGTCGATAACCCCTGAGATGGCGACGACGGCGTTGAGACGGCGGCTGAGGTCCTGCGCCATCTGTACAGCGGCGGGCAGTGTCTCCTCGGTAATGATATCGGCGCCGCCCACATCAACCCCCCGGGTGGAGGAGGAGCCGACGGCGAGCGCCTTGATTTCAGAGGCGTTGCCCCGCACGATGGCAAGCGGAACCCGCTTGAGCAGCCTGGAGCAGCTCTCCCGGCGCAGGCGGGAAGCCCCCGCCGCAACCGGGTCGAGCACGACGGGAATCCCCCGCCGGCCGGCTTCCTGCCCGGCCAGAATCATCGCGTCGAGATCCTCAATCGCTCCCATGTTGAGCACAACCGCCTGCGAGACGGCGGCGATTTCCTCGACCTCGCGGGGATCATGGGCCATTGTGGGGGATCCTCCCGCCGCAAGGATGATGTTGGCACAGTCATTGACGGTGACGAAATTGGTGATAGTGTGGACGAGCGGGTTGGCAGCCCGAGTCCGCCGAAGGGCCGCCGCCGCGGACTCGCGAAGAACTGAATGCTTCACTGGCGCGGCTCCTCCTCTTCTCCGAGCATGGAAAGCATCCGCTTCATCACCCCGGAGCGGCGCAGCATCAGCAGCACCGCGACGCCCAGGCAGGACCCGACAAAGGAGGCGGGGGCGAAAAAGGGGATGTAGTAGAACGGGGACTGAAGGTCCATGCCGTAGATATATTTCATCGGGTAGTAGCAGAGAATGGCGCTGATGATGCCGGTACCGATCAGCTCGCCGAGGATGAGGCTCCAAAAGCGATGCGTCCTGCGGTAGAAGAGCCCGGCGAGCAGGGCACCGAAGATCGCGCCGAGCACCGACATGATGGTGCGTCCGCTCATCATCCGCAGAACCCCGCAGAGGAAGGCGGCGAGCATCCCATACCATGGGCCGATAAAGACAGCGGCGATCACGTTGACAAAGTGCTGAAACGGGGCCATTGCAGGGAAATAGACAAAGGTGCAGAGCACAAAGCTCAGGCAGGCGAACATGGCGGTCAGCACCATTTTACGGATTTGCCGAGAGTTCATCAAAAGATCCTTCTTTCCGAAATCAGTTGTGCTTGGCGGTTTTTTCCTCAATGGTGAGGACCCCAGCAGGGTTGTAGTTGATCTTGACATAGGTCATCACACCCGGAGCGCCCGCCTCAACGCAGCGCAGGGAGCAGCCCCTGACGATTTCCATGAGGGTGTCGTAATCCCCCTCGACCGTCGTCTCGAACGGTCCGACGACGGTGTGCAGCCCGAACGATTTGATGTAGCCGATGACCTCATCGACAGCGGAAACCGTCTCTTCGTTGGTGGCGGCCTTGGGCAATACCTGAATGGCGATGCTTGCGTTCATTTGCCTATTCCTCCCCGATGGCGAAGCAGTGGTTGAGCGGACCGCTCCCCTTGCCGAGATCAAGTCCGGCGGATAGCGCTCCTGTGATATATTCCTTGGCGCGGCCGACCGCCTCGGGCAGCGGATGCCCAAAGGCCAGCTCGCAGGCGATGGCTGACGAAAGGGTGCAGCCGGTGCCGTGGGTGTTGGGATTTTCGACCCGCGGAGCGTGGTACCAGTGGGCCTGTCCGTCGCAGTAGAGCAGGTCGTCGGCGGTGTCGGTGAGATGTCCGCCTTTGATGAGAACGGCCCCGGGCAGCAGTCTGGCGATGTTCTTTGCGGCCCGCAGCATGTCGTCGGCGGACTCGATCACAAAGCCGCAGAGGCATTCGGCCTCCGGGATATTGGGGGTGATGACCGCTGCGATCGGAAGCAGCCGGTCACGCAGCGTCGTTACGGCGGCGTCGGCCATCAGGCGGCTGCCGCTGGTGGCAACCATCACCGGATCAACGACGATCCGCTCGGCGCGGTAATCCTTGAGCTTCTGCACGATTACCTCGATGATGGATGCATTGGAAACCATTCCGATTTTGACCGAGTCGGGCCGGATGTCCTGAAAGATGCAGTCGAGCTGCTGTCCCACGAACTCGGGCGGCGCCTCGAATACCCCATAGACCCCGGTAGTGTTCTGGGCGGTCAGGGCGGTGATGGCGCTCATCCCGTAGACTCCGTGGGCAGTCATCGTCTTGAGGTCGGCCTGAATTCCCGCGCCGCCCGAGCAATCGGAACCTGCGATGGTCAATACCTTTTTCATACAAAAACTCCTTTCGCCGCCGTTTTCGGAAAACAGAAAACAGGGCATCCCATGCGGGATACCCTGTTTGTTGTATGAGTCCTTTTGCGGAAGGTTCCGCCAAAAATCTTCGTCAACCGACTGCATCCCTACGTTGGCATTATCCAAATCAGGTAAGGTCGAGGGGTATGCCCCTCCTCTCAGCCCTCCTGCGAGAGCTCCCTTGCAGTGATAAAGTGTAGCACGAGGCGGCAGCGATGTCAAGCTTTCTCTTCGCCCCTCCCTTTTCACATTTGGGCTGACGGGTGGCAACTCTTCGTCAATTTCACCATGCGTTGATTGAAGCAGAAAGATATGATAAAGTAAGTAAAGAGGCAAATCGGAAGTTGGTGAAAGAAAATGATAACAAGATTTAAGCAACAGACGGATCTGCCATATAGTCTACATGATATGGTTGTGAATAAAATTACCTGCCAAAATGAGTTGGTTCGTCTAAAGTTTAATCATGGATATATAAAAACAAAAGAACCATATCCACAGGTGAATGGCAACATCACAATTGAAAAAGTCGATAAGGATTGTGCCTGTGTTTTGCTGTTAAGTAACTTTGGACAATATGGTGTTTTTGAAGGAAAGAAAATGTCGTTGGAAGATTTTATTGATAAGTACGATGAGTATTCCTTTGAGATTGTAGATGAAATGTATGGATTTAATCAAGTAGAGTATATTGGTTATCTGTCTTTTCCTAAAAAAGAAGATCTAATTCAGATGTCGCTTTCGCTGTATTTTACAGGTGATATTGTATATGAAACGGAAGAAAGATAACTTTAACTTACGGAGGTATACATGAGAAAAGAATTTGAAATAAACGGTTGTATTGAAGTATCTCCAGAAGTAACTGAAGATAAATTTTGGGAAAAATTTATCAACTTCGTGGAGTCCAACGGCTGGAGCTTCGGCGGCGGAATTAACGAAATCCAAGATGGTTATTATCTCTTGCCGGACGGAAGCCGTGGTTCCTCCGTACTGGACGATTAAAATAACTTTGCAAATTTAAATAATACTGAGAACAGGCTATGGAGATAAAAATAAAATGAATAAGATAACAAAAATCGCAATAGCTGCATCTTTGATTGGTTTAGGCTTATTGGTACCGGTTACTGTTTCTGGAATTACACATCCCAACCCGCTGTTTAATTATGGTGTTGGACTTAGAACCTGTATTCACAAAAGCCGACTCAAGTAGTAAAATAAACACATGAAAAGAAGCGATAAAGTGCGGCAGGCGTACCCGAGCGACCTGACAGATGCACAGTGGGCAGTGATAGAACCACTCTATTCCGGGATGCGAACGTACAAGTGGAGCAAGCGGGAATTGACAAACGCGGTGCTGTACTTCGTGAAAACAGGGTGCCAGTGGCGGCATCTGCCGCTTATCGAACAGTTGCCATCTGAGAATATACCTCCTTTCGTTCCTTCGACGAAAGGAGGTTATTGATATCCTGAATCAGTCCAAAAGGCAAAAGGAGGCTTTTCCTTTTGTTCCGGCGGCTATTTGGTCATGGAAAATTGGTGCGCCTCCTCCAGCCACTGCATCAGCCGGCTGTCGATTTCCCTTCTGCCGGTGACGACGACATGATGTGTCCAGCGGTTGGGACAGGGTTCTACCGCCTGAAAGATTCTGTCGTCCTCCAGGCGGCGGGACAGGCCGAACGAAACAAGGAGAAATTCATCCGGGCAGCCCCTGATGCGGCGGACCGGCAGGGAGGCCATCGCAAAAATGTACCGGCTCCGAAAGGAAATCTGCGTCTTGCCGACGGTGATTTTCATCTGCGGATACCGCTGCGCCAGTTCATTCCGAAGCGTTTCATACACCGGAAGCATCCGCGGCATCCGGTCAAAAAACAGCAGCTCATTGAGTTCCAAGCAATCCTCCCCTTTCCGGGTGCGCGGCGGACCTGCCGCGCCTCAGCCGCCGGTCCGCAGGCTTCGCGACTCTCCCGTATGGGAGACGACCACCGAAACGCGGTTCGGCATACAGATGGCGATATCCATATCCTTCGCAAGCCAGCCCGCATGGACGCAGATCTGGTCGGGGCAGTCGGAGTGCAGCACCCGCACGGCATGCTCCCGAACCTCCAGCGTCATGCCGATTCCGGCCAGCTCCTCCAGGGAAATCTCGTAGGGCTCAGCGTCCGCCGAAAGGTCGATCGTGAGCAGGTCGTTTCCGTCCACCGAGACGATGGCGGTCATCGCGTCCTTTGTTCCGGCGCGCCGGTAGACCATTGCCCCGATCGAGAGGACGGCGAGCAGAAGGAACACCGCGATCGCGATCATCTGCGTTTTGTGAAGAGGCGGCTTGTTCACAGAAATCCCTCCCGAAAAGTTACGATGGGTGCCGCTGTCAGTGGCATGGACAGCACCGCCATATCGGCCAGCAGCACCCCGTCCTCCACGATGGGATGGTCGTAATGAATGGTAAAAAAACCGGAAATCCGGTGGGAGGGGGAAAACCCGTAGCTTTGATAGAAAGCGAGGGTGGAGGGCGCTTCGCCGGTTCCGACCTGCATCGTCTCAAACCTGCTCCGGTAGTGGCCTGCCAGCCATCCGACCCGCGCCCGGCCGTATCCCCTCCGCTGAAACTCCGGCTCGACCGCAAGGTTCTTCAGCTCGCAGACGGTGCCGCTCTCCTGCGTCACCACCGCTGCGGCGCGGCGGGCGCCCAGCTCGGACAAAAGAAAAAGAGCGCCCCGTTCCAGTTCCAGATAGCGTTCGATCATCTCCTCCTGATCATCCGCGAGCAGCAGAAGATTCTCTTGTCCCTTCGGATTTTGTGTATTTCCACCGGCAGATTCCCCCCTGTGTTTCTATCAGTATAGCATACCCCGGACATCACGCGCAATCTCAGAACAGGGGGAATCTTTTGCGGCAAAAAACGGCCGCCCGAAAGGCGGCCGTTTGAGCTGCGGAATTTAAGCTTTTTTGAGGACCTTTTTCTGATTGGCGATCCATTCCCGCCAAACAAAGATGGCGAGCAGCAGAAGCGCCGAAACAAGGCCGACCGGATAGGCAACCGAGACCGGCAGATGCAGGCACTCGGGCGCCTGGAAGAAGTAAGTGACCGAGACGGCGGTCATGAAGGTCGCAGGCAGAGCGGCGATAAAGCAGGCAGCGGGCGGGAAGCCGTTGCGATGCAGATAAACCGCACCGGCCCAGAGAACCATCATGGCGAGGGTCTGGTTGCTCCAGGAGAAATAGCGCCACAGGGTGTTGAAGTCGCCCCACTGGGTCAGGACAGCGCCGGCGAGCAGCACCGGAACCGAAAGGAAGAGGCGGTTCTTCCAGCCGCTCTGATCGATCTTGAACCAGTCGGCAATGGTCAGACGGGCGGAACGGAATGCGGTATCGCCCGAGGTAATGGGGCAGGCGATGACGCCGAGCATGGCCAGAACGCCGCCGACCGGGCCCATCATGGTGGTGGAGATCTCGTAGACGACGTTGCCGGCGCCCATCGAGGAAATTGCCTCGCTCAGCGGACCGACCCCGTTGTAGAACGAGACGCCTGCGGCGGCCCAAATCAGGGCAATGACTCCTTCGGTGACCATCGCGCCGTAAAAAACGGTGCGGCCTTCGCGTTCAGAGGTCATGCAGCGGGCCATCATCGGGGATTGGGTGGCGTGGAAGCCGGAAATCGCACCGCAGGCCACCGTCACGAACATCATCGACCACATCGGCAGGCCGGTGGGATGCGCAGGTGCAGAGGCGCCGATGAATTCGGTGAGTTCGGGCATGACATAGCTTCCGCTGAAGAGCAGGACTCCGGCGATGCCGACCGCCATGATGATCAGCGCACCGCCGAAGAGCGGATAGATCTTGCCAATAATCTTATCGATCGGCAGGAAGGTGGCAACGAAATAGTAAAGCAGAATCACAGCAAGCCAGAAGGTGGTGTTCAGCGCCTCGGGAGTCAGCTTGCCGATCAGCGCGGCTGGTCCGAGGGAAAAGTTGGTGCCCACCAGAATCAGAAGAATAACGGAGAAAATCCGCATGACGATCGCCATGATCCTGCCGAGATAGATGCCGACAATTTCGGAGATCGAGGCGCCGTCGTGGCGCTCGCTCATCATACCGGAAAGAAAGTCATGTACGCCGCCGCCCAGAATTGTTCCAAAGACAATCCAGAGATAAACGCGCGGACCCCAGCATGCGCCGGAAAGGGCGCCGTAAATCGGGCCGAGGCCTGCAATGTTGAGCAGCTGAACCAGAAAAATGCGCCAGGTTTTCATCGGCACAAAGTCCACCCCATCGGGATGCACCATGGCCGGAGTGGCGCGGTCATCGACACAGAAGACCCGCTCCACAATTTTGCTGTAGGTGAAGAAGCCTATCAGCAGCAGAAGAAAACAGACCAGAAAAGTTACCATATGTTTTCCCTCCATCGCTGCGCCGGATGTTCCGCCCACCGGTGCGATCCATCTCATCGTGACGTGCGGACGCCCTCCCGCGGGCGGAAGGGGGAGGGCGTCTGGGGAAAGGCGGCATACCGTTCCCTAACCGGCTCTATTATATCACCGACAACAGACAAGTTCAAGAAAAAATTCAAAGATTTTATATATTTTTGCTATATATACCAAGATGATTTTTGGAATAATTGCATATCAAATTTGATAATTCATCCGACAAGATGAGCGCGCCCGGCTGAATTTGCCGGACGCGTTCGGAAGAAGAGAAATAGAAATAAAAGAGGAAGAAGCATTCTCATGACGCAGAGGATTCGCTGTTTTCCTTCCTCGCTCCGGGCTCACGGGCCATGCGCCCGGACCCATAGGGGCGCAGCCCATGCCGCCGGTTCCGGCGGCATGGGCCGTCGCTAGAACCGGCGGTGGAGGCGGATGCAAGGATCACGGTGCAGAGGGAATCTCCGGATGCGGCCGGTGAACTTGTGCTCGCGGCGGCGGAGAAGGTCCGTCTGACGGTGCATAATGACGAAGAACCGCTGACGGCCGGGCAGCTTTCCCACCTCTTCGAGCGGTTCCATCGGGCCGACAGCTCCCGCGCGCGGGAGCTGGGTGGATACGGACTCGGGCTTTCCATCGCCCAAAGAATCGCCGGGCGCCATCGCGGCAGCATCTCCGCCGCGTCGGGCAGAGAGATGGGGATCAGCTTCACCGTGCTTCTTCCCCGCGCCGGAAGGGTTCCTGAAATTTTTCTTGACAACAAAAAAGACCTGCACTATAATGCAGGTAAGCTGTTTCAGGGCGGGGTGTGATTCCCCACCGGCGGTAATGGGCGGTATGCCACAAGTCCGCGAGCCTTTTCGAAAGGCCGATTCCGGTGTGATTCCGGAACCGACGGTATAGTCCGGATGAAAGAAACAGATGACGAGCACAGTCTCGGGGTTCGGCGCGGAAAAGACGCCGGATCATTTCTGTGTCGATTTTCGCCATCTGCGCCCGCGCTTTTGACAGCGCGGGCTTTTTGTTTTCCAAAACAGCTAATTGGAAAAAAGGAGCGTCTCTTATGAAAACCTCTGTACGTACCCGCAGAATCACCGTCACCGCCATGTTTGCCACCATTGCCACCATCCTGATGTACTTCGAAATGCCGCTGCCCTTTATGCCGCCCTTCCTCAAGGTGGACCCTTCGGCCATCCCGATCCTGATCGGCAGCTTTATCCTCGGGCCGGCAGCCGGGGTGGCAATGGCCTTCCTCAAGGCCTTCGTCCATCTCTTTTCAAGCGGGACCGGCGGCGTCGGGGAGCTGGCCGATTTCATCATCACTTCCTCCTTCGCCGTTTCGGCTTCGATCGTCTACCGCCGCCACCACACCAAGCGCGGCGCAGTCCTCGCCTGCGCTGTCGGCACCGTCTGCATTGCCGCCGCGGGGGTGCTGGCCAACAAATTCCTGCTGCTGCCCTTCTTCAGCAAGGTTATGCCGATGGAAGCGATTTTCTCGGCCTGCGGCTCGGTCAATCCGCTGATCCACGATACCAACAGCTATCTTCTTTTTGGCGCGCTGCCATTCAATATGATCAAGGGCCTGCTCGTTTCGCTGCTTACCTTCCCGGTCTATAAAAAGATGTCCAACCACATCAAGGCATTTATCGCCAAGGTTGAGCCGGACGCCCCTGTGCTGACCGGCCGCTGAATCTGCTGACCACCTTTCCCCTATGTAGCCCCGGCCTGCTCAGTACAGGCCGGGGCAAAATTTTGCGCGGATTGCGGAGGCCCCTTTCAAAATTTTCGATGCTGTATATGCCGCTCTCTTTCCTCCCACAATAGGGGAAAAGGAAGGAGATGGATGAATGGAACGGCCGCATTCGGGAAGAAGGCAGTTCTTTCATGCGTTTTTTCTGGGATTGGCAGTTCTGTCGCTGCCTTTTTCGGTGGCGTTGATGCGTTTCGCAGGCAGCGGCGTGTTTTTGCCGGAGACACAGGAGGCATATTACCCACAGAGCGCCGATGCCCTGACGCTGATCGCTGCGGGACGCACCGTCGGCGGAGAACGCCCCAACTGCTTTGTGCTCTGCCGCATCGACCCGGCGGCCGGGGAGGTGCGGCTCTGCGTCCTGCCCCCGGAAACGATGGTGGAGGATGCCGGACGTTTTGACTCCGCCGCCGCCGTATGGCACCGGGAAGGAGGCGCGCGCGGGTCGGAGGCGATTGCCCGTGTCCTCGGCTGCCGCAGCGACCGGTGGCTGGAACTGGATGCCGATGCGTTCCGCCGGCTCTGTATCGTGGTCGGCGCGCTCGACTATACGCTGGAACAGCCGTTAGTGCTGCCGGACGGCACGACGGCGATCACCGAGGGCAGGCAGCTTCTCGACGGCGCCAAGCTCGCGCTGCTGATTGCCTACGGAGGGGATGACGAGGCGGGCCGTCTTGCGCTGGCGGGAGATTTGCTGCGCGAGGGCTTTGTCCAGCGCCTGCCGCTGATGGGAGAGAATCAGCTTCTTTCCGCCTTTGAGACGGCGGTCAACTGGGGCAGAAGCGACCTGACGGTGCGTGACTTTGAGTCGCGCCGCCGGGCGCTGACCCATCTGGCTGCCCGTCCGCTCACTGTGGAGCTGGTTGGAATCTCAGGCGAATATAACGACAGCCGGAACACCTTTCTGCCCTCCGCCGGAATGCTGGCGGAAATTGCGGGGAGGTTTGGAGATCCGGCGGAACGCTGAAAAGGGCCGCCCCGGAGAGTGGGCGGCCCTTTTTGGATGCTGTAACGGGAAAATGCTCAGGCAATCGCGCCGGTGGAGGGGTTGGTCACATCAACGGTGGGAACCTCAACGGTGGGCTCTTCCACCTCGGCGGGAGCAGCGGTCAGCTCAACGTCGGAGAAGAGGTACTGGCCGAGCACGCGGGTCTTGAAGGAAATTTCCTCGCCGTCGAACTCGCCAAGAAGCTTCAGGGAGCCGTCTTCCATGACCTGATAAGCGTACTCAAAATCCTCGCCCTCGTAGGTGAACTCACCAGTACGGTTGAATTTGGTGTTGTTGAAGTTCAGCGCGAAGATTTTGGCATCGGGGTTCGCGGCGGCGATGCCATCGTCAAGAATGGTGGTGTAGTAGAGCAGAACCTTGCCCTGACCGGAAACGTCGACGGTAAAGACGCCTTCATTCTGATCGGCAAAAGCACCGAAGGTAAACTCTACTTCGTCGTCATAGTCGAACTTGAGCAGGTAGGGATCATCCGGAGCAAGTGCGATGGAGTCGCCGACACTATCAGTCGTAACCATCAGTTCCTGAGCGTTCTCAGTATAATAGCCGGAGTCAAGAACCTTTGCGGCATAGTAGGAACGCTCATAACCCACATTGATGGTGATATCCCGCTCCATGTCCTTTACCTTGTAATTGAGATCAACCTTGTTGCTGCCGGTACCAATGGAGTCGTCGCCCTTCTTGCTCTTGTTCAGTTCAACAGTCGCAACGATATCAGCATCAGAAGTGGTATCCTTGGGGACGGTCTTGAACTCGATGAAATAGTAATAGCCGGGGACGGCGTCCCTCTTGTCGACGATAGAGCCATCGAGCGCAAGGTTTTCGACAAACTTCTTGACAACGGCAACGCTCTCAACGAGCTCCCTGCCCTGCTCGTAGTCGACTTTGACCTTCAAGCCGTCGACAACTTCCTGACGTGAAATAAGATGCATCTCAGCACCTTCCTTCAGGACAGCCTCGCTGCCGTCAAGCTCATAGTCGTTTCTGTCAAAACCGAGGATGGGGAAGTAGGCGGCCTTGCCGTATTCGATGACAAAGGGTACCATGGTGTTGCTGTCGGCGGAATACTTCAGTGCATGATCAATCCCGATCTCCTGAACACCAGCATTGATCTCTTCACCCTTTGCAAAAGCAACAGCGGAGAGGCTCATAACCATCGCGACGGCCATAAGCAGAGATAAAAACTTCTTCATGGCTTGTTTTCCTCCTAAAATTTCATTTCTATTTTCGGGCGGAGGCACTCTCCACACCTCTGCCGGAAAAACGGATATTATTCACAAAACGGTGACAAAAATGAGAAGAATACTCTTCTTATTTTTTGCAAAAGCAACTCTTTGTTACTGAAATGTAAGGTGTTGGATAGTATAATCCCTTGGTATGAATCAATCACAAGACAATCCCGCAAACACACGTCCTCACGCGGCGTAAAAACGCCGCGTGGAGAAGAGGACGGGTGGCGGAGGCGCCCTTGTTCTGGCCGGTCATCCTTCGCAACTATAGGGTATCACACTGTTTCCAATTTGTCAACACTTAAAGTATTGTATATTACACCGAAAGTGATCTATGCTCTTTTACACTTTACAAAAAGGACATTTTAGTCTGTAATGACACCGAATCGCAATCGCAACGTAATAATAGGGGGTATTCGTATATGCAATTATTTGGCATCCTCAGGGAACTGCGTGAAAGCAGGCGCTTTTCGCAGAAAACCTTGGCTGCCCGGCTCGGCTGTTCTCCCTCCCTTGTCTCCTCCTATGAGACGGGCGAGCGGCAGCCGAGTCTGGCCATGCTGGTCGCGCTTGCCGACATTTACAGGGTGCCCACCGATTATTTGCTGGGACGCAGGGGCGCGAATCCGGAGCTTGATCTCGCGGGCCTGAGCCAACAGGAGATCGAGGCGCTGCGTGTGATTGTGGAAGCGATGAGGCGGGATTGATTTTCCCGTCAGCAAAAAGACCTTGACCGTTTTCGGTCAAGGCCTTTTGCTTTACGGAAATCTATTGCCTGTGGAATCTGCCGGATTTAGCCCCGATGATCAAAAAGACGATCAGGATCAGAAGCATGGCACCCGCGATCGAGACGCCGATCAGCAGAGGAACGCTGATATCTCCGGCCTCGGCTACCGCGGGCAGCTCCTCAGGCTCGGAGGGAGCCTCCAGCTCGGGGGGCTGGCTGGATTCCGGTGCAGGAGCCTGTGAGGAGCTGGCGGGCGTTTCCTCCTCGTCGGAACGGCTTCCCTGGCTCCAGCCGGGAGAGGGCTTTGCGGGGACGGAGGGGGTCACCGGAGGCTCCCCGTCGTCGGGGGTAATCACCACGACGACCTGTTCCTCGGGGTCCTCCCCGGCTGGGTCAATCAGCTCCAGCTCCACGTCCGAGACGGCATAGCGGCCCAGCGCACGGGTGCGGATGACAAAGCAGCCCTCATACTCGTCATATTCGGCGCTGACCGGAACAAGGCCGCCGCCGCTGCCGATCCGGTAGAGGAAGCTGTCCTCCTCTGCCGCAAGATAGAGGTAGCCCGAGCGGTTGAAGAATCCGCCGTTCCCATTCCAGAACAGCAGGCGGTCGGTCTGATCCTCATAGAGGGCGCCGATTTCGTCGTCATAGTCGGTATTCATCCCCAGAACCAGCTTTTTCTGATTTTTGGTGTTGGCGACGTAAAAGCTGTCGTCATCCGCCTCGAAATCGAAGGTTTCCTCCTCGTTCTCGTCAAAATCTTCGTCGGGATAGAACGCGGCGGGGTCGATGGGGATCAGGTTGGCATCATCGGGATGGGTGAAGCCGATTTCAAGGCTGATCTCCAGCTCCATATCCTCGTAGTCGAATTTGTTGAGGCTGTCGCTCCGGCTGCTTTTCTTCATCGAGATGGTGCCGAAAAGGTCCACCGGGCTTGCGGAGGTCGTATCGCGGTCCTTGAGCTTCAGCGCGATAAAATAGATGTACTGGGAGGGCACTTCGCCGGTGTAGCCGCTGTCGTTTTGGTAACGCTTTTTCACCAGCGAGATTTCGTCAACATAGCGTTTGCCTTCCTCCCACTTCGATTTGAGCTTTACCCCGTCGACCGCCTTGTTTTCGTAAACGTAGGGATAGCGCCCGCTTTCGGAAGAGGCCTGCCTGTAGGCGAGCGCGGCGGCGGAGGCAGAACGTGCAAGCTCGCTGCTGCGCGGAAGCTGCCGGCTGTAAGCGCTTTCGGCCGCCCGATAGCTCTCGTAGACGCGCATCTTTTCGAGAAGCGCCTCGTCGCTGTCAAGGCCCCTGTTTTCCAGATCTCTGCTCAGGAAGAGCCCGAGCAGGCCGTCGAGCTCGTCCAGCACCGAATCGCTGGAAAGCGTTTCAATATCTCCGGCTTCCCGCAGGGCCTGGGAAAGCAGCAGGAAAGGGTAATTCTGCCGCAGACGGGTGGCGCGTACAACGGCAGAGGGCGCATCCGGATCGGTCAGGGCACTCAGCTTCCGGCTGATTTCATCATGGGCGGCCTGTTCATCCTCCCGCTTTTCGGCGGCGTTCGCCTTTTCCCTCTCCCGGTCGCTCTGCTCCTCCAGCAGGCTGAACAGGCGGTCCTGCTGACGGCCGATCATCGAATCGGCCTCCCAGCCGTCGTCCGCACTGCCCAGCGCCTCCGGGGTCAAAAGCTCAGGGTCGAGCGAGAGGGTGGGAACCCCGCCGGCGAGCTGTTCGATTTCCTCCGAGCAGGCCGCCAGCGTTTCGTCAAGTTCGGCCAGCTCGCTCTCAAGGGACCGCAGGCTGCTTTGAATCGCATCGCGCTTCCGCGAGAGGCTCAGCTCGCCGTCGATGCGCGAAAGCTCCTCCCGCAGGAAGGCAAGCCTTGCGTAAAGAGAGCCGTCCTGATCCGGCATGTCGTCCGAAAGCCCCAGCTCGCCGAGGTCGCCTGCGAGGTTGCGGGCGGCGGCAATCCCGCCGCTTCCGGCATCCGAAGCGCCCCGATAAACAGCCAGAAGCTCCCGGATTGCCTCGCCGTAGCGAACCACCACTTCGGGATAACCGTCGGGATCAGGGGACGGATCGTCGAGATAATCCTCGGCCCCCGAGTCGAGCCGGACCGCATCGGGACGACCGCGGTATTCCTGGCGAGCGTCGAGATAGGGCTGATAAACGCCGCTGTAATTTTCGGCGGTGAGGCTTCCCGGCAGCAGGCCGTCGAGAATCTCACTGATTCGCTCCTTTAGCCCGTCCATCTGCCCGGTGAGGCTGCTGCGCGTCTCGGTCAGCGCCGCAGTCGTCTCAAGCGGGTCCGCCATCGCCGCCTCGGCGTCGGTAAGAAGGCCGCCGCTGTCCTGGATGGCGGAGAGAAGCTCCTCGCGGCGCTCCTCCAGAAAGTTGCGCTCCCGGACCGGCGGGACAAGGTTCCGGAGAGCCTCCAGCTCCTGCTCCGCAAGCCTGATCCCGGCGCGGATTTCCTCGAGTGCCGCATCTGCGGCGGAATCCAGTTCAATCGCCGAATCAAGATAGGCCTGCTGCTCCATCAGGTCCTTTTGCAGAGAGGCGATTTCAGCCTCGCGCTGCTCAGCGCCGGCCGTTTCGGCATCGATGGCGGCAATCAGTCCTTCGAGGTCGGCCGCAAGGATATCCTTCGACAGAACCGCGGCGTTGAGCGCATTTTCCAGATTGCGCCGCGCGGTTTCGAGATCTGAATGCAGGGAATCAAGATAGGCGTTCTCCTGTTCCAGCTCATCGGCTAGACGCGACGAGCGGGTGAGAAGCTGTTCCTCGCTCGTTCCGGCGGCAGCCTGATTGTTGAGCAGAGGAAAGTAGACGGTTTCACCATACCGGACCCGCGTGGACCCGCCGGCCGAATCCTGAAAATCGACCCGGTTGGTGTCGTCGTCGAGCAGGTAGCCCACCGGGCTGATGGAACCGATGTGGTAGGTGACCTGATCGGTCGCCGCAAAGCCGGTCGCCGCAAGGGAGACGACAAGCTGGGCGGCCAGCAGGATCGACAGCATCGTTTTTTTCATAATATCCTCCTGATATGGCGGGGTGAACGGTCGGTTTTAGACGCGGGAGCGAAAGCCGCGTTCCGGCGGTCAGTCGTGCCTCCGGCGGAAGATCGCAAAATAGCAGACCAGCGAGGTCAGCGCGACGGCGGCCTCCGCCGCGAGGATGCAGAGCAGAATCAGGGTGTTGCGGCCCATCGGGGCTTTCCCCGTTTCGGCGGGGAGGACCGGGGAAGGCGGCGCGAGAGGGTTCTCCGCAGTCAGGGCGGTCACGGCCGCAGAGATTTCCTGCTGCTCCGGCACCGGGGAAGACGTCTCCGGCGCGGACTCCGGCTTGGCCAGCATGCCTCCCCGGGTCAGGACATTCGAAAACACAGTGGTATCGGCAGGAACGGGGGTGTTCCACAGCTCGTCATCGTCCGCGCCATAGCCGCCAGTCGCCGGATTGTAATTGACCCCGGTGTTGACGTCGTAGATGACGGTGATGTCCGGATCGTCGTCCTCGGTGGTGGACGACACCTCCTGCAGCCTGCGGTCGGAAGCGACATACCGTCCGAGCGTGCGGGTGCGGATGACGAAGCAGTCTTCATAATGGTCGTAGTCGGGATGAAGCAGCTTGAGATCTCCGTCATCGTCGATCGCGTAGAGGGAATCGTCCTCGCCGGCGCAGAGATAGAGATACCCCGAACGGCTGAAGGAAGCGCCGTTTCCGTTCCAGAAGCTCAGGTTGGCGTATTCATAGCGGTCCCCGATTTCGTCGTCGTAGTCGGTGTCGAGTCCCAGCACGATTTTCTTCTGGTTTTTGGTGTTGGCGACGTAGTAGCTGTCGCCGTCCGCCTCAAATTCGAATTCTTCGTCGGTGTCCTCGTCAAAATCCTCATCCGGCTCAAAGAGGGCAGGATCGATTGGGATGACATTGGAATCCTCCGGCGGGTTGAAACCAATCTCAAAATCGAAATCCGCCTGTACGTCGTCATAGTCGAAGCGGTGGGAACCGGAGGTCTTTTTCAGCTTGACGGTGCCGGAAACATCTTTGACGGAGGTGCTGGTGCTGTCCCGGTCCTTGATTTCGATGGCGAGAAAATAGGCGTACCGCTTTACTCCGGATTCCGCAGCATAGGGACTGTTCTTGTAACGCTTTTTGGTGATGGAAAGGCTGTCGATGTGGGCTTTCCCCTCGTCCCAGTCGGCCTTGATTTTGATATGGCGCACCGCCTGGCTCTCGTGCACGAAGGGATATCCGTCCCCGCTCCCTGTGGAATCAAGGTAGGCCTGTTCGGCTTCACGGGCGTCCTTTTCGGCCTGTTCGACCGTCTTCATCTGCGCGTCGCGCCGGGCAACGGCGTTCTGCCAGTTTTCATAGGCCGCGGTGCCGGACTGTTCCGAGGAGGCAGCGTTGTCCACAATCCGCTGCTGGCGGCTGATTTCGCCGCTGATCTGTTCCTGTGAAGCATCCCGCGCAAGAAAAATCCCGCATCTGGCGGAAAGCTCGTCCGAACAGCCCTCAAGCAGGGAACGCAGGCTGCCGGAATCGAGCTGTGAATCCGCACTCCAGACGTCGAGTCTCTTGCGGAAGCGCAGCATATCCTCGAGCAGTTCGATGGCAGCCTCTGCCTTTTGTGCCTCGGCGTTGGTGCTCCCGGAGCCTGCGGCCTGCTGGTTGAGGGCTTCGCGGGCGTCGAGCACCTCCTGCTCGAGCGTCTCAAGCAATTCCCCGGCATCGGCGAGCTTCTGCTCCGCCTTTTGCCAGTCCTCATAGAGCCGGTCGAGATTTCCGCTCGTCCCGTCGTTGAGCAGCGGGAAGTAGATCGTCTTGCCGTAGGGAACCCGCAGGTCGGACTCCGCGGCGGGGCCGCATACTGCCTCGTCAAAGTCGATGTAGTTGTCGTCGTCATCGACGAGATAGCCGTTTTCCGAGATGCCGCCGACGTAGTAATCGAGATCGTCATCGCTTGCACCAGCGGCGGAAACGGCAGAGGAAAGAGCCATCGAAACGGCCAGAGCCAGCGCGCCGCCTGCGCGCAGCAGCTTGTTTGTTCTCATTGTCATTCTCCCTTCCGACGGTAGAAACCGGCCTACAGAATCAGTGGGGTTAATTCACTGATTTTATTCCATTCTTTTCTAATATTAGCTGTTTTTTGTGCAAAAGACAAGGAGTAAAGATGAACAAACGGTCAACTCCGGCGGACTTTGCCGGAAAACAGAGAACCGCGCCCGATGCAGGGCACCGGGCGCGGAAGGGGTCAGCGGAATACCCCCGCTTCGAGCTTCAGGAATCCGGACGGTCGGCGGCGCTTTGCACCGGGTGCGGAAGGGGTCAGCGGCAGCTCCATCCGGCGGGGAGGCGCTGTTTGATTCGGGAAAGGGTGTGCGCATCGGGCAGCAGCCGGCGCTGCAGCGCAAGAAAGGTGCGGCGGCGCAGGCCGCGCGCCGTTTTCCCCGAAAGGGCGGGCATCGGCTCGCCGCCGTAGAAGCCGCGTTCCAGCAGCTCCGCCAGGCGTTCCAGCTCGGCAGGCAAACCGGGGTCCTGCACACAGGTCAGACGGGCGATCCGCCGCAGGTAGGCGCAGTGGGTTTCTCCCCGGCCGCGCCCCGCGCCGAGCAGACGCCCATGGCGCTCGATAGCGGTACAGACGCCGGCGGGGGTGTTGCGGCGGCAGAACTGCACAAACGCAAGCCGAAGACGCTGCCGGAGGGCGGAAAACGCTCTCCTCAGCAGGGTGAGCAGGCGGGGGCTGCTGCGGATGACAGCATGCCGCGGGCTTCTGCGCCGCTGCGAACCGCCGACCCGCAGGGCGCGCAGCCTCCACAGCAGACGGATCAGCAGCAGAACAACTCCGCAGATGAGCAGCCCGGCCATCACCGCGCCGACCAGCGGGTCCGCCTCCGGATCCTCCTCAGGCCCGGGCAGGTCAAAACTGTACGGCTCAAGGTAAGGCTCTTCGCCCGGCCCGGGGTCGGGCAGGAGGGAGGCGAGCCAGGCCAGCAGCCGATAGAGCAGGCCGAGCATCCAGCGGGCCGCTGCGGTTCCGGCGTGCCAGAGCCAAAGCACGCCTTCCCCGACAGGCGCCGATACAAAGAGCATAAAGAGCAGCATGACGACGGCCAGCGCGAGCAGGACGAGTCCGAGAGTGACAAGCCCGGAGGGAGCGCTGCCGGAGGAGGCGCCCCGTGCGCCTTCGAGCCGCTGGGCGATCAGCGCGGAAAAGGCAATTCCGACAGCGGCGGCAATCGGCAGGCAGACCGAGGAATCGAGGACGACCAGAGCATGGAACCAGACGGCGGCCAGCAGAATGGCAACGCAGGCCTCGAGCTGGCGGATGCTGTGCATGGTGGTCGGTGGGGTGAAGCAGCGCACGCAGGCCCTTCCCCCGGTGAAAAGGATCATCAGGCCCGCCGTCAGATAGGCGGAAAAGCCCTGCAAGTCGGAGAAGAAGAGCAGCAGCATCGCGGTGTGCCCGCCAAGCAGAAGGATGTGGAAGGCTACCACCGCAGGGAGAACCCGCGCTCTGCGCAGGAAAATCCGGTCCGCCCCGTAAACGGCAAGGGTGAGCAGCAGCCAGGGAATCAAACCGGTTCCCGGCGCTCCACCCTCCGGCGGGCGGTCAAAAAGGCGGTAAAGGGTGCGGCAGGCGGCTGCGTCGCAGAAGATTCCCGCCAGAGCGGGAAAGGTTTTCGCATCAGACATGGCGCACCTCCCGTTTGAGCGTGGGCAGCGGCAGAATATCCGCGCCGAAGGCGGAGGACCGCGCGGAATCGGGTGGCATCATCGGCATCAGCACGAGAGAGGAAGGCTCAAGCCGCTCCAGCAGGCGGCCGCCGAGCTTTGTGAGGCTGCGGGTGAGATAATAGCATCGCCCGGCTGCGGCGCACGCCTCGAGGGCGGGAACCAGGTCGAAGCGGGAAGGCTTCGCGGGCGGAGGCTCGTTGCCGGCGCCCTCCGGCGGGCCGGGCGGCAGGAAATCGTAACCGGCAAGGGCGAAGAGCAGCTCCTCCACGGGAGTGCCGCAGGGAAGGGTGCGGGGTCTGCCTGCGCGGCCTGCCGGAAGGGTCAGCCCGCAGCGCACCTGTGCGCCGCCCAGCCCCACCAGCACCGAGGCGAGGATGCTGAGAGCTTCCTCAAAGCCCTCCGCATCGGGCTTCCCGCCGCCGAAGCTCTCGCCGTCAACAATAAAGTGGGCCGACTTCGGCAGGATCGTCTCCGGCAGATTGACCGAAAGGGGAAGCCCGCGCGCGACCAGCCGCCAGTTGATCCGCTTCCATGGGTCGGAGGGCTGGTGGGCGCGGCTTCCCTTGATGACGGTGAGGTCCTCAAGATAGCCCTTCGCGTCGCCCGAGGCCTCCCAAAGATTGCGCAGGAACGGATCGATCGAGACATTCTGGATGCGGGGGTAGACGGCGATGATAGGCGCGCCGGGAGCCGCCGGGCGTTCGGTCTGGGCGAGTCCGAGGCCGTCCCCCGAGCAGATCCGCAGGCGGCCGTGGGTAAAGAGGCCGCGCCGCTTCGCGGTCCAGACCGCGCGCCAGCAGAGCTTCTGATGCCCCATCAGAAAGGCAAACCGCCGGGAGAGCTCCTGTGTGCAGAACACCGAACCTTCTGCCTGCGGCTCGTCAAAGGGGCGCAGATCCTCGTCCCCCTCGGGCCAGAGAGGGGAGGAAGGCGGCAGCGGCATCGAGAGCTCCAGCCAGATCAGCGGCAGGAACTTATCATTTTCCACCGTCCATTCGAGGGAGGTTTTCTCCCCGGGGAAAAGCCGGGCGGGTTCGCCGCGCGCCGAAAAAAGCACCCGGTGCAGCGCACGCTCCCCCCAGAGGCGGGAGGTCAGCCCGGTCAAAAGAAGAAAGACGAGCAGCGAGGCCAGCGCCCCCATCCGGGCGAGGATGGCCAGCATCGCCAGCGCGGCAAAGGCCCAGAGAAGGCCTGTGCTGACGATCCAGCTCGACCGCAGGCCGATCGCGGTGCGCTCCTGCTCCCGCTCAGCGGCCATCGAAGAGCTCCTCCCGTCCGGGCGGCGGCTCGATGGATGCGAGGACGCCGTCGAGTGCTTCGGCGGCCGTTCTGCCCGAAAAGCGCGCCTCGCCCGAAAGCATCACCCGGTGCTCAAGCACCGGGTGCACAAGCTGCTGCACGTCGTCGGGGGTGACAAAATTCCGTCCGGCCATCGCCGCCCAGACCTTGGAAGCCCGGTAAAGGGCGCGGGAAGCGCGGGGGCTTGCCCCCATCTGCAGCAGGGGATGGACGCGGGTGGCGGCGGTCAAATCGACGATGTAACGGCCCACCGCTTCGGTCACATGGACGGAGGCGGCCTCCCGCTGCAGACGGGCGATCTGCCCGGCGTCGGTCACAGGGCTGACTGTATCGAAAGGAATGATGTCGCCGAGCAGTCCGAGCATCCGCAGCTCCTCCCCGGCGCTGGGGTACCCGAGTGAGAGCCGGATCAGGAAGCGGTCCATCTGGGCGGCCGGCAGACGGAAGGTGCTCTCCGATTCCACCGGATTCTGGGTCGCCATGACGAGAAAGGGACGGGGAAGCGGAAAGCTTTCGCCGTCGATGGTGACCTGCCGCTCCTCCATTGCTTCAAGCAGCGCCGACTGGGTGCGCGGAATCGCCCGGTTGATCTCGTCGGCCAGCAGCAGGTTGGTCATGACCGGCCCCTGCACAAGCTGAAAATCACCGCTTTTCTGGTTGTAGATCCGCATTCCCGAGATGTCCGACGGCATCAGGTCGGGTACGAACTGCACCCGGCGGAAGCTGCAGCCCAGCGCGATCGAAAGAGTCTTGACGAGGGTGGTCTTGCCGACCCCCGGCAGGTCTTCGAGCAGGATATGCCCGTCCGCCAGAATCGCCATGACGATCAGGCGGATTTTATCGGTTTTGCCGACGATAATTTTTTCCGTTTCCGACAGAATTTGTTCCGAGAGCGCCCGGATGGTGGAACTGCTCAATGTTCGTCCTTCTTTCCCTGAATTTGACAGCCTGCGGGATGCCGTAATCAAATTCAGGATATCATCCGCCGCGCGCCGGTGTCAAGGCGGGAAATCTGAAGAATGGGTGAAAGGAGCAGCCATGATTTTTCATGGCTGCTGTTTTCAAAGGCCGGGGCTTTTCTGAGCAGCTGCAGAAGGGCGTCCTGCAAAACCTCCTCGGCGTCGCTCATGTTGTGAGGATAAGAGTGGGCGAAGCGCAGGATGTTGTTCCCGCAGCGATCAAGGATTTCCCCGGCCCTCTGGTTGAGAGCCTCGCGGCTTTCTCCCGAGCTGAAAGGCAGGACGCTTTTTGCGGCGAAGCGCAGAAGCGCCTTCCGGAGCTCTCCGGCAGTTCGTGCGAAGCCCGCCGTCTGCTTCAGGCAGAGTTCCATTGCATCGTTTCTCCTGAAATGAAAATGCGCAAAGTGATTTGGCTACGCTTATTGTACCGAACGGACCAGAGCGGCAGCCTCCTCCCGGCTGAACCCCTGGAAGCTTGTGATCGAGAAGGCGAAATCCCCGCCAGTCCAGAACGCGGCGCGGACCAGGCCCTCTTTGCCGCGCATGGCGGCCTGAAGATCATCCGCCGTTTTATCGGCGCTCTCTGCATACTCGCTGTAATCGCCGCTGCCGGGGACTTTGCGGATTCTGACCTCTTCCTCTCCGCCGCGGTAGATCACTTCACTTAAATCATCTTTGGCAGCCTGAATCAGGCGTTCCCCAGTCTGGCCGAAAATCTTCTCAGGATCCGAGATGGAAAAACCGGCCGGCTTCTCCGCTTCGCCGAGCGTTTCGCATTCAACAAAGGAATTCGGAAGCTGAACAGTTTCCCTCATCATGGCTTCGGAAGAGGAGAAAACCTCCGGCGGGACGGGTAAGGGCTGGGACGAGGAGGAGCTTGCTTTTCCTCCGCAAGCGGCAAGGAAAAGTGTCATGGCGGCGCAAAAGGAAAAACGACGATCTTTCTCATTAAGAATACTTCCTTCCTGTTTTGCTTTGCCTCGCCGCTGACCAGCGGTTCTGCCCATAATACAGACCAGCGGAAAAAGAATGCGGCACCGTTTTCAAAAAATTTTTAGAAATGCCGAAACGGCAGGGCGCAGCGAAGATTTCTTCGCTGCGCCCTGCCGTCGGTGTGCCGGAGTCAAAAGAGGGTCCTGGGTCCTGAGACCGCGTTCCGCGTTTCCTTGCGGTTGTTTCGGCCGCACCGCGAAACCATTCCGGTCTTAAAACCAGATCTGCGCGATCATCAGCGCCGCTTCTTCCCTGCATGAAAGGCCCAGAGGAAGACCGCCCAATTCCTCGGCCAGCAGCAGGACTCCTGATTCCAGCCGGGCGGCTGCTCCCCCTGCCGAAACGGAGACGCTCCCTCCGACACAGTAAACGGCCGTCGTACAGCGCGAAAACCGCAGCGGTGAGGGGACGGCAGGGGTGCAGAGAAGGCTCCCGCCGGGACCCATCCGGCAGGATTGCAGGCTTCCTTCACAGCCGCCTTTGCGCAGCATGAGGTTAAAATCGGTGCAGCGGCCTTTTGAAAGGATAGGGGTCGCCCCGTCGAAGGAATAGAGCTCAAACGGCGCGAGAAAAACCGGACTTCCGCCCTCGGGAAAGAGCTGCATTTCGCCCTCAAGCACCGAGATCAGGCGAGTGTAGCCGGGCAGCGGGGTAAAATCGGATTGATCCAGTTCCACGGTGGCTGAGCTGAGACGCCAGAGAAAGTCACGACTCTGGTAAAGCGCGTCCGGAGGCGCGATGGCAAGCTGAGCGGTTTTTCCGCCCGCCCATTCACTGACCACCCGGCAGGAAGGTCCTAAAACGGTAAAATTCGGCTGCATGGCAATCTCCTTTACAAAAGTTCTGACACCCAAACCCCGTCTTTGCCGCGGCCTGGCGTCTCCGCCTTGTTCCGGGCTGCGCCGGATCGGGTCAGAAGGCGCCGGCCGGGAAAAGGTCCCGCCGCAAAATGCGCGGCATTTTGCGGCGGGACTCCTTGAATCAGAGAGAGGCCAGAACTGTTTCATAGATGTGGTCGGCTGTCGGCAGAGCCCTTGCCAGAAGGGCTTCGCCCTCCTGACGATAGCGGGAGGTGAATTCCGCGTCATCGATGCCGCCGGTATTGATCAGAATGTTGAGCCACGCCCCCTGCACCGCCGCCTTGAGGCTCAGCGCGGCAACCCCCAGGTCACTGGCCGCGCTGGCGTTGGAGCGCCCGACGATTGCATCGGCCAGCTCGAGCGCCTGTGTGGAAAGCTCCATCATCTCAAAGGGGGTCTTAGTGCATTCCTTGAGTGCCGCCTGCATCGCCGATTTGCGCGCGGCTTTCTGCTCTTCGGTATCCTTGGGCATCGCGAAAACGGCGCTCACCCCATTGAAGGCTTCGGTATCCCGGTCGATCACCTCGACCAGCTGTGTTTTGAGGGCGTCGGCTTTTTGATTGACCTCACGGGCCAGCTCTTCATATTCGGCATACTTCTTTCTGCCGATGGTGAAAGCGGCGACCATTGCGGTCAGCGCCGCGCCGAGCGCCCCTTCCAGGGCCGCGGTCGATCCGCCGCCGGGGGCAGGTTCCAGGGAGGCGAGCAGGTCGGTGAAATCACTGACCTTCAACTGGGCTAATTTCATCTGTTCTTCTCCTTTTGGGATCGCGCGGCGACCCGCTGTTATCCGATCAGGTGGTTTTCAAGCACCTGCTTGTGATAATCGAAGTTTTCGACCTTGAGGTAATATTCGGCGCAGTCCACCAGCGCCTTGGCCGGGGTGAGGCCGACAACCTCGGTGCCGATGATCGGCACTCCGTAGCGTTCCGCCTCGATGCGGATCAGCTCAAACACCCGGTAAAGCGGGGTGCCCTCATAGTTCACCATATTCATCGAAACCTGTGCGAGATTGCGGTCTTCGAGCATGACCCCGATAGCCTTGCAGTATTTGAAGCCGCCGCTCGATCCGCGTACGATCTTGGCGATCTTGTTGGCAATTTCGAGGTTGGAGGTGCCAAGGTTGACGTTGAAAGCGACCAGCGGCATCCGGGCGCCAATGGCGGTGATGCCGGCAGTGGGATGGATCTTGCGCTCGCCGAAATCAGGGGCCCATTCGGGCTGCAGCAGCTTTTCGGGCATCCCTTCGAACTGGCCTTTGCGGACCTTGGCAAGGTTGACGCGGTCGGGCGAGGTAGCCGAATCCTCATAGAGAAAGCTCGGGATGCCAAGCTCGTCGTAGATCCGCTTGCCGAGGCGCTTTGTCAGCTCGACCAGCTCGGGCACGGTGACATCCTTGACCGGGACGAAGGGGATGACGTCGGTCGCGCCCATGCGGGGGTGTGCGCCTTCATGCTTGCGCATGTCGATCAGCTCGGCGGCCTTTTTGCAGAGCTGGAAGGCGACCTCCTCGGCCCCTTCGGGCGAGCCGACGAGGGTAAAAACGCAGCGGTTATGGCTCTCGTCCGACTGGACGTCCATGAGGGTGATGCCGGGGACGCTCTTAGCGACGGCGGCGAGCTGGTCGATGACCGCCTGATTGCGTCCCTCGCTGAAATTGGGAATAAATTCTACAAGCTTAGCCATGGGTACATTCCTCCCGATGATGTGTTAAGTAGGGCTTAAATGATAGAAAAGGGTGCGGCAATCAGCCGGTAAAGCCCTTGACAAAGAACTTAATAAAGGCGATGGTCTGCGGTTGGTAGATAATATCGACCAGAAAAGCGCCGACGATCGGCACGATCATGAAGGCACGACGGGACATGCCGTAGCGGTCCTTGACCGAGGTCATGTTGACGATGGCCGAGGGGGTGGCGCCGAGACCGTGGCCACAGAGGCCCGCGCACATGACGGCGGCGTCGTAGTTCTTGCCGAGAACGCGGAAAACCACAAAGTAAGCAATGAGAATCATGAAGAGCACCTGGCAGAGGACGACGATCAGCACGCCGCCGATCAGGCCGGCCAGCTCCCAGAGCTTGAGGGTCATCAGGGCGATGGCGAGATAGAGTGAGAGCATCACGTCTCCGATGCCGTCGACCAGCGAGAAGCTGAAGTTATAAAAATGCGCGCCCTCATTGACGTTACGGACGATAACCGCCACGAACATCGCGCCGACATAGGTCGGGAAGGACATGCCGATCAGCTTGCCGATCCAGCCGGAGATGACGGTGCCGACCGCCATGCAGACCAGAATGACGGTGACGTTTTTGATCACGTCGAGTGAGGCAAGCTTTTCGCCGGTCGAAGCGTTGACCGTATCGATATCCGACTCGAAATTTTCATCCTCGTCGGGCTTGAGGTCGTATTTCACGATCAGCCGGCGTGCCAGCGGACCGCCGACCAGAACGGCTGAAATCAAGCCGAAGGTAGCGGCGGCGGCGCCGACCTCAATGCCCGCGGAGTAGCCCATCTCGGCAAAGGTCTTTCCGTAGGCGCCCGCTGCGCCGTGTCCGCCGATCATTGAAATCGCGCTGGCCAGAAGAGCATAGGGGGCTTCGAGGCTGATGACCTTGCTGACCGCGATGCCGATGACGTTCTGGAAGATAGAAATTACACCGGCTGTCGCCCAGTAAATCACCAGCAGGATCCCGCCCTTTTTCAGCAGCGAGAAGCTGGCGCCAAGTCCGACGGTGGTAAAGAAGGCGAGCATGAAGGGGTCCTGAAAGCTGGTGGTAAAATTAAACTTGAAAGTGTTGGTGACATGACCTGCGAAGGTCACAAACATAAACAGGAATCCTCCCACGACCGGGGCGGGGATGCAGTACTTATTGAGAATACTTACCTTGCTCTTGATGAAATAACCGATCAGCAGGAGAACGGCTGCCATGGCGGTGGTCATCACCGCGTCCGCGTTGATGTTTAGAACCGAATCAAGCATTTCGATACTCATATTCACTTTTCCTTCCCATATACAGTGTGTTTGAAAACGACGCTGTCTGAAGCCGGGCGACGGCTGCCCCTCCTCTCTTGACCGATCTCCCCGGCTGTTCCCTTGCGGTTGACCCAAAGCCGCGCGGAAACGACTTGCTTTCTTTTTCCTTTATTATAAATAGGGGGCATCTAAGAAACGTCTAATTTCAAAAGAAACTGTGTACGAGGTGTGAAGCGAACAGCCGCAATCGGCTGACCGCTTTCCCGGGGCGTTGGCCGGACTTTGAAAACCGGCGTCCAAAATCCGCTGCGCTGGCCGGAAACCATATCGGAAAAATATGCGGACCCACAGAGAGGATTAGTGGAATTGAGGGTATGCAGCACGTCCGTATACGCAGGCGCAGGATGGCGGGTCCGGGTCAAGCGGATCCGCCATCCTGCCCCTGCGCGGAAAAGGAAAAGTGCTACTCGGTCATAAAATGCTTGTTTTTGCTGTAGAGCTCCGGGGCGCTGAAGGTTCTTTTGCGCGCGATCCCTTCCCGCAGGCTGGCGGCGAGCAGGTCCGCTTCAAAGACGTCTGGCACCCCGGCCAGCAGCCGGGTCCCCTGTCGGGCGTAGCTTTCGGTGGAATAGGGCAGCAGCCGGTCGAGGCGGGTGCCGCTGCGCCGGCCGCGATCAAGCATGGCGCGCAGCTTCATCTTGACAAAGCAGAGAATCACAGCTTCGAGAGGAGAACGGATCTCATCCGAAAGCTGCTGTGCATCGATCAGACGGTCGGCCGCCTGATCAAAATTATCGTCGAGCGCGTCGTAATAGGCACAGAAGGCGGCAGAGGCCGCAACTCCGCTTCGCTCCCCGGTTCGTTTGCCGAGAGCGCAGCCCTGACGGAAGAGAGAGCGGGCGCGTCCGTCATCCCCAAGGGCGAAGGCAGCCCGGCCATAGTGGACATAGATCCAGACTGCGCCGGGGCACGGGGTACCTTCCCCGATCAGGGCAAGGGCTTTCTTGTAATGGGAGCAAGCCTCGGCATAGTCGAGCCGCTGGCGGCAGACCCGTCCATAGTCATAGCAGGCCGCCGCGAGCTGAAGACGGTAGGCGTCCCGATCGGGCAGCTTTTGCAGGGCGTCGATCGCCTCGAGCAGATAGTAAACGCTTTTGTCGTATTCGCCGCGCAGGCAGAAGATGCCGCCCCGCAGCCGCTCGAACATAGCGAGCCGCGCGGGATCCTCCCGGCGTTCCAGCAGGTGAGTTCCGGCTGCGGTATAGCGTTCAGCCAGATCGGCAGCCTGAGTATTCAACGCATGGGAGGCGAGCAGGCGGCAGGCACGCAGAAACATCGTCTCCTCCTCATCGGAGCCGCACTGCTCGCTGAGACGCCCGAGCAGGGTTACTCCGTCGGAGAAGCGCCCCTCGAAAAGGGCGATCCTGCCGCCGATCAGCGAAAGCATCCGCTCGCAGAGGACAAGGCGGTTCGCGTCCCCGGCGCCGCGCAGCGCGGCAAGCTGCCGCTGTGCATCTGCGAGGCGTCCCTTCAGTTCTGCAAGGGAAAGCTCTGGGATCTGCCGCTCGATTAAAACCGGAAAGGGCTCGCAGCAGAGGGAGGACTCCTGCTCGAGCGCGCGGATCTGGCAGACAAGAGCGGGCAGAGCCTCCCCCGCCTGCTGGTAGTGCCAGGCGATCCCGCGCAGGGAAGCGGCAGTGGCGGGCCCGCCCGGCTGCGACATGAGCGCGGCGGCGCGAAGGTGCAGCGGCTTGCGCTGGAAAAATGACTGCCGTTCATAGACCAGCTCCCGGATGCGGGGATGGGTGAAACGGTAGGCGGGGCCGTCTTTGCCATGCTGCTCAAAAATCAGGCCGCGGCGGAAAAGCTCTCCGATCCCGTCGTTGGGCGGGGGATCGTCCGGACCGAAGAGACCGCTCAGCAGCGCGCAGGGCGCCGCCTCGGGGAAAAGGGCGATCAGCCCGGCTGCATGCACGCCCGCGGGGGAAAGTCCGGTGATTCGCCCCAGCAGAATATCGCTCATTGTGGCGATAATCTGGTCGATGTCTCCGCTCTGCCGGTAGGCCGCAGTCAGTTCGGTGAGCAGATAGAGATTGCCGCCTGTCTCGCGGTAAAACTGTCCGGCGAGCTGACCGGCCGGTTCGTCCCCCAGTTCCCGGCGCAGAAATTCGGCGGTTTCCAGCTCGGTGAGCGGCAGCAGCCTCTGTTCCAGAAGCAGGCCGTCGGCGATCCGCCCCTCGATCCAGCCGAGAATCTCCCCCGGGCAGTTGTCGCGGCAGGAGAGGACAGCCATCAGCCGCCCCGGTTCCCCGCGCCGCAGCAGCGCGTCAAGCAGGGCGAGGCTTTCGCGGTCGATCCACTGGATATCCTCGAGAATCAGAAGGACCTTACGCTGACGGGAAGACGCCGAGAAGAGCTGGAGCATGATGTCGGTCAGTGCGGGATCGGTGCGCCGGGCCATTTTTTCCGAAACGGGGCGCTCGCCCCGCTCCAGAATCGGGAAGGCGCAGGCAAGGCGCTCCCGCGCCGCGGCAGGGATCGTCTCCTGCGCCGGGTCCTCACCGGACCGCAGCATCGAAAGCATCAGCGGGGCGAAGCAGGCGAGAGGGGTTTCAGCCTCCGAGAGAAGGCAGGCATTTCGCAGCACCCGGAACTCCGACAGGGCGCAGTCACGCAGAAAATGGTTGATCAGCTCGCTCTTGCCCGAGCCGGCCTCCCCGATCAAAAGCAGCGAACGCTGGCGGACCGCCTCTCCGGCAAAGGCGGCCGCAGAGCCTCGCAGACGGGCGTAAGCTGCCTCCCGCCCTACCGGAACCGGGATACGCGGCCCGTCCTCCTCAGGCGCACTGGTATCGTTCCATTCGTTCATGATCTCGTAGTAGAGGGCCGTCGTCTGCTTCAGGGGATCCGCCCCCAGCTCCTCGGTGAGCGCCTCCTTGAGGCGCTGGTAGACCTGCGCCGCCTTGGGGTACTGCGCCGCCTTGCGGTAGAGCGTCATCAGAAAGGAAGCCATTTTTTCGTCGAGCGGGTCCTCCCGCAGATAGTCGGAGGCATATTGCTGGGCCGAAGGGAAATCCCCCGCATCTTCCGCCTCCTGTGCGTGGTGCGCCAGAAGGGAAAGATATTGGGCATGAAGCTTTTCCCGGGTACGGCCGATCCATTCCTCATAGGCAAAGGCGTTTTTCACCGAAAAGCCCTGCAAAAATGGGCCTTGGTAGGCGGAAAAATCACCGCCGCGGGTGAAACGGTCGTAATCGCAGTCGATTTCCCACTGGTCGTTGAGGACAACCAGCGATTTCTGAGGGGAGAGCAGCAGATCTCCAAGAGATTTTTTGAGGGTGTAGAGGGCATTGCGCAGGTTCTTGAGTCCCACCTCCTCATCGCAGCTCTCCCAGAGCAGGGAAATCAGCTCCTGCCGGGTGGCGCTGCGGCGCACCAGCATGTAGTAGAGCAGGGCGTCGGCCCGCTTAAACGGGAAGGCGACGGGCCTGCCGTTGAGCAGAATCCCCGGTGTTTGCAGCAGAATGGCGGTCAGCATCATTACTCCCTCCCATCAATGGTGATTGGTTCCAGTATAGCTGATCGGGCCGGCTTGAACAAGGCCGCTGCGTCCCGGTTGCGTCAAATTTTTCTTTCGGCTATAATAAAAAAAATGAGACGGAAGGGGCGGATCACGGTGAACTGGGACAAAATCATCGAGTCGGTGCCGAATTTCAGCGAGGGGCGCGACCTTAAGAAAATTGAAAGGATTGTCGATTGCTTTCGGGCGAAGAAGGGGGTCAAGCTGCTTGACTACTCGACCGATCCCGACCACAACCGCTGTGTTGTAACGGTAATCGGAGAGCCGCAGAACCTTGGCGATGCGATGGTGGAGGCAGTCGGAGCAGCCATCAGCGTAATCGACATGACCCGTCACGAGGGCCAGCACCCCCGTATGGGCTGCGTTGACGTAATCCCCTTTATCCCGGTGCGCAACTGTGGGATCGAGGAGGCCGACCGGCTTGCGCGGCGGGTGGCGCGGGAGGCTGCCGAGCGGTTCGGCCAGCCGTTCTTCCTCTATGAGAAGTCTGCCTCCGCCCCGAACCGGGTGAACCTTGCCGACATCCGGGAGGGCCAGTTCGAAGGGATGGCTGAAAAAATGAAGGACCCGCGTTGGAAACCGGACTTTGGCCCTGATACGATCCATCCAACCGGCGGGGTAACCGCCATTGGCGCCCGGATGCCGCTGATCTGCTTTAATATTAATCTCGACACTCCAAACGTCGAGATTGCCCGCCGGATCGGCAGGCGGGTGCGCAATAAAAACGGCGGCTTCCGCTTTGTCAAGGCGATGGGGGTGCCGCTTGAGGAGCGGAACATCGCGCAGGTAACGATGAACCTGACCGACTATACCCAGACCTCAATCTACACCGTTTTTGAAACGGTCAGGATGGAGGCGAGGCGCTACGGGGTCCGGGTGATCGGAAGCGAGGTGGTTGGCATCGTCCCGACGCAGGCGTTGGTTGACTGCGCCGAATATTACCTGCAGATTGAGGATTTTTCGAGCGAACAGCTTCTGGAGATGCATTTCTGAAAAGAGTGCCGGAAAGCTCTGCTTTCCGGCACTCTTTTTTTGTAGCTTCAGCGAAAATAAACCACCAGCTATGCTGGTGGAATAAAAAATCTTTAGATACAAGAAAACCTCCTTTTGCTAAACTAAGTGCAGGTTTGCCAACCGCATTCAGAGCAAAAGGAGGTTTTGTCGTGGACGACATACAAAGTTTATCACATACAAAGTGGAGATGCCAGTACCATATCGTGTTTGCCCCCAAATATCGCAGAAAAGAGATTTATGGGAAACTCAAGGCAGACATAGGACAAATCATTAGAAAGCTGTGCGAACAAAAGGGTGTAGAGCTGATAGAAGCGGAAGCGTGCCCGGATCATA
>FORK01000041.1 GCA_900113995.1 Ruminococcaceae bacterium D5 | reverse complement strand
CCTCTCTGGAGCTCTCCTCCGCCGTCTACCCGCAGCGGGTCTATCCGGTCATCAACGGGACGGCTCTTTCGGCAATCGAGGGAATCAACCACCATTGGGGCGTCTCCGCGTCCGGCTATATGCAGGATGGAGTTTACCGCTGGGGGAAGCCGCCGGTGCAGACCGCGATGATGCTCTTCGAATATGGCAAAAACATCGTCTCTCTTACCAAGGAGCGCGGGCTCTGGGTCCTGACCACAGTGTCGGTCCCGCAGCTGCGCCACTCCACCAAGTTCCGGCTGGTCCATCCGCAGCTTTCAGGGGACTTTATGATCCGCAAGGTTCTCTTCACTGTCAGCGACGCGGGGTTCATCCGGTCCAAAATCTTCTTCAAGGGGGTCTGACCATGGGCAGTCTGCGTGATTCGGTCCGACGTATCCTCCGGGAACTGGTCGCGGAGGACTATCCGCATATCCATTACCCGGCCGCATCCTACGCACAGGTGACTGCCAAACAGCAGTCCGGCGAGGCATATGCCTACAGCGTCCGCCTGCTGAATGCCGCCGGACAGGCCGATAACTCAGTCCCCACCATTCCGGGGATCAAAAGCAAGCTGAATCTGGACGTCGGCGACAATGTGGCGGTCATCTTCCCGTATGGCCAGCTCGCTCCCTACATCGTCGGGAAGGCGGTGATCCCATGAACCGCTATTACACCGATATTGCGCTGGACGAAAATTGGCAGCCGGCCGTCCGATCCAACGGGGACTTTGCCACCGTCTCGGACATGGACTGTCTGATACAGGAGATCCGCCTTGAGGCGCTGACCACGCAGGGAGAGCTGTTCTTCGATCCTGAATTTGGCTGGAGCCTGCCGGAATTTCTGCATCTGCAGATTGATGAGCTCACCCTGCTGGAAATCGAGCAGCGGGTCTATGCCCGGCTTGCCGCGCGGGAGGAGGTCGAGACCACCAGCATCGGCGTCGTGGTGCGGGCGGAGGACACCGTTGTGATCTCCGCCGTCTGGCGCTGGGCCGGAGACAGCAAAACCAACCGGCTGCAGGTCTCTGTGGGCCGGGTCGATATCGAGGTGATAGCCATTGATTAACACTGATTTTCTGGATGAGTATCTTCCGGTGCCGGAGCTGGGGACGGTCATCCACCAGATGCAGGCCGCCCTTGCGGCTGCCGGATTCCCCATCACCGCCGCCAAAAGCGGCTCGGTCTTCTATATGCTGCTGCGGATCGTCGCGCAGTTCTACATCGAGCTCAGGCGGCTGGCACGCTCCCTGCTGGCCAACGGCTTTGTCATGACTGCCGCCGAAGGCTGGCTGGAGGCGAAAGCCGAGGACTACAGCATGGCCCGCAAGCAGGCGTCCAAGACCAGAGGGGTTCTCACCCTTTCGCGGGCCTCATCCACCTGCGCTGTGAAGATCCCCGCCGGGCACGTCTTCAAGACCTCATATGACATCAACGGGGAGCAGCTCTGCTTCATCGTCACACAGGATACCGTTTTCAAGCTGGGAGAAACCTCCTGCGGTGTGCCGGTGGAGGCGGAATTCGCGGGCAGCGCCTACAACTGCGCGAAGGATACCATCACCGAAACGCTGATCAATCTGGAGAGCGGCGCGGACGTGATCTCGATTACCAACGGTGAGGACTGGATCACCAGAGAGGGCACCGACATTGAGAACCTCGAGGTCTTCAGGGAGCGCATCCTCAACGCATGGTCCGGGCTGGCCACCCTGCCGACTGCGGATACCTACAAAGCCGCCGCCGAAGCGGTGGAGGGTGTGCTGCGGGCGCAGGTGGACGACCTCCACCCGCGCGGCCAGGGAACGGTGGATATTATCGTGACGTCATCCGCTGGCGAGGCGTCCTTCGCTCTGCTCACCGCCGTCACTGCGGCGGTGGAAGCCATCGCTGGACCCTATGACAACCTGCTGGTGAAGTCCGCGTCGGTCGTCCGGCAAAACATTACGGTGACCCTCAAGGTCCCCTCTACACTTTATACCGACGATCTGGCGGCGCAGGCCAAAGGCATCCTGACCCGGATGCTCACCCTTTCCTCCGACCGCAGCCTCAATGAGCTGCTGGTGAGCGACATCGTATTCTATTTGCGGTCCGAGCTTTCCGCCGTCCGCAATGTGCTGGTGACCGTTCCGGCCGCCGATGTGGTGCTCGGCAGCGACAAGGTGATCCTGCCGGGCACCCTGTCGGTCACCGTTTCGGAGGTGTGACATGGCGGTATTCACAAGCTTCAAAGACTATTTTTTCTATCTGCTGCCGATGCCGCTGAAAAAACTGAAGGCCGCAGTCAACAAATGGGCCGTCTTCGGCAATGTGGTCGGCGAATATTTCGATGAGGCGGCGGAGGATTTCCGCTGGGTGCGCCGGCAGACGATGCTGAATACCTGCGACGACGGGATGCTGGCGGTGCATGGCAACGAGCGCAAAATGCCCCGCCTCAAAGGGGAATCGCTGGAGGTCTACCGGAAGCGGCTCAAGTCCAAGGCGGAGGTCGCGCGGCTGGCCGGAACCAGGCGAAGCGTCCAGCTCGCGGTTTCCTCCCTTGGATATGACCTCTGCCAGATCGAGCCGTATTACAACTACGACGAGGACCGCTGGGCCGAATTCATGGTGTGGCTGCGGGCG
>FORK01000007.1 GCA_900113995.1 Ruminococcaceae bacterium D5 | reverse complement strand
CTCACTTCCTCCTCCAGCCGGCGTTCTGATTTGATGCCATATAGATAGCCCACCAGAAGCATCTTGAACATACAGACGGGATCCACAGATGGACGCCCGATAGAGGGATAATATGGTGCAAGCAAGTCGTATATGAACTCGAAGGATATGATCCGGTCAATTTTTCGCAATAAATGGTTCTCTGGGATCAGGGATTCCATATCCATAAAAACTATTGCCATTTGCCTATCTTGTCGCCCCATCATACCTCATCCCTCCTCATGTTTATTGTACCACATAGAGGCCTCCTACGCTATTTTGTCAACAGGTCCCTTAGTATACCTTATCCCATCATACCTCATCCCTCCTCATGTTTATTGTACCACATAGAGGCCTCCTGCGCTATTTTGTCAACAGGTCCAACTCTGGACGGCACCCGCCTCATACCCCACATTTTTAGGTAGTTTACAAAGTTTCTTTATGAACACTCACCTTAAGTCCCGGGGAACCTTTTATCGTCTCGCCAAAATCTCATCGAGCAGCCGAGATGCCACCTCGTCCTTGCCGAGCAGAGGCAGCTCCAGCAGCTCCTCCCCGGTGATCAGGGTCACGACGTTGGTATCCACCCCGAAACCGGCCCCCGCAACCCTGAGGTTATTGGCCACGATCATATCCAGGTGTTTACGCGCGAGCTTTGCACGCGAATTTTCAACCATGTCGCGGGTTTCCATCGAGAAACCGCAGAGAAACTGGTCCGCCCGCCGATGTTCTCCGAGATACTTCAGAATATCGTCGGTCCGTTCGAGCGCAAGCGCAGATCCGCCGTCGAGCTTTTTGATCTTATCCTCGCTGACCGCCGCGGGCCGGTAATCGGCCACTGCCGCAGCCTTAATGATGATATCCTGCTCCCCTGCGCGGGAAGTCACCGCATCGAACATTTCCCGAGCGCTCTCCACCGGAACGGTATCCACAAAGAGAGGCGGCTCCAGTGCCGTCGGGCCGCTGACCAGGGTGACCACAGCGCCCCGCAGTGCTGCTTCCCTTGCAATTGCGTAGCCCATCTTGCCGGTCGAATGGTTGGTGAGGTAGCGCACCGGGTCGAGTGCCTCCCGGGTGGGTCCGGCAGTCACCAGCACCCTCAGCCCTTTCATATCCTTGGGGGCGGACGCCCGTTCCAGATATTCCAGCAGGACCGCAGGCTCGGGCAGCTTGCCCGGGCCGGTATCTCCGCAGGCCAGACGGCCCGCTGCGGGTTCGATCACTGTAAAGCCAAAGCTGCGCAGCTGCTCAAGGTTCTGCTGCGTCGCCGGATTCAGATACATCGCGGTATTCATTGCCGGAGCGGCCAGCTTAGGACAGGTGCAGGCCAGCACGGTGGTGGTCAGCATATCGTCGGCCAAGCCGTTTGCCAGCTTGGCAAGGACATTCGCGGTGGCAGGGGCAATCATCACCAGGTCAGCCCGTTTGGCCAGAGCAATATGCTCCACCTCAAACGCGTAGGAGCGGTCGAAGGTATCGACCGACACACGCCGCTTGGTAATCCCCTCAAAGGTGTGGGGCGTAATAAAATGGAGCGCATTGGCAGTCATGACGACATCGACCGAAGCGCCCGCCTTGACCAGCGCGCTCGCAAGGGCCGCCGCTTTATAGGCCGCAATACCGCCCGAAACACCCAGCAGAATATTTTTTCCTTTCAGCATCCTGTCTTCCCCTTTTGACCCGGAGTCCGGCCGCTCATGCCGGATTCCCGTTTTTCACAATACAGCAGATCCGCCCGCAAGAAGGCGTCCGTGGTTTCAGAGCCTCTCGCAGTATGCCCCGATCAGCCTGTCATCCGCCCGGGCGACCCGGAATTGCCGAATTTCAGGCGCAGCTTCAAAGCCGGCTCGGATATCTTCAGTATACCAACCGGCGAATCAGGCGTAAAGCTGTTTCGAAAAAGATTTTTCGATTTCGTTGCTTTTTAACCCGCCATCCGATATAATAGGCGCGGGACGGGACATGCTGTCCCGATTCCCTAATATTGCGCCGCATCCCGCAGACGGCGGGAGCGACAGCAGGAGGAATTGTCATGGAAAACCGCATCCCCAGCCACCGCAGGACCGTTGTCCTCGCACTCTTCGCGGCGATTATCGTCGTGCTCGCCTTCACCCCGCTCGGCTTCATCCCGCTGCCCTTCATCAAAATGACCATCATCCATATTCCGGTCATTCTCGGAGCGCTGCTTCTCGGGCCGAAATGCGGGGCCTGTCTCGGATTTCTTTTCGGATTGACCAGTCTGATCAACAACACGATCAGCCCGGCAATCACGTCCTTCACCTTTACCCCATTTTATCCGCTTCCCGGGTCCGACAAGGGAAGCTGGCTCTCGCTGATTGTCTGCTTCGTTCCCCGTATCCTAGTGGGCGTAATCCCTTATTTCGTCTACCGGCTGATTCAGCATCTGCTTCATGCGGAAAAGCCCGGGAACACCGTCTCTCTCGCCGCCGCAGGGGTCGCGGGCGCTCTGACCAACACCGTCTTTGTGATGGGGCTGATCTTCCTGCTGTTTTCCGACGCCTATGCCGCCGCGAAGGGCATTGGGCCTGAACTCGTCCTCGGGGTGATTCTCGCCATCGTCGGCACCAACGGCATCCCGGAAGCGATCGGCGCGGGAATTCTGGTCGCGGCCATCGGCAAGGCGCTCTTTGCCATCCAAAACAGCAGAAAGGGGCTGGCATCCTGATATGATCCTCGCCATCGACGTCGGCAACACCAACATTGTGCTCGGCTGCTTCGACAGCCAGTCGATCCGCTTTACCGCGCGGCTCTCCACCGACCGATTTAAAACCGGTGACGAGTACGCGGTGCTGATCGCCAACCTGCTGTCCCTCTACAAGGCCGATCCCGCCGAAATCGAGGGCGCCATTCTCTCTTCGGTGGTTCCGCCCCTGAAGAGGGCGATCAGCGAGGCAATCCGGATCGTCACCGGGCAAAGCTGCATGGTGGTAGGCTCCGGAATTAAAACCGGGCTCAACATTCAGATTGACAACCCTGCGCAGCTCGGCAGCGACCGGGTGGTCGACGCGGTGGCGGCTCTGGCGGAATACAAGCCCCCCATTATGATTTTTGACCTCGGCACCGCTACCACCGTGTCTGTGATCGACCGCAGCGGCAGCTATATCGGCGGGATGATCATCCCCGGCATCATGGTAGCTCTTGACGCGCTTTCTTCGCGGACAGCGCAGCTTCCCCGCATCGGGCTTGAGCTTCCCCGCAGGATGATCGGCGCGAATACCGAGGACTGTATGAAAAGCGGTATCCTCTACGGCAACGCCGCGATGATCGACGGCATCATCGCCCGCGCTTCCCGCGAGCTTGGGGATATTCCCACCGTCATTGCGGCGGGCGGCCTTGCCAAGATCATTGTCCCGCTCTGTGAGCAGCCGATCATACTGGATGACGACCTGACCCTCAAGGGCCTGCGCATCCTTTACGAAAAGAACCGGTCCTTACGGTAACGTTCCAACGCATCAAAAAAGGAGCTGTTTTGCAACAGCTCCTTTTTTTCTTTGGATGTTTACAGAGAAAGGGCTTCCTTGACCTTCGAGATGATGTGGGCGCCGATATCGCGCGAAGCGTCAACCGACTGTGCGCCGATGTGGGGGGAGACGATGAAGTTGTCCAGCTCGAAGAGCGGGGAAGCAAAGCTCGCGCCCTCGGTCAGGCCGCCGCCGGCCAGCTCGTTCTCGAGCACGTCGGCCGCGTAGCCGCCGATCTTGTGGGCCTTGAGCGCTTCATACATGTCCTTCTCATTGACGATACCGCCGCGGCTCATATTGAGAACGATGCAGTCATCCTTCATGTAGGAGATCGACTTGGCGGAAACCATGTCCTTGGTCTCGGGGGTCAGCGGAACATGGATCGAAACATAATCGGCGTTCCTGAGCAGCTCTTCGACGCTCACGCCCTTGGCATGCTCCTTTTCAAAGTCCTCGGGCTTGAGGTAGGGGTCATAGGCGAGGATGGTCATGCCGAACGCACGGGCGATCTCACCGAGACGGCGGCCGATCCGGCCGAAGCCGACGATGCCCAGGGTGCGTCCGCGGAGTTCACGACCAACATACTTGTACTTATCCCACTGATGGTTGACCTTGACGTCGTGGTTGGCAGCCATCGTATTGCGGGAGAGGTCGAGCATCTTGGAGATGGTCAGCTCGACGACCGCATTGGCGTTGAGGCCGGGAGCGTTGAACACCTGAATGCCCTTCGCCTTGGCAGTTTCCATATCGATATGGTTGAGGCCCACCGAGCAGACACCGATGACCTTCAGATTCTTGGCAGCGTCGAGGATCTCCTTGTTGATCGCAGGATCCACACGCATGATGAGCACGTCATACTCAGGGATGATCTCGGCAAGCTCCGCCTGAGTGGGCAGCATTTTGTGATCGACCTGCATAAACTTTCCGAGTTCTTGAGCAATGGCTTCATGCACCGAATCAATGATTAAGCACTTCATGAAAATTCCCTCCACATAATAAAATCCTTGGGTTACTGGTTCATCATACCCCAATTTCTCCCATCCGTCAAGTGGTGATATTTCTGATTCTGATGCGGTTTCCCACTTCCACGACCCGTCTATTTTTTGACAATCAGGAATATGAATGGGCAAGAATTTTACATGCATATTTCTCGGAGCATTCGGGGCTCGCACAATATTTTTTGCAAGTTTTTTAGATATTCCATGCAAATAAAATTAAGATTGAAAAATGAAATTTTCTGTGTTAGAATTGCTTTAACGATGGAAATCACGAAAATAAATCAAAAAGACAGGGAGCGTGTGCAAAAATGTTCTGGCAAAAGGAACTCGAGACGATGAGCAGAGATCAGCTCGCCGATCTCCAGCTGAAAAAACTCAAGGAGACGGTGGCGCGCTGCTATCACAACGTGCCTTATTACCAGAAGATCTTCAAGGAGCAGGGCATTCTCCCCGAGGATATCAGGAGTCTTGACGACCTAAAAAAATTGCCGATGACCAGAAAGGCGGCCCTGCGGGAGAATTATCCGTTCAAGCTTCTTGCCTGCCCGATGCGCGACGTGGTGCGGATCCATGGTTCCTCCGGCACCACCGGCAAGCCGACCATGGTCGCCTACACCCGGCATGACCTCGATATCTGGAGCGACTGTGTCACCCGCGTCGTCTGTGCAGGCGGCGCAACCCCCGACGACGTGGCGCAGATCGCTTTCGGCTACGGACTTTTCACCGGAGCGCTCGGGCTGCATCAGGGACTGGAAAAGCTCGGCTGCGCGGTCATTCCGATGTCGGCGGGCAACACAGAAAAGCAGCTGATGCTGATGCAGGATCTCGGGGTTACGGTACTGATCGCCACCCCTTCCTATGCGCTCTACTTAAGCGAGGTTGCCGCACAAAAGGGGATCATCGGCAATCTCAAACTGCGGATCGGCTTTTTCGGTGCGGAGGGCTGCACCCCCGAAATGCGCCAAAAGATTGAGGAAAACTTCGGCATCATCGCCACCGACAACTACGGGATGAGCGAGTTGACCGGCCCCGGCGTTTCGGGAGAATGTGAATACCGCTGCGGGCTGCACATCTGGGAGGATCATTTTATCCCGGAGATCATCGATCCCGAAACCGGCGAGGTGCTGCCCGCGGGCTCCACCGGCGAGCTGGTTGTCACCCCGCTCTTTAAAGAGGCGCTGCCTCTTCTGCGCTACCGCACCGGCGACATCACCCGCCTCGACTACTCCCCCTGTGCCTGCGGGCGCACCCACGTCCGGATGGAAAAGGTGCAGGGCCGCAGCGATGATATGATGATCATCAAGGGCGTCAACGTCTTCCCATCCCAGATTGAGAGCGTACTGCTCGGCGTCGATCAGGTTGGGCCGCATTATCTTTTGATCTTGCGCAGAAAGAATTTTCTTGATACACTGGAGGTACAGATTGAGCTCATCGACGGAAGTCTTCTCGAAGACTTCCGTCAGCTTCAGGCATTGCGCAGCGACATCCGCGCACGTCTCAAGACGGTGCTGGGCCTCGACTGCGCGGTTACGCTGGTCAACCCCAACACCATCGAGCGATTCCAGGGCAAAGCCAAGCGTGTCGTCGACCTGCGCAACCAGCCGGAGCAGTGAGCGTTTGTTTCACCGTCTGCAAATTGAGGAGGGATTTTTGTGTTGATTAAACAGATCTCGGTCTTTGTGGAGAACCGCCCCGGACGCCTCTTTGAGATCACCGGCGTGCTGCGTGACGCCGGTGTGGATATCCGCGCACTGACCATCGCAGATACCACCGATTTCGGAATCCTTCGCCTGATCGTTGACGATCCCGACAAAGCCAAAGTGGCGCTCCGCAGTGCGGGACTCACCGTAACCATCACCAATGTCATCGGTGTGCGGCTGCCCGATTCCCCCGGCGGGCTTTGCGGCGCTCTCGAAGCGCTGCATGGGTCGGGAGTTTCGGTTGAATATTGCTATGCGTTCATCAGCCATTCCAACGATGATGCGCATGTGATTCTGCGGGTTGACAACGACGAGAAAGCGGTCAAGGCCCTCGCCGCCGCCGGATACAGCTTTTTGAGCGGCGACAAATATTACCGCTGATTCCACTGGTGCAATGCCCCGCTGTTCCTTTGGACAGCGGGGCATCTTTACGCCGGAGAGAGGGATACCCTTCTCCCCGGACTTGACCCGCCCTCTCCATTTCTGGTATGATGGCCGGGAAAACAATCTTTGGAGGCTTCCCTCTATGCTCACCTTTCAACCGGTCAGCGCCCACCCCTCCGGCAACTGCCATCTGCTTTGCAGCGGGGAGGACGCCATCCTGATCGATGCGTCCATCTCCTTCTGCGGCGAAGAAACCGCTGCAATCGCAGAGCGTGCCCTGCGGGGCCGCCGACTTTGCGCCATCCTTCTCTCCCATTCCCACTATGACCATACCACCGGCCTTTGGTGGCTTCACAGAACTTTCCCCGGCGCTCCGGTGCTCGCCCACCCGGCGGCGATTCAAAATTTCGCCCGTCCCGGGGCGCGCAGCGCAATCCGCGCGCTCTGCCGCAATGCAGCCGCCCTCTACACCGGAGACGCCGAAAGAGGTTTTCTTCCCGAAGAGAGCTTTTCCTCCTGCACCCCCTGTGCCGATGGGCAGGAAATCCTCTTCGGCCGAAGCTGCGCCCGAATTCTCTTCACCCCCGGTCATACCCGTGATTCCCTCTCGGTGGATTTCCCCGGGGAGGGGATTCTCTGGCTCTGTGAAACGCTCGGCTTCTGGGATGGGCGGTCGGACGGCGCTATCCAGCCCTGTTATCTGAGCGGCTATCAGGATACTCTCGATTCCATCGGGCGGATGTCTGCCCTGCTTCCCCGGCGGCTCATCCTCACCCACTCCCGGATGCTCGACGAGGCGGGAAGCGTCTCCTTTCTGCCGCGTTCCCGCGAGATCGCCGCCGGCTGCGCCGAGCGGATTCTCAGATGGTACGACGCCGGACTTTCCCTGCCGGAGATTCTGCGCCGCTACGAGGAAGCCTACCATGACGAAAAATGCGCCGGCCTCCAGCCGATGGAAGCGTTCCGGATCAATGCGGAAGCGACTATCCGCGTCACCCTGCGTGAACTGCGCGGGGCCGTCCACATATAAAAGAAAAAGGCCCAAAGGGCCTTTTTCTTTTATATTGCATAACGGAACAGCCGATTTCCCGATAAAAGGAAGGAGGACAACAGGATGCTTGAAGCGGACGGCATATACCGCCAATATGCGGAGTTGGTCTGCCGCTTTCTCTCCAGCCTCTGCCGGGATGAGGAAACCGCACGCGAACTGACTCAGGAAACCTTCTATCAGGCCGTCAGAAGTGCGGGACGGTATGACGGAGGCTGAAAAGTTTCAACCTGGCTCTGCCAGATCGCCCGGCATCTCTGGTATCAGGAGCTGGAACGCCGCTCCCGCCGCCCCGGCGCCGGGCTTCCCGAAACGCTTGCCGACCCTTCTCCCGGCCCCGAAAAGGCATTTGAGTTCTCACAGGACAAGGTGCGGCTGATGAGAGCAGTGCTCGAGCTTGATGAAACCGCCCGGGAGGTGGTGCTTCTGCGAATCACCGGAGCATTTTCGTTTCGGGAAATCGGCGAAGTGTTTCAAAAGAATGAAAACTGGGTGCGGGTGACATTTTACCGCGCAAAGCAAAAGCTGATGAAAGGATGGCTGTCATGAAGTGTGAAATCATCCGGGATTTACTCCCGCTCTGCCTCGACGGGCTGGCCAGCAGGGAGAGCCGCCGGGAAGTCGAGGAACATCTCGCGGGCTGCCCTGCCTGCCGGGAGGCCGCCCAGGGAATGAAAGCCCGCATCGAGACTCCCCTTCCGCCTCTCTGCCCCGACACGATCCGCCCCTTTCGAAAGTTGCGGCAGCGGATGGTTCTGGCGGTGCTTGCCATCATCCTCGCCTGCACACTGGCGGCGGGCTGCGTTTTCTTCTGCGGAGTTGGATGGCAGGTGGATTCCGGCAGCGTGCGCATGGAATCCTCCGTGCAAAACGGCATTCTCACCCTCGATTTTATGCTCAGGGACGGAGGAATCCTCCATGCGGTCAGCCGCTTGGAAAGTTCGGGCAGCACCTGGAGCATCGAATTTCGCGAGCGCCTCTCCTTCCCGTTCGACGATCGGGGAAGCAATCCGGAACGCTGTTTTTGGGGACTGCATACAGGGGATCAGGATGGAAATCCCATTCTCCTGCCGCAAAGCGTGGTGCTGCGCTTTCAGGATAAAAGCGGGGTCCTTTCGATTCCGGACCTGCTTCTGGAGGCGCAGAGATAAACAAGCGGGCGGCGTGATTTCTCACACCGCCCTCTTATTCAGTCTTTTTCACAGACTGCGAGCAGATATCCCTCAATCCGGCGTTCAAGGAAAAAACGCCATCCGGCGGGTCCGGCGGCTCCGCCTCCGGCCTCTATCTGAAATTCGGCTGCGAATACCGCTTCGGTCAGCGCGCCGGACGCTTTGAGATAGCTTTCCTTCAGGGCCCAGAGCGCGATGGCCGCGCGCTGCGGGTCCGGCTGCCGTTCCAGCCAGGTAAGTTCCCCGGCGGTGCAGAAACGCCGAACTGCCCGCGCGCTGACCGGCACGATCCGCTGGATATCCACCCCCACCGGGACCGGAGCAATCGCACAGGCGGCATAATCTCCGCTGTGGGACAGGCTGATGAAGGCCGGGTTCCCCGCAAGAAACGGTTTTCCTTCCGGGCCGGTGCGGATCTGATCCTCTCCAAGCCCGCAGAGAAACAGCCCATGCCGCAGCAGAAGGCCTGCCGCCAGACTTGCGGCCCGGCCCTGCACAGAGCGAATCCGCTCCGCCTTTGCCCGGCGTGCGGGCAGGCTCGCCGCCTCGGCTCTTTGAAGGAGCGCACCGTCATATTGCAGTCGGCAGCACAGCAGCATTCTGATCCCTCTTTCGTTATAATGGTTCCCGGTGTTCCCGCCCCGGGAGACAGCCGCATAGAATGGAGGAAGGAAATAATGCGGGAGGGTTGAACATGTCGCAGGAGGGCAGCGCATCCGCCACCGGCATGACGCTGGCCGCCATCGTCATCGGCCTTTCCATCACCGATGAGCTGTCGGCCAATGACCAGAACATCGTCGCCAACCTGCTCTTTGCAGCTGCGCAGGCCATCTCAACCCGCGCATCCCTGCTGCCGCAGGACAGCGGCTCCTCCTGCGCATCCGGCCGAGAGGAGGAAAATACCGTTTTGACCGACGCCCGGTGACATTCCGGAAAATATACTGTCCCGGCAGTGCCATGGACCTTTCCCGCGCAGATCGATCAAACCTTTGGAGGCCATGCGCCTTTCTATCCTTCCGCCGGCGCAAAACAATTTCTTTGCGTCCAGCCCGCTCAAAGGTGCATCCTTCTAGCCTTCTGCCAGAACAAAATCGATTCGTCCCGTCGATACCGTCGCCGCCGCAACCTGCACCCGGACCCGGTCTCCGACCCGCAGGCGGCGCGCGCCGTTTTCGGTGCAATACTGCATTTTTCCGTCATAGAGCATTCCTTCCCCGAGTGCCTCGGTGCGGACAAGCCCCTCCACCGTGTTGTCAAGCTGAACATAAATGCCGTGCGGCGCCGCCGAGGAAATCATCCCTTCAAAGACCTCGCCCAGATGGCGGTGCATATACTCGGCCTTGTAACAGTCCTCACAGGCGCGCTCCGCTCCCATTGCGGCAAGCTCGGCGGCGCTCGACCGCTTTGCCGCCGCCGCGGCGAAGGACGCGTAGCGCCGGCTGATTTCGGCCGGGCGCACGCCCATGCAGAACGCCGAGAGAATGCGGTGGATCGCAAGGTCGGGATAGCGTCTGATCGGAGAAGTGAAATGGACATAATTGGCAAGTGCCAGCCCATAATGGCCGAGGTTTTTATCGTTATAGCGGGCCTTCTGCATCGCGCGCAGCATCGCGGAGTTGACCGCCACCGCGTAGGGTCCCTCCTTCGCGCGGGAGAGCAGGGCGGAAAGCTGCTTTGGCAAAACCCCGGGCGCGACGGTGCCGGAAGGCACCCCCACTGTGTCAAGCAGATCCTTGAGAACCGCCAGCTTCTCCGGAGCAGGCGGTTCATGCACCCGGTAGACAAACGGGAGCAGCTTCTCCAGCGCAAGGGTGGCGGCCGCCTCATTGGCAACCAACATCATTTCCTCGATCAGGCGCTCCGATTCGCCCTGCACACGCGGCTTAATATCGGCAGCGCGCCCCTCTTCGTCAACAAGAATCTTTGCCTCTGCCGAGGAAAGGTCGAGCGCTCCGCGTTTTCTGCGCCGGGCCGCAAGAATTCCGGCGAGCTCCCGCAGGAGGGGCAGTTCGTCGAAGACCTCCCGGTATTTGTCAAGCAGCGCCTCATCGCGCTCCCCCTGAAAAATCCGGTTGATCTCGCTGTAAACGCCCTTGACCCGCGAGCGGATTACGCTTTTTTCAAAGCGGAATTTCCGGATTTCCCCCTCCTGATCCAGCGAAATAAGGGCCGAAAAAGCAAGCCGGTCCTCCTGCGGATTAAGGGAGCAGGCGCCGTTGGAAAGGGCGGGAGGAAGCATCGGAATAACCGAGTCGGCATAATAGACCGAAGTACCCCGGGAAAATGCCGTCTCGTCAAGCAGGCTTTTCGGTGCGACATAATAGCTGACATCAGCAATATGCACCCCCAGCTCCCAGCCGCTTGCGGTGCGTTTGACCGAAACCGCATCGTCGATATCCTTGGTATCGGCTCCGTCGATGGTAAAAATCGGGACACCGCGCAGGTCGAGCCTGCGCGCCATCTCTTTTTCCACCGGCTGCGCAGCCGCCTGCTCCGCCTCGTGCAGCACCCCGGCGGAGAATTCCCGCTCAATCCCGGCCGCATCGAGGATTGCACCGCAGCAGTTTTTCGCAAGCTCCGCTGCACCGAAACGGCTCTGCACCACCGCACGGCAGTCCCGGTGGCTGTCGCCATGCTGAACCAAAAGCGCTACCACTTTTTCCCCCTCCGAGGCGGCGGCCTCCTGTCCTTCGAGATAGACCGGAACGAAGGCGGAATTGTCCGGGACAAATTCCAGCTCACCGTATTCGCTTCGGACCACAGTGCCGGAAAGACGATTTTTCGCCCGCTCAATGACCGAGAGGACCTCTCCCGCATCGAGTTCCCCTTCCGAACGGCTCACCCGGACCATCACCCGGTCTCCGGGCAGCGTTCCCATCAGCTGACGCCCCGGGACAAAAACATCCTGCTGTGCATCGTCGATCCTCGCAAAGCCAAAGGTCTTTTTTACCTTGATGATGGTCGCGGGCTTTGCGCCGACACAGCGTGCCAGAACCACTTTGCGGTTTTGCTGGCGCACCAGTTCCCCCTGTTCGGCCATTTTCGAGAGCAGGACGCCGAATTCCTTCTTCTCTGATTTTCCCACCCCGGCACGCCGGCTCATCTCATCCGCTGCGAGGGACTTTTTCCCCGTCTTGCGCAGCTGCACCCGCACCCTTTTTTCCAAATCCGACATCAATTTCCTCCCATTTACATTTCTTTTACAGGTTCCCGGATAAAAACAAAACCCTGCCAAGCGGCAGGGTTTCAAAACCATTCGTCCTTAGTGGGTCGACACGATCACCACAACCAGTGTGATGACCGCAAGCGCAACCCCAGAAACAGTGCTGGCGCGAACCAGCATCGCTTCCTTGGTTTTGCCGCGGTTTTTGTCAAAGAAGGTGCCCGTGGACTCACCAGAAATGGTGCCCAGCCCGCTCTTCGACTCCTGCGCAGTGACTGCAACGATAATAACGGCGCAAACAGCGATCAAAAGAAAACCGCCGACGATTTCTAACATTCCCATTTTTCCGACCTCCGATTCATTGAGAGCATGACAGGCATGCTTTGACCAAATAATGATAGCATAAACCATATTCCTTTGCAAGAATCTTTTGAAATTTCTTTTCCGCGGGAATCGGTGCATATATCCAGTGTGCCGGGAAAGACTATCGGCAGAGGGAAAATTTCCTGAAGGAAGGAGGAATCCTTTTGCTGGATAAGCTTGCGCTGACCATCGTGATCATCGGCGCGGTCAACTGGGGGCTGGTGGGCCTCTTTGAGATCGACGCGGTTGCTTTCCTGTTCGGCGGCCAGACCGCGATCGGCAGCCGGATCGTTTATACGCTTGTTGCGATTGCCGGGCTCTGGTGCGTTTCCATGCTGTTTTCCGAGCCGAGCCGCCGGGCGGCGCGGTAGCACGCATTCCCGGGGAGGCTGAAACGCCTCCCCTTTTTTCCGCAAATTGCGCGGTAGGGGGTTCACATCTTATTCTTCTGTGTTATGATAGGAAAACAACCCGTTTCAAAGGAGTGTTTCCCATGCCGCAGAAAAATACCGGAGAACTGAAAAAGGCGATCCTTCTCTTTGCCGTCGTAAGCGGACTGCTGGGCGCCGCCAACAGTTTCGGAGAGGCAAACTACGCCAACTACTTTAAAGAGGTCTATCAGGTCACTGCCGCGCAGCGCGGCTTTATCGAGTTTCCGCGTGAGCTGCCCGGCGTGCTCAGTATGTTCCTGATCTCCGCCTTCGGCATGACCAGCGACGTCACCATCGCATTTCTGGCACAGATTCTCTGCTGCATCGGCATGGCGGTCATGGGGCTTTTCTCCCCCTCCTACGGTATGATGCTCTTTCTGGTCTTTTTTCATTCGATGGGCCAGCATGTCTTCATGACCATCAAGGACGCGATTGGCATGTCGCTGGCCCGCGAAGGGGAAGTCGGCCGAACCCTCGGAAATTTCCGCCGCTGGTGGAGCTTTTCGGCAACGCTGGGAGCCTGTGCCGTATTTTTTGGGTTTCGGTTCGGCGCTTTCCGCTTTGGCGGCCGGGTGATCCTTCCCTTTGCCATCTCCGCCCTTTTGGTGCTGGTATCGGCCGTTCTTCTCTGGAAGCTGCGTGGCTGTGCGCCTCCCAACAAAAAGAAGCCGGGGCACCGGCTTGTCATCCGCCGCATCTACCTGCCCTACTATCTGATTACCCTTGCCTTTGGATGTCAAAAACGGATTCGCCTTGTGTTTGCTCCCTGGGTGGTGGTTGAGCTGATGCGACGCGGCGCCGATACCGTCGCGCTGCTGACCATCCTCGGTTCCTTTTCCGCGATGTTCGCTGCCCCTCTGCTCGGACGGATGCTTGATTTCCTCGGCGTGAAAAAGGCGCTTGTCTTTGAAGGAGCATATATGTTCTCGGTCTTTGCCCTGTTCGGGCTGCTGGTCGGCTGCGCCGACCTCACCAGCGGAATTTTTTCTCTTCTGGCGTTTTTGCTGGTCATCCTCAGCCATCTGACCGACCAGTTCAATATCGTCCATTCCTTCCTGGTGCGGCAGCTCGCGGACGATCCCGCCGAAATCACCGCCACACTTTCCACCGGGCTGAGTCTGGATCATGTGGTGGCGGTCATTGCTTCCGCGGCCCTCGGCGTGATCTGGAGTTCCTTCGGGGCACAGTATGCCTTTTATGTTTCCGCCGTCTCCGCGCTGGTACAGGCGGCGGTGGGCCTGTTTCTGCGTGGGCGCCAGACGGCGTGATATTTTTCTGGAATATAGCAAACGCAACGCTGTTAGAAAGCAACAGCGTTCCGTTTGCGTTTATGTGGAGGTAGAGGATTACAGAGAAAGCTCCGGCATCCGGGGGGCGGGGGCCAGTTCCACCAGCTCCGGTTTTTTCAATCCTACCCATTCTGCCATGCGGGAATAGGTCTCGCAATCGCTGGTGGTATAAATATGGAAGCTGCCCTCCCCGCCGGTGCGCAGGGCATGATTTTCTTCGAGATATTCTTTGATCTGCCCCGCCTGCACAAAAGCGGGGTTCACCATCCGGGTGAACTGGGGATAAAGCTGCCGGATGAGATCCGCCACCAGAGGGAAATGGGTGCACCCCAGAATCAGGGTATCCACGTCGGGATGGCTCCGCGCCGCCTCTCCCAGCGTCTGCCGCAGCTCTTTTTCGATTTTTTCGCGGTCGAAATCACCGTCCTCTATCAGCCTTGCCAGCCATGGCGAGCCCTGAGGAATCACCTGCACTTCGGGGCATCCTTCGCGGATATAGCGCTGATAGCATCCCGATTTGGCGGTAAATACCGTGGAAAAAAGCACCACCTGCCGCGGCCGAAGCGCAATCACCTCATCGCTGCCCGCACGAACAATGCTGAAAATCCGGAAAGGGAAATCGCTCTGGTATTCCTCGATCAGGGTGGAGATGGTATTGCAGGCGACCGCCACCGCCTTTACCTTCTTTTCCTGCAGAAAGCGCAGGCACTGGCGGGTCATGCAGAGGATTTCTTCTCTGCTGCGGTTTCCGTAGGGCTGATTTTTCCCATCCCCGAAAAAAACGATATTTTCACAGGGAAGCTGCTTTTGCAGCTCGCGAATCACGGTATACCCTCCGAAGCCTGCATCCATCACGCCAATCGGCGCATCTGCTGACAGCATATCCATTCTTCCTTCCGTTCAAACGATCTGTCCCTCCGGGCGTTTGCCGCTCAGGACGTCAATGATATTCTGGGCGGCCATGGTGGAAACCCGAACGGCCGCTTCTATTGTGTCGGGTGCGAAATGCGGAGTGAGAATCACGTTGGGCATCCGAAACAGGGGATGATCCGGTCGTGCGGGTTCCGGCTCGGTGACATCCAGTCCCGCGCCGCCGAGCCGCCCGGCCTCAAGCGCCTCGACCAGCGCCGCTTCGTCAACCAGCCCTCCGCGTGCACAGTTGATCAGGACCGCCCCGGGTTTCATCATGGCCAGACGCCTCCGGTCGGCCATGTGGCGGGTTTCCGGCGTCAGGCCCGCATGGAGCGAGACAAAGTCTGACTCCCGGAAAATCCGGTCAAGATCTCCGGTCAGCTCGACCTCTTCGGGCGCTTGCGTCAGGTATGGATCGTAGGCGATTACCCTTGCGCCGAATGCATGCGTCACCATGCGGGCAAGATGGCGCCCGATCCTCCCAAGGCCGATAATTCCGACCGTTTTTCCGGTGAACTCGGCCCCCTCCATCGTGTTTTTCGCGGAAAACCCAATCTCCCGGTAAGCGTTGGTGATCGGGATCAGCTTTTTGGAGAGGGCCAGCATCATGGTCAGGGCGTGCTCCGCCACCGAAAGGCTGTTTCCGTTCGGAGCAATGGTGACAGCGATCCCCGCCCCCCGACAGTAGTCCAAATCGATATTGTCCACGCCGACGCCATGCTTGCTGATCACCTTGAGATGTTTGGCGTCCTTTAAAAGCTCTCCGCGAAGCTCGGAAATTCGAACCAGCACGGCGTCCGCATCCGCAAGCGCCTCCTCGAGCGTTTTTCCGCCGAGGTTCTCGAAAAAGACGACCTGATGTCCCTGTGCGCGAAGCAATTCCGGCCCGGCAGGGTGGAGCTGCTCCGTAATCAATACCTTTGCCATGGGATTCTGCCTCCCTATTCATCTGTTGTGTGAAGCTCCGCATTTTCCCGGCCGAGATAAAGCGTCCTCAGTATATCTGCCGGCAAACATTTTGTCAATTCGTATATATTAGCTATATATCATAATTGAAAATGTAAATTGTGCACAATGTTTCGCAAGCAAAAAGGAAAAATCCTGCGTTTCTCCCATCACGCTTTGCTGAGTGCCACAGCAGCACACTCCGGACTTTCGCAAAGGAGTGAGATAAAATCTCGCCCAAAAGCTTTCCGTACGCATACAATTTTTCGCATATCCGCTGATCGTTTGGAGGTTTCGGCGGAGCCGTCTCCCCGAAATCCAAGCGATACCCTGACCGGACCTCCCCCTCCTATGCTGCAGGAATATCGATGTAGACCAAAATGAAGGATTCAGTCTTTGTCATTTCATATATATAATCGATTATCGATACTTTTAATTTTGATTTTTGGTCAAATAACTAATTTACTGTTCAATTATCTATTCACATCTACCAATTAGCATGAATTTTATGTAATAATTTTACTTATTAACCATTTAATCCAATTTTAAAAACTTAAATTTGCCGTTTTTCTTCTCGAAAATAATTTTTACGCATTTTGATTCCTCATGCCATTCAAAATTTTAGCAGCCTCTTCTTCGGAGAGTCTCCAAGGACTCCGCTTTTTACATCTCGCTGAGGAACCTTTTGTCTGCCAGGTCGTGACACGCAGCTCAGCTTTTCGTTTTAAGCGACATGAAAACGCCTTCTGATTGATATTATTTTGACAATAGTGTAGAAAGGGACTTGTTCATTTTTACCGATTTGAATGGCTTACTATTGTGTTTTTAGAAATAGTGGTATAGTTTGGGGAAAATTATTGTGAATTATGCGGGTTGATTTTTTTCGATTTTATATATATTATCGATAATAGATTTGCAAGACAAATCAAGTAGAAATTCATTTTCACGTCAGCAACACACTCTCCTACAGCGTTGCCACATGAAAGAAAGGGACGGGCTATCCATGAAAAGCGAGCGTATTCTGAGAATGACCCCATCCGCCACCATTGAGCTGGAAGGCACGGTTGCCGATCTGCATGCCCAGGGAATCGATGTGATCGGTCTGAATGCCGGTGAACCTGATTTTAATACCCCCGTCAACATTATCATGGCGTGTACCCGCGCGATGGAAGAGGGAAAAACAAAGTACTGCAAGGTCAGCGGAATTCCGGAGCTGCGTCAGGCAATCTGCGACAAGCTTTTTCAGGACAACGGCGTCGCCTACCACCCCGATCAGATTTCCGTTTCCACCGGAGCCAAACAGGCGCTGTTCAATGCGGTTCTGGCGGTGGTCAATCCGGGGGACGAGGTGATCATTCCCAAGCCCTGCTGGGTCAGCTATGTGGAAATTGTCAAACTGGCGGAGGGCATTCCGGTTCTGGTCGATACCGTTCCTGAGACCTTTGCCCTCGACCTGCGCGCCATTGAGCAGGCCATCACCCCGAAAACCCGCGCGGTCATGATCAATACCCCGAACAATCCCACTGGGGCGGTCTACAGCGAAGAGAGCCTGCGCAGGCTCGGCGAGCTTGCGGTAGCGCATGACTTCTATATCATCTCCGACGAAGTTTACGAAAAGCTGATCTACGGAAAAAGCAAGCATGTGTGCGCCGCGTCGCTTTCACCTGAAATCTATGAGCATACCATCGTGGTCAACGGGTTCTCCAAGGCCTATGCTATGACCGGATGGCGTCTCGGCTACGCGGCTTCTCCGCGCGATGTGGCCCGCTCGATTGCTTCGGTTCAGGGACACACGACTTCCAACTCCACCACCTTTGTGCAGTGGGCCGGCGTCGAGGCTCTTCGCGGTCCTCAGGATTCGATCGCAAAGATGAAGGAGCAGTTTGACAAGCGCCGCTGCTATCTGGTCGAAGCGCTGAACCGCATTCCCGGCATCCGCTGCGCCAACGCGGAGGGCGCCTTCTACCTGATGCCGGACGTCAGCTCCTACTACGAAAAAAAGACCCCCGACGGGAGGGCGATCGCTGATTCCTTTGGTTTCTGCAATTATCTTTTGGAAGCGGCGCACGTCGCCATCGTCCCCGGCGCGGCATTTGAATGCCCCAACGCAGTCCGGTTCGCCTACTCCAATTCATTGGAGAAGATCCAGGCTGCTGTCGCCCGTATCGAAAAAGCTCTCGCCGTTCTGAAATAAGGAGGGAGAAAAATGCTTGATCAGAATTCCGAGCTGTTCCAGCTTCTGAAAAAAATGGTATCCTTCGACAGCACCGACGGAAACGAAGCTGGAATCAGCGATTTTCTGGCACAGAATGCCCGCGATATGGGAATGGACGAGGTCGTCCAGCAGGAGGCGCTTCCCGGTCTGAAAAATGTCATCGCGGTCAAGACCTTCGGGAAGGGCGGCAAAAGCGTTGTTCTGAACTCCCACATGGATGTGGTTCCTCCCGCCGACGGATGGGAAACCGACCCTTATGAACTGGTGATCAAGGACGGCAGGGCCTACGGGCGCGGTTCCACCGACGCAAAGGGGCCGCTGGCCTGCCTGACCCACGCGGTCAAGCGCATCATCGAAAATCCGCAGGGCGTCAACGGCACCATCGTATACACCGCCGTCATCGATGAGGAAAGCCACAGCACCGGCGCGCGCAGGCTGGTGGAGCATCCCCTTGTCAAGGGAGATTATTGCATCGTGGGCGAGCCGACGATGAGCCGGGTTGCCATCGGGCACAACGGAAGCCTCCGCCCGGTGATCGTGGCTGAAGGAATTTCCGCCCACGCTTCGAACCCGGAGCTGGGGATCAGCGCAATCCGGATTGCGGCTTACCTCTCCGAGCTGGTCGATGAAATCGCCGGAGAGATCCGTACACTGGTACATCCCACGACCGGCCGCCCCTCCATCGCGATCACCATGATTCACGGCGGGGTGCAGGAAAATGTTCTGCCTGACCGGTGCGAACTGGTCATCGACCGCCGGATGGTGCCGGGAGAGCAGGAAGCGGACCTCATCGCCCGTTTTGAAAAGCTCTGTGCCGACGCACAGAAAAAATTCCCCGGCAGCCGCGTTTATATCGACCGCTATCTTGTCACAACAGGGCCCGCCGCCGAAACCAGTGCGGACAGCGAGTTGGTGAAAACAGCCTTTGCCGCGGCGCAGCAGGCCTCCGGCGAGCGGCAGGAGCCGTTCGGCCTGACCTGCAATACCGATATGAACCACTTTGTCCGCGCGGGAATCCCCACCATTATCATCGGACCGGGCACCATTACCGTGGCGCACAAGCCCAATGAATCGGTTGAGTTGGAGCAGCTGGAAAAAACCTGTGCGGTCGATGAAGCAGTTATCCGCGCCCTGCTGCGGTAAAACCGCAAAGCGGGACCAATCAAAAAGGGGGGTTATTATGCCGCAAACCATTGAAAACGCCAACTCGGTCATTACGGTCGATCTGAGCAAGGTCAAGCGCAATATTGAGCGCATCCGCAAGCACATCGGGCCTGATGTGGAAATCATGTATACGGCAAAGTCCAACGGATATGGTCATGGGCTTGTTGTGCCGACCCTTTACATGAGAGATCACTGCGGCATCCGGTATTTTGCAACCGGAATGCTCAGCGAAGCGGTCGAGCTTCGAGAAGCGGGACTCAAGGACTTCATCCTTGTTCTGGGAGGCATTCCCTACACCGGGATTCCCGATTTCGTCAGCAACGACCTCGTCGCGACGGTCTATGAGGATACCATCCCGCAGGCCCTCGACGCCGAGGCGGCGCGCCAGGGCAAAAAGGTCAAAGTCCACATCAAAATCGATACCGGCCTCCGTCGGATCGGGGTGCGGGTTGGCGAGGAGCTTGCCCATCTGATCGAGACGCTCAAGTCCCTTCCGCATCTGGAAATCGACGGCGTTTTCACCCATCTGGCCAATGCCTATTCTCTGGACAAAACCTTCACCAACCAGCAGATGGCCGAATTCACCCAGGCCCTTGAGCAGCTCAGGGAGGCGGGAATCCAGCCGCGCCTTGTGCATGCGGCCAACACCGCCGCCTGTGTCGCCTCTCCGGAAACTTATTACGATATGGTGCGTCTGGCGGCGCTCATCTTCGGCTATGACATCTCGCCCGGAATTCCCAACCGGCTGGGTCTGGAACCGGTCATTCAGTGGACCGCCCCGATTCTGAGCGTCCATTGGGCCGAAGCCGGGGACAACGTCAGCTACTACCGCTTCTTTACTCCGAAACGCCGGACCAAAATCGCTATCGTCGGATTCGGCATGGGAGACGGATATGTGCGCAGCCTTGTGACAAAGGATACCGAGCACAACGCGGATGTACTGATCCACGGCCGGCGCGCCCGCATTCTTGATTTGAACGTCGATGTTGCCTACATCGATGTAACCGATATCCCCGACATCAAAATGGGCGACACCGTCACCATCATTGGAAAAGACGGTGACGACGAGATCACCTCGATGGAACTCGGGGAAGTCGGCGGCACCTCCAGCGGCCACGTCTGCTGCGCGATCACATCCCGCCCTCTGCGGTATTACGTCAACGCTTCGTCGGGCGATTGAAGCGCCCCTGCTGTTTTCTGTCAGTAAAGGACGTTGCTTTCATTGGTTGGAACGTCCCAAAATATTAAGGAGGCATCCATTATGAAAAAGTGTCTTAGCGCTTTCCTGGCAGCCGTTCTGGTTTTGAGCCTGGCCGCGTGCGGCAGTGCTCCCGCCCCCGCCCCTGCCCCTGCGTCCTCCGCAGATGCTTCGGGCGCACCTGAATCGTCCGCTTCCACCGCCAGAGCCGGCAAAATCAACCTGATCATCGGCACCGGCGGCGTAGGCGGCACCTACTACCCCCTCGGCGGCGCTCTCGCCAAGGTCTGGACCAGCAACATGGAGGGTGTCTCCGTTGCTGCGCAGAGCACCGGCGCTTCGGTCGAAAACACTGCTCTGATTGAAAACAATGAGATCGAGCTCGGCCTGACCCAGAACGACCTCGCCGAATATGCCGTCAAGGGCGAGTACATGTTCGACAAGGAGTATAAAAAGCTCAAGGTCATCGGCCGTCTCTACTCCGAAGATATTCAGGTTTTCGTCAGAGAAGACGCCGGCATCAACAGCATCTCGGATATGAAGGGCAAGCGGATCTCCCTGAGCTACCCCGGCAGCGGCGCCAACGCCAACGCGGAGCAGATTCTCGGTGTCTTCGGCATCACCCCCGATGACGTCAAAGCGGAGTATCCCTCCAACTCGGACACCGCCGACCGCATCAAGGACGGCCTGCTTGACGGCATGCTCACCACCACCGGCGCCCCCAACGCGACCTTCCAGGAGATGTGCATGTCCGCCAAGGTCAAACTGCTGAGCTTCACCGATGAAGAGCTGGACCAGATCATCGCCAAGTACCCCTTCTTCGCCAAGAAGACCCTTCCTGCCGGCATGTACGAAGGCCAGACCGAGGATGTGCACACCGTCTGCGTGCAGTCGATCCTCGTCGCTTCCGCCGACCTCGATGAAGACCTTGTTTACGATCTTACCAAGACCCTCTGGGAGAACCAGGGAGAGCTTTCCGGCATGCTGGCGGCCCTCAACGATCTGAGCGTTGACAAGGCTCTCGACGGCATCACCGTGGATTATCATCCCGGCGCGATCAAGTATTACAAGGAAATCGGCAAGATGTAAGCACATTTTCCTGATTGGTAAGGCAGCAACCAAGGTCTCCGCCCTGCGGAAGCGGAGCGGAGACCTTTTGCTTTCCTCCATACGCGGTCCTGCTGCAATCATACTGGGAGGGATTAAACTTTGTGGAAACGTAATTTAGTACCCGGCTCCGAAACAAAGCCGGCCGAGCCGCAAACCAGTCCGAGCGATTCGGACGAACTTCAGACGATGTCCGAAGAAGAGGTAGATGCGCTGCTGCGCAAGGTCGACGCGGAGTCGAGAACCCGTAAGCTGTCCCCTTTCTGGAGTAAGGCGGTAACGGTGATCGCGATCCTCTTTACCTCATTCCAGCTCTATACCGCAATTTTCGGCGCGCTTTCCCCTCAGGTTCAGCGTTCAATTCACCTTTCCTTTGCCATGCTGCTTGGTTTTATCCTCTACCCCATGCGGCGCGGAAAGATGGATTCCAAAATCAACCCGATCGATCTTTTGCTGATTGCCAGCTCTATTTTCACCAGCGTTTACTGGCTTTTGTACTTTAAGGACATTGTCTATCGTGTCGGCGACATCACCGCAATGGATTTCGCCGTCGGTATTATTGCGATCATTACCGTCCTGGAGGCCACCCGCCGGGTCGTTGGATATCCTGTGCTGATTCTCGCCTCAATTTCGCTGATCTACTGCTATCTGGGCGCTTTCTTCCCCAGCTTCTTTCAGCACCGAGGCTTCAGCCTGAACCGCATCGTACGCCATATGTATCTGAGCACCGAGGGCATTCTGGGTGTTCCGATTGGCGTCGTAAGCACCTTCGTATTCCTGTTTCTGCTATTCGGCGCTTTTCTGAAAAGAACTGGCGTCGGCCAGTTCTTCAATGATTTCGCAAACGCCCTCACCGGCAAGGCGGTAGGCGGTCCGGCAAAGGTTGCCGTCATCAGCTCGGCCCTGCAGGGAACCATCTCCGGCAGCTCAATTGCAAACGTCGCGGCTTCCGGCAGCTTCACCATCCCGCTGATGAAGAAGTGCGGATATGAGCCCGAATTTGCCGCCGCGGTAGAGGCCTCCGCCTCGACCGGAGGGCAGATCATGCCGCCTGTCATGGGCGCGGCCGCCTTCCTGATGGCGGAATTCACCGGCATGCCCTACTGGTCTGTGGCGCTTGCAGCCGCGATTCCGGCGGTCCTCTACTTTACCGGCATCTTCATCTCGGTGGACCTCGAGGCACGCAAGCTTGGACTCAGAGGAGTGCAAGGCGAGGAAATCCAGAGCCTTCTGACCGTGCTGAAAACGCGCGGCATCCTCTTCGCTCCCATCGTCGTGATCGTCGTAACCATGTCGTCCGGCATGACCGCAATGCGCGCCGGGCTGCTGGGCATCCTTTCCGCGATTCTCTGCGGCTCGCTCTATAAGGAACACCGCCTGAAGCTGCGCGACTATTCGGAAGTCTTTGTTGAAGCCGCGAAAACTGCGATCGGCGTCGCCATCGTCAGCGGTTCCGCCGGAATCGTAGTCGGCATGGTCACCCTGACCGGTCTCGGCCTGAAGCTGGGCACCGGGTTGGTGGAGCTTGCGGGCGGAAACCTGATCATGACCCTTGTGCTTGCGATGATTTCTTCGCTGGTACTGGGCATGGGCGTTCCCACCACTGCGAATTATGTCATCACTTCCACGATCGTTTCCCCTGCCCTCATTGAGCTTGGGGTGCCGGTCATCGCAGCCCATCTTTTCGTCTTCTACTTCGGCATCATCGCGGATATTACTCCGCCTGTCTGCTCGGCCGTTTTTACCGGTTCGGCCATTGCGGGCTCCGATACCCTCAAGAGCGGCATCTGCGCCACGAGAATCGCTGTGGGCGCATTTATCATCCCGTATATGTTCGTTCTTTCGCCTCAGCTTGTTCTGGTGGATGCGAGCTTCCTTCAGCTGCTCCGTATCATTCCGACGGCGCTGATCGGCATGTATATGCTCTCCTCCGCAACCAACGGATGGATGCGCTGCCGCACCCTCTGGCTTGAGCGCATTATTCTTGCCTTCGGCGGAGTCATGCTCATCGACAGCGGAGCATTGACCGATCTGATTGGCATCGGCTGCTTTGTTCTGATGTTCCTGTGGCAGGGATACCGCATCAAAAAAGCATCCGCCCGCCATGCGGCATAGTTTTTCTGCACGCAAAAAATCGCCCCTGTTTTCATCAATACAGGGGTGATTTTATGCAGTGCCTGTGGACACACAGCATCCGGGTTCCCCGCGCTTTCGGGGGATGTCCTATTAAGATGAAATTTTATACAGCGCTTGTGGGCGTCAGGGAGTCTCGCTCTGCTGGGCCTGTGCCGTCCGGGTATTGTAATTTTGAATATGCTGCAGCACACGGGCGTAAACAAGGTCGCCGTCTTTTGCCTCAAGAGCGTAAAGAATTCCAAGATGCTCCTCTGTGGAAATCCGTGAAACCTTCACCTGGTCGCCCGGATCTCCGCTGGAGAAATGCTCCGCCATGTAGCGCAGGCGGATAGAACGATCCTTTACATTAGAGATGATCTCGGACAGCAGTGGTGAACCCGCATACTGATGCAAAAGCTCATGCAGCGCGAGATCGGAAGCAACATACTTTTCCATCTGATAGGGAGCATCTAAAATCCCCATCAGAACCGCCCGCATCTCCTGAATCCGCTCCGGGGGAATCTTCCCGATCGAGAGCCGGGCCGCATAAGGCTCAAGCGTACTGCGCAGGAAGATAATCGTATCGATATCCCCATCCTGAACAGTGGCCACCACCGCCCGTTTGCGCGGTGTGAGATCCACCAGACCCTCTTTGCTCAGCATATTGAGAGCTTCGCGAATCGGTGCACTGCTGATGTGCATGCGGTTGCAAAGCTCAAGCATATTCAGCTGCTCGCCGGATCGCAGCCGGCCAAAAATGATATCGTCCTTGATTGCCTTATAGACTTGATGCTTCAAAGAATGATCGGTTCCAATCCCCGCGTAATCCCCCGAGCCCACAAATGTTACCCCCCTAGATTGATAAATAATCGACACTTTCATTTATACCACATTTTGAGGAAGATCACAAACTGTTCGGAAAATTTTGTCGGTTCAAATTAGAAAGGCCCTGAAGATTTGTCAAAGATAGACATTTTTTCGACCAGCGCAGGCAAATGCCCTTCTGAAGCCGTGATTTTCTTCTTGCTTTTTAAAAGTATCGATAGTATACTGTCGGTAAAAGACAATATAATTTAAAAAGTAGACAGCATTTTTAGACTTTCCCACAAAAACCAAGGAAGAAAAGAGGAATTGTTTATGCCGATCGTCCAAGCGGATCCCAAACGCGTAGAAAGCGGTATCCACTTCACGCTGGGAAACTACGCCCTCGTGGAAGGAGCCATTACGGCAGGATGCGACTTTTTCGGCGGATATCCCATCACCCCCGCAAATGAGATCTCAGAGATGATGTCCAAAAGGCTGCCACAGGTAGGCGGAAAGTTCATGCAGGGTGAGGATGAGCTCTGCTCCATCTACGCCTGTGCGGGCGCCGCGCTCGCCGGTGCCAAGGCGATGACCGCCACAGCCAGCGCCGGATTCAACTATATGCAGGAAGGGCTCGGCTACTGCTACACGGTGGAGGCTCCGGTTGTCATCGCGAACGTGCAGCGCTGCCGCGGAGAAAACTATGCGTCTCAGGCCGATGTCATGCAGATGCGGTGGGGCGCCTCCGGCGACTATGAGGCGATTGTCGTCTGCCCGGCTTCGGTGCAGGAGCTTTACGACTACACCATTTGGGCCTTTAACCTTGCGCAGGAATACCGCAACCCTGTCATCATTATGAGCGAAACAACCATCGCCCTGATGCGGGAACGGCTCGATATCCCGCCTGCCGCGCAGATCAGCCTGACCAACCGCCGGTATACCACCCTCTCCCCTGAGGAATACATGCCTTTCGCCGCAGCTCCCTACGGCTGTCCCGATGCCGCCCCGCTCGGCAAGGGGTATCACACCATCTACTCCCTGAACCCGCACAACGAGGCAGGCGGAATCGATTGGGATCCCCAGGAGTTTGATCGGCTCTACCGGCGAATCACCGGAAAAATTCGTGAGAACAGCGATCAGATCTGCCGCACCGAACGGATCATGCTGGACGACGCTGAATATGCCCTTGTCGCCTACGGAAGCGAAACGCGGCCCGCCGTCGAAGCGGCGCAGATGCTGCGCGAGGACGGAATCAAGGCCGGCGTGCTCAAGCTCTGCAACGTTTGGCCGGTCCCTGAGAGACAGATCCGCGAGGCGGCCCGGGAAGTCCGCAAGCTCTTCGCAGTAGAGATGAACATCGGCAAATACGCCGGTGAGATCGAGCGGGTGGCCAGCGGTATCTGCGGCGTTTCCCGGATCACCAAAAACCTCGGACTGATCCATACCCCCACCGAAATCTATCAGGCGGTCAAGGAGGACTTGAAATGAGCGAGCTGAAAATCAATCCCAACCGGCGGTTTCTGCGTCCGGAAAAGCTTCCGCACTTCTTCTGTTCGGGCTGTGGCTGCGGTCAGGTTCTCAACTACTTCTGCCAGGCGCTCGATGCACTGGATATGACTCCGGAGGAAATGCTCACCATCGGCGGGGTGGGATGCACTGCCCGCATTCCAATCTACTTAAAATCGGATACCTTCCACGGTGTGCATGGCCGCACCCTCGCCTGGGCAACCGGCGTCAAGCTGGTCCGCCCCGAGCTTCCGGTGGTCATTTTTGCCGGCGACGGCGACCTTGCTTCGATCGGAGGAAACCACTTCATCCACGCCGCCCGCCGCAACCTCGACGTTACGGTCATCATGGTCAATAATCTCAATTTCGCAATGACAGGCGGTCAGGTCGCACCCACAACCCCCGAAGGCGCCCACACCATGACCACTCCCTACGGCAGTGCGGAGCCCCGCTTCGACATCTGCAAGCTGGCGGAAGCCGCCGGAGCGACCCATGTGGAACGCTGGACCACCTCCCGGCCGGTGCAGTGTGTTGCCGCCATCAAGCGCGCTCTTTCCCACAAGGGCTTCTCGCTGATCGAGATCGTCTCCCAGTGTCCGACCCATTTCGGGCGCTACGCGCTGGGCAGCGGCGATCCCCAGAAGCTGGTGCAGTGGATCAAGGACTACACCTACACCGAAGCCGAGGGAACAAAGATGACCCCCGAGGAACGCGAGGGCAAGCTGCTCTGCGCGCAGTTCGTCAATACCGAGCGCCCCGTCTATGAGGGCACCAACGAAGTATTATAAAGGAGGACGGCAATCATGATGAAGGATCCTCAGCGCATTACCCTCTGCGGAATGGGCGGGCAAGGAATTATCCTGTCGGCCGTCATTCTGGGCACAGCCGCCGTCACCCGCGGCAAAAAATATGCGGTGCAGACCCAGTCCTACGGTTCTGAGGCGCGCGGCGGACAATGCCAGGCCGAGCTGATTATCGACAGCAAGCCGATCAATTCCCCCGTTGCACAGCAGAAGGACCTGCTGCTGGCCATGTTCCAGGAGGCCTATGAAAAATATATCGATACCCTTGCCCCCGATGGAATTCTGGTTTATGACCCGGATCTTGTGACCAGTCTGATCGATCATCCCTGCGCCCACAGCTTTGCGGTTCCCGCAACCCAGATCGCCGTTGATCTCGGCAACCGGATGGCGGCCAATATGGTGATGCTCGGCTTTTTAAGCGAGGCCCTGGGAATGGTCAGCCATGAGGCGCTGGTCGAGACGGTGCGTGAAAACGTGTCCAGCCGTTTTGTCGATCTCAACCTCAAGGCGGTTGCGGCAGGAGCCGCCTACGCAAAGGAACACAGCCTCACCCTGTCGTAAAAGGCCATAGGAGGATACTCGATGAATCTGTTTGAATTTGAAGGCAAACAGCTCTTCCGCGACGCCGGTATCCCGGTGCCGCAGAGCTGTCTGGCACCCTCGTCCGAGGCGCTGCCGGACCTGCCCTTTCCCTTTGTCCTGAAGGCACAGACGATGACCGGCGGACGCGGCAAAGCAGGCGGTATCAAGGTCTGCCAAAACGAGGCGGATTTCCGCCAATACGCTCTGGCCATCCTCGGAATGACCATCAAGGGGCACCCGGTTCACGGGCTGCTTGCCGAGGAAATGGTCTCCCCCGAACGGGAGCTTTATCTCTCCATCACCCTACAGGGGGTTAAGGCTCCCACCCTGATCGCAAGCGCGATGGGAGGCATGGAGATCGAGCGCGTCGCCGCCGAACATCCGCAGGAGCTTCTCCGGATTGAGCTGGACCCCTTTCTCGGATTGAAGGCATACCAGCGCCGGGCGCTTGCACGCAAGCTGAAAGTCGCTGACGATGCCAAATTTGCGGCTTTCCTGGAACGCCTGCAAAAGATTTTCTTCGAAAAGGACGCCCTTTTGGTCGAGATCAACCCCCTTGGGGTGATCGGCGGGGAGCTTGTCGCCATGGACGCCAAGGTCGTGCTCGACGACCACGCGCGATTCCGGCATGAACCGCTTTTCTCCGCACTGGAGGAAACGCGCGCATCACTTGGTTACCACACCCCGCAGGGCGACGGCACCACCATTACCTATGTCCCGCTCGACGGGGAGATCGGACTGATCTCGGACGGAGCCGGTACCGGAATGCTCGCCCTCGACCTCGTCACCCAGGCGGGCGGCAGGGTTGCGAGCTTCTGCGAGCTGGGAGGCACCACGCCCGCCGAGGTAATGTATAAGGCAATGGAATATACCTGCAAGAGTCAGGCGCAGCTCAAGAGCATCCTTGTGGTGCTCATCGGCGGCTTCAACCGGATGGACGATATGGCCAACGGCATCACCCGTTATCTGGCCGACCATCCCACCCGCATCCCCATCTTCACCCGGATGTGCGGCACGATGGAGGAAGAGGGCTTCCGCATCATGGACGAGGCCGGACTCTTTACCTGCCGGGGGCTGACCGAAGCGGTGGAAAAAGCTGTCGGCGCAGCGAAGGAGGGACAATAATATGGCAATCCTGATCTCTGCGCAAAGCCGGGTCATGGTGCAAGGCATCACCGGGAAGTCCGGCGCACTGCAAACAAAAATGATGCTCGACGCGGGCACCCATATCGTCGCCGGCGTGACCCCCGGCAAGGGCGGACAGACGGTCCACGGCATCCCCGTTTTTAACTCGGCGGCCGAGGCGCAGGCCGAGATCGGCTTCGACACCGCGATCTGTTTTGTTCCGGCCCGCGCGGCCAAGGACTCGGTGATCGAAGTGGTGGACGCGGGGGCAAAGCTCCTTGTGCTCACTACCGAGGAAATTCCGACTCACGATGTGGCGGCCCTGCTCGCCTATGCCAGGGCACATGGGACAACAATCGTCGGCCCGGGATGCTCCGGCATCATCGCCCCGGGTGTCTGCAAGGTCGGCTCCCATCCGGTGCGCTTCTTCCGCAAAGGCTCCATCGGCGTCGTCTCAAAGAGCGGCGCTCTCTCCTATGAGGTCGGCAAAACCCTCTCGGAGGCCGGGCTCGGCCAGTCGTCGGTCATCGGTCTGGGCGGCGGGCCGGTCTGGGGCTTCACCCAGCGCGATGCGGTCGAAGCCTATGAAAAGGACCCGGAAACCAAGGTCATCGTCCTGCTGGGCGAAATCGGCGGCAACAGCGAGGAGGAGGCAGCGGCGTGGATCGGCTCTCACTGTGTCAAGCCGGTCGTCTCTCTGATCGTCGGCCGTCACGCCCCCGCCGGAAGAAGTCTCGGCCATGCGGGCGCGATCATTCAGGGCTCGGCGGGAACCGCCGCTTCCAAGATCGAGGCGCTGACCCATGCGGGAGTCCACATGGTCAGCAGTCCGGAGGAGCTGGTGCAAACGGTGCGGCAGCTTCTCGACCAATAAAAGAAGGAGAATCTCAGTATGGCTGTATATGTCGATGCCTCGCTCTGCAAGAGCTGCCGGCTCTGCATCGCAAATTGCCCGAAAAATGTTTTTCAAACCACCCACAAGGTCAACAAAAAGGGTTATAATTACGTAGAAGCAGTCAACGAGAAGGACTGCATCCGCTGCAAGCTCTGCGAGCGGATCTGCCCCGACTTTGCACTGCATATCGAATAAACGAAACTGCTGACTCCGCAGCGTGCCCCTTCGGAATGCGGGCATGCGCTGCGGCATTTATAGCAAAGGAGCTGCGGCAATGAAAAAAATTCTCATCCGAAACGCACGTGTCTACGACGGAACGGGAAAAAGGCCGTTTTCCGCAGACGTCCTCGTTGAGGGGGAAAAGATCAAACAGATCGCGCTGACCATCCCCGCCGAACCGGGTTGGGAAGTGGTCGATGCCGAAGGGCTTGCCCTCTCCCCCGGTTTTATCAATACCCACAGCCACATGGAGCTGGAGATCATCAAGCACCCGGAGATGGCGTCGGTGATTCAGCAGGGCATTACAACTGAGGCGCTCGGTCAGGACGGCTCTTCCGTCGCCCCTTTGACCGATGAATTAGTCAAAGAAATTGCGGACAATATGGCGCCTCTGGCCGGAAGGCTGGACGGTCCCTATCCGTGGCGCAGCTTTAGGGAATATCTGGAATATGCGAAACAGGCCCATCCTGCCGCACGCTTTGTCAGTCTCGTAGGGCATGGCACCATTCGAATGAATGTCATGGGCAACGACAACCGCGAACCCACCCCCGGCGAACTGGAACAGATGAAAGAACTGCTGGCCCGGTGCATGCAGGAAGGCGCAAAGGGTCTCTCGCTCGGGCTCATCTATCCGCCCGGAAGCTACGGCAAAACGGACGAGATCATCGAGCTGGCCAAGGTTGTCGCCCAATACGACGGCATCATCATGGTACATATGCGCAACGAAAAGGATCTTCTGCTCGAATCCATCGATGAAATGGTCAGGGTCATTCAGGGGAGCGGGGTCCGTCTGCAGATCTCCCACCACAAGGCGCTGGGCAAGCCCAACTGGGGAAAGGTCCATCAGTCCATCGCAAAGATCAACGATCTCCGCGCGCTGGGCTACGATCTGACGATCGACCAGTATCCCTGGGAAGCTGCCAGCACCGGACTCAAGGTCTGCGCTCCGGGATGGGCATTTGCCGGCGGCGAGCAGGCATTTCTGAACCGTCTGCGCGATCCCGAAACATACCGCAAAATTCTTGCCGAAACCCGCGAGGAAATCGAGGTGCGCGGCGGCGCCCATGCGATTCTGATCGCCTCGGCCGCCACCGAGGAATATACCTGGATGGAAGGCAAGCGGATGGATGAAATCTGCAAGAAGCTGGGAATGGAAGTCGGGGAAGCCGTGCTGTCCATCCTGCAGCACGAAGGCACCTCGGTCGTCGCCACCTACTTCTCCATGTCGGAGGACGATGTCCGGTTTGTCATGCAGGCTCCCTATCACTGCGTCTGTACCGACGGCATTGTGGGAGGCAAGCCCCATCCCCGCGCCTACGCCTCCTTTCCCCGCTTCCTAGGCACCTATGTTCGCGACAAAAAGGTGATGGCCCTCGAAGAGGCCATCCGCCACATCACCAGCGAACCCGCGCGCAGGCTGCGCCTCTGGGACCGCGGCCTGATCCGCGAGGGGATGGACGCCGATCTGGTCCTCTTCGACCCTGAAACCATCAAAGACGTCAACTCCTACATGCAGCCCGATCTTCCTCCGGTCGGCATCCACAAGGTCTGGGTGCTCGGCGAAGAAAAGTACTCCAGCTGATTTCCCGCCCGGCGGGGTCCGGACCCCAGTATCGCGTTGAAAGGAATGACCCTCCATGCAAACACAGCAAAACCGGACCATCGGCATTCTCGGCGGCATGGGACCGCTGGCGACCGTCGACCTTTTTCGCAGGATCGTTGAAATGGCCGACAGCCCAAATGACCAGGGGCACCCCCGCGTGCTCATCGACAGCAATACCAATATTTCCGACAGAACCGCGGCGATTCTCAACGGCGGCGCCGACCCCCTGCCGGAGATGGTGCGCTCCGCTCTCCTTCTGGAGCGCGGCGGTGCGGATGTGCTGATTATGGGCTGCAATACGGCGCATTATTTTTACCCCGAGATCTGCCGCTTTGTCCATCTTCCCTTTCTGAATATGCTCGAAGAAACGGCGAAAGCCGCTCTTGACAAGGGCTTCAAATCGGTCGGTCTGTTGGCAACCGACGGGACGATTCGTTCGGGCGTTTACGCGCGGGAATTCGAGCATCACGGCATTGAGCTGCTGACGCCCGGGCCTGAGGGACAGAAAGCGCTGATGGAGATGATCTACAGCGGTGTGAAGGCCGGGAAGACGACCTGGCCGACCGAGGCGGTCGCTCAGGTTCTCTCGGATCTGGCCGGCCGCGGCGCGCGCGCAGCGGTGCTCGGCTGCACCGAGCTTCCTCTTGCCTTTGAGAACTACCGGATCGAAAGCCCTCTGCCCCTTCTCGATCCGACGGCGATTCTTGCGAAGAGCGCCCTCATGGCGGTCGGCAGCAAAATCCGGGCGGAATTTCTGTAAGTATCCGCTTCCTCCCTGCGGGTACCGCGCAATCCATCTGAAAGCGGCGCCTCCCGGAAGCTTCCGGGAGGCGCCGCTTTTTCCTTCGGGGCTACGACAGAAAATTGACAAAGGTTGTGATGACGAGACTGTTGGTAAAATCGATGAACAGCCCTCCGACCAGCGGGACAATGAAATAGGCGCGGGGCGCAATGCCGAACTTGCTGGTGACCGCATCCATATTGGCCATCGCGTTGGGGGTCGCCCCCATGCCGAATCCGCAGTTGGCCGCCGCCATCACCGCCGCCTCATAGTCGCGCCCCATGAGCTGATAGGTGACAAAGACGGCAAAGAAGGCCATCAGCGCGACCTGTGCAAAGAGCATCACCACCATCGGAAGCGCGAGGGAGGCAAGCTCCCAAAGGCGCAGCGTCATCAGCGCCATCGAAAGGAACAGCGCGAGGGAAACATTTCCCGATACCTCGATCTCTTTATGCGGAAGTTCAGTGGAAAAAGCGTCCGCCGCATTGCGGATTACACAGGCAATCAGCATGCCGCCGATGTAGGAGGGGACTGTAATTCCCTTGCTTTTGAAGAAAGCGGTGACAACCGTGCCCAATCCCATGGCAATAAAGAGCAGCACCAAAGAATGGGTAAACCGTCCGGTATCGATTCCGTGAAGACGGCTCTCTTCCTCGGCAACCTCCTCAAGCTCAGCTTCGGGGCCGGGGACCTCAAGGCACTTGCGCTGGATCAGCCAGTTTGCGATGGGGCCGCCGATCGCGCTGCCCGCGATCAGTCCGAAGGTAGCTGCAGCAACGGCAACGGTGGCGGCTCCGCTGATCCCCATATTGACCAGCTCGGGGCCAAAGGCGGCGGACGTTCCATGCCCGCCGACCATCGGAATCGAACCGACCGCAAGTCCGAGCAGAGGCTCCAACCCAAAAGCTGCGGCCAGACCGACTCCCAGCAGGTTCTGCATCACGACCAGCAGGGTGCAGATTCCGAGAAACACAAAAACCTGTACGCATCCTTTTTTGAGCAGCCGGAAGCTGGCGGAAAAGCCGATCGAGGTGAAGAAGGTCGTCATAAAGACATCCTGAAGGGTGGTGTCAAATTCAATTTGAAGAATCCCGCTGACCCGCAGACCAAGGGCGAGCAGTGCAAAAATCAGTCCACCGATGACCGGGGCAGGGATGCAAAATTTTTGAAAAAAACCGATTTTTCCGCGGATGGCGCTGCCGATCCAGTAAAGGACCGCCGCCACCGCAACACTCTGATAAAGATTCAGGGAAACCGACATGCGCATCATTCCTTTGCAAGATAATTCCCGCCGCCGGGAGGATGACATCTCCCATATTACGGACAAACGACAAAATCTCACAAAAACACTCAAAAAGAATCACAATGGAAAACAATTTTTGTCGATATGCTGCAATCACAAAAGGATATTTTGTGATACTTGCACGATGTCTGAAAAGCTTTGCTGTATTTTTGTCCAAACAGTGAGAGCAGCCCCATCCCCCATCCGCCCGAAAGAATCCGCTTGCCGTCCTGCTTTTTCATTGCTGCCTTTCGCTTTCGGGACCTGCCCCCAACTTGACAAGCCGCCCTGAAAACGATACTATAGAGTGGTATTATTACGCGTTTTGACAGGAATCGTTCTGTTTTGCGGACTCCGCCCGCAGCTGCGCGAAAAGGAGGAATCACGATGCCTAAGGTTACCCTGCTCTGCCATACCCCCGACCCTCAGCGGGTGGTCGCCGCCGCGGCTAAACTCTGCTATTCGTCGCAGACGGTCGAGGGGCTGCTTGACGGCCTGACCGATGAAAAAACCGAGAGCTTCATTCACATGCTCATGGGTCTCGGCCATGAGAGTCCGGTGGAACATGTCAGCTTTACCTTTGCCATCGAGGGAGTTTCCCGCTCGCTGCTCGCGCAGATCACCCGGCACCGCATTGCATCATACAGTGTACAGAGTCAGCGCTATGTGCGGCTCTCCCCGTTTGAATATGTCATCCCTCCTGAAATCTCTGCCGACAGCCAGGCATCTGCTGCCTATGAACGGGCGATGCAGGCCGCCGCCGCAAGCTATGAGGAGATCACCGGCATTCTGAAAGAAAAGCACCGTGCGCAGCTTCTTGCCGAAGGGGTGCCAGAAAAGCAGGCTTCCTCCCGCGCCGAAAAGATGGCGATCGAGGATGCGCGTTTTGTGCTGCCCAACGCCTGTGAAACCCGGATGGTCGTCACAATGAATGCGAGAAGCCTCTACAACTTCTTCCGCCACCGCTGCTGCACCCGCGCCCAGTGGGAGATCCGCGAGGTGGCAAACCAGATGCTGGCCCTTGTGAAGGATGCCGCCCCGATTTTATTTGAAAAGAGCGGGCCTCCCTGCGTTTCAGGCCCCTGTCCGGAGGGCAAAATGAGTTGTGGAAGGGCCGCCGAAATGCGGGAACGCTACTTGGGAAAGGGGAACGCCGCCTCATGTTGATCGTTCTTGAGGGGCTGGACGGCAGCGGCAAAGCCACCCAGGCAGTTCTGCTGGAACAAGCCCTCACTGCACGCGGGCAGGCGGTCCGCCCAGTATCCTTTCCCAATTACCGCAGCCCTTCCTCCACACTGGTCAGGATGTATCTCGCCGGCGAGGTGGGGCGTCTCGACGAGGTCAGCCCCTACGCCGCCTCAAGCTTCTATTCGCTCGACCGTTATGTCAGCTTCATGCAGACCTGGCGGGAGGATTACGCAGCGGGAGCGCTGATTCTGGCCGACCGCTACACCACCTCGAATTTCTGCCACCAGATGGGCAAGCTTCCGCGGGAGGAATGGGAGGGGTATATCCGGTGGCTGACCGACTATGAATACCGCCTGCTCAGCCTGCCCGCTCCGGACGGAGTGATCTATCTCGATATGCCGCCTGAAGCTTCCCAGAAGCTGCTGGAACGGCGTTATCACGGCGATCCGGCGAAGAAGGATCTTCATGAGTCAAACGCCGCCTATCTCGCCTCCTGCCGCGTCTCGGCGCTTTTTGCAGCCCGTTCGCTCGGCTGGAGAGTCATTCCATGCGCCGACGCGGCGCACGAGCCGCTTCCGGTTGAAGAGATCGCCGGGGCGGTACTCGAAGCCGCTCTCGATATCATCGCAACACATTAACACCTCGGAGGATTTATGCTGGAGTTTCATGAAGTCACGATGGCTGACCGGGAATGGGTCAGCAAATGCTTCCACGCTGCGAACCAGCGGGGAAGCGAGTATACCTTTGCCAACCTTTTCAATTGGTCGAAAGCCTACACCATGCGGATCGCTCCGTTCGACGGGTTTGTGATCCCGCGCAGCGGCTCGACCGTTTATCATTATATGTATCCCGCGGGACAGGGCGACTGGCAGGCCGCCTTTGCACAGATCGAAGAGGATGCAAAGCAAAACAAAATGCCGCTCTCGTTCTACGGCATCCCCGCCGATGGAATTGAACGGATGGAGGCCCTCTACCCCGGGCGCTTTACCTTTAAGCCAATCCGGGATAATTTCGATTATCTCTATCTTCAGGAAAGCCTCTCTACCCTCGCCGGCAAGAAGCTGCACGGCAAACGCAACCACATCAACCGTTTTATCGAGCAGAACCCCGACTGGTCCTATGAACAGATCACCCGCGGGAATATCGATGAAGCATGGGCAATGAGCGTCGAGTGGTGCAAGGACAACAGCTGCTTTGAGACCCACAGCCTCCAGCGCGAGGCCTGTGCCGTCAAAAGCGCCTTCGAACACTATTTCGAGCAGCAACTGGTCGGCGGCCTGCTGCGCGCCGGCGGCCGGGTGGTTGCTTTCACCTTCGGCAGTCCCTCGACCGACGACACCTTTGTCGTTCATGTCGAAAAGGCCTTTTCTGAAATTCAGGGCGCCTACCCGATGATCAATCAGCAGTTTGTCCGAAACGAGCTTTCACAGTACACCTACGTCAACCGCGAGGACGATCTTGGGGAGGAGGGACTTCGCCGCGCCAAGGAGTCCTACCGCCCGGCAATGATGTACGAGCGGTACGCCGCTTCGGAAAAGCGATGAGCGCCCCGCAGATCTCCTATGCGGTGCCGGAAGACCGCGCTGCCCTGATGCGGCTCTGGAAGCGGGTCTTCGGCGATCCGGACGACTATCTCTCTCTCTTCTTTACACACCGCTTCGTGCCCGGACAGACGCTTGTGGCGCGGGCCTCCCCTCATGCGGAACCTGCCGCAATGCTTTTTCTTCTGCCCATCGTTCTCTGTTCGGCAACAGCCCGCTGGGAGGGGCGATATATCTATGCCGTGGCCACCGACCCGGACTTCCGTTCGCGGGGTCTGAGTTCGCTTCTGCTCAGCGAGGTTCACCGCCGCCTTGCTGCCGAGGGCCTTGCTTTTTCGGCGCTTGTCCCGGCTGAGCCCTCTCTCTTTGACTATTACGGTGTTCGTGGCTTTTCCAGTGAGTTTTTCCGCCGCGCTGTTTCGATTGTCCCGGGTCCCGGCGCATGGCCTGATCCTGCGCTTTCCCCGGCTTCACTGCCGGAGCTTCTTTCCCTGCGGGACCGGGTCTTCGGCTCCAGCGCCCTTTACGGCCGCTGGGACGGGCAGGCGCTCGCCTACCAGCAGCGGGAAACCCAGCTGCTCGGCGGCGAAATCCTCTCCTTTTCCTTTGAGGGTGAGCCGGGTTATGCCGTCTGCCATCCGGCGGGAGAGCTTGTCCTGATCAAAGAATGGGGCTTTTCCTCCCTCTGCGAACCTGTTTTCGCAGCCATTGCCCGGCGATTCGGCCGCAAAACCCTGCGGCTTGATCTCCCTGCCCTGCCGGACGAGGCGGGGGCGCGCCCCTTCGCCATGACCCGATGGTACCTCAAGGAAAGGAAACGCGAGGATGGGACTCCCCCCATTCTTTCGCTGGTGCTTGACTGATGCAGGTCCAACCTCCCGTCAATCTCAAGGAATATAAGACCGGCCTGCGCGCCCGCTATAAGGAGCTGCGCCGCGCAATGCCGCCTGAACAAAAGGACGCCGCGGACCGCAGAATCGCCGACCGGCTTTCGCGGCTTGGCTGTTACCGCCGCTGCTCCACCCTGCTCACCTATGTCTCCTCCCCGATTGAGGTGGGAACCAGAGAGATCATCGCCCGTGCACTGGCGGACGGCAAGCGGGTCGCGGTGCCGCGATGTGTCCCCGGCACCCGGGAGATGGAATTTTATCTCATCGAGAGCTGCGATGATCTCGAGCCGGGGGCTTTCGGCATTCTTGAGCCCCGGCCCAGTCCGGAGAGGCTGCTCTCTGAATGGAAGGGCTGTCTTTGCGTTGTTCCTGCGCTCGCCTGCGACCGCAAAGGATACCGTCTTGGCTACGGAGGCGGCTATTACGACCGCTTCCTGCGCAATTTTCCCGGCGTCAAAGCATTGATCCTCTATAAAAAATGCCTCGTGGAACATATCTGGCATGGCCGCTATGACGTGGCGGTCGATTTGATTGTGACTGAATATTTTACCCACGCTGTTGCCCACGCCTGCTCGCCCGGCAGGATGGAGGCTCGTCCGCATTCTGCCGCGGCAAAGCGCCCGCCGAAAGCGAAGTAGGCTCCGCTTTCCGGCAGGCGTCTGCCGCCATGGTGAATTTGTCGCCCAAATTCTGCCGGTTACCAGCGTATTTGGCGGCATACAATTGCCGCCTCGCCCATCTTGCCGCGAAATCGGGCGGCCCGCCCCTTGGTGGGGGCCGCTTTCCTCATCGCCGGGTCGGCTTTGCGCCGCAGGGAGAGGATCAGCAGCAGCCGCATCCGCCGCAGCCATTGTTGCAGCCGCAGCCGTTGTTGCAGCCACAGCCATTGTTGCAGCCACAGCCGTTGTTCCCGCTGCATCCACCGCCGCAGCAGCAGCACAGAAGAATGATAATGATGATGATCCACAGGCAGCCATTGTTACCGTACACTTCAATTTCACCTCGCATTGATGATTTATTACATACTATGCCCCTTCTCCCGGGGTGGTTACTGAGACTTAAGGAGGATCGCAACAATGCCAATTCAGGAGCATGATGAAGCGCCCCGCCCGCGCAGAAAGCGGCGCAGGAGACGGCGCGGCAGCCTTTTTCTCGCGATACTGCTCTTTCTCGGCGCATCGGGCGCCCTCGCGATCTTCGGACTGACCAGTGCGACCGATCTGCTCGCTTTCGGCAAGCCTGACCAGCAGATCGAACTGACCATCGAAGAAGGGATGGGCCTGCGGACGATTTCCGCCCTGCTCGGAGAGAAGGGCGTCATTGAGCACCCCTTCACCTTCTCCGCCTACGCACGTCTGCGTGGAAAGGGCGATACCTTTCAGGCAGGCGATTATATCCTCAATTCCAACATGAGCTATGACCGGATCATCACCGCCCTGCGGATCGGGGATACCGTCAAGGAAGAGGTTCGGATTACCTTCCACGAGGGGATGTCTCTGCGGGAAATCGCGGATCTTCTTGAAGAAAACGAAGTCTGCGCTGCCGACGCACTGATTGAATGCCTGCAGACCGCCGAATTCGACTACGAGTTTTTGAATATGCTTCCGGAGGACGAGCTGCGCTTCTACCGCCTTGAGGGGTACCTCTTCCCCGACACCTATGATTTTTATGTGGGCGAAAACGTTCAATCGGTCGCCAAAAAATTTCTTCGCAACTTTTCCGCACGGGTGATGGGGGAGGTCTATGAAGAAATTCAGGACACGGGCATGACCCTCGATCAGGCGATCACTCTGGCCTCGATCATCCAGAAGGAAGCTGGGAATCCCGACGAAATGGTGATTGTTTCCTCCGTTTTCCACAATCGGATCGATAACCTGGCAGCCGGGCTGCCAATGCTCCAGTCGGACGTGACCGTCCATTATGCTGAGGATCTGAAAGACGCCTTCGGACGGGAAATTCTCGGACGGCCCCAGACAGAGGAGGAGCAGGCGCAGCTGCAGAAGATCCTCGATGCCTATAACACCTATGTCTGTCAGGGGCTCCCGGCCGGACCGATCTGCTCACCGGGGCTCGACGCAATTCATGCGGCGGTCAGCCCTGAAGAAACCAACTATTATTTCTTTGTCACCGACTCGGAAGGAAAATACTATTACAGCAGCACCCTCAACGAGCATTATGCCAACGTTCGCAGGGCCGCCGCCGCGGGCGGGGCCACCCATGGCACCGATGTGTAGTAATGGCCGAAGTGTGTCGCTGTGTGCCCGTCCCCTTTGACGGAATCTGAGTCGTAAATGATGCTCCACAAAAAATCTTCTTCGGAGAATAAAAGCCGCCTGCATGCCTGTGCCTTTTCAAAATCTCAGTCAGTTCAAAGAAGAAAATGCCCTTTTGACAATCAAAGCCACACCTTGAAGGCGTGGCTGTCCCACTCCTCAAAGGTGTGATACCGGTTTGCCCAAGAGGCATGAAGCATTTTTCACTTGCGTTCCCCCGTACCGGAACTGCGGAAGCAGTGATTTCATTCCGCTGCGTTCTTGTCCTTTTCTGATTTATGGCGCTTTCCTTTGCCGGCAAAAGTATTCCATTTTGTCCGCCGGAAAAAGCGGCGGTTTTCCTACGCACAGGCGGGGAAGGGTTCGGACAGCAGGTGGCCGGCCGGTGGCCATTCGGGCGAAAAGGGGTCCTGCTCATAGGCGGAAAAGGGAGCGCCGCTTCCTGCGGCGCTCCCTTCTTTTTATATAGCATCAGCGAATAGAACCACCAGCTCCGCCGGTGAGGGAAGAACTTTAGCTTCAAGTATCGGGCGAAGAGAGCTGCTAACTACAAACTTGGGAATATAGTGTGGGCTATCGTTAGAACGGTGTTGGCCCGCCGACGGGCAGTAGGGCAAATGATGCGAATGAAAGAAATTCGGTGCGCCTTACGCCTGCCGGCATCGTGCCCTTCTAGGGCTGGTGCATACCGCGCGTTTAACGCGCGGCTATGATTGAACAGGAGGGTTTCCATGAGATTCAAGCCGGAGCTGCTCTGTCCCGCTGGGGACTTTGAGCGGCTGAAAACCGCAATCCGCTATGGTGCTGACGCTGTCTATCTTGGAGCTGATCGTTTTGGGATGCGCAGCGTCTCGCCCAATTTTTCGTTTGACGAACTGGCGCGGGCGACGGAATACGCCCACGCCCGAGGCGTATCGGTCCACCTCACCGTCAACACCCTGCCGCGCGGCGGAGAAATCGACGAGCTGCCCAGCTTTTTACAGAGCGCCGCTCACTGTGGGGTTGACGCGCTGATTATTGCCGACCTTGGGGTGCTGGCACTGGCGCACCGCCTGCTGCCCCGGATGGAGCTGCACGCCTCTACCCAGACCGGAATCGTCAATCATCTTACCGCCAATGCTCTTTACGAAATGGGAGTACGGCGAGTGGTGCTCGCCCGCGAGCTGACAATGGAGGAAATCCGGATCATCCGTCAAAACACCCCCTCCGATCTCATGCTTGAAACCTTTATCCACGGCGCGATGTGTATGTCGGTTTCTGGCCGGTGTGTAATATCAGACTATCTGACCGGCCGCGATGCCAACCGCGGCGAATGTTCCCAGCCCTGCCGCTGGAACTATCATCTGATGGAAGAGAAACGTCCCGGCATCTTTCTGCCGGTCTTTGAGGATGAGCGGGGTTCCACCATCCTCAATGCGAAGGATCTCTGCATGATCGAACATCTTGCCGAGCTGGCCGAGGCCGGAGTGGGAAGCTTCAAGATCGAGGGACGGGCGAAATCCGCCTACTACGTCGGGGTTGTGACCAACGCCTATCGCGCCGCCCTCGATGCGGCGGCGCAGGGCGCCCCTGCACCGGACTGGGCGGTTGCCGAGCTCTCCACCATCTCTCATCGGGAATACTGCACCGGATTCTACTACGGACGGGAACCGGTCATGCAAAGCTACCGCCCCGGCGGTTATGTGCAGAACTGGGAGGTCAGCGCCATTGTCGAACGCTGCGGAGAGGGCAGGCTTTATCTCACCGAACGCAACCGCTTCCAAAACGGCGACTCGCTCGAGCTGCTCGAACCGGGGTTCCCGCCGCGCGCACTGACCGCCGATGACCTGCGCGATGAAGACGACAATCCGCTTGAAGCTGCCCGGCATCCGCTGATGAAGGTCAGCATTCGCTTCGACGGCAAGGTATGCCCCGGTGCGATGCTACGGAAGCGGCGCCAAGAGGAGTTATCATAACCCTCCGCCAAAACCTGCGCCGGTACCGAACCGGTTTTAAAACAGCCGGATTCCGCGCAACAGTCCGGCCAAAACATCGAAATATCAAACAGCGGGTCGTGGTCAGTGCAGAGTTGCTGCACTGACCACGACCCGCTGCTATTTACAGAGACGCTTTCACCATTTTCCAAGTCTTCAAACAACGTGGTGCCGCAGCCACCGTTCCCCATGGAACCGCCAGAGATAGACGGCGGTACGAACCACCCAATCGCTGATCATCGCAAGCCAAACACCGATCAGCCCCAGGCCAAGCCAAACGCCATAAACATAGCTCAGGCCAATGCGGCAGGTCCACATGATGATGACGGAAACCCCCATCGTAAATTTTACGTCGCCTGCCGCCCGCAGTCCGTTCGGCAACACAAAGGCCGTCGGCCAAAAGACAAGCCACGCCGCCGCATGCATCGTGGCACAAATATAGCCGAGGCGCAGCGCCTCCGGAGAGAGCGGAAAAAAGGTAACCATCGGTTTCATCAGGAGGATCATCAGAACATTGAGCGAGCCGCCAAAGAGATAGGCCATCCCGAGCAGTCGCTTGGTATAAGTGCGCGCCTGCCCGTATTCTCCGGCTCCGATGCACTGCCCGACGACGGTAATCATCGCTAAGCCGACCGCTTGGCCGGGAATGCAGGCAAAGTTGGAAATGGAGTTGGAAACCGCGTTGGCCGAAATGGCGGCGGTTCCGAAGGAGGAAACCAGTCCTGCAACCAGCAGCTTTCCGAACTGGAACATTCCGTTTTCCATACCGGTCGGCACCCCGATCCGCAGGATGGTGGCGACCATCTTCTTCTCAAAACGGTATGGCAGGAAATGCTCGACTGAGACAAGATTTCCCGGCTTGCGGATCAGCCAGAGCATCACAGCCGCGCCTGCAACACGTCCGAGCATCGTGCCTAGGCCGACCGCAAAGGCTCCCATATCAAAAACAAACAGAAAAATGGCATTGCCGCCGATGTTGAGAATATTCATCATCAAAGCGGTCATCATCGAGACCCGCGAGTTGCCCTGCGCCCGGAAAAGAGCCGCGCCTGCATTGTAAATCGCAAACGCGGGATAGGAGGCGGCAATCAGCAGAAAGTATTCCTGCGAGGCTTCCATTACAGCCGGTTCCACCGTCTTATAGACCAGACGGAGCAGCTCGATCCGCCAGATGCTGCAGACCAGCGAAACGGCCACACCGATCGCTGTTACGACAAAAAAGAGCTGGCGCGCCGCCTCCTTCGCGCGGTTACGGTCGCCGCGCCCAATATACTGGGCCACGACAATGGCGCCGCCGGTAGCAAGGGCCGCAAACACCTGAATGATGAGCATATTGATCGAGTCAACCAGCGAGACACCCGAGACGGTCGCTTCTCCGACGTATGCGACCATCACCGTATCGGCCACACCAATTGTTACAGCCAGCATCTGCTCGACTACCAGCGGTACAAGCAGGCGAATGATATCCCTTTTTGAAAACAGCACAATCGATTCTCCCAAATTATGTAATCTAAAACCGCATCAAAAATTCTATTGGATTTTCGCGCGGATTTCTTCTTTCCGGGGCGGCAATCAAAAACGTGAGAAGGATACAGGAAGCCGAAGCGTGAAGATCCCGGCCTTTCGAGACATGACGGAATCTCTTCAGTTAATCCGCGATTCGACCACCAACAGCTTCCCCTGCCGCAGATCGATCCGCCCTTCCTCCGCAAGAATGTGGTTTCCCAGTCCGATCGGGAAGGCGGTCGTCACCGTTGCTTCCCTCAGAGGATACTGCATTCCGGTCAGCGTCACCCCGCGCGCCTCTCCGCCGTAGGCGAAAATCGAGAGGGTAAAGCCATCCTGCCGCGGAAGGGTCAGGCTGCCCGGCGTGAGCAGCCGTACTGTGTCATTGGGTCCGATCAGCATTCCCTCTGCTTCATGCTCCTGCAAAAAGGCAAGCGCCTGCAGATTGGCGATGGTGTGGTCGAGGCGTCCGCCGAGCGCAAAGAACAGGACAAAGCGGCGGAAGCCCCGGCGCAGCCCTTCGCGCAGCGCCAGCATCCCGTCGGTGTCATCCTTCTCAACCGGAAAGCGAAGAGTTTCAATCCCTTCCGGCAGCTGCTCCCCCAGCGAATCAAAATCACCGATCAGAAGGTGCGGCAGAACGCCCGCTTCACGCGCGCTCCGGTAGCCCGCATCGCAGGCGATAACCAATTCCTCCGGTCCGATACAAAAACCGGACGGGAGAGGCCCCGCCTCCCCCGCGCAAAAAACAATGCACCGCTTCATCCGACAACCTCCCAATCCTTGATCTGCCGCGCCTCCTCATACATTTCGCAGTAGCTTTTATGCCGCGACAGAGAGATCTCTTCCCGCTCGACCGCGGCAAGAACCCCGCACCCCTTCTCCCTGGTATGGGAACAGCCGGTAAAACGGCAGCCGGTGCGGTAAGGCTCAAACTCCCGGAAGCAAAGCTCAAGCTCTTCCTTGCGGATCCGCTCAAACTGAGCCGTTTCAAGCGCCGAAAAGCCCGGTGTATCGGCAATCATCCCCCCCGCAAGCTCAAACAGCTCGGTCACGCGCGTGGTGTGCCTGCCGCGCCCGAGCTTACGGCTCGTCTCGCCGGTGCGCAGCGTCAGGGAGGGTTCCATGGCGTTTAAAAGGGTGGATTTTCCCACACCGGTATTCCCCGCCAGCACGCAGAGCTTCCCCCGGATCATTTCCCGGATGGCGTCGGGCGAATCGGCAAGGCTGTTGAGCGCCGTCACCGGATAGCCTGCCTCCCGGTAAATCCGGCAAAGCCCGGACGGATCGGCAAGGTCCGACTTGGTCACGACGATCGAGACGTCGATTTCCTTATATTCCGCGATGGCCAGCAGCTTATCGACTACCGTTAAATTAGGCGCGGGATCAGCAATCGAGAGGATCAGCAGCAGCAGATCGACGTTGGCGACCGGCGGCCGGATCAAGCTGTTCCGGCGCGGAAGAATTTCGACCACAAAGCCGCAGCCCGGCTCTGTTTCCTCCATGCGGACGAGGTCCCCCACCAGCGGGGTAACTCCCTCTTTGCGGAACAGGCCGCGAGCGCGGCAGGAAAAGACCTCCCCGCCGCAATCAACGTAGTAGAAGCCGCCGGTCTGACGGACGATTCTGCCCTCTCTCATGGCGTTGTCCCCTGTGCGGAGGAGCTCTGGCCGGTCACATTGGCGGAGTTATCCTCCACCAGCGTATAGGCGCCGGTTCCGAAGCTGACCTCATAGGTTTGGTACAGGAAATCGTTGTAGAGGATAAAAATTTTAGCGGTACCGGTTCCCTGGAACGTAGGTTTCCAGAACCGGGCGGTCGAGGGCTGCACCCGTTCCTCGCTGAGAATCTTGCCGTCAAACATCGCCTGCATCTTGACGATTTCCTCCACATTCTTCGGCAGCGGGATATGCAGGGTAATCAGGTTCGACTGCCCTTCTCCGGCCGAGACATTAAGGTTGACAAAGCCTCCCGTTGACATCTGAGAGGTCGGCGCGGGATCCTGCGAAAGAACGACGTCCCTCTTTTCGTCACTCGGCACATAGCTGATGCCGCCGACCTCCAGACCAAGCTCCTCCAGTGCGGCGCGGGCGGCGTCGATGCTCTTTCCCTTGAGGTCGGGCACTTCGACGATCTTATTTTCCGGCCCCATGCTGATCTGGACCTTCACCACAGTCGAAGCGGGAATCTCACTGTCATAGCCCGGTTCGGTGCCGACCACCGTGCCGGGGGTCTGATCCGAGAAAATCTCAACCTTTTGATATTCAAGATCCAGTTCGGCCAACTGGTAATAGGCCTCGGTTTCCTCAAGGCCGATGAGGTTCGGCATCTTGACCACCTTCGTGCCGTTGGAAACCACAACGCGTACCACCGAATTCGGCTTGACCTTCGTTCCCTCCTTCGGCTTCTGGCTGATGATCGCCCCGCGCTCATACAGGTCGTTGTACTGGTTATCCTCAACCTCGAAGGTAAAGCTGCTGTATTCCTCGGCTTTGGTGACGGCGTCGTACTTCAGTCCCTTGAAATCCGGCACCTGCACGTCCGGCACCTTCTCCAGCGGGTTGTTCAGATAGAGCATCGCTCCGATGAAGACGATCGAAATCACCACAAAGGCGGCGGTGATGCCGGCCAGCGCCATCAGCACCGAGCCGCTCCGCTCCTCCTGATAGTCCTCCTTGGGCAGGCGGCGGGGTTCCCCGCCGCGGTCCCGGCGGGGACGGCGCTCCTCCTCGCCGTAGCGGCGGACCGGACGCTGATCCTCTTCCTCCGCCGGAGCTGTATGCCGCGTGCGGGGACGCTCCCCCCCATCCCGGCGGCGGGGGGTGCGTCGCGGCGTATCACGTTTTGCTTCGTCGGGCTTCATCGGCGCCTTTCCCTTCTTGAGGCTCAGAATCGTACGGCGGCAGCGGGCCTTTTCCGCGGCCGGATCGGTCAGATAATCATACTCGAACCGGACCGAGGGATCCGCCTTAAATTCCTCGATATCTGCGAGCATTTCGCCGGCCGACTGATAGCGCTGCTCCGGGTCCTTCTGCAGCGCTCGCATGGTGATTTCCTCGAGCCCCTCGGGGATTTCGGGATTGATGCTGCGGGGCATCGGCGGCTCCATCTCGATTTGCTTGAGCGCCACTGAAACCGGGCTGTCGGCATCAAACGGGAGCTGCCCGGTCAGCATCTCATAGAGCATCACCCCGACCGAATACAGGTCGGCCCGCTGGTCGGTGTGCTCTCCCTGTGCCTGCTCGGGGCTGATATAATGCACCGAACCGATCGCCCGATCGGTCAGGGTTCTCGCTTCGCTGCGCGCAAAGCGGGCAATCCCAAAGTCGGTGATCTTGATCTGGGCGTTCGGCAGCAGCATGACGTTCTGCGGCTTGATGTCCCGGTGCACAATCCCCTTGGAATGGGCATGTGAAAGTGCGCGCAATACCTGAGTGGTGAAATGCAGCGTCTCCTTCCAGGAGAGAGGGCTCTGTTCCTCGAGGTATTCCTTGAGTGTAATGCCATCGACATATTCCATCACAATCACCTGCATCTTATGAGAGAAGCAGACATCATAGACCTTGATGATATTCGGATGGGACAGCATGGCGATCGCCTTGCTCTCATTCTTAAAGCGGCGCAGAAACTCCTCATTGTCACAGAATTCCTCTCGCAGCACCTTAACCGCCACCGTCTTGCCGTCGGTGACGTCTGTGGCCTTATAGACATTGGCCATCCCGCCGACCCCGATCAACTCATTGACAAGGTAGCGGCCCTCTATTTTTTTGCCGATGTAGTTGTCCATGTTACTTCTCCCTGTTTGCGGTCCGGCAGAGCACCGCCGTGATGTTGTCACCGCCGCCGTTTTCATTGGCGCGGTCGATCAGCGGCTTCGCACTGCCGCAGCGCAGTGCAACGGCAGCCAGCGCGCAAAGGTCCTCGTGGCTCAGGTAATTGTAGAGTCCGTCGCTGCACAGAAGCAGAGCATCGCCCGGCAGCAGGTCGATCGAAAAGATATCATAGCGCAGCTGTTCCCCCACCCCGACTGCACGGGTGATATAATGTCTCTGCGGGTGCACCTTCGCATCCCTCTCGCTGATTTCGCCCCGGTCAACCAGCATCTGCACCACTGTGTGATCGACGGTGAGCTGGGTCAGCAGGTCGTCCCGCAGCAGATAAGCGCGGGAGTCGCCTGCGTGAAGAAAGTGGGCGCTGTCCTCCTGCACCACCGCGCCGACGAGGGTGGTGCCCATGCCGTGCAGAGCGGCGTCCTGTGAGGCGGCATCGAAGACAGCGGCGTTGGCGGCCGCACCCGCGCATTCCAGAGCGCGGCGGATCGAGTTTTCATTCATCCCAACACCGACCGAGCGGCGCAGGCTTTCTGCCGCGGCGGAAAGCGCCAGTCCGCTGGCGACCGCCCCGCCCCGCTCTCCGCCCATGCCGTCACAGACGAGCAGCAGGCCGCACCCGCCGGAAAGCTGCTCAGTCAGAAAGGTGTCCTGATTATTTTTTCGTTTCTGGCCGACATCGGTTTCGCCTGTCATCCACATACCGGCTCGCCCTCCTTCCTTGCTTCGTTGCGCCGCAGCTGTCCGCAGGCGGCGTCGATTTCGGTTCCCAGTTCCCGCCGGATCGTCGCGGAAAGCCCTCCGGCTGTCAAAATATCCCGAAACGCCTCGGCATCCCTGCGGCTGCCGCGCTGAAAGCCCGTCTCGGCAACCGGGTTGACCGGAATCAAATTGACGTGGCAGCTCTGATCCCGCAGCAGGGCAAGCAGCCGTTTCGCCTGTTCGGGGCTGTCATTGACCCCCGCGATCAGGGAATACTCATAGGAAATCCGCCGGCCGGTCGCCTCAAAATACCGTTTGCAGGCGGCGAGAAGCTCTTCGATGGGGTAGCTGTGATTGACCGGCATAATCCGGCCGCGCGTCTCATTGTCACAGGCATGCAGTGAAACCGAGAGGGTGAGCTGGTATTTCCGTTTGGCCAGCTCGTCGATCATCGGAACCAGCCCGCAGGTGGAAAGGGAGATGTGCCGATGTGAGAGGTGCAGCCCCTTCGGGTGGTGGACCAGTTCCAGAAACCTCCCGACATTCTGAAAATTATCAAGCGGCTCCCCGATTCCCATCATCACGATGCTGTCGATCCGTTCGCCTGTCAGCCGGCCGGCCGCATAAATCTGGCCAAGCATTTCGGAGGGGCGCAGATCCCGGATCTTGCCGCCGATCGTCGAGGCGCAGAACTTACAGCCCATCCGGCACCCCACCTGTGAGGAGATGCAGAGCGAATTTCCGTAGTCATGGCGCATCAGCACCGATTCAATCGTGTTGCCGTCCCCAAGCGCAAAGAGGAATTTCACTGTTCCATCCTTCGCCTGCTGGCGCCGGCGCTCCGCAACCGGGGTAATCTCGCAGCGTTCAGCAAGGGCGCTGCGCAGCGCAGAGGGCAGGTTGGTCATCTCCTCAAAGGTGCCGGCCCGCTTTTCGTGCAGCCAGGAAAAGAGCTGTCCCGCCCGGAAACGCGGCTGTGCAAGCTCGGCAAGCATCTCTTCCAGCTCGCCGGGCAGCATCGAAAGAATATCGACTTTTTCAACCGCTTCGTTCATTCGACCCTCCTGATTCGTGAGATGAAAAATCCGTCTCCGCCGCCGGTTTCCGGCAGATGGGTGGAAGACCAGCCGTCCTCTCCAAACGGTGCGGGCGCAAACGCGGGGTGCTCCCGCAGGAAGCGGGAAACGACCCGCTCGTTTTCTTCGGGCAGAATGGTACAGGTGGAATAGACCAGCATCCCATCCCGCTTCAGATAGTTTGCGGCCGTTTCCAGAATTTTATACTGTAAGGCGGGCAGGCCGCCGAAAGCCTCTTCGTCCCGGTACTTGATCTCCGGCTTGCGGCGCAGCACACCGAGCCCCGAGCAAGGCACATCGCAGAGCACCCGGTCAAACAATCCGAGCGAAGGCTCGTAAATGGTTCCGTCCTGCGCCCGGGTGGCAATGCAACTGATGCCCAGCCGCTTCGCTCCTGCCTCGACGAGAGAAAGCCGACCGGCAGCCGCATCGCAGGCGAGAATTTCTCCCCGGTCCTCCATCAGTCCGGCGAGCACAAAGCTCTTGGAACCGGGGGCTGCGCAACAGTCGAGCACCCGCGATCCGGGGGGCGGTTCGAGAGCGAGCGCCGCTTGCTGCGAGCAATAATCCTGCACATGGAAATAACCGAGCTTATGCGAGACGGTATGCACCGGATCGCCGCTCATCTCGAGACAGTTTCCATCGAGCAGCCGGGCCTTCGCCGCACAGCCGTGCTTCTCCAAATGGGAAAGCAGGGTATCCGGGTCGGTTTTCAGCGGATTCACCCGAATATAAAGCGGCGGGCGGCCGATCGAAGCGGCGAGGATTTCACGGGCGCTCTCCTCCCCATAGGTCTCGAGCAGGCGCCGGACGACCGCCTCACCACAGGAATACTCAATCATCAGATGGGCTGTCGCATCCCCTTCAACAGACGGAAGCCGGCAGCCGTCCCGCAGGAAGCTGCGCAGTATTCCGTTGACCATTCCGCTCGCCCGCGCCTGCCCCATCGCACGGGTGAGATTCACCCCTTCGTCGACCGCCGCGTGGCGCGGTACCGAACCGAGATAGAGCAGCTGATAAAACGAAAGCCGCAGAATCTGTGCCACCGTATCGGAGAGAGGATGACGGGCATAGGCCGCGATGCAGTGATCCAGCGTCAGGCGGCGTTCGAGCACTCCATAAAAGAGGGCGGTGCAAAAAGCCGCATCACGCACCGACAGCCGCGCTTTGGTAAGCGCGGCGTCGAGGGTAAGCTGGGAATATCCGCCGCGTTCGACGCGCAAAAGCGCCTCTGCCGCGACTTGGCGGGATGATTTCATCGGTTGACCTCACTTTGCTGTCGGAATGGGGAATGCGGTTCCTGCCCCGCGGCATGCAGAAGCGGCGCCGCAGGATATCCGCTGCGGCTTAATCCCTGCGTCTTCTGCCGAACAGCAGAATCAGCCGCAGGAGCTGCGCCGCCGAGACAATCAGCGCCGCCACATAGGTCAGCGCCGCGGCCGAAAGAACCCGGCGCGTACCGTCGATCTCCTGCTCGTCGCGCAGAATATGGCCGTCCACAAGGGTGCGCATCGCGCGGGAGCTGGCGTTGTACTCGACCGGCAGAGTGATCAGCTGGAAAAAGGTCACCAGCGAAAATGCAAGGATGCCGAGGCTGACCAGCGAAGGATATCCCAACAGCAGGCCGATCATCAAAAGAGGCATCGAAAGCTTGGCTCCGAAGTTGGTAATGGGAATCACCGCATTGCGGACGGTCAGGGGCGCATAATGCTGTGCATGCTGCACCGCATGGCCCGTCTCGTGAGCGGCGACCCCCAGAGCCGCGACCGAACCGCTTCCCCAGACGCTCTCTGAAAGGCGCACCACCCGCGCGCCGGGATCGTAGTGATCGGTCAGGGAGCCTGCGATCCGTTCAACCCGCACGTCGTACAGGCCGTTTTCGTCCAAAATCCGTCGTGCGACATCGCATCCGGTCAGTCCTGAGGCGGCATGCACCCTCTGGTAGCGGGAAAAGGTGGACTGCACCTTCGACTGCGCCCACATCGAAAGCAGGATCGCCGGAATCACCAGAATAAAATAGTAGGAATCAAAGGGAAAGTAGAACAACGAAAACCACTTCCTTTTTTAGTCGGCTGAATTTCTGCCGAGCAGCGTCGAGCAGTCGGGCAGAATCCGCTGTCCCCGGACAAACTCGGCCCCTGTAATGCGGCGGCCGCCCTCGAGCTGAACCTCCCGCAGCAGGATCGCGCCAGTGCCGCATGCGACAACCGGGCAGCCGTCCTCCAGGGCGAACACCGCGCCGGCGCGGCAGCCAGACGGAACCGAAGCCGCACAGCGCGCCGCCTTCTGTATTTTGAGCCGTTTTCCATCTAAAAATGTGTAAGCGCCCGGCCATGGGCTGACGCCGCGGATCTGTGCATAAATTTCTTCGGCGGCACGACTCCAGTCAGCCTCGCCGTCGGACTTTGTCAGCGGCCTCGCCCAGCATGCGAGCGCATTGTCCTGCGGGACGGGAACCAGGGCGTTGAAGCCCGCCACCGCCTCGGAAAGCGCTTGTGCTCCCAGCACTGCGATGCGGTCAAAAAGCTCCCCGGCCGTCTCATCCGGTCCGATAGGCGTTTCCCGCACCAGCAGCATGTCGCCGGTGTCGAGTCCTTCAGCCATCCGCATGATGGTCACCCCGCTCTTCGGCTCATTGTTGATGACCGCCCATTGGATCGGCGCCGCGCCGCGGTAACGGGGAAGCAGGGACCCATGAACGTTGATGCAGCCGTACCTCGGCAGTTCAAGCACTGCGCGCGGCAGAATCTTCCCATAGGCGGCGACGACGATCAGCTCGGGGCAGAATCCGGCGAGGCGCCTCCGGGCTTCTTCGCTTTTCAGGGTCGCAGGCTGCTCGACCGGAATTTCGTACCTCTGCGCAAGAATCTTGACCGGAGGCGGAGTCAGGATAAAATGACGCCCCTGCGGTTTATCCGGCTGGCAGTAGACCGCAGCCAGCTCATGCCCGTCGTCAATCAGCCGTTGAAGGGACGGCAGAGCAAAATCAGGGGTTCCCATAAAAACGATCCGCATCAGCCCAGCTCCTCCGGGTCAAGCATTTCGCTGGCGAGGTCCTTGAAGAGCACCCCGTCGAGATGGTCAAGCTCATGACAGATGGCGCGGGCGAGCAGGCCCTCCCCTTCCAGCTCACGCCGAACGCCGCTGCGGTCGCAGTAAACGGCCTTTACCTTTTGAGGGCGCTTGACCATGCCATATTCGCCAGGGGAAGAAAGGCATCCCTCGGCATCGTCCACCAGTTCCCCGCTCTTCCAGACAATCTCGGGATTGATCATCTCGATCACTCCCTCGCCGATATCAATGACCACCGCCCGGCGCAGGATTCCGACCTGGGGAGCCGCAAGGCCAACCCCGTCGGCCTTGTGCATCGTGTCGGCCATGTCCCCAAGAAGCTCGAGGAGTCTTTCGTCAAAGCGTTCAACCGGCCGGCTCTTTTTGCGGAGCCTTCCGTCCGAATCGCGCAGAATATTGCGAATCGCCATCTTTTCCGTTCCTTCCTTTCTCATTTCCCTTTTCCGCAGCCGGAAAGGCAGTTCCGGCCCGAAGGCCGTCACACGTTGGAATCATAATAAAAATCAAGGGTCAGCACTGCGGCAAAGCGCTGTGCGTAATACCATTCAAACAGGCTGGCAAAAAGGGAGCGGGTGCTCCGGTCGCTGCGGCATTTGACCAGCAGCCGGCAGCGGTACCGCCCCGCTACCCGGTATGGACTGCACTCGGCCGGACCCAGCAGACGCAGCGGCAGACCGGAATACTGCTCACGCGCCAGTTCGGCGAAGCGGGAAGCGTAGTCCCGCGCGGCGCGAACCGCCTCAGCCTCCTCCGCGCTGGAAAATACGGCGCAGGCGATGTCGCAGAACGGCGGATAAAGCCCCACACGCCGGTAGCCGATCTCCTCCTGATAGAAGGCGGGGTAATCCTGCGCCGCCGCAAGGGTAAGAACCCGGTTTTCGGGGTCGAAGGTCTGGATGACCGCCCGCCCCGGCTTGTCGCCCCGGCCGCAGCGGCCCACCACCTGGGTAATCAGCGAAAAGGTTCTCTCATAACCGCGGAAGTCCTCGGCATACAGTGACTGATCCGCAGCGAGCACCCCTACCAGCGTCACGTTGGGGAAATCCAGCCCCTTGGCGACCATCTGGGTGCCGATCATCAGGTCATATTCTCCTCTGGAAAAGGCGCCGAAGCCGCGTTCATGGGCAAAGCGGGACATGGTGGTGTCCATATCCATCCGCAGAATCCTCGCATCCGGGAAAAGGGCGTGCAGCTCTTCCTCCACCCGCTGGGTTCCCACACCGGTCTGGCGCAGCATTGCGCTTTTGCAGGAGGGACAGGGAGCATCGGCCGGAACCGAATGTCCGCAGTAGTGGCAGATCATCCGCCGGTTGGCGGCGTGGTAGGTCAGCGGAATCGAGCAATTGGGGCAGCGGTAAACCTCCCCGCAGGAGGAGCATTTGACAAGGGTGTGGTAACCGCGCCGGTTTAATAATAAAATCGCCTGCTCGCGGCGCTCGAAGGTCTCCCGGAGCTGTTCACAGAGCTCCTCCGAGAGGGTCTGGGAGCCGGCGGCAAGCGGTGCGGTTTTCATATCGACGGTCAGTACCTCAGGCAACAGATTGCCCGAATACCGCTCGGGAAGACAGGCGAGATGGTACTTTCCGGAGAGGGCGTAATAATAGCTTTCAATCGAGGGGGTAGCCGAGCAGAGCAGCAGATGCGCACGATGCCGCACCGCCCGGTGCTTGGCAATGTCGCGGGCATGGTAGCGCGGAGCGCTTTCCGAATGGTAGGTATGTTCCTGCTCCTCGTCGATCACAATGAGGCCGATGTTTTCCAGCGGCGCCATGACCGCCGAGCGGGTCCCGACGACGATGCGGGCCGCACCGCTGCGGATTCTCTGCCACTCGTCAAACCGTTCGGTCATCGAGAGAGATGAGTGCAGCACTGCCACCAGCGAGCCGAAGCGGGCCGAAAATTTTGAGACGGTCTGGGGAGTGAGAGAAATCTCGGGGATCAGCACCAGTGCGGTGCGCCCCCGGGAGAGGGTTTCTTCGATCAGCCGGAGAAAGACCTGCGTTTTCCCGCTGCCGGTGACCCCATGCAGCAGGGACACCTCCGCCTTTGGGCTGCGTCCGACCTCCAAAAGCAGGTCAAAGGCTGCCTGCTGCGAGGGGGAAAGACGGATCGGTTCGGTATCGGTCGGACCGGCTGTCCGGGAGGAGGCGCGGCGGGGGGTAAGCTCTTCATAAAGCTCCACCATTCCGCTTTTCCGCATCCGGTCAACCACCGCGCGGGTCACACCGGTAAAGTAGCAGAGTTCCCGAACCGAAGCGCAGCCGACCTGTTCGAGCAGCTCGACGATCTTCTGCTGCTTTTCGGTATGCGGATGCTCTCCATACCCTTCCAGCAGGCGGACCATCACCGCCCGTTCATCGACAATCCGCTTGCGGACGAGCTGTTCGCGTTTGGCAAGCCCCCGTTCCAATAGCTCGGCCAGCGCAGGCGCATCGGCGGAAAGTCCCGCAGCCGCGATCGCCCTTTGCTCCAAAACGGCGCCGCGTCGGGCACAGAGAATCTCATAGAGCCGCCTGGCGTCGGAGGACAGCAGTGCGAGGGCTTCCGGAGCCAGTCCCCGCACGGGAGTAAGGCCCAGTTCAATCTTCATGCCGGCGCCGGGAACCACAAGGGCGCGCACCGCATCGAACCATCCGCAGAAGGTGGTGTCATGCAGCAGACGCAGCAGCCAGAGCCCCTCTTCCGAGAGCAGCGGCTCAGGATCAAGCAGCGCCGCCACCGCTTTTGCGCGCGCAGGCGCCTCCCCTTCCCGAATCTCCAGCACCATCGCAATCCGGCTCCTGCTTCCTGCACCGAACGGCACAAGAACCCGACAGCCGGCGCGGGCCGGAATCGAATCGGGCAGAAGATAATCATAGGGCTTATCATAGGCCGGAGAAGCTTTGTCAACGACGACCTGGGCCAGCTTCATGGTCCGGTTCAGCAGGCGTGGTGTTCGCGGTCAAAGGAGGTCTCGCCGTCGGCAAATTCGTCGATGGCCAGCCGCACCGGCTTCTCGTCGATGATCTCGTGCTTTTCCTCCGCTTCATCGGCCAGCTCACGGGCGCGCTTGGCCACCGCAACAACAAAGGAATAACAGTCCTGATCAGGTTTCAGCATTTCAATCATGGCAGGTCTGAGCATGGTATAGCACCTCTTCAATCTTGTTTTTCTGAATGCGGGAAAGCATTTTCCCGGCGCCGATCGCGCAGAGAAGCTGCTGTCTCGCTGTTTCTATCTCATCGTTGATCACGATAAAATCATACTGTGCAGCAAAGGAGATTTCCCGTACCGCCGCCGCAAGCCGTCCGGCGCACTGTTCGGGGCTTTCGGTGCCGCGCCTGACCAACCGGTGGTGCAGTTCCTCAAAGGAGGGGGGCATCACAAAAATCATCAGCGCATCGGGGCAGAGACGATGTACCTGCATCGCGCCGTCCACCTCAATTTCCAGGACGACATGATAACCCGCGTCAAGCCGCTGTTCGACGAATTTTTTCGGGGTTCCGTAGTAGTTTCCGTTATATTCGGTGTATTCCAGCATCTCTCCGCCGGCAATCAGGCGCTCAAATTCCTCCCGGCAGATAAAGTGATAGTGAACTCCGTCCACCTCCCCTTTGCGGGGAGCGCGGGTGGTCGCCGACACCGAGAGCACCAGTCCCGGCTCGGTGGCGAGCAGCGGACCGAGCAGCGTCCCCTTGCCGACCCCCGAAGGGCCGGAATAAATCACAAGCTGCCCGCGCTTACTCATCTTCCTCATCCTCGTCCTCGTCGTCGCCCAGACGGTTGGCCACCGTCTCGGGCTGCACCGCCGACAAAATCACGTGATCCGAATCGGTGATGATAACCGCACGGGTACGCCGTCCATAGGTGGCGTCGATCAGGCTGCCGCGGTCGCGCGCATCCTGAATGATCCGCTTGATCGGCGCCGATTCCGGGCTGACGATCGCCACCAGCTTTCTGGCGGAAACCATGTTGCCAAATCCGATGTTGATCAGCTTCATTATGAGGCGCCTCCTTATTCGATATTCTGGATCTGTTCACGTATCTTCTCAAGCTCGCTCTTGAGCGCCACCACTACGGCGGCATTTTTGGCGTCCTGCGCCTTCGAGCCGATGGTATTGGCCTCGCGGTTGAGCTCCTGCATCAAAAAATCAAGCTTGCGCCCGACCGGGTCGGAAGCGCCCAGAATCTCCCCGAGCTGATGCAGGTGGCTGCGAAGCCGCACCGTCTCCTCGTCAACCGCGATCCGGTCGGCGAAGATGGCGGCTTCAGTGAGCACTCTGGCATCATCGATCGAGCGGTCGGCCAGAAGCTGGGAGAGCTTCTGATAAAGGCGTTCGCGGTAAGCTTCCACCGTTTTTGGAGACTGCTCCTCAATCCGGGCGGTCAGCTCGGAAATTGTCCGACCGCGGGATTCGATGTCGGCGCGAAGCCGCGCCCCTTCGGTTTCCCGCATCGCCACAAAGCGGTCGAGCGCCTCGGCTGCCACCGTCTGCACCGCGGCAGTCAGGGCCTCCTCGTCGGGAACAGCCCGTTCGACGGTAAAGACATCGGGCAGCCGCGCAAGGTCACGCAGCGTCACCTCAAAGGGAAGCCCCGTTTCCTCCGAAAGCTCCCGCATCGCCGCGAGGTAGGACTTTGCCAGCGCTCGGTTGAACAAAACGGCGGAATCTCCGGCATCGGTCGAAACAATCGCGCAGTAGCAATCGACCTTGCCGCGGGAAATGCGGCTCTGCACCTGCGCCTTGAGCTTGTCCTCCAGAAAAGCGCAGTTTCTCGGAGTCCGGCAGGAAAACTCAAAATACCGGTGGTTGACCGATTTGATCTCCACCGTGATATCCCACCCGTTCAGCTGCTGTTGGCTGCGGCCGTAGCCGGTCATGCTTCGGATCACGCGTATCTTCCTCCCCCAGCTCAAAGGCGGCGGAATTCCTCCGCCGGCTTTCTTCATCCCGGCGGGCATCCGCAAAGGGAGGACGGCGGCAAGACCAAACGGTCCGGCCTGTTTTGCGCCGTTCATTCTTCCCCGGGCCGCATCCGTCCCCGAGCTGCTTTCATCATTTCGAGAGCTCAAAAAAGCTCCCTTTTTCTTTCAAATGCTCTTTTTATCATACCTCTTTACGGCAAGCTTTGTCAACCGCGGCGGGACGGTTTCCCACCCGTTTTCCCAATGGGGCGCGGGCGGGCTTTCGCGGCTGCGCGGGGTTTTGGGGAATCCCCCTCCCGCTTTGCCGAACCGGGATTTTCGTGGGTTACTGCACCGCGCAGCGCACCGACTTCCTGCGGGGTCAGCTCACGCCACTTGCCGGGCTGCACCATTCCGAGCTTGATCGGCCCGATGGAAACCCGGCGCAGGCGCGCCACCTCGAGGCTGACCGCCTCGCACATCCGGCGGATCTGACGGTTCTTGCCCTCATAAATGGTCATCCGCAGCACGACCCGCCCGGGTTCCTGACTCTCCACCTGCACCTGCGCCGGTGCAGTCACACTGCCGTCATCCAGAGTCACGCCGGTGGAAAGGGTCACCAGCTGCTCCTCGCTGATGTCGGGCCGCACCGTCACGCGGTAGGTCTTGGACACATGATTTTTGGGATGCATGATAAAATTGGCAAAATCCCCGTCGTTGGTCAGCAACAGAAGCCCCTCGCTGTCCTTATCCAGCCGCCCAATCGGATAAACGCGGGCCGGCAGGTCGGAGAGAAGTTCCGCCACGCAGCGCCGCCCCAGCTCGTCGGACAGGGTGGTGACATATCCGCGCGGCTTGTTGAGCAGGATGTAATAGCGTGCCGCTTTTTTGACAAATGCTACCCGTTCGCCGTCAATATGCACGATGTCGCGGGCCGGGTTGACATCCTGGCCGATCACAGCCGGCCTGCCGTTGACGGTCACACGCCCTTCTTCGATGAGGCGCTCGGCGCCCCGGCGGGAGGCGACCCCCTGGTCGGACAGAAGCTTATGGATTCTCACAGATTGTTTCTCCTTTATTTTGCACAGTCAGTTTTGTGAGGTGGACGAGGCGGAGGCCGGGCCTCCCTGAGAAAGCGGAAACCGGTACTGCTCGGGAAATTCAAAGAAATCCTTGATCTGCTGGATGATGCTGCGGTATTCGGGGAAACGGGCGGGGCGCTCTTCGGCAGCGATCAGCGGAACCACCGAAAGGGGCACCCCCTCCAGAGTCAGCGTGATCTCCCCCGCCGGCTGGCCCTTCCTGACCGGCGCGTAAAGAAACGGCTCGAGACGGACCGACAGCTGGTAATGGGACCGCTCCCCGGCGGTAAGATAGGCGCCCGGCGTCCAAAGCGGCTCAACCGGCACCCGCTCCTGCTCCGCCCCTGTCACCGCAACCGAGAGACTGCCCAGCGTATCGCTTACATCAAGAAATTCGAGGGCGGAAAACGCCTCCTCATAGAGCTGGCGGTGAACATTGAAATCGTCGGGGCAGTTGAGGGTGACCGCAATCAGGGTCAGGCCGCTGCGCTCGGCGGCCGAAACAAGGCATCGGCCCGCCGCCTTGGTGAATCCGGTCTTGACTCCGATGCAGTCCTCATACTGCCAGAGCAGCCGGTTGTGATTGGTCAGCCACCTGTGGTAGGGCGGATTTCCATAGCAGAGCTTTGCCGACTTGGAACGCACCATTTCCGCAAAGTCATCATTGGAAAGCGCCTCGCGGGTAAGCAGCGCCAGATCGTAGGCAGTCGTGTGGTGATCCCCCACATCAAGTCCTGAGGGACTGCAAAAGTGGGTGTCCTTCATCCCAAGTTCCGCGGCACGTCGGTTCATCCGCCCGCAGAACGCCTCGAGGCTTCCGTCGATTCGGACCGCCGCGGCGTTGGCGGCGTCGTTGCCCGAAGCAAGCAGCATCCCCCAAGCCAGCGTGCGCAGCGTAGCCTGGTCGCCCTCCAGCAGTCCAATCGAGCTGCCCTCGGTACGGATTGCGGCGGCATCGACCACAAAGCTTTCATCAAGTTCTTCCTGTTCCAGCGTCAGCAGTGCAGTCATGATTTTGGTGGTGCTCGCATTGGGCATCGGCTCATGGCAACGGTGTTCGGCGAGCACCCGTCCTGAGGCGGCTTCGATCAGCACCGCTCCCTTCGCCTGCATCAGCGCCTGCGGCCATGCAGCTGCCGCCTGAAGGCTGAACGCCGCAGCAAGCAGCGGTGAAACCACCATCCTCAAAAGCCACTTTCCCGACATCAAACCACCCGCCCCTTTCTGTCCTGTTGAATAGATATTCCGGACAGGGCAGAAAAATGATCGGGGTTATTCAGTGAAGGCCGCCGTCTTCTCTTCTTTCGCGGCCTTCTCCGCTTTTTTCTGTCCAATGATGCCGGAAACCTTATCGATCACGTTCGGCACCATATTCACTACCCGGTCAGCAGTGTTGTCGGCAGTCTGCATCTGAAGAAGCTGCACGTTTCCGTTGGCGATCACAAGAAAGGCGAGCGGCGCGATCGTAACTCCGCCGCCCGACCCGCCGCCGAACGGCATCGAGGGCTTAGAGGTCGGCAGCTCGGAACCGCCGGTCGCAAAGCCGAACGACACCTTCGAAATCGGGATGATAATCGTGCCGTCCGGGGCGGTGATCGGCTTGCCGATAATGGTATCGACATCGACCAGCTGCTTTAATTTGGTGAGCGATTCCTCGAGGATCTCACTGATGGGATGCTTGTTTTCCATAGTACTCTTCCTTTCGTCGGGCGGGTTGCGCCCGCCGGTTTTCATTGGTATCCCTGCCGCCGGCCGATCGAATCAGCGCGATCAGCGTCCAGAAGCCGAGCTGCAGCGCCGCGATGAGCACCGCGAAGGGAAATAGCCGTATCTCTCCCGAGCAGGAGTACTCCTCCTGTTCGGCGGCAAAGCCAGGTATGATTTCGATTTGTTCCACGCGCAGGAAAAAGATACGGTCCAAGGCGGCTACCGTGGAATAGACGGCGGCATTCGCGCGGCCAAAGCGGAGAGCCGTCGCCGCCGCATCCTCCCCTTTCACCACCAGCCGCAGCGAAACGCGCGCAAGGCCGGTGCGGCGCAGCAGCCGCTGCACCGGGCGGGAAAGCCGGTCAAACCGGGCAAGCAGCTCAGCCAGCAGCGGCTTCAGGCTCCGTTTTGGCTTCTCTTTCTTCTTGTCCGGCTTTGAGGACTCGGACTTGTCCTGCGTTTTTTTCCGTTTTGGTCTGGGAAACAGCGGAATCGAGAGAAAAAGCCAGCGCAGAACGGCATGGGGCGCTTTCCCGGAGGAAGCGCCGGCGCTCACCCGCACCGGGATCAGCAGAATCACCAGGAGCAAAATGAGAATGCCCAGAACGACCGCCATCCAATCACCATCCTATTCTCCGGCGGAGACACCCGGGTCGTCAAACCCGATCTGGCCTTCGATCAGATCCTCCGGCAGGTCGTCCCCGGGCGCGGGTTCGGTCAGCGGCAGCTCCTCGAGGGAAGAAAGTCCAAAGGTCCGCAGAAAATTTGGGGTCGTCTGATAGCAGATCGGCCTTCCGGGAAGCTCAAGCCGCCCGGCTTCCTCCAGCAGGCCCTTTTCAACGAGCGAAGCAATGATGCTGCTCGAATCAACCCCCCGCACCTGCTCAACATAGGCGCGGGTCACCGGCTGGTTATAGGCCACCGCCGCAAGCACCTCGAGAGCGGCCTGTGAAAGCGGAACGCTGCGCCGCTGATTCATCACCCGGCGGATCAGGCCTGTATGCTCCTCCCGGGTGGCAAGCTGGTACTGCCCGTTGAGATTCAGAATCTGAAAGGCGCCCGCCTGCGCCTCAAGGGTATCCCGAAGGTGCTCCAGAAGGCTGCGCACAACCTCCTCCTTCGTTTCGAGCGCCTCGGCAAGGCGGGAAGGGGCAAGCGGCTCTCCCACAGCAAAAAGCACCGCGAGCACCGCTGATTCCAATTGTTTGCTCATACTGTTGTTACCTCGTCGGCGCGCGCCTGGCGCGATTTGTAAAAGGTGACGGTGTCCCCGTCGTCCGAGACGGTCACCCGCCCGCCCTTGATCAGTTCAAGCAGGGCAAGAAAGGTCGCCACCAGCTCGCTTCGGTCCTGCTGATCGGCAAAAAGCTCTCCAAAGCCAAGGGTCGGGTGCGCATAAAGCCGGCGCATCAGGTGGATAATCCTCGACCCGACCGAGACAACCCGGCGGCGGACGATTCCCGAAAAGGCCGCCGGAGGAACCGGCCGCCGGCGCACCGCCCGTCCGGTAGCCCCGGCCGCAGCTTCCAGCAGCAGTGAAGCGGGATGGCTCAGGCGGTAGGCCATATCCACCGGAATATCGGCGGGCCTGCGGATGAAAACCTGATGCTCCTGCGCCCGCAGCAGCAGCTCGGAAGCCGCCAGCCTGCAAAGCCGGTATTCCATCAGTTCTCCGGTCAGCTTTGCCTTGAGATCATCGGCCTCCTCCTCGTGGCGGGGCAGCAGCATTACCGTCTTAATATGCACCAGACGCGCAGCCATCTCAAGGAATTCGCTTGCAACCTCGAGATCCTGATCCGCGCGGTTCTCAATAAAGGCGAGATACTGGCGCAGCAGCTCGGAAATTTCGATATCAAGGATATCCAGCTTATGCTTGGCGATCAGATGCAGCAGCAGATCGAGCGGGCCTTCGAATTCCGAAAGCCGAAAGGAAGGTTGTATCATCGTTCCTTTCCTTTCCGTCAGCCCAGAAAGAAGGTCATCGCATCGATGACCCGATAGAGTAGCGCGACAAAAAAACCGATGATTCCGTCGAACGCGCCGAGGCCGATCAAAATGATGATGAGCCAGAGCATCTGCTGCTCATAGGGCTGAATCTTCCAGTAAAGCTCCCTCGGCAACAGAGGACAGATGGCGTGATATCCATCGAGCGGCGGCAGAGGAATCAGGTTAAAAACAGCCAGCGAAAGGTTGACGCTCACCATGTAGGAAAAAACTCCGAATACTCCGGCCAGCGCATCCAGCCCGGTCGCGTAATAAGCGAGCAGCAGCAGCTTGGTGACCACCAGACAGACAAGCGCCATCAGAACGTTGGAGAAAGGACCTGCGAGACTGGTGACAATAATCCCTTTGTCTCGGTCGCGGAAATGCATCGAGTTGACCGGCACCGGTCGGGCGAAGCCGAAGCCGAAGAGCAGAATCATGACCGCACCGATCGGATCGATATGGTCGAGCGGGTTGAGGCTGATCCGTTTATAATAGCGGGCGGTCGGATCTCCCATCTTGTCGGCCGCCCAGGCATGCGCGGCCTCGTGGACCGGGATGGCGGTCATCAGCACAATAACCCGGGCGAGCAGCCGCTGCAGGGTCAAACCGGCGAAAAGGCTGGTAAACATGGCATTTCTCCTCTCTGTATCCCAATATTATACCGAGAAAAGCACCAAAAAGCAACAAATGCAGGCAGAGATTTGATAAACAGTTTGTAACGATTCCGGGAACACCCCGCCGTCGGAGCTTCCGGCTTCCGGCAAACAAGGTATAAAGAAAAAGCCCCGGCGGGAAAAATCCCGCTGAAGCCGCACTGCGCCGGCATACACGCCGGGAATCCGGCGGCAAAGCCTCCTCCGGCAGCGGCCGTCAGAGCACCGCACGACTTCCCCCGAATGGAAGGCCGTCAGCGCTTCAGCCACTTTTCCCCATCTTCAGCTGCCGCATCCGATCATTATACTCGTCCCGCTCGATGATTCCCGCATGCAGCAGGTCCAGCAGCTCCTCCGCACAACGGCCCTGCTCCCCGGAAAGGGAAAGCGGCGTGCCGGAGGGCGTTTTGCGCCGTCCCGCCGTGTGAGGGGCAGTCTTCGGCCGCGCGGGATGCCGCACCGGGGAGAGAGTTTCGGACGGATTTTCCGACTCTCCGAGGGATGAAACAGACCCGTTTTCTTCTTTCTTCCGGTATTTCCAGAAGGCATAGGCGGCGCCTCCCGCGATCAGCAGGAAAACCCCGAGCGGTCCGATGGAAGCCGCCAAAAACACCGCAAGGATGATCAGCCGGATCAGGCCGCTGTTCGGAGCCGGAGCTCTTCCGGAATTTCTTTGCGCCATCTGTTATTCCTCCTTTGCCAGCGAAACAATCAGTCCTACCGCGTCCTCGAGATAGCGGGAGGCGGGCTTTTCAGCCAGCCCCGCCAGATAAGTCCGGCTGCGGCTGACGGGAATCAGCACCCGCCGCGCGGGGCTCTCCCCTACCGCCCGGGCGATTGCAGGGGTCAGCTCCCCATACATCGCATTGGCCTGCATGATGCCGATCGGTCCGGCGATGATATCGGCGTCCCGGCAGTTATAAACAGCGGCATTTTCCCCTGTCGCCCCGATATTCGCACCCGCGCGCAGCATCGCGGCGGTAGCCATACCGTTTGTCCCCACTGCAATAATTTCCGCGTCGGGCAGATACGGGCGCAGCTGTTCGATCAGCCTGCCTCCGATTCCTCCGCCCTGTCCGTCGATCACAACAATTGTCAAAAGGAACGCCTCCTTCTTTCACGCACCGCGGGACAGAATGCCGCCTGTCAATGCTTCGCGGCAACACCTGCCCGCAGCCCTTCTTTCACGCACCGCGGAAGAGAATGCCGCGGTATTGTTTTCAGTATAACAAAAGATCATTCTCTCCGCAATGGAGCGGTTTCGAAAAATCTCCTCCACTGCCAGCGGCCTGAACATCGCAGAGCCGGTTCGATTTTTCTCCGGCAGGACTTCCTGTGTCTGTAAGCCGTCCGCGATGTCCGCTTAAAATTCGGGCATTTCCTGCCTCTTTCGACAGCACACCGCATTGAACCGCTTTTCCACGCGGCCCTTGGGCGTCTTCGTTTTCCTGACAGCAATCTTCAACTGGGCTTGACCGGAATATCTTCGAATGCTCCTCTGAATTGGAGAGAACTCAAGGCACAGCCGGATGCCCGCATCTGTACGGCAGCGGTACATGGTTATCATAAGCCGTATCTTTCTCGCACATGGGAAACAGCCTCGCACACGGGAAAAGGCAGCCCTCGGCTCCAGCTTGTTCTTGGCGTTATACATCATATGCCGCATCTTTTTCGTACACGTGAAAAGCGGGTTCGAAAAAGTTTGCCTTTTGAAACGCCAAGGGAGCAAACTTTTCCGGAAAATGCCAAATAAATTTGCAAAAAGTGTTGCATCAAACAAAAATTGTGTGCATAATGGAAGAAAACAAACATGCTGTTTCATTGCACATAAATAACACAAAAGAAGGGTCTGGCATGAGTAGGGGAAGCGCAAAGGAAAACCGCATGGTGAAGGTGTTGGAGCTTTTGAAAAAGAACCAGCGCATTGCGGTGAAGGAGCTGGCCGAAACTCTCGGCGTTTCGGAGATGACGGTGCGCCGCGATCTGGAAATTTTGCGAAAAAACCATGTGCTGGAGCGCAGCTATGGCTTCGCGACACTTGCCCGCGGCGGCGCGGAATACGCCATTAACGGCGAGGTCTACGATCTGCGCATGGCGCGCATCCAAAACATCAGCTCAAAGGACCGCATCGCACAGTATGCCGCATCGCTCATTGAGCCGGGGGACTGGATCTTTCTCGACAACGGCACCACGGTCTCCCGCGTGACTTCCCATCTGCCCACCGAATTCGAGTTTACGGTGGTCTGTTACAATTTCGGCATTTTAACGGAGCTTTTAAAGCATCCCAACATCAAAACGATCTTTCCCGGAGGGTATTACTACCCGGAGGACCAGATGTTTGCCTCAGCGGAATCGGTGGAGTTCATCCGCCGTCACCGCGCCAACAAGGCATTCATTTCGACCTCAGGTGTACACCGTTCGCTGGGAATCACCTGCATCAACGCACACAGCGTCGACAGCAAGCGCGCCATCATTGAATCCTCGGCCAGCAAGGTACTGCTCACCGACTCAAGTAAGTTCGGCGCGGTGAAAGCCAATCACTTTGCCGAACTCGATGAGATCAACACCATCGTGACCGACGACGGAATTTCGGAAGACTGGCGTACGCTGCTGCATGATATCGGAATCCGCCTCAAGATTGTGTGAACCGCAAAAGATCTCAAAAATGTTGTCTGAAACCCAGCCGCGTGTCTCTGCACGCGGCTGGGTTTTTCACTATTCAAAATAAATAATGTTTGTTCGATCATAAATAAGCCCAATATTTTGACTAAAACAACAAAATAGCCAATTGAATCATGTCGTAATTTACAAAAATCGGTTGCAGCAATTGACATTCAGCGCTGACAATGATAATTTAACACTCGTAAAGCAACACAATCACAAAAAATAATGTTCGAACGAACATTATTTTTAGAAGAGGTTAAAACCATGATCTTTACCGAAATCACCGATGATCTCACCGGTGCGGCCGATTCCGGCAGCTATTTCACGGCGCGCGGCCGGCGGCTTAAAATATGTGTTTCCGGCGACTGCGATCTTTCCCGTGAAGATGGACAACTGCTTTCGGTCAATCTCTCCTCACGAAACACGCCGAAGGACACTGCCCGCAGCCTGCACCGCAGTCTTTGCGAAAAGCTGCCGCACCATGGGAACACGATCTTTATGAAGAAGATCGGCACCGGTTTTCGCGGCAACGACGCCTATGAACTGGAAGGACTTTTGCAGGCCTGGCCGGACTATCTCGTTTTCATCATTGACAACGCCCCCGATCTTGGCACCTTCACCCTGTATGGGCACCAATACTGTGAAGGACAGATCCTTCCGAAATCGGTGTATGCGAAGGACCCGATCTTTCCGCCAAAGGAATCCTTTATCCCTGACATTCTCGGACACGACACCAACATCCCGATCGGCCTTGTGGATATCGACTCCGTCAAGGGCGGCTCACTTGTCGAAAAGACCCGTGCCGAGATCAAACGCGGCTGCCGCATCCTCGTGTTTGACGCGATAACCCGCGCGGATACGCTGCACATCATCGAAAGCCTGCAGCCGCTCTATCCGAAGGTATTCTGGACCGGATCGCTCGGTATGGCGGATGGCCTTGCGCAGTATCTTTACGGTAATCCAATCGTCGAAAGCAGCGTTGTGCGCGAGGTTCGCTGCCTCGGCTTCTGTGCCTCGGCCTATGAGATCGCGCAGCGGCAGATGCAATATTCCGCTGAAAAGGGCTTGGCGCTCGTACCGGTGCGCATTGACGACTACATAGACGGCGACGAAACCGTACTCCAGAACGCAGCGGAGGAAGCGCTCGCAGAAAATTGCAGCAGCAACGTCATGATCTTTCCGCAGGTTAAAAAATATTCCTACAAGCCTGGCACCAGCCAAAAGATCATGGAGTGCTTCGCCCGTTTAGCGCCGCTCGTGTGCGGACGGGCCGCCTTTGACCGGCTGGTGATTGTAGGCGGAGAAACCTCGCAGGCCATTTTCCGCGAGATCGGCGTACAGCATCTTGAGCTTGGGCGTCAGCTTGAACCGGGCGTGGCGCAGGGCGTTATCCTCGACGGAATGCTCGCCGGCCGCGAATTTGCGCTCAAGGGCGGCAGCATGGGTACCCTGCAGGTGCTCGAAAAAATGATGTGCCGCCGGGAGGAATGTTGATGGACTGGATATGGGAACGAAACTACCGCTCAGAGATGGAGGACATTATTCGCTACTCCGGACTGCTCTATGACAGAAATCTTGTCAGCGCCGCAGGGGGGAATGTGAGTGAACGCTGCGGCAGCGATATGCTGATTACCGCGAGCAACGCTCCGCTGCGTGAGATTACGCCCGATTCGCTGGTGCTCTGTGATCTCAAGGGAGCCGTGATCGAAAAGAATCAGCATTTACGGCCCTCCAAGGAAACGCTCTTCCATGCCGGCGTCTACAGGGTGCGTCCCGAGGTCAGATGCGTCATCCACGTTCACCCGGCCTATTCGGTGGTGTGGACGCTTCAGAAAAAGCCGCTGCCGCTCTATACCGAATCGGCCAAGCTCAAGCTCATCGACGTGCCGATCATCCCGGATGCAGCCCCCGGCTCGCAGGAGCTTGCTGAAAATGTCGTTCGAACTGTAGCGGCGGCGCCCGCAAACATTACAGCTTTTCTGATGGAAGGGCACGGCATACTCGCGCTGGGCAGGACGATGCAGGAATGCTTCCATCAGGTGGAGCTGCTGGAGGACACCGCCAAGATTGCCGTATTGCAGGCCCTTCTCACCAGATAGCACAAGAGGAATTCAATCGGGTTTGACCGCGTTTCGCGGTTTATATACCAAAAGCTATATCGTAAACAGTAAGAGGAGAGGAAATTTATGAAAAAGTTTGGTAAGTTCTTATCGCTCGCCATTTCCGCAGCGATGCTCGCAGGTTCCCTCGCAGGCTGCGGCGGCAGCGCTTCCAGCGCAGCACCGGCCTCGAGCGCGGCGGCTGCCTCCGAGGCTGCTCCTGCCAAAGCCGTCACCTTCACCGTAACCGCAGATGTCACCGGCGACCGGGCCCCTTATGTGGAGCGCTTCGCAGAACTGGTCAAGGAAAAGACCGGCGGGCGCTATGAGGCAAACGTAATTGCCGCTGGCTCGCTGGGCACCGGCGCCGATGCCGCCCAGATGCTGCAGATGGGCACCCTCGATGTTCTGATGAGCGACGATATGACGATGGACGGCGTTCTCAACGGAACTCTGGGCTTCGCATGGCTGCCCGGTCTGGTCGCCAATTACGAGGAGGCGGACGCTTACTACAACAACGGCTGGATCGCCGACAAGGTCGCCGAGGTGATGGCGAAGAGTGACCTTATTCGCATTTCCTCCTACTGCAACGGCTTCCGCCAAGTGGGCAACATCAAACGCCCGGTCACCGAGATGAGCGACATCGCGGGCCTGAAGATCCGCACCCCCTCGGTCGAATCCATCGTCAGCTTCTATGAGAAGTGCGGAGCGCTGCCTGCAATGATCTCCGGTTCTGAGGTGCTCAACGCGCTGCAGACCGGCACCGTTGACGGCCTTGACAACGCCGTATTCAACTACACGAATCAGGGAATCACCGACATTATCACCCACATCACTGAAATCAACTACTGCTACTCCGGCGGTTGCTTCATTGCGGGCGCCCCCTTCTGGAACAAGCTCGACGACGCCGACAAGGCTATCTTTGCCGAGTGCGCGCAGACCGCTTCCGATGAGTTCACCAAGTTCTTCCGCGAAAAGACCGATTCCATGATGAAGGATGGCGTCGCAAAGGGACAGTGGACCGTTGACCAGCCCTCCGATGCGATGAAGGCTTCCCTCCAGGAAATCTACAAGCAGATCTGGGACGAGAGCTACGATAAGTATGGCAAGGATATCATGGATGTCATCATCAGCGGCGACTACAAGACGCTTTCCACCAAGTAATCACCACAGGCACGCCGGTTTCGCACATCCGCACAAGGACTGCTGCGTAAAACGTGCGAAAAACAGCATCTGAAAGTGCGAGTCTGTTGTTTTCCCAAACGAAAACTTCAGGCTCGCCTTTTCAGAAACGTTTTCGCAGGCTGTCCGCCAAACACGCAGGGGAGAACATAGTATGAATGCACGAAGCAAATTGCTCACGAGCGCAAGGCTCGTAAACAAAAGTCTTCTTTCCATCGAAACCTTTATCATGGCTCTTATCACGATCAGTCTTGTGGCATGCATCTTTGTGGAGGTCGTGTGCCGCTATTTTCTCTTCATCTCGGTCGCGTGGGCCGAGGAGCTCACCCGCTACCTGTTCATCTGGCTGACCTATATCGGTTCGGCCTATGCCATCTACGATGGCAGCCATACCGAGATCGACATTTTGCAGCAGATCATCATTAAGTCGAAAATCAAGGACAAGGCCCATGCGCTCAATATTCTCGAGATACTGGCCATCGTTTCCACCTTCCTGTTTCTCGTTGCGTTCGGCAAGATCTTTTTCAGCTATATGGTGAAGATCTTTCAGATGGCGCAAGCTTCCCCCACCATGCATATCCCAATGAGTCTCGTCTATCTGCCGGTGTTCGTCGGCGTCGTACTGGGTGCGGTGCATGAGGTCTGTCTGCTGCTGGAACACACGGTGTCCCGGCAGGCCGACTGACGGCGGATGAGAAATTGAGAGAGGTGAAAATATGTCTGCATTATCTGCGCTGTTGGTCTTTCTGATCTCCTTTATGATTGTTGCTGTATTTTTCAAAATGCCGGTATCCTTTGCACTGGGCACCTCCTCCCTGCTGGTGCTCGCCTACGGCGGTCTTTCGCTCACGCCGGTGCCGCAGTTTGCGTTCTCCGGTTTGGACAGCTTCGCACTGCTGGCCATCCCGTTCTACATCTTCGCCGGCGTGCTCATGGAGTACAGCGGCATCTCCAAAATGCTGATTGACTGGGTCAAATCCTTCGTGGGCCGCGTGCGCGGCGCCACCGGCGTCATCACCACCTGTGCCTGCATGGCCTTCGGCGTGCTCACCGGCTCGGCCATGGCCACCATCAGCGCCATCGGCAAGATGATGTCCCCCGAAATGGATAAGGAGGGCTATCCCCGCGGCTACACAAGCGCGCTCCTTGCCGCCACCTGCTTTCTGGGCATCCTGATCCCCCCCTCGGTGCCGGGCATCATGTACGCCCTCGCCTCGGGCGCGAAGATCTCCGAGGTATGGATGTCCACCATCGGCCCCGCCTTCATCTTTGCGGCAGGCTACTTTATCATCAACTACGTGCGCATCGGCCGGCATCAAACCAAGCCTGAAAAGCTGGATATTCATTTTGCCGACCGCGCAAAGGAAATCGGCCGATCCACCATCTATGCCGTTCCCGCTCTGCTCATGCCCATCATCATCTATGGCTCGATCTACGGCGGTCTCTGCACTGTCACCGAGGCCGGCGCCGTCAGCTGCGTATACGGCATCCTCTATTTCTTCGCCCTCAGACTGATTGACCGCAGCCGCATTAAGGTCACCTTCTGGAAGTGCTGCGCCATTGCCGGCGCCTCCACCGCCACCATCGGTCTTCTCAATGCTTTCTCCGCTGTCGCGGGAAAGGTCATGACCCTCGCGGGCATCTCGAACTTCCTTTCAACCCTTATCACCGAAAACATCGCAAGCAAGGCGGGATTCCTGCTCATGATCAACCTGCTGTTCCTGTTCATGGGCACTTTTATGGATATCAACGCCACCATTCTGATCATGACTCCCCTGCTGCTGCCGGTGGCGCAGACCTATGGCATCACCCCGGTACACTTTGGAGCCATCCTCATCGTCAATATGTGTGTCGGCTTCCTGACGCCTCCCTTCGCGGTCGGCATCTTCGTCAGCACCAAAATTGCCAATTCCACCTTCGGGGAAACGGTGCGTGAGGCTGTGCCTTTCATGGGAGTGGGTCTTCTTGCCATCATTGTCACCACTCTCTGCCCCGGCTATGTAGATTTCTTTATCCGCCTGTTCTCCTGACCGCGGCGGCGTTCAGGTTATCAAATGAATCAGAATTTATGAAACGAGGTCTTTTCAGTATGCTCGGAAAAGAAGTGCGCCTCGGGCGCCTTATTCCCAATGCGGATGGCCACTATTTTGGCCTTACCGTAGATCACGCCATTGCGCGCGGCGTCATGCCCGGGTTGGACACCATCGACGCCACCATTGCCAAAATGGTGGCGGGTGGTCCCAACGCCATCACAATGCACAAAGGCATCGCGGAAAAATGCTTTGCCCCCTATGCGGGCAAGGTTCCACTTGTACTGAAGCTTACCACTTTCGGCGTCTATCACTTTGAAGAGGACGTGCAGGTGGCCGATGTGGGCGAGGCCGTTTGTCTCGGTGCGGACGCCGTCTCCACCGGATGCATTGTGGGCGGTGACAATCAGGACCAGCAGCTTGCTCAGCTCGGCCGGCTCAGCCGTGATGCCGCAAAGGTCGGCATGCCTATCATCTGCCATATTTACCCGCGCGGCAACCACATCACCGGCGCCGAACAATACAGCGTGGAGAATGTCACCTATGCCGCCCGCGCTGCGGCAGAACTCGGCATCGACCTGGTCAAGACCAACTACACCGGTGATCCGGAAAGTTTTGCCAAGGTGGTGCAGGCGGTGCCCACCCGCGTCGCCATCGCGGGGGGAACAAAATGCAAAACGGTGCGCGACTATCTGCAGATGACCCGGGACGTCATCGACGCCGGCGCAGCGGGCGTCACCTACGGCCGTTTCGTGTTCCAGTACCGCGACGTCACCGCACTGGTTAAAACCCTCGGACAGGTCATCCACAGGGGGCTTTCGGTCAAAGAAGCCGCAGAGCTGCTGGAGCAGCTCGAGAATGATAATAAGTAAGGAATGATGGCAGTGTATCTCGATTTTGACAACGCCAAGCCCAATGATGTGGCCGCATTCGGACGCGCCACCATCGACCTCTACGCCAATGAGATCGGGCCGATGGAAGACGCCGTCACCTTTTCAAAGTATGTTGGCGGCTCCCCCGCAAACACCGCCATCGCCATGGCGCGGCTTGGACTGAGGGTCGGCTATGTCGGCAAGGTGTCGGACGACCAGTTCGGCCGCTTCATCACCCGTCATCTTGGCGAAAACGGCGTGGATGTTTCGCATATCGCCGTCGCGGCACCGGGGATCCGGTCGGGTGTGACGATGGGGGAAATCCGCCCGGACGGATGCAGCTGCTTTATGTATCGCAGTGACTGCGCCGACCTGCACATCGACTGCGCCCAGCTTGATGAAGACTATATTGCCTCGCACAAGCTTCTGCTCGTGTCGGGCACCTCGCTTTCCCACTCGCCCGCGCGCGAAGCGGTATTCCTCGCCATCGAATATGCCCGCCGCAACGGGGTGCGGGTATCCTTTGATCTTGACTACCGCGAAGGCACCTGGAACAGCCCGGAAGAGGCAAGCGTTTACTTTACCCTTGCCGCCCGCCAGGCGGACATGGTGCTGGGCACCCGCGAGGAGTTCGATATGATGGAAAGGGTCTACCACCCCGGTAACCGCAGCGACGCCCAGAGCGCGCAATGGCTGCTCGATGCGGGCGTCAGGGTTGTTTCCATCAAGCAGGGCAAAAAGGGTTCCTTTGTCTACACGAAGGACGGCCGCTGCGCAGGCGGAATCTACCCCGCCAAGGTGCTCAAGACCTTCGGCGCAGGAGATTCCTACTCTTCTGCCTTCACCTATGCACTGCTCAAGGGCAGGGACATCCCCGACGCGCTGCAATATGCCGCGGCGGCCTCCTCGATCACCATTTCCGGGCACAGCTGCTCGGACGCCATGCCTACTCTTGCTTCGGTGGAAAACTACATGGCTTCACATGAGTATGTGCTGCCGGAAACAATCTGACCTTTCAAATTTTTTTGTATTTCTCTTCCTCCTGTTCCCTGTAAAGGCGCCGGCACCCGTAAAACGGATGCCGGCGCCTTTTGAACGAATTTACTGCTCCGGTCCATCTTTAGCCCGACACCGAAGCAATCAAGAATAAGCGAAACTGTCGGGTGACAGCCAGGGCGCATATCGCGAAAAGCCGCCCGTATGCACCATGCCGGTCCGGGAGCCGCATTGATCCGGGAGCTATCCCGATAAACTGTTGCTGAGCCGCTGATCGAAACAATCGCTTTACTTTTCCAGGTTGCCCTCACAACGCATATATTACGATCGGAGGGTGAATCGCATGACGGACACATTTGATAAAAGGGAATGCAGGCGGTGCGTGCCGTCTTTTCCTCTCATTTGTATCCTCTCGGTCAAGCCTGCCATCTCTCCGCAGAGCCGTCCCCATCCGCACCGGGTCCCCTTTTCCATGTTTTTTGACAGATTCTTCGAAACAACGCAAAAAATTCACAATTTTTCGGCACGATATGATATAATGGCTAAGATCATAGTCCTCTGCGCACCGCGTCGGGGACCGTTTGCCGTAAAGCACCGTGTCACCGACGGAGGCACGTGCGGCCTGCCCATCCGGGCCGGCCCGGCGTGAGGAGTGATGGGATCGATGGATGAAACCAATCGTAAAAAAACCTTTTGGATGGGATTTCTGGCGGGGATCGGGGCCGCTGCACTTGCCGGACTGCTTCTCTATTCCGGCGGTATGCTGAGTCAGCCCGTACAGGGCCCCCCGCCTTCCTCTCTTGCGGAATCGCGGGAACCGGAGATTCCGCCAGTGGTTGCCGAACCGGCCGGTCCGCTGGAAGAGTCCTCCCGCCCGCCGGAAAGCGCACCTGAGGAATCCTCCGCGGGCGAACCTTCCTCTTCTTCCGCGCCGCCCTCCGGCCGGGAGGTGATCGGGGAGTTTGCCGTTCTGCGGGACAGCGACCTGATCAACGAGCTGGCTGACGAGCACCTTGAGTTGATTTACCACTACTTTGACCGCAGCTATCGCTCTCTTTCCACCTTAAAGGCCGAGGACCTGCTGGACCTCTTTTCTCCCCGCACCGACGAGGAATATGAGAACAGCATTCTCAACCAGCTTTCGCTGCAAATGCTCTGCGGCGTCCGCGCAGTGCGGGAGAACGACCTGCGTCTCGACCGCTACCGGTACGGTATCAGGATCACCGCATTTGAGGAAAAATCCTCCGACTGCGTGACGGTTGATCTGGTCGAGGACAGCGAGGTCCACTTTACATTTCTCGACGACGGCGTGGATTCGAACACCAGCGGAGTACAGCACCGGTTTGTGCTGGTACGCGATGCCGCGGGAGATTGGTACATCGGTTCCCATGATCAGGATGAGGATTTTACCCAGCAGATCTGGGCGAAATATCTTGCGGTGCGCGGTGCCTCGGTCCTGACTGATCACGACCGGGTCAATGCAATCTTCTATGACCTCTATGACAAGATGCTCTCCGCCGCCGAGCAGGACGAGCAAAGCCGTCAGGAACAGCAGGGAACCGCACGGGTTGACGCGCGCCTGCCGGCCAACCAGTATACCTGGAAGCACGAATACGACCGCGATACGGCGGTAGGCTATTCCTACCTTTGGGTCGATGGAATTAAAACACTGCGCAACAATGCGTGGCAGATTTACGGCCAGAACGGCACCAACTACGTCTCGCAAAGCCTCTATGCGGGCGGCATCCCGATGGACTGCACCGGCAGCCAGCAATGGAAATGGTGCGGCGACACCGTCAACACCTCCCAGATGATGATCGGCCGCTCGACCTCCTGGACCGATGTGGACGCATTTTATCTCTATGCCCGCTCCAATGAAAAGGGAGGCCCCGTCACTCTGACCGACGGCAACATTTTCTCTGTACGCCCGGGCGATGTGCTGCAGTTGGGACTGTTCGACAGCTGGTATCAGTCGGTCCTGATCGCCGAGACGATTTCCGGACCGGACGGCTCCCCCATCGACCTGCTGATCAACACCAACACCACCGACCGGATCGACTACCCGGCCAGCGCACTGCTCGCCACTAATCTGCGCGCTATCCGCGTACTTGGCTTCAACTAATAAATATCCCCCGGCCTAGCCGGGGGGGTTATAGACAGTCATGCCCACCCCTAAAAGAGATGGTATGGGCGGACCTGTTCTCGCTGTAAGGTCATAACACTGCCAGAGATCAATGGCGCTGGACTGCCCTTTCGGGCATTAGCCTGTCCGACGCGGGCGGCCCGCAGGCCGCCCGTTCCCTCCCGTTCCCCTCTCCCGGCCCGCCCGCTCTGCCTGTCCGGTGCCCGGCGCGCCCGAGCGGAGGGCGGCACCGCATCTTTATATGGTCAGCCGTGCCTGCGAAGAAAATCCGCATCTGTTTTCAACAGAGTTTTTACCTCCGCTGTAATTTCACCCTCAACAATCAAATCGCGGCAGAAAACCCCGATTTTTCCAGAGGAATTATCAATATTAAGATACCTTCATTATCTTCACCGTTCAGGCAGCGCGCTTGAATAAAAGCGGTACCTTGCTCCGAATTCTTTCAAAGCGCCTTTCCATTTCGCATCAATCGCCAAAACCTTTGCACTGCACCCAATGCCAGCCGGCGAAAAAGCCGAGGGAAACGGCTTTTCGCCGGGGCCGGAGACTTCCGCTACGGAAGAATTTCGTCAAAAAAGATGTGGTACCCGTCTCGCACAAAGTCCCACATCGGCGCGGAAGGGCTCGTCCTTTCCTCGGCGAACGGCTGCCGCGTATCATTCAGCGAATCGAGCAGCCGCGCCGGAAGCAGCAGCCGCGCAGCCTCCCCTCCGTTTCGGAAAGCTGCGGAAACCGGACAATATCCTCGCAGGACGGCGGCAGCGGCCTGCTCCTCCGGCGTCAGCGAAAGCGCGGAGGCCTCCCGATAATAGGCAAACGCCCTGAGCACGAGCTCCTCAGTCACACCGAAATGCTCGGCAAGCTGGTAAAGCTCGACCAAGCCGTTTTCCAGTGCGGTACAGAGCTCCTGTGCGGGCAGCAGGGTGCGGATCGCCCAGCGGTCTGCACGCTCCTCGTGCCGTCCCTCGAGGTCGGCGGGCGATCCGGTCGGAAAGCTGCCCGTTTCCAGATGTCCAAGCTCATGGGCCAGGATTTCCTTTTCGGCGGCCGGATTGGGAATCCGCTCGGAGTTGACGGCGATGCATCCCCCCGGCAGCGCCGCGGCGGGCGCACTTTTCAACGGAACCTCCCGGACGCGGTAGCAAAGCGCATCACAGAGCGCATAAAGTTCTTCGTTGGTCATCATGCTTCCGCTTCTCCGCTGGCCAGAAAACGGGCGTACCGCATCAGGGAACGGCGCTGTTCTTCATCCATCCGGTCCCAGAGGGCAAGCAGGCTCTGCTCCGCCGCATCCGCCTCACCGAGCGCGGCGAGCAGCTCCAGATCCTGCGCGCGGTCTTCATCCTGCCGGCCGCCGCCGTAAAACGCAGCCCGCACGGCGGGACGCCCCTCCCAGCCCATTAAACGCGCGGGAGTGGTGTGATAAAGGGCGGCAAGGCCCTCTATCTTTTCGGCTGGAGGATTGGCAATGACACCTGTTTCATACCGCAGGATAGTCTGGCGGCTGACGCCGATCGCTTTTCCAACCTGCTCCAGCGTCATCTGATGCGCCAGACGCTTTCGTCTCAAATTTTCTTTCAGTCCCATTCCGAAGTCCTCCTGTCACTCATTACGTTCAAATTTTACCACATAGTTAATCTTTATGCAACATCCCGAAATAATTTTCGGGATGAACCCCTCCCGCTTCGCATATCTTTAGGAAAAGGGGGTGGGTAAGATGAAACGATGGGCCATCCCGTTCCTTGTCCTTCTGCTTCTTCCGGGATGCACCGAACGCCCGGTCCTTGTCGCAGGGTCCTCCTGCATGGGGCGGATGATGGCAGCTCTTGCGGAAGGGTATGCCGAACGGTACGGAAAAGCGGTCGAAGTACAGCTCGGCGGGACCGAGCTGGGGCTTCTCGCACTGCGCGAGGGAGGATGCGACTTGGCGAGCTGCTCAAGAGATCCGGAGGGGTACGGGGGAATCGACGCCTTCGCGGTGGCAGTGGACGCAATTGCGGTTGTGGTCCATCCTTCCAATCCGGTTGCTTCGGTGAGCCTTTCCGAACTGCGGGGAATCTATGCGGGGGAGATCACCGACTGGAAGGAGCTTGGCGCTTCACCCGCGCCGATCGTGGTGATCGGCCGGGAGGCGGGCAGCGGAACCCGTTTGGCCTTCGAGCAGGCAATCGGACTGACAACGTCCGCCCGCCACGCGCAGGAACAGAACGAAACCGGCTTGCTGCGGACCGCCGTTTCCCTCTGCCCGGGCGCGATCGGCTATCTCTCCTTCGACTACGCGGGCGAGGGCACAGGAGTCCGAAGCGTTCCCATCGAGGGAACGCTTCCCAGCGAGGGAACTGTGCGCTCCCGATGCTATCCGCTGACCCGCCGCCTGTTTCTTTGCACCCGCCGCGGGGAAACCCGTTCCGAAACGCTGGACTTTCTCTCTTTCTGTCGGAGCAGTGAGGGCCAGGCCCTGATCCGGTCGCTCGGCATCATCGGCATTGACGGGGAGGGTTCAGGATGAGCCCGGCGCTGCGGCGGAGGATCAGGAACCACATCTTCTCATCCGGCGTCGCGCTCTGCGGCGGACTGGGAACAGCCGCTCTTGGCGCGATGTTTCTTTTCCTGCTGGCGGGAGCCTTCCCCGCACTGCGCGATCAGGGGCTGACACAGATGCTGCTCTCCCCCGTGTGGGAGCCTTCGCTGGGGCGGTTCGGACTTCTGGCGATGTTCTGCGCCACTATTGCCGTCTCCATCGGTGCTGTCCTGCTGGGCCTTCCGGTCGCTCTGTTCTCGGCGGCCTTCGCGCAAAATCTGCTGCCCCGATGGCTTCGGCCAGCCTTTGTCGGGCTTCTGGAGCTGATGTCCGGCCTGCCCTCGGTGCTCTTCGGGCTGGTCGGCCTCATGACGCTGCTGCCCGCTCTTTCCCGGATGTTTCCGGCCAAAATGGCCGCAAGCGGCGGCGCAACGCTGCTGGCGGCCATTCTGGTGCTGGCGGCAATGATGCTGCCCGAGCTGACCCTAGCCCTGCTCGGCGACCTCAGAGAAGCGGAAAAACAGGTTGGCCCGAGCTCCCGCGCGCTGGGTGCCACCCCGATGCAGACGGTGTTTCGCGCACAGCTTCCCGCGGCAGGCGTTAAAATTACTACGGCGGGACTGGGAGGCATCCGGCGGGCCGCAGCCGAGGGGATCGCCGTACTGCTTGTCTCGGGAAACGTGGCCCGCTTTCCGTCTCTGTTCAGCGGGACAAGGACGCTGGCCTCCGGGATGATCCTTGAGATGGGCTATGCTTCCGGGATTCACCGCAGTGCCCTTTTTGCGGCAGCGCTGCTTCTGCTGTTCGTCGCACTTCTGCCCGGAGGGTCCGCCCGGGACAAAAAATGATGGGAGGAAGTCCAATGCGGCTTCGGGAATGGCTCGGGCGTGCGGTTCTCGCCACCGGGTTTTCATTTTCTTTACTGTTGATCGGCGCAGTGCTGATTGCCGCGGCGGCAGGGGGGCTGCGCGGCTTCGATCCCGGCATGCTGCTGCGGATGCCGAGCGTCCTTTATGGCCGGACGGGACTTTTACCGCAGATTCTCAATACCGCAGTGCTCTGCCTGCTCTCGCTGTCGGCCGCGCTCCCAATCGGCTTCGGGTGCGCGGTACTGCTGCTGCGCGCCGGAGATTCCCCCGCCGCCGGGATTCTTTCAGCCGCTCTCGGCTCGCTTTCGTCAGTCCCCACCGCTGTCTATGGCCTCTTCGGACTGCTCGCCTTCTCCCAGCGGCTCGGACTGCGCTATTCGATTCTCTCCGGAGTGCTGACCGCCGCTCTGCTGCTTCTGCCCACAGCAGCCAAAACTGCCTGCCGCGCGATGGAAGGGCTGGCACACAGCTGTCTCCCGTCGGCCCGTGCCCTCGGCGCGACCGAAGCGGAATGCTACTGCGGAATCATCCTGCCGGCGGCGCGGCGGGGCCTGGCTTCCGCAGCTCTGCTCTGCGCCGCCCGTGTCGCCGGGGAGTCGGCCGCTCTGCTCCTGACCTCGGGAATCGGAAACGCTGCACCACCGCTTGATCCCCGGGGATGGGGGAATTATCTGCTTTCCTCTGGCGCAACTCTTGCGGTGGGAATCTATCAGGCACTGCTGGAGGGGGAAAACGATGCGGCCTTTGCGGCGGCATTGGTGCTTCTTCTGCTTCTTCTGCTGCTGGGAAGGGCGGCGCGGATGCTTGGAGGGAAACAGGATGCCAATCAGGATAACAGTTAAAGGTCTGACGGTCCGCCGCGCGGGCCGGACGCTGCTCGACCGCGTCTCTCTGGAAGCGGCGCCGGGCCGGGCGACGGTGTTGATGGGGCCCTCGGGCTGCGGAAAATCCACCCTTCTGCGGATGCTCAACCGTCTTGACGCCGAGGAGCATCTTTTCGAAACGGAGGGGAGCATCCACATGGATGGAGAAGAAATTCTGCGGCCGATGGGTGTCTGGGAGCTGGCCGCCCTCCGTCGGAGAGTGGGGATGGTCTTTCAAGCTCCGTCGCCTTTCCCAATGAGCATCGGCGAAAACATCGCCTACGGCATCCGCCTTCAGGAACGGCTTACCCGCAGAGATCTGGATGTCAGAATCGAGGAAGCCCTGACCCGCGCGGCGCTGTTTGACGAGGTCAAGGACCGTTTGACGAGCGATGCACGCCGTCTTTCGGGCGGGCAGCAGCAGCGGCTCTGCATCGCGCGCGCTCTGGCGGTCCGCCCGGAGGCGCTTCTTCTCGACGAGCCCACCTCCGCCCTCGACCCCCTCTCAACCCTGCGGATTGAGGAGCTTCTGACCGCCTTGAAGGGTTCGGTAACAATGCTGCTGGTCACCCATCAGCCCGCCCAGGCACAGCGTATTGGAGACCGCCTGTTTCGAATGGAAGCAGGCCGGATTTTGTAGGATCTCCAATCTGCGCACCGCATAAAAAGCGCCCCGCCGCAGAAAAGGGAGCCGTCCTCAAGCACCCGATTCCAATAGGCATATCGCGCGAAAACAGTCCCACCGCATGTTTGCGGCGGGACTGTTTGAAAGGAATGAAAGAAGATGAGAATGGCAAAGGGATTAGGCAAAATATCTCTTAAGGAGGCCCTGGAAACCACAGCCATGCCGGGCCTCATCCTTGCACATCTCATGGACGGTATCGTGAATAGCATCGAGATTGAGCTGCTTGGCAAGGGTAGCAAGCTCTTTTTTACCCGCGCAGGCGCCATGCTCCGCAGCGGCGCGCATCTCAACGTTCTTCTTGGTGTCAGCCCAGACAACCTCGCCGAGCAGTTCGGCAAACTTGGCGGCATGCTCCGCCTCTTCCAGCGCATATCTCTTGAAAGCTTCGGCAATTTCAGGATAGCCTTCGCGGTCAGCCTGACGGCTCATTGCAAGGTACATGCCGACCTCGGTGCACTCACCGGTGAAGTTGGCGCGCAGTCCCTCAACAATACGGGGGTCGCAATCTTTGGCGACACCAATGCGGTGCTCGTCAGCGTAAACAACGGCGGTCTCCTTCATTTCCTCGAACTTGGAGGCAGGAGCCTTACATTGCGGGCAGAACTCGGGGGCGCTGTCGCCTTCGTGGATATAGCCGCAGATGGTGCAAACAAATTTTTTCATCATTTTTTCCTCCTAAATATGATTAAATTGATTTCAATACCTCAGAAAATGTATGGAACTTATGCTTTGCATTTATCATACCACAATGGTATGCTAAATGCAATAGGATAATCTGCCGAAATATCAGACCTGATATATTGTATCATCGAACATAATAAATAAATTTCACAGATTATTCTATATAAAAAGGTAAAATCTTCCGATATCCCCACTGCGGTCCATACAGAAATCAGCTCAAATTTTTTCGAATAATTTTCGTTTTCCTTTCGAATACTAAAGGCGCAAGGGAGGTGAATGCAATGAACAACAAAAATTCCATGAACCAGACCAGCAACCAGAAGACCTCGAACCAGTCTTCGAATCAGTCTTCCAACCAGAAGACCTCGAACCAGTCTTCGAATCAGTCTTCCAACCAGAAGACCTCGAACCAGTCTTCGAACAATCAGTACAGCAGCAAGAAGTAATCGCATTTCCACCGAGAGCGGCGCACACAGCCCGGATGAAAATTTCCGGTCCTTGTGCGCCGCTCTTTTTTCAGCAGGATATCCCAATTTATCATTGCGAACGGGAAATTTTTCCGCTATAATAGACGAAAGATCAAAGCGCGGGCCAAATCAGGACCGCGGTGTCCGCGATGCCGCCGATGGCAGCATCGGTTTATTGAAAAGGAGGCTGCACAGGTGAAATTTGTCTTTGACAGAGTCAATCTTGAAGCGCTGACCAAGGAACTCGTATCGCTGCGGCGCGATCTCCACCGTTATCCTGAGTCGGGCTGGACCGAATATCGTACAACAGTCCGGCTGCTGGAAGAGCTTGAAGCTTTGGGTGTCCCGGTCCGCTTCGGTGAGGAAATCCATCACCGCGTCACAATGTACGGCCTGCCGGATAAAAAATACGATCGTGACTGTTACCAACGTGCGCTGCAGGAATGCGGACGTGAGGATTTGCTCTCGAAAATGAAGGGCGGCTTCACCGGATGTGTCGCTGAAATTGAAGGCGCCCATCCCGGTCCTGTCGTCGCTTTCCGCATGGATATCGACTGCAACGACGTCGGCGAGACACAGGACGTCGGACATTTTCCGGTGCGGGAGGGCTTTCAATCTCTGCATCCCAACCTGATGCACGCCTGCGGACATGACGGCCATGCGGCGATCGGAATCGGAGCGATCCGGCTTCTGCTGCCCTATCGCGATCAGATTCACGGCACCGTACGGATTATTTTCCAGCCCGCCGAGGAAGGGCTGCGCGGTGCTGCCTCCATTGCCAACTCCGGTGTACTCGATGGAGTTGACTGGATTTTCGGCGGACATATCGGACTGAAGCTCAATGAACTCGGCGCGGTGGCGGCCTCCAGCCGGGGATTCCTGGCAAGCACCAAGTTTGATGTCACCTTCAAAGGCCGTGCCGCCCACGCGGGGGCAAGCCCTGAAACAGGACATAATGCATTGGCCGCAGCCTCCACCGCGGTTCTCAATCTGCTGGCAATTCCCCGTCACAGCGGCGGCAGCAGCCGCGTCAATATCGGCACCCTGCATGGCGGAACCGGACGCAACGTCATCCCCGAAGAAGCGGTGATGACGCTGGAAACACGCGGCCTTACCACCGAAATCAACGAGTATATGTACGCCGCAGCCGAGCGGATCTGCAAATCCGCTGCGGCGATGTATGAATGCGGATATGAAAGCCGTTTCATGGGCGCGGCCGGCGGTGCCGTCTGTGACCCCGAGCTGGTCGGGCGTGTCATCCGTTCTCTGAAAACGGTGGAGGGCATCTCCCGCATCGAAGAGAATTTCGATTTTGGGGGCGGCGAAGATTTTACCACCATGATGTCCCGCGTGCAGTCCAAAGGCGGCAAGGCGACCGAAATGGTCTTCGGTTCTCCCATCAAGGCGCCGCATCACAATGGTTTCTTCGACTTTGACGAGCAGGTGATTCCTCTTGCGGCGCAGGCCGTTGCAAAGATTGTGCTGGACCTCTGCTCCGAATCTGACGCGAAATAGACAAGTGCGGGCAAAGGTTCGATGTATGTCCCGAATGGGCGCGTTGCACCTCCGGCAGCCTGGGCAAACTTCAAATCCGTTTTTTGTCCAAAAACCGCTGGGTTGCTCTGAACCGTCCGGTAAAACGGGCAGCGGCAAAAGTCCCCTGATGCGGGGAAGGAACAGTCCCAGGCTGTGCTGTTCGCACAGCCTGGGACTGTTCCTTCTTCTGGAATGCTCGATGGTTTTTCTCCCTGCTTTGTCGGATATCTTTCCGCAGTACCTGCCAAAGCGGATAAGATAAAGAATCTGTTGACAGCACCCCAAAGCAGCGTACAAACCTATTCGTGCCTGAGAAGAGCGGTACGTTCAAATCAAAACCACGCGTGGTTTGCACCGGCCCAAAAGTGCATCTTACCAGCCTGCCCCTCAAGAGACTCTGAACATTTTTTGCATGCATCACATGCACTGCAGCTGCGAAAGCAGGAATGCTCTCTGATTGGCCCTTCTGTTTCTCAACGATTTGTTATTTCGTTGCACTCATTGCTTGAAGCGAAAGCTTTTTCACTGCCGCCGGCAGAATCGGTGATTGCCTTGATCACAAAACAAGCCAGCGCCCTTTTAGGCGCTGGCTTGTTACGAAAACCTCGCATGGCTTTTTCAGTGCAACCCCGGCTCAAAAAATGTCGTCGGCGCCCAGTACTGCGAAACCTGCCGGGCGCAGCAGAGCCTCCGCCTTGGCATTGTCATCCACCCGCAGGATGACGTAGGCGCTCTTGGGATCGCGGCCGATAAAAGCGTAACAGTATTCCACCATCACTTCTTCGCCGAGAGCGGTCAACGCCTTGGCGAGCCCACCGGGACGGTTCCCGACCGAGACGGCCAGCACTTTGGTCAGGGTCACCCGGAAGCCCGCGTCCCGCAGCACCTGAGCAGCGAGGTCTGTTGCATTGACAATCAGCCGCAGCACTCCAAATTCGGAGGTATCGGCAATCGAAAGCGCCTGAATATCCACATCCGCCTCTCCCAGTACGCGGGTGACGGCAGCGAGCCTGCCGGGGCGGTTCTCCACAAAAATCGAAATCTGCGTTACAGTCATATTTTTCTCCTTATACCAGCTTGCGGCGGTCGTCAACCCGCTTGGATTTCCCTTCGCTGCGTTCGATGGTATTCGGTGAAACCAGGGTGATTTTTGCAGCAATTCCGATCGTCGATTCAACCGCCCGGCGGATTTCCTTCTCCTTCTGCTCGATCAGGCGAACTGCGTCAAATTCCATCGAGCTGTCCATCTCCACCAATACCTCCAGGGTATCAAGGGTGCCCTTGCGGTCCACCACCAGCAGGTAATGAGGCGGCATTCCGAGATCGAGCAGTACCGACTCAATCTGAGACGGAAACACATTGACCCCGCGGATGATCAGCATATCGTCACTGCGTCCCATGATCTTGTTCATCTTCACAAAGGTGCGCCCGCAGGAGCAGGGCTCGCGGGTCAGCGAGGTGATATCGCGGGTGCGGTAACGGATGAGCGGCAGCGCCTCTTTCGCGATGGTGGTAAAAACCAGCTCGCCGGTTGAGCCTTCGGGAAGCACCTCGCCGGTGTCCGGGTCAATGATCTCGGCGATGAAAAAGTCCTCGTTGATGTGCATCCCCTTCTGCGCGCCGCATTCGTAGGAAACACCGGGGCCCATGATCTCCGAAAGGCCGTAGATGTCATGCGCTTTGATGCCGAGCAGCTCTTCGATGCGGCGGCGCATCTCCTCGGTCCATGGCTCAGCACCGAACACGCCGTATTTCAGCGAAATTTCAGAAAGCGGAATCCCCGCATCGCGCAGCGCCTCACCGAGAAACAGCGCATAAGAGGGGGTGCAGCAGAGCACCGTCGAATGAAAGTCCCGGAAGATCTGAAGCTGGCGTTTGGTGTTGCCGGTAGAGGCCGGAATCACCGAAGCGCCGATTTTTCCCGCGCCATCATGCAGGCCGAGTCCGCCGGTAAACAGCCCATAGCCATAGGAGACATGCACAAAATCACTGGAATCAGCGCCCGCTGCCGTCAGGGCGCGGGCGGCGCACTCCGCCCACATGTCGAGGTCGTGCTGGGTATATCCAACCACCGTCTGTTTCCCGGTGGTCCCGGAGGAGGCATGAATCCGCACCACTTCATCCATCGGTGCTGCAAAGAGCCCATAGGGATAGTTGTCGCGCAGGTCCTGCTTATAAGTAAATGGCAGCTTAGCCAAATCATCGACGCTGCGGATGTCATCCGGACGGATTCCCATCTCGTCAAACTTTTTGTGATAAAATGGGACGTTCTCATAAACCCGTCTCACAGTGCGTGAAAGCCCCAGCGACTGCATCGCACGTATCTCGTGCAGCGGGGCAGTCTCCATCGGATTCCAGTAAGGCTTCTTCATCGGTGTTTCCTCCTCGTTCGCTCAAAAGGGCTGCCCCGGACACGGGGCAGCCCGCTTGCCTTTTATCCTACACCACTTTAACGCTTTGTGTCAATAAATTACCAATAAAATTCCGGCAGGCTTTCAGAGATCGCGCATGGTCAGCGAAATACGCTTGCGCTTCTGATCAACTTCCAGCACCCTGACCTTAACCACATCGCCAACCCGAACCACCTCGCTGGGATGACGGATAAAGCGATCGCAGAGCCGAGAGATATGCACCAGGCCGTCCTGATGCACCCCGATATCGATAAACGCGCCGAAATCCACAACGTTGCGCACCGTTCCGTCGAGGACCATATCCGGCTTAAGATCGGAAAGCTCGAGCAGGTCGCTGCGCAGCATGGGAGGCGGCAGCTCATCACGGGGATCGCGCCCGGGTTTGAGCAGCTCCGCGATCATATCGCGCAAAGTAGGCAGACCCACTTCCAGCTCCTGCGCCACCTTCTCCTCCCCCAGCTCGGAGACACGTGCCGGAAGCTGGGTAAGTCCCCCTTCCCGCAGTGCGCCGGACTTGAAGCCGCAGAGAGCCAGCAGCTTTTTGGAGGCTGCATAGCTCTCGGGGTGGACGGCGGTGTTATCGAGCGGATTGTCGCTTTCCGGCACCCGCAGGAAGCCGGCGGCCTGCTCAAACGCCTTTTTTCCGAGCTTCGGCACCTCCATCAGCGCCTTGCGGGAGGTGAAATGCCCGTTCTGCTCGCGGTAGGCGACGATGTTTTTAGCGAGCGCCGGCCCTATCCCGGCGACATAGGAAAGCAGCGAAAAGGAAGCGGTGTTGGCATCAACCCCCACCGTATTGACGCAATCCTCGACCACGCCGCCCAGGGCGGTGTCGAGGCGGTTTTTCGGCATATCGTGCTGGTACTGCCCGACCCCGATCGCCTTGGGATCGATCTTGACCAGTTCCGCCAGCGGGTCCTGAAGGCGCCGGGCGATCGAAACCGCCGAGCGAAGCGATACGTCATACTGTGGGAATTCCTCTGCCGCAAGCTTGGAGGCGGAGTAGACACTCGCCCCCGCCTCGCTGACCACCATGTAGGAAACCGGGACATCCAGCGTCCTGATCAGCTCGGCCACAAAGATTTCCGATTCTTTGGAAGCGGTACCGTTTCCGATGGCAATGGCCGAGACGGCGTGCTTTTTGATCAGAACGCGCAGCTTCTGTGCCGCCTCCTCGGTTTTTTTCTGCGGCGGAGTGGGATAAACCACAGTGGTGTCGAGTACCCGTCCGGTGGGATCGACCACCGCGATCTTGCAACCGGTGCGGTAGGCCGGATCCAGTCCGAGCACCGTCTTTCCCTTGAGCGGCGGCTGCATCAGAAGCGGCTTGAGGTTCAGAGCAAAAACCTTGATGGCCTGTTCGGCCGCGTTCTCCGAGAGAGAGGAACGCAGCTCCCTCTCCAGCGAGGGAAAGAGCAGCCGCGACCAGCTGTCGGCCGCCGCCGCTTTCACTATCTGAATCGATGGGGAAAAGCCCCGTTTGAGCACCAGCTTTCCGATTTCGGCCAGCGCCGCTTCGTCGTCGCACTCCACCGAAACCTTCAGGATGTCTTCCCGCTCGCCGCGGTCAAGCGCCAGCACACGATACCCTGCAATTTTGCAGACCGCCTCGGCAAAGTCGTAATACATCGAGTAGACGCCCGGCTCGGTCTGATCGCTCGTCGAGCGGATGACGCCGGTGCGGCGCAGCCATTCGCGCAGCCGCCCACGCACCGCCGCATCATCTGAAATCCGCTCCGCGATGATGTCCGATGCACCCGCGATCGCCTCTTCCGCTGTGGAAACCCCCTTCTCGGGATCGACAAAGGGGGCTGCGAGCGCCTCGGGCAGCGCGGCGCCGGTCTGCTCAAGGAAACGCAGCGCCAGCGGCTCAAGGCCTTTTTCCTTGGCTTTCGAAGCGCGGGTCGCCCGCTTTTTCTTATAGGGCATGTAGAGGTCCTCAAGCGCGGCGAGAGTTCCGGCAGCCCCGATCGCGGCGTCAAGCTCCCCAGTCAGCGCCCCCTGCTCCTCAATGGAGGAACGGATCTCCCCCCGCCGCTTGTCAAGATTTCGCAGGTAGTTTAATCGGTCCTCGAGGTCGCGCAGTGCGTTGTCGTCGAGCGAGCCGGTCGCCTCTTTGCGGTAGCGAGCGATAAACGGCACCGTATTGCCCTCGTCGAGCAGCTTGACCGCCGCCTCGACCTGTGTGGGGCGCAGCGAAAGTTCCTCCGCGAGCTGTTTGATCAGATCCATATGAGAAAATCCTCCTTATTGGCGTAAAAGTCGTCCTTCTCTAAGGGTACATCGAAAAAACTGCAAAGTGCGCAGCGTTTGCGGGTATGCGGGAAATTCCCTTACTCAAAATTCTGCAAAGCTCTTCTCTGCTGGTGCATCGAAAAAACTGCAAAGTGCACAGCGTTTGCGAATATGCAGAAAATTTTTCTGATTAAAATTCTGCAAAAGTCATCCTTCTTCGCAGGTGCATCGAAAAAACTGCAAAGTGCACAGCGTTTGCGAATATGCGGAAAATTTTTCTGATTAAAAGTTCCGCAAAGGTCCGGCCCTATGCCGGGTCTTTGCTCTCCGAATAAAGTTTGATCAGAAACTTTCCACACAACCGGGGCCTCGGCATGCGGCATCCGTCCCCCTTGGCGGGTCGTCCAAAATCCGGCGGACCTATTTATGATAGCGCCCGCCCGCTGAAATGGAGCAGGCGCGGTAGAGCTGTTCGCAGAGCATCAGCCGCATCAGCTGATGCGGGAAGGTCATCCGGGAAAAGGAGAGGCGCAGCGCCGCGGCCTTTTTTACCGCATCGCAAAGCCCGAAGGAGCTCCCGATGACGAAGGTGAATGCGCTGGTTCCCCGCACCTCAAGCTGATCGAGAGTTCTGGCCAGTTCTTCGGAGGAAAGCAGCTTTCCTTCGACGCACAGCGCAATCAGGCAGCTTCCTGCGGCCTTTTCAATGATTCGTTCTCCCTCTGCTTCGAGAGCCGCCCGAATCTGCGCCTCGGAAGGCTGCTCGGGAAGCCGGGTCTCCTCCAGCTCGGTGATTCTGACCTTTCCGAAAGCGGAAAGCCGCTTGCAGTATTCGGCGCATCCGTCGGTGAGATAGTGCTCCTTGAGCCTGCCCACCGCGACGATCTGGATATTCCTCATCAGAGCCGCACCAGCCTTCCCGGTTCATCATAGGGGGCCACCGAAAGCTCATAGTCGATTCCCCGCCGCGCCCCTGCCCGTCTCAGAGCGTCATCCACCGTCTGTTCGGCGAGGGCGGGACAGTTGTTCTCCCGCGAAAGATGTCCGAGAATCAGCCGGGTCGTCCCGCTCTCGAGCAGCCCGCAGGCAAATTCCGCACAGCTTGGGTTGGCCAGGTGGCCGTCATTTCCGCTGATCCTGCGTTTGAGAAAGTAAGGGTAACGGCCCATCCGCAGAAGCTCGGGGTCGTAGTTTGCCTCGAGCAGCGCAAGATCGCAGCCGCGCACGCCGTCGTATACTTCGCCGGTCACCTGTCCCAGATCGGTGGCCACCGCAATTTTCTGTCCTCCCGGCAGCAGGAAGCGGTAGCCGACGCTTCCCACGCTGTCATGCGGCGTAGCATAGGCGCTCACCTCTATCCCCGCGGCGGCAAAGGGACGCGGCCCCACCTCAACCAGCTTGGACCGGGGATCGACAAGTGCGTTCTCCTCAAGATAGCGCAGCACCGGCGCAGTGGCATAAACCGGCGCACCGGTGTTTTTTGTCAGGATCCTGAGCCCCTTGACATGATCAGCGTGCTCATGGGTCAGGAGGATTCCAGCGATTTTGCCGAGCTCCTCCCCCAGATCCGCAAGGCTTCTGGAAATTCTTCGGCAGCTGATTCCCGCATCGACAAGCAGCGCGCCCTCCCCGCAGGATATGTAAGTGCTGTTGCCGGCGCTCGAGCTTGCCAGCACACAAAATCGTGCCATCCGATTCCTCCTCAATGAAAAGGGGGTGCCGCAGAACACAGTCCCCTGCATTCTGCAGCACCTCCGGTTCCTGCTTCGATGTCACTGCGCCGGGCGGACCGCCTCGACATCCGGTACCAGCACCTTCTGAATATCAGCGCCGACTCCGCGCAGCTTTTCTACAATACACTCATATCCGCGCTCGATAAATTCAATATTCTCGATCTCGGTAACCCCTTCGGCGCAAAGCCCCGCAATCACCAGCGCCGCGCCTGCGCGCAGATCGGTGGCGCGCACCCGAGCCCCGGTAAGCTTCGGCACCCCTTCGATCACCGCCATCTTGCCGTCAACTGAAATATTGGCGCCCATCCGCTTGAGTTCATCGATATACTTAAAGCGTCCGCCTTCCCAGACTCCCTCGGTGACGATGCTCGTTCCGCCTGCGCGGCAGAGCAGCGCTGTAATCTGCGGCTGCATGTCGGTCGGGAATCCCGGATGAGGCATCGTTTTGACGTTGACACGGTTGATGACCGGGCTTCCGGCCACACGGATCGAATCGTCATACTCGGTAACCTCCGCTCCCGCCGCCACCAGCTTGTCGGTGATCGACTCCAGATGCTTGGGAATCACGTTTTTAATCAAAAGGTTCCCGCCGCAGGCCGCAGCAAGGGCCATGTAGGTTCCCGCCTCAATCTGATCAGGGATGATCGAATAGGAGCTTGGGCGCAGCAGGTCAACCCCATGAATCTTGATCACGTCGGTGCCCGCGCCCCGGACGTCGGCCCCCATCGAATTGAGAAAGTTGGCAAGATCGACGATATGAGGCTCCTTGGCGACATTCTCCATAATGGTAATGCCATGCGCCCGCACCGCCGCCATCATCACGTTGACCGTCGCGCCGACGCTCACCACATCAAAGTGGATGTGGCTTCCCACCAGCCGGTTTGAAGAAGCCCGGATCATGCCGCCGTCCACCACGACCTCGGCGCCGAGGGCGGTAAAGCCTTTGAGATGCTGATCGATCGGACGCACACCGAAGTTGCAGCCGCCCGGCATCGAAACGTTTGCTTCAAAGCAGCGCCCGAGCAGCGCACCCAGAAAATAGTAGGAGGCACGCATTGCACGGGCAAATTCGTAAGGCACTTCGTTGCAGTCAACGGCAGAGGTATCAATCTCGAGGGTATTGCGTTCGAGCCTGCGGGTCTTTGCCCCCAGATGCTCCAAAATTTCGAGCAGGATTGCCACATCGCTGATATCGGGGACGTTCTCGATCACACAGCGGCCTTTTGCCAGAATCGTGGCGGGAATAATCGCAACAGCGGCATTCTTTGCACCGCTGACGGTGATTTCTCCATGTAAGGGTGCATTTCCCCTGATGATAAATTTCTCCAAGGCGCGCCCTCCTTTCGATTGTTCTTCCTGTCTAGTATCTCTCTTGAAAAGCAGATTTAAGCACCCGACCGCCGGTTTGCGGGGGATTATTTCGATTGATAAAGTTTGTCAAAACAAGCACAGACACCCCGCAGTCTCAGCGATAAGCCGGCTGCCGGATGCAACAGCACAATTATTATATATTTTACATTTTTTCCGTAGGAATGTCAAATATCCCAGCAAATTTTTGAAGCCGCAAAAAGAAGGAGAGACTTGCATTTTTCGCACGGTTGTCTATAATAAACGGGAATCCTGAAAGCGAGGTGGTACCATGCCCTCTTCTCTGCGTTCCGGCAGCGCGATTCCGCGCCACGAACAGCTCGCCGTCGGCCTTGCGCTGGCCTTTGCGGGCGGCTTTTTTGACGCCTATACCTATCTGACTCGCGGCGGCGTTTTTGCAAATGCACAAACCGGCAACATCGTTCTGATGTCGCTGGCCACCGCGCGCGGCGACGCTAAAGCCGCCGCTTATTATCTTCTGCCGATCTGTGCCTTTTTTCTGGGAGTTTTGATTTCTGAATGGATTAAGGCCGTCTTCCCCCACAAGAGCGGCCTGCACTGGATGCAGATCATTCTCCTGCTGGAAGCGGCGCTGGTACTGGTGATCGGCTTGGTCCCCGTTTCGGTTCCGCACGCGCTCGTCAACACCACTGTTTCGCTGATCTGCTCGCTGCAGGTTAATACCTTCCGCCGGATGCATGGCCTCCCTTATGCTACCACCATGTGCACCGGAAATCTTCGCAGCGCGGCGGAAAGTTTTTGCAGCTATCTGTTCTCCCGCGACCGCCATGCCCTCGAAAGCGCGCTGCGCTATTTTGCGATCATCGGGCTGTTCTGCGCAGGCGGCATGGCCGGGGCGCTGCTGACCGGGCTGTTCGGAATCCGTTCCGTCTGGCTCTGCAGCGCGGTGCTGCTCGCCGTCCTGTCGGCTATCCGCGACAAGGAGAGCGTCCGCCGCTGAACATCCTTCCGTTCGCGCCGTTTCAATCGGCCGTCAGGTTGCCCGCCGCGAGACTTTGTGTTACAATAGCCCTGTCATTTGACCGGAGAGGAGGGGCACGATGCAAAAATTTTACCGCCGTTCTGCGCCTGTGCTGCTTTCTCTCGCGGTCTGGCTGCTTCTTTGGCAGATGCTGAGCCTGCGGCTCGATGCGGAGATTCTTCTGCCCGCTCCGCTCGTGGTTTTTCGGCGGTTCTGCGCCCTGCTCGTGACCGCTGAGCTTTGGACCGCCGTTCTTTTTTCCTTTGTCCGGATCGCGGCCGGTTTTCTGCTGGGGCTTCTGTGCGGCGCGTCCTCAGCCGCTTTGAGCGCGCGCTTTCGGGCGGTGAAGGAATTCCTGTCACCTGCAATGGCGCTGATCAAGGCCTCTCCGGTCGCCTCCTTTACCATTCTGCTGCTGACTTGGGTGCCTTCCCGCAATCTTTCGGTGGTGATCGCTTTTCTGATGACGCTGCCAGTCATCTACACCAATCTGCTCGCCGGCATTTCTGCGACCGACCCCCTTCTGCTGGAGATGGCCGATCTGTTTGGAGTGGGGAGGCTCGGCCGTCTGCGCTGTATTTATCTCTCACAGGTTCTTCCGTTCCTGCGCTCGGGCTGCGGGCTGGCCCTCGGCCTCTGCTGGAAAGCCGGCGTCGCCGCCGAGGTGATCGGTATCCCGGCTGGCTCGATCGGGGAGCGGCTTTACGAGTCGAAAATCTACTATGATATCCCCGGACTTTTCGCCTGGACCGTCGTGATTATCCTGATGAGCCTGTTGTTCGGACGGATTTTCCTCGCGCTGCTCGACTCGGCCATGCGGGCAATCGAAAGGATGTGAGTCCCATCGAAACGCTTTCCATCGAAAATCTGACCGTCCGCTTTGGGAAGGCCGCTGTCCTCGACCGTTTTTGCCTGTCGGTTCCGGCCGGAAGCTGCATCTGCATCATGGGGCCCTCCGGCTGCGGAAAAACCACCCTGCTGCGGGTCATGATGGGGCTGCTGTTGCCCGATTCCGGGTTTCTCTCCGGCTTTGCGGAAAGAAAAAAAAGCGCCGTATTTCAGGAAAACCGGCTCTGTGAAAACCTCAGCGTCCGCGCCAATCTGCGGCTGTCCACCCCCCGCGCGGAGGACCGGACGCTCGAAGCGGCGCTGGCCTCCCTTGGGCTGAAGGGATTTCTCCGCCGTCCCGTCCGCACGCTGAGCGGCGGAATGCAGCGCCGGATTGCTCTCGCACGGGCACTGCTCGCGGACTATGAGCTGCTTTTTCTGGATGAACCCTTTACCGGTCTCGACGGAGAGACCCGCAGGCAGGCGGAGGATCTTCTCCGGGAACAAAGCCGCGGAAAAACAGTCTTTCTGGCAACTCACAGCGAGGAAACCGCATGTGCGCTGGCGGATCAGATCATCCGGCTGGCGTAAGTCAGGACCACCCGTATAACGGGCGGCCTGCACCGGTACCCTAATGGCCTGATAGCGGCCGCGCCTCAAGGCGCAGTGAAGCGGCTTGCCTGCCGCATATTCCTGCGGGCGGCCCACCAAATGGGGCTGCTTTTATTGTAAACAGAGAAGGGCGTCCGGCAGTTTGCCGGACGCCCTTCTGGCATCTTCTCAATAGAGCTGCGGGAGCACAGGGTTGGGGTTTGCCTCGATCTTGACGGCGTTCTGGACACTCTCGCCCGGACGCATCATGCGGGCCATCACGACGAACCTCTGGTTCGCGCTCGGGCCATACATTCTGGTGCAGGTAGACATGGTCAGGATCTTGTCGCTGTATGCCACCTCGACATCGTAATTGTGGCGGCTGCGGCTCTTGGCGCCGTTGACAACGGCCGCGAACATCTCATCATCCATATCGGGGGTGATGTAGTTGAATTTGACATCGGTATAGAACGCTGCAAAGATCACCCAGGTCATCTCAGCATCTTCGGTGGAGTAGTAGACGTAAGGATGGCTCTTGGCAAAGTTGAGGTAATGGAAGGATGCGAGCTGGGCAAACATCACATCGCTGTCGCGGTCAACAACCGGAACGGTGGTGTAGTTGGTCCAGTTGTGTCCGAACAGAACGGTATTGCGGGAAAGTTCCGTCGATTTGCCGAAGCGGGTTCCGGGAGGGGCATAGATAACGCCGTCGCGGCTGACCTGCTTATAAAGGTCACGATTGATGTAATAATGGGTCTTGACGCCGTTGCCCTGGTCGATGATGCGATTGTCGTAAAGCACCGGATAGTTGATATTGGTACCGGGAATCCTCAGCCAGCCCTTCACATCCCCGTTGACCGCCTTATGAGTGGCGATATTGACCTTCCCGCTGCCGTTCATGATAGCGGGATCGTAAACCGCACTGATGTTCGCTTCCCCAGTGATTCCACCCGCGGAAGCGAAAGAGGTCACAGGGCTGAGAATAAACAGCGCCGCGAAAATGAGTGCCACCATCTTCTTTGTCCAATGCATTCTGCTCGACATCTCTCAATCTCCTAACATAAAAATTAAAAAGTATTGACAAAATCAATTATAGCGAAACTTTTTTGTTAATTCAACCATACAGGGAAAGTTTTTCCGGCTTTTTATAAAAAAATTTACCGTCCTTGAAAGGACGGTAAATTTTTCTCACATTGCCGTCACGCTGCCAGCACCTAGTAAGGGCTGACGGTGCCGATATAATTGGCGGGATTCATATACCTGCCGTTAACCCGGATCTCAAAGTGGACATGATTGCCTGACGCGCGTCCGGTACGTCCGACCGCTGCGATCAACTGTCCCTGTTCGACCCAGTCTCCGGCTTTGACATACAGCTTGGAGTTGTGGCCGTAGAGGGTTTCCACCCCGCCGCCATGGCTGATAATGATATGATAGCCGTAGCCGGTCGTATTATAGACCGCCTTGGTCACCGTACCGGATGCCGCGGCATAAACCGGCGTGCCGTAATTGCAGGCGATATCCATGCCGGTGTGTCCCCAGTAGCCATAGAAGCCGCAGCTGACATAGCCGCCGGCCGCCGGCCAGATAAAGTTCCCGCTCGCCGTCCCGCCGGAAGGAATTTTGTCAAGCGGCCGCTTGCCGCCCACGATGACCTTCTCGGTGATCGGCTCGGAAATTACTTCGCTGTCAATCTCCTCGCGGTCCACCTCAACGCCGTCGATATAGCTGACCCGGCTGGTTACTTTTGTCAGGCCCTTTTCGCCCTTCTGCATCACCTTGACATATCCCTGGAACTGGTCGGTATCCTGAATCTGCTCAATCTTGAAGTTTGTCTCGACCTCCTCCACGACCTCCCGTACCACCTTGACCTCAAGGGCCGGAACCGCTTTGGAGACGAGCACCTCCTGTCCGACCAGCAGGGACTGCTCGATGTCGGGATTGAGGGCTTTCAGCTGGGAATAGGGGATCCCGTTTTTCTGCGCGATGATGATCGGCGCGTCGCCCTGTACCGCGGTGTAAACACGCTGCTGCTGTTCCTCGCGGGTCACCTCGCGGCCCATCTCGGAGAGTGAGATGACCGAGCTGACCGGATAAAGGCCGTCGCGTGCCTCCACTTCCTTGACAAACTCAACCGTTTCGGTGGGGTCATACTCCTCCGAACGGTACTGGTCCTTGATATTGTCCAGAAGCTTTAAAAGACGTGTGCGGTCCTCCACCGCGCCGAAGAACTTGTCTTCGACATAAAGGCCGGTCGCTTCGGTCAGCTCGTTGCCCGAAGCACGGATCAGCGCATCGGTGAGCTCATCCTCGGAAAGCAGGTTCTTGCGGCGCAGCGCCGCGATGGTGAACTCCGGAACCGCATTGTCCGGCTTGATATAGTCTTCAAAGACAATACGCCCCAACATCTGCTTTTCCGCATTGGTGAAGACCGATTCGTCGGCGATGCAGCCGAGCTCTTCCCCGTTGTAAACAACCTGCAGGCCGAACTGCGTATGTGTGACGACCTGCACTGCAGCAAGAAATACCGCCGCGGCCGCCAGAGGCGCCAGATAGTTTACAGACCGAACCAGACGGGACACCCCCTGCGCCAGCAGCGCCAGAAGCACCCGGATCCAGAATTTCAGCCATGCGGCGGCACCCTGTCCGCGCGCCTCGGCGTTTCCCTTCCGCAGGCTCGCAAACAGTTCGGCGCCCATATCGAGCGAAATTCCATTGCGTACGGCAAAAATTTTGACGCTGCGCACAATCCGCTCGCCAAAAGCGGAAAGCAGGCCGATGCACAGGGTAAGCAGCCCCAGCAGCCGGCGTCTGATCCAACGACCGCGGCGGATCAGCACAAGGCCATTGAATGCACAAAAGCGATAAAGCCGCCCCCGCAGGCCGGCTAAATTCTTTTTTCTGTTTTTCTTGGGGGAAGGCGATTCCGCGGCGGGCGTGATCGGCGCAGCCGTCAGGTGTGACGTCAACGTGCTTTCCTGCTCGCTCAATGCATCATCTCCTTTTCGTTCTCTGTCTTCGCACAAAGCCGCCGCTTTCATCCGCCCCGGCGGAAAAAACGGTTCCCATGCGATGGATATTGGCGTACCCCAACCATAGCCATGCGGAAAAATTTTTCTGCGCATAGCTCTTTGGGATTTTTATTATAACAGCTTTTCTTCAAAAGCTCAAGTCTTGGAGCTTTTCAGGCGCTAAAATTAACATTTTTTCACAAATTCATCTCGAAAATCAGTGAATTTCCACGAAATCAAAGAGTTTTTCTCCGCTTTTCAGTCGAAAACGGAAACGGGTTTGTACAAATTATGAATATTCTTCTCAAAATGAACCTTTTTCCAACCCCTGTATGCAAAAAAACCGGTGAATTTTTCACCCCGTTCTGCCGCTGAAAAGTTTACGGCTTCCCCGTAATTTTTAAAATGTTTTTCGCCTTTATACGTTTTTCCGGCATCTTGACAATCCCTTCTCCCCTTTTTAAGATAGAGATAAGGGACAAAAGGGGGGAGCCGTTATGGAGCAGAAACAAACAGCGCGCGGGAGATTTGCGCCCAGTCCCAGCGGCAGGATGCACCTCGGGAACCTGTTCTGCGCACTGATTGCCTGGCTTTCGGCGCGCAGCCAGAATGCGCAGATGCTGCTGCGTGTCGAGGATCTCGATCCGTCCCGCTGCCGCCGGGAATACGAGCGCCAGCTCGAGGAGGATCTTCTCTGGCTCGGCCTTGACTGGGACGAGGGAGGGCTTTCTCCCGCAGGGGCCTGTTCCTCCTGCGATGTGCAAAAGGAGGCGGCGCGGCCGGGTGATGGGCTTTCTCCCGTGGGAGGCTTTTCCTCCTACTGCCAGAGCGAGCGCAGTGCAATCTATCAGAATTTTTTCCGGATTCTTCAGGAGCGTGAACTGATTTATCCCTGCTTTTGCAGCCGGGATGAACTTCATGCCGCCGGTGCGCCCCACCAGAGCGACGGAACGCCCCGCTACAACCGGCGCTGCCTTTCGCTGAGCGCGCCAGAGCGCGAGCGCCTTGCCGCGCAGCGGTCCCCCGCCTGGAGGCTGCGGGTTCCGGACAAAGTCTTTTCCTTTGAGGACGGCTGCCGCGGAAGCTGCGCCGCCAACCTTGAGAAAAGCTGCGGCGATTTCATCATACGGCGTTCCGACGGGGTGTTCGCCTATCAGCTCGCGGTGGTGGTCGATGACGCGCTCATGGGGGTTACCGAGGTTGTGCGCGGCGGGGATCTGCTCGATTCAACGCCCCGGCAGCTCTACCTCTATCATCTGCTGGGCTTTTCCGCGCCGCGGTTTTTCCATCTGCCGCTGCTGCTTGCTCCGGACGGACGCCGCCTCTCCAAACGGGACCGTGACCTTGACTGCGGCATCCTGCGCAGCCGCTTTTCCCCGGAAGAGCTGCTCGGACGGCTCGGCTTCCTCGCGGGCCTGCTGCCGGTTCCCGCTCCGGTGACTTTGCAGGAGCTTTTGTCAGAATTCTGCTGGGACAAAATCCCGCGTGCGGATATCCTTGTGCCGGAAGAACTCTTTTAATGACATTTTCCCTCTGTTCATAAAATCCATCTGATTTCTCTCCAAAAAAATGGTATCCTAAAAAGAATAAACTTCCAATGATAAGGATGTGATTTCCATGAAAACCGGATTGGTCCTCGAGGGCGGCGGGATGCGCGGTATGTATACCATTGGGGTGCTCGACCGCTTTCTGAATGCCGAAATCTCCTTTGATTATGTCATCGGCGTTTCAGCCGGCGCCTGCAACGGCGTTTCCTTTGTAGCGCGGCAGCGGGGGCGAAACTACCGGATCAACACCAAATACGCGACCGACAAGCGGTATATCAGCCTCTCGAACCTGATGAGCGAACGCTCCCTCTTTGGAATGAAATTTTTGTTTGAGACGGTGCCGGACGAGCTGGTCCCCTTTGATTACGGCACGTTTCTCTCTTCCCCCTGCGAATTTGTCACCGGGGTTACCGACGTGAAGCTGGGCCGTCCGGTCTATTTCGGCAAGGAGGCGCTTGACCATGATACGACAGTGCTGCGCGCCTCCTCCTCGATCCCCTGCTTTTCTCCGATGGTGCCGTTCCGCGGCGGACTCTACCTTGACGGCGGAACTTCCGACCCGATTCCGTTTCGCAAAGCCCTCACCGACGGCTGCGACCGGGTGGTGGTGGTTCTGACCCGCGACCGCGCCTACCGCAAAAAGCCAGAAGGGCTGCGCCCCGTTTACCGGACGATGTATCGGCGCTATCCCGCCATGATCGAGCTTCTTGACCGGCGTTACCTGATCTATAACCGGACCCTCGACGATCTTCGCACCGCCGAATCAAAGGGGCTGGCGCTGGTGATCGCACCCGAAGCGCCCCTGAGCATCGGCCGCTTTGAGCATGATCCGCGCCGCCTCGCCGCCGCGGCCCAGCTCGGCTACCACGATGCGGCGCGTCTGGAGCAAAAAATCCGCAGCTTCTTTCGAAGGCCCGCCGACGTCCCGCAGTAAGCAGACAAATACGGCCGCGGCAGGTCGATCCATCCCGGACCGGCGTTCGCCGCGGCCGTACCCTTTTTTCATCCGATATGCCGAAGGGCCTGAAAGACGTGAGAGCGGCCACCGAACGGCCGCTCTCACTTTTCACTCTGGTTCGGTCTTTCCACATAAAAAATGAAATCGTCGATGTCCCCTTCAACCTCAAACCACCCGTTCAGGCACTCATAGACCGGGGAATCACTCTGCTGGGATTCTGTCATACCGTTACACTCCTTACTCTCCGCCGCATACCGCGGCATATGGCATATGTGATGACCGGACGGCGGCTCCTCTCTTTCTCCGGTTTCCGCAACCGAAAAAAGGCCGTATCCGGCGAAGCGGCGCGGCCATCGATCAGACTGCCTGATCTATTATACGCGGCGCCGGTAAAAAAGATGTCGTCATAGGGTAGAGATTGATATTATCCGCAAAAAACGCTATAATAGATAAAATGTAAGACGTTTCTTTGATGGTGGATTTTGTATCGGCGGCTGCATGGCACCTCGCCTTTCGCCGGCAAATTTCCTGCCCTGGGATTCTGAAAATGCCGTCAAAATTCAGACAGACACGGGAGGGTAACGACATGTATTTTAACAACAAAACCTTTTTCCCCTGGACCGAAGGAAAAAATATCGACGTCATCGGCTTCGGCGTGAGCAATGCGGAACTGGTATTCCGTCTTGCCGCGGCAGGTGCCAGCGTCACCCTGCACGACCGGAGGAAGGCTGAACAGTTCCGTCCGGAACAGCTTGACCGTCTGCGCGAAGCAGGGGTCATTTTGGCGCTCGGGGAAGATTACCTGGAACACCTCGACGGAGAGATCATCTTCCGTACTCCCGGGCTTCCCTACCTGACCCCGCAGCTCACCGAGGCCCGCCGGCGCGGAAAAACCGTTACCAGCGAGCTGGAGGTCTTTATGGAGCTTTGCCCCTGCCCTGTCTACGGCATCACCGGCTCGGACGGAAAAACCACGACCGCCAGCCTGATGGCGGATATGCTGCGCGCGGCCGGAAAGACGGTGCATCTGGGCGGCAATATCGGCAAGCCTCTGCTTTCGACTTTGGATCTCGTCAGCGAAAATGATGTCTGCGTCATTGAGCTTTCGAGCTTCCAGCTGCTTTCGATGCGCTGCTCACCCGATGTGGCGGTGGTAACCAATATCTCCCCGAACCATCTCGACGTCCACCGCGATATGGCCGAATATGTCACGGCCAAGCGCAATGTCGTACTGCATCAGAACGGATTTTCCCGCGCCATTCTCTCTGCCGACAGCGAGGGGGCGGCCGCATACGCAGGCGACGTCCGCGGGACGCTGCGCTGGTTCTCCCGCCGCCATCCGGTCGAAAACGGCGGCTGGATGGATGAGAAGGGCGATCTCTACCACAGTGTAAACGGGCGCGCCGTCTCTCTGATGAACCGCAGCGAGCTGAAGCTTCCCGGCCTGCATAACGTCGAAAACTTTTTGGCCGCCGCTTCGGCGGTTTGGGGCACTGCCACCGCCTCCCAGATCTGCGATGTGGGCCGCAGCTTCGCCGGCGTGGAGCACCGCATCGAATTTGTCCGCAACAAAAACGGCGTGCGCTGGTACAACGATTCGATTGCAACCTCCCCCACCCGTACGGTGGCGGGGCTGCGCAGCTTTGACGAGCGTTTGATTGTCATTGCCGGCGGCTATGACAAGCACCTTTCCTTTGATCCGCTTGCCCCGGTGCTGCTTGAGCGCGCCAAGCGTCTGATCCTTACCGGGCAGACCGCCGGTCAGATTGAGGCCGCGGTGAAGAATGCGAAAGGGTTTGCCGAAAGCGGGCTGGTGATCGACCATGCGTCCGATCTTGCCGAAGCGGTCAGAACCGCCAACGCCACGGCACGTTCGGGGGACGTGGTCATTCTCAGCCCCGCCTGCGCCAGCTTCGACGCCTATGAAAACTTCGAGGCCCGCGGCCGCCATTTCAAGGAACTGGTCCGCGGCCTCTGATAAAGGAAGGAAACCGATGCTCAACGATCTCGAAATTCTCTGCGTCGCTCCGGGCGTTTCCGGGGACGAGGGAGGAGCCGCCGAAGCGGCCGAATTCCTCCTTTCCCCGCTGGGCGAGGTGACCCGCACCCCGCTCGGCAGCGTCCTCTGCCGCATGAAGCCCGCGCGCGCAGGGCTGCCCCATGTCATGCTCACCGCACACTTGGACTCGATCGGGATGATGGTCACCCAGATCACCGACAAAGGCTTTGTCAAAGCCGCCCCCTGCGGCGGCCTCGACCGGAGAAGCCTTTCAGGGGCGCGGGTCACCGTCCATGCGACCGGCGAGGGCCGGGAAACGCTGCCCGGGGTCATCCTCGCCACCCCGCCTCACCTTTCGGACGGGAAATCCATCCCTCCCAAAGCCGACCGGCTGGTGGTCGATATCGGCATGGGCGCGGAGGCGGCGCGCAGAAAGCTCAACTACGGCGACCGCATCACCCTCGACGGTCCCCTCACCCCGCTGCTCGGGGATCGGGTTGCCGCCGCCTCGCTCGACGACCGCGCCGGATGCGCGGCGGTCATCGGCGCGGCAAAGCTGCTGCGGGAAAGTGCGGCGGCTGAAATTTCGGTGGCGCTGGTCAGCCAGGAGGAGGTCGGTTCGGCGGGCGCTGCGACCGCAGCCTATGCGCTGGCTCCGGATTTTGCCTTTGCCGTTGATGTTTCGTTCGGCTCGACCCCAGACGACCGGCCGGAGGACTGCGCCGAAATCGGCAAGGGGCCGATGATCGGCTTCGCCCCCATCCTCGACCGCACCCTCTCCCGCCGCCTGACCGAAAGCGCCCAAAAGCATGGAATTCCCTATCAGACCGAAATCATCGGCTCCCGCACCGGAACCGATGCCGATTTCATTGCCGTTTCACGCGGAGGAGTCCGCACCGGACTTCTCTCAATCCCGCTGCGGTTTATGCATACGGCCGGAGAGATCGCCGCCCTCTGCGATCTCGAACAAACCGCCCGCCTGCTTGCCAAAACCATTGAGGAGGGGTTGTCATGAAGCATCTGACAGAGCTGGCCCGTTCTCTTTGTGAGCTGCGGGGAATCTCGGGGGATGAAGCGCGGGTGCGTGAATTCATCGCCGGAGAGCTTCAGGGCGGCAGCGCGCAGCTTTCCATGAAAACCGATCCGCTCGGCAATCTGATCGTTGTAAAGCCCGGGCAGGCTCCCGGTAAAAAGATCGTCCTTTTCGCCCATATGGACGAGGTGGGCCTGATCGTCTCGTATCTCACCGACGGCGGCCTGCTGAAATTCCACCCGATCGGAATTGATCCGCTAGTCCTGCACGGCCGCCGGGTCCGGGTCGGAGAGGGCGGAGTTCCCGGCGTAATCGGCGCAAAGGTCTGGCATCATCTCGATTCTTCGGAGCGGGACGCCGCCCTCAAATCCGAGGGGCTGGCGATCGATATCGGCGCCGCTACCCGAGAGGAGGCCGCCGCCGTCGTCTCACCCGGAGATGCGGTGACCTTCGACGAGCCGTTTTGTGAATTCGGCGAGGGAATGCTGCTTTCCCGCGCGCTGGATAACCGGCTCGGCTGCGTGCTGCTGATGCGGCTGCTGCTTTCCGACTGTCCGTGGGAGCTGACCGGAGTCTTCACCACCGGGGAGGAGTCGGGCCTTTCCGGCGCGACGGCGGCCGCTTATGCGACTGAGCCGGAAATCTCCGTCATTCTGGAAACCACCACTGCGGGCGACGTTGACGGCGCCCCCGCCGACAAGGTGGTCTGTGCGCTGGGGCATGGCCCGGTCGTATCCTTTGCCGACAAAGGGACCCTCTATGACCGCGGGCTCTTTTCTCTCGCTTTTGACACTGCCAAGCGGCTGGAGATTCCCGTGCAGACCAAGGAGGGGGTCTACGGCGGCAACGAAGCCCGCGCCGTTTCCCGCGCGGGTGCGGGCTCCCGCACCCTTGCCCTCTCGGTTCCCTGCCGCTACCTTCACAGCGGCTCCACCGTCGCGGCGCTGCGGGACCTCGAGAACGCCGAACGGCTGCTTCTCGCCCTGATCGGCCCGCTTGCGGCCCTGTGATCCGGCTGCTTTCTCCCGGCGAAGCGCTTTGCTGCCCCGATCCTCTGACCGGCTGCCGCATCGAAACGCTGGCCGATTGCTACGGTTCAATGGCAAACGAACTGAAGGCGGATTGTTACCGTAGCGGCGAAGGCGGGGTTCTCTGCCATTGGGGGGACCGGCTTCTCCTGTCCGGACGCTGTGACCCAAACGAGCTTTGGGATTTTGCTATGATGCTCGGCGCCGCCCGCATCGAGGGGCTGCCGGATGCCGCCCGTCTGCCGGACGAATGGCATCTGGAGCAGCATCCCGCCCTCATCCATGTCCCCGCCGTGTCCGTTTCCGGGGAGCGGCCCCCCGCCGTCCCCGCAGACCGGCTGCGGCGGGTTTTTGCGTTGCTCTGCGAGGCTGATCCTGCATTCGCCGCCGAATCCGATCTGCTCCACTGGCTTTCAGATCTCACGCGCCGCCGCAACCGCGGACGAGCTGAGGTTTTCCTTTTGGAAGATCGGGCGACCGCCTGTCTCAGCGCCATCGGCGGTGGATATGCCTATCTCTCGATGGTTGCCGCCGCGCCTGGGGCACGGGGGCAGGGACTGGGCGGGCGGCTTCTTTATGCGGTTTTGCAGGATTGCAGCCGCAGAAAGCTGTCCGTTGTGACCGCTGCCCGGGATTCCGCACTGGTCCCCTTCTATTTGCGGGCGGGTTTCCGCCCTTTGAAATCCCCTTTGCTCATTGCAACACGCTCCCGCCGCGCTGCTGCCGGCGGAGCCGACGATAAGGAGTCAGATTGATGATCGAAACACCATTTTCCATTTGTCCCGAGATTCTTTCCTTCGCCGGATGCGCGGAGGCGAAAGCGCAGGCCGCGTTTTCCACTATCGACACGCTGGAGCAGTACAACGGCATGAAGGTGCTCAAAGCGTTTCTTGATCACGGCGTTTCCACCGCCCATCTGAGCGGATCAACCGGATACGGGTACGGCGACATCGGACGAGAAACCCTCGACGCCGTCTTCGCTTCGGCCTTCGGCGCCGAGGACGCTCTTGTGCGGCACAGCTTTGTCTCGGGCACCCACGCCCTCACCGTAGGACTCTTCGGCCTGCTGCGCCCGGGCGACACCCTGCTCTCTCTGACCGGAAGCCCCTATGACACACTCGAGGAGGTCATCGGAATCCGGGATTCGGGACGAAACGACGGCTCGCTCTCTGATTGGGGAGTTCAGTACCGGCAGATCGAGCTGAAGAACGGAAAAATTGACCTTGTCGAAGCCGCCGATGCGGCAAAAAGCGCGGCGGTCGCCTATATCCAGCGTTCCCGCGGCTACAGCCTGCGTCCTTCCCTTTCGGTGGAAGAGATCGCCGAAGCGGTCCGGGTGGTCAAAGCCTCAAATCCCGGCATCCTTGTGATGGTGGACAACTGTTACGGCGAGTTTACCGAGCGGGCCGAACCGACCGCGGCGGGCGCCGATCTGATTGCAGGATCTCTGATTAAGAATCCGGGCGGCGGTGTTGCCCGCACCGGCGGATATCTCGCCGGACGGCACGACCTGATCGAACGCTGTTCCTACCGTCTGACCACTCCCGGCAGCGGGCGGGAAGTCGGCTGCTCGCTCGACGAACTGCGTGCAATGTACTTAGGGCTTTTCCTTGCTCCAACCACCGTTGCTTCCGCGTTAAAAACAGCTGTTTTTGCCGCCGCTCTGTTTGAAGAAATGGGGTTTGAAACCTATCCGACATCGGCACAGGTGCGCCACGACATCATTCAGGCGATTGCGCTGCGCACCCCCGAGGCTCTGATCGCTTTCTGCGGCGGAATTCAGTCGGGTTCTCCTATCGATTCCACAGCCGCCCCTGAACCGTGGGACATGCCCGGATACGAAAGTCAGGTCATTATGGCAGCGGGCACTTTCACGCTCGGTGCCTCGATTGAGCTTTCCGCAGACGGACCGATGCGTGAACCGTATGCCGTCTGGCTTCAGGGCGGACTGACCTATCCTACGGGCAAGGCGGGAGTCCTGCTCGCGGCCGACCGTCTTTGGCGCAAGAATCATCCACAGGGATAAATATTCCCGGGTTCTATTTGACAAGCCGGGAATTTCCATGCTAGAATAAGATCGCTGTCGCGCGGAATATGACGCGCGGCAGCCAATACGCGGAAGTGGCGGAATGGCAGACGCGCCGGTCTTAGGAGCCGGTACTTCGGTGTGTGGGTTCAAGTCCCATCTTCCGCACCAAAGCAAAATAATCCGAACCATGTCTTCCCTGCGGGGGATGGGTTCGGATTATTTGTTTTCTTCGAACGATTTGAGAATACCCATTTTCGAGGCGGTGTAGTCAAGCGCTTGGAATCCAAGCTGAGAGGACCAGGGAAACAGAGATGATCCAAACAAGCAAAAGCAAGAACAGAAGTATTCATCTGGGTATCTCCGTCCCTTCATGCGATAATTCGTATATGGACTCTTAGCGCATCAACCATGGCAACTGCACCGGAAAGTTTTTTCAATGATCATTTCAAATAATATCTTGCTCAGAAAATTATGATCGTCTGCGTTTTGTAGCTGGTGTTCCTTCGCTCAGCGGACCATGCTTTCTATCCTTCGATGGCGGCATAAGTCCTACACGCCCTTCCTGAATATACTTCCGTCTCTATTGGTAGAGGCTGGCTGTGCTGTAGCCAATTTCATCTGATACTGACTGTACATCTTCGCCCAATTCAAAGCAACGGTGGAGGGCATCTGATTTTAATCCCAGCGGCGGATGTCTCGAATGCTCTGGAGTATTGACTTTCTGGAAGGCAGAGCGTCCCCCTGGTAAGCGTTTGCGCCTTGTAATCCAGTTGTGGAGTGTTTGCCGACTGGCTGGATATCCCAGCTGTGTGATCAGTTTTGGTGACGGAGCCGCGCACCCAATCATATAAGGCGAGTGCTCTCTCGTACTGCTCCTGGGTGTACACATTTTCCTCCCAATGCCAGTCCAACTTTCCGTCCGCACCCCCTGATCAGTTTTCGGACGGGTTCTCTCGTCTGTCGCCTCCATTTACACGGATAAGAGACAGAAATACCGCACGGCAGATCATGCCAGCGGTATCTTTTCTGTTAAAGGGGGAAAGCCATAATAGCTGCTGACATGCTGATATATTGTGTGCTATAATTCCATATCATCACATCTCTTCGACGGTAAGTATTCCGGCTACACGCGAAAGGTCGCGTACAATCTCATCCGGCTGTATCTTGCGGTGAATCCTCAATGAAAAGCTGGCAAAGCCGTTTTCACCTTTTTCACCACTGCGGCGCGTGATCTCAAGGTCATTGATTTCGAGGTCGAGGTCGCGAATATAGCGTATCACATTGTTGAATGCATCCATATCTTTGTATCCGACGAGAACAGAGAACTGGCGTGCGTTATTCATCAACCGAAATTCAAACTTTGAGAAGACCCCTTCAACGAGCATTACCATTACCGCCGCACACACAGCGCCCTCATAGAAGCCGGCGCCACAGCACAGCCCTATGATCGCGGTGCTCCACAACCCGGCCGCCGTCGTCAGGCCCTTAACTCTGCGTTGACGCGTAACCATGATCGTACCGGCACCAATAAAGCCAATGCCTACCACGACCTGTGCTCCTAGACGGGCAATGTCTGTGTAATAGCTTAGCTTTGTATAAAGGTACTGACTGGTCAGCGTCGTCATTGCAGCCCCGAGGCAGATCAGAATATGTGTGCGGAATCCTGCTGGCCTGCGCCGGCACGACCGTTCGATGCCGATCATTCCGCCACATATCATCGCCAGCAGCATGCGGATAAAGGTGGAAAGCAAATCGATTTCACGCAGATGATCTAAACAGGCAAGCAAAACATATTCCCCCTGATCACAGTTCTTCAACAGTACGCACGCTTGGCGTCTGTGCCAGAGCGGTAAGCAGATGAGTGCGTATCTGGCGGTGCGGCAGCCGCAGCGAAATCACAGCGCTCGGTTTATCAGCACAATTCGAGCGAAAACGATCTATGTCCACCTCATAGATGCTGGCGCCCATCGCTTTGATTTCCGCTACAATCGCTCCGAGATCAGCCATATCGTCAAACTCAAGGTAAATATTCTGTATTTTGGAATGTGTCAGTACAAAAGATTCCAAACGGCGCAGCACATTGTTGGTCATCACAATCATCATGAAGCCTATCAGCATGCATTCATAAAATCCCGCGCCAATCGCAAGGCCCATGCAGGCAGATGCCCAGAGTCCGGCTGATGTCGTGAGACCTTTTACTTCCTGCCTGCCGGTCACAATGATGGTGCCTGCGCCCAAAAAACCGATGCCGTTGATCACCTGTGCTCCAAAACGGCACACATCGGTATTTGGCTGAGCCGCACTCTCTCCCCAGCCGGACACCAACATCAGCGCGTCATATTCGCCGAGCATCATCGCAGTGGCGGAACCAAGACAGATCAATATATATGTGCGGAATCCTGCAGGTTGTCGGCGCTGTTCACGCTCCAGTCCGATCATGCCTCCACAGATGACCGCAAGTGTCATCCGCAGGAATACAGATGCCATATTCAGTTCGCGCAAACAGTCAATCGTCAGAGCAAGCTGCGTCATAAGATCATCTCCGGGCAAAGGTCATTCGCCGATGTTTACGGGCAGATAAGTGATGCAAAATCTTTGAGGCTGCATCCGCTGATATACTGCTGTATATCAATATTTTCCAACACAGCCGCGAGGCTTTGCCTGCGTAGCTCGCATCCGCAGATCAGCTGCTCCAAACCTGCGATGTCCCGGCTGCCGAAAAAGTCCCCCCGTATGCAGGCGCTCTTTATGGTTCCGCGCTCTACCGTCAGGTAAATATCAAACTGGCCGCAGCCTTCGATCCTGCGGTTATAATATGCTGTATATACCGGAGATGCACCATAATTCCACTGCCAGGAATCATAGCGGCTCGATTTTATCCGCTCGATCTCGATGAGATCTTTTTCATCAAGCTGTATGGCCTCTGTATTTTCGCCGCACAGCAGATGATCGCGTATTCTGCTGCGAAAATCGCCCATGGTCATACCATCCGGCAGGTATTCTTTGAGGTTCACAATCCTGCTGTGCACAGAGGAAACGCCTTTGGAGACTATTTTTTCGGCATTGACGTTGAGCACCCGCTGTACAACATCGAGATTCGACTCAAACAGCAGTGTGCCATGATGCATCACCCTGCCATTTTTTACATACTGTGCGTTACCGGAAAATTTGCGGCCGCCGACCGTCAGATCGTTTCTTCCGCTGATCTCAGCCTCAACACCCATCTCCAGCAACACCTTCAAAACCGGGCGGCAGAATGCGCCGAAATCTATCTTCATATTTTCTGCATCAGTAATAAAAGTATAATTGAGATTGCCGAGATCGTGGTACACTGCCCCTCCTCCGGATAGGCGGCGCACCACTTTGACATGATGGCTGCGGACATAATCCGCGTTGATCTCCTGTGCCGTATTTTGGTTTTTTCCAATGATCACCGAATTGGCATTCTGCCACAGCATCACATAACTTTGCCTTTTATCCATGCATTCAAAAACATATTCTTCAAGTGCAAGATTCCAAGCGGGGTCGGTGCTAGAGGATTCTATATATCTCATGGCGCTTACATGTAAAGGCCGCCGTTGACGTTCATCGAGTCTCCGGTCACATAATCGGACATATCACTCGCGTAGAACAGCACGGCATTTGCAATATCTTCGGCAGTGCCATATCTTCCAAGCGGGATATAGGTCTTGGGATCAATCTTGGACCATGAAAGGGTTTTACCCATCGGAGTCAGGATATTGCCCGGGCAAACCGCGTTGGACGTGATATGATACGGCGCGCCATGCAGCGCAAAGCATTTGCTGAGATTGAGGATGCCGGCTTTAGCCGCTGCATACGATGCATCCGAGCTCCGACCGCCACGCAGTGCGGCGAGCGAGGACATGTGCACAAGCTTGCCATAGCCCTGTTCCTTCATAACCGCAAACACAGCCTGTGTTATAAAGAACATCGATTTCAGATCGATATTCATCATGCGGTCCCAGCTCTCGAGCGTTATCTCCTCAATCGGCGTCGAACCTGTGATGCCTGCAACATTCACGAGGATGTCGATCCTGCCGAAGAGCTTTTTCGCTTCATTAATCTTCTGCGGTATTTTTTCAAATTCTGCCACATCGATCTCAAGAGCTTTGGCCTCACCCCCGCCCTTAAGAATATCGTCTACGATCGATTTGGCTGATGCGAGATTCATATCCGCCACGATAACCTTTGCTCCGTTGTCCGCGAGCCTGCGTGCGCTTGCCTCTCCGATTCCACGGCCGCCGCCAGTGACCAACGCTGCTCTTCCGCTGAGCAATGCCATACCATTCACACCTTTCGATGACTAATTTTTATGCACCGATTTTCCAAAAGCCGCGAGTGCGGCTTCGCGCACCATCTCGCAGAGCGAGGGATGTGCGACAATAAGCGCTTCCCATTGGTCTGCCGTTGTCCTATTCATGACACAGTCGCTGCAGAACGCGATCATTTCGGAGGAATTTTCACCTATGATCGTAATGCCCAGAGTCTTCTGCGTCGTCTTATCCATAATGACAAATACCGCACCGGAAGCTCCCTCGGCCAATGCCATTCCGTTTGCGTCATAGGAAAATGTACCGATAACAGGTTCATATCCCGCGGCCTTTGCCGCCTGTGCCGTCAGTCCGACGCTTGCAAGGCAAGGTATGGTATATATGCATGCCGGCACCGGAATCTCCTTGTGAGTTCTGCCTTCACCGAGTATGTCGCTGAGTGCTGTCTCAGCTTCCGCATATGCCGCATGCGCCAGCTGGTATCCGCCGGCGACATCGCCTATCGCGTAGACACCCTTCAGGCTGGTTCTCTGGTGTTCATCTACCTCGATGCATCTCTTCGTGTCGAGCCTGATCCCCAGAGCATCACAGTCAATGCCGGTCAGATTTGTGCGGCGCCCGGCAGCCATCAGCACCTGATCAGCGTCTATGCATTTCTCTTTTCCGTCTTTTTCGCATACCGCGGTGAGACCGTCCCCCTGATTTTCAACGCGCAGAATCTTTGTGCCGGTGAGCAGCACAATGCCCTGTTTTTGGAGCTCTCTGATCAGGATACGAACCGCTTCGGGTTGTTCCTTCGGCAACAGTTCCGGCATCATTTCAATGATCGTGATTTCTGTGCCAAATGATGCGAAAGCGGAGGCAATCTCGAGGCCGATGACTCCACCGCCAATCACGACCATTTTTTTCGGCAGTTTTGTAAGATTCAGCACACCTGTCGAATCTATACAGTATTCCTTGCCGGGAATCGGCAGGATCATCGGCACCGATCCCGTAGCTATGACAATATGCTTTCCGCAGTATTCCTTGCCGCCGCACATAACTACGTTTGCCTTTGAGAGTACAGCCTCACCTTCTATGACATGAACCCCCGCGCTTTTAAGGAGATATTTTACTCCGCCGACCAGCTTTTCAGTAACACCAGCTTTGCCCTGCTGTATCTTTTTAAAACTGAATCTTCCGGCTTCACTGAAAATCTCCCTGCTGACAAGTGCACGCACCTTTTCCATCGTGTTTGCTTTATCCACAAGGTATTTTGTTGGGATGCATCCTATATTAAGGCATGTACCACCGATATGTTCTTTCTCAAAAATTGCGGTCTTTAGGCCTTTCTTTGCCGCGGCGATGCTTAATGAATAGCCTCCCGGGCCGGCGCCTATGACAAGAATATCAAAGTTTTCCAATCCATTGCCTTCTTTCCTGCAGCGATACGGGCAGGAAACGCCCGCCCGTATCGCCCTATGATTCATAAGAGCATCAGTCCGGGATCTTCAAGCAGCTGTTTTACTTCCTGCAGGAACTGTGCGCCGTACGCACCGTCAATAATCCTGTGGTCAAATGAACCCGTGATATACATTCTATTTACAGGTAAAAAAGCGCTGCCATTCCATACGGGCTCGACCTGCAAACCGCCGACGGCGAGTATGCAGCTCTCCGGAGGATTTACTATCGCCGTAAAGTGATGCACACTGTACATGCCGAGGTTGGATATTGTAATACTGCCGCACCCCATATCCGAAGGCATGAGCTTATTGCCGCGCGCCGCGCTGATCTTCTCTTTAAACGCCATGCTGATCTGCTCAAGGCCCATCGTATCCGCCTTTTTTATGACAGGCACTACCAGAGCGCCGTCCAGTGCAACGGCAAGACCAATATTGGTATGTCCATAGATGCGTACCTCACCATCTTCAAATCTCGCGTTAACGAGCGGAAAATTTCGTGCAGCAACTGCGACCGCTTTTGCAATGAGGTCGTTGTAGGATAATTTTATCCCCCGTTTGCTGATAAATTTCTCTCTCAACGCGATGCAGCCCGTCATATCGATGCATGTCGTGCACTGCCATGCCGGTATGTTTTGCATACTTTCATGCATGCGTCTGCCGATGATCTCGCGCGTACGAGTCAGCGGCATCACCGTATACCCTCCGTCCTCTTCCGAAGCAGATACAGGCACTCCACTTGCTGCTTTTTGAGCCGCCGCAGCTACATCCCTGCGTGTGATGAACGCTCCGTTCGCCGGTACGATATCGGCAAGATCGATATTTTGATCACGGGCCTCCCATTTCGCATTGGGCATTGCAGGAGATACTTTGCTTGGCTTTGCGGCAGCAGCCGGAACTTTTATCGGTGCATCTTTCTTATCTTCCTTTATGATGGGAAGGTATTCCTCTTCCACATTCTCCGCTTGTGCCGTCCTTTTCAGCTGCGCCGTTTGCACAGGTTCTTCGGCTTCCAAAGCAGCCGGCGCGACAGCCGCGCAGCCTTCGCCATGCTTTCCGATCACCGCAAGCACTGTGCCTGCATCAACATCATCGCCTTCTGCCACAAGTACAGCCAACACTTCACCGGCCGCAAAGCTTTCGATAGGCAGCACAGCCTTATCTGTCTCAGCCTCCATGAGCACGTCTCCGCGCTTTACAGTATCGCCGACCTTAATATTTACACAGGCTATTCTGGCAGCATCGGTCGTCTGACCGGCGCTTGGCATCTTAATTTCCTGACTCAAATCAATCACACCTCCCAAAAGCCGCTATTCAAAGCTTAGCCAACCGGCGCGCAGCATCCGCTATACGCTCTTTTGACGGTATAACATAATTTTCCAGAACCGGTGAGAATGGAATCGGACAATCCGGTGCAGCAATGCGAACAACCGGCGCATCCAACAGCTGGATGGCATGTTCTGCCATATATGACGCGAGCTGTGCGCCCCATCCGCCGGTATAGTGATCTTCATGTACGATCATGAGCTTCCCCGTCTTTTCAACGGAAGCGGTGACCGTATCGTAATCGAACGGAACCAAAGAGCGGGGATCGATGATTTCACAGCTGATGCCCTCTTTTTCCAGTTCCTCAGCCGCCTGCATCGCTTTGTACCACATCAGCATGTTGGCGACGATGGTGATGTCGCGGCCTTCTCTGCGGACGGCGGCCTTGCCGAATTCGATGGTGTAGTCCATTTCAGGCACCTCACCAAGCGCAGAAAGCTGTCCGGCTTCTTTACGCTTCCCACCGTACAGCAGCTTGTGCTCGAATACCAGCACAGGGTTGTTGTCGCGTATTGCCTGTTTCATCATACCCTTTGCATCAAATGCAGTGGAAGGACAGATAACCTTGAGGCCGGGCACATGGATAAAATAGCTCTCGAGACTCTGTGCATGCTGCGCGCCTCTGTTGGTCGCTCCGCACGGAGCCCTCATGACCATCGGTATCTTAACCTGCCCGTTAGACATATAGCACATCTTGGCAGCCTGATTTACAAGCTGATCCATCATGCAGAACAGGAAATCTCCATATTGCAGATCTGCCACCGGTCTCATCCCCGCCATTGCAGAGCCAACGCACATGCCGGCAAGCAGTATTTCGGAGATAGGGGTATTGATCACGCGGTCATTCGCGATATCGAGGCCTTTTGTCTCGAAACCATGTTTGGTGGGGACTCTCACATTGGCTCCAAATTCGTCGCCGAGTCCTTTTGTAACGGTAAAAGCACCGCCCATTCCGCCCGGTATATCTTCATCCTCGCCCAGACAGTAAACTGCAGGATCGGCGCGCATTTCTTCAGCGATAGCACTTCTATATGCATCGGCAACAGACATTACAGCCATTATTTTTCCTCCCAGAATACATTTTTCAAAGCCGATTCGTTGTCGGGGAAGGGGGCATTTTTCGCATATTCAACCGCTTCATCGATCTCCTGTTCAATTTCTTCTTCGATTGCTTTGAGCTCGCTGTCGGTAACAACCAGCTTTTCAAGCAGCACCTTGCGGAAATTTTTGACCGGATCTCTGTCCTGAATCCAATATTTTTCTTCATCTTTGGAGCGATAGCCGCACGCATCGTTTCTTGAATGCCCACCATGGCGGTATGTCTTAAGCTCCAGAATCGTTGGTCCCTCACCGGCTCTGGCCCTCGCAATCGCTCTTGCCGCCGCTTCATTCACGGCAAGCACATCATTGCCGTCCACTACCTCGCTTGGGATACCGTAAACAGCAGCTCTGTCCGCCGCCACATTTTCCTGACAGCATGTCAATTTGATGGATGTGTTGGCCGAATAAAGGTTGTTTTCGCATACATATACAACGGGCAGTCCCCACAGCCCGGCGGCATTCATTGTTTCATGATATGAACCTTCGTTGCTTGCGCCGTCTCCGAAGAAACAGACTACTACATTATCCTTTTTTTGCATCTTGAACGCGGCCGCAACACCGGCGGCTATCGGCAGGTTACCGCCAACAATCGCATTTGCGACCATAGCGCCGACGGAGATGTCACCAGTGTGCATGGCTCCGCCTTTTCCGCCGCAGCAACCTTCGGCCTTGCCGAACATTTCGCACATCATGGCCTTTACTGATATTCCCTTGGCAATATCGTGACCCGCCGGTCTGTGTGTAGATGCCATCCAGTCATCTTTACGAAGGTCATACAGCATGCCAACGGCGCTTGCTTCCTCACCTGTGCTCTGATGAATTGTGCCGGGCATTATTCCTTCCAGAAACAGGTAGTAAATACTTTCTTCGTATTTGCGTATTTTGTACATTGTTTTGTACATTCCGAGAGCCTTTTCTTTAGGAGGAAATACGCTCATAGGGTTACATCTCCTTAAAATATTATTAATAATACAACTATTATTCCTAATACGACAAATATATACCAGTTCACACAAAATGTCAATACACTTGGTCATAAGAAAGAATTTCTTTTTTCACCATGGAAAATTCAGATCAGATTTCCAGAATAAAAATCATTTCAAATAGTGTATTTACAAAATTCACAAATAAATATATACTGTAGTCATTAATAATAATATAGAAACGGGTAATCAATATGTCTTCCAAAAAAGTCACTATGACCGATATAGCAAACGCTGCCGGTGTTTCACAGTCCACCGTATCCCATATTCTCAGGCAGAACAATCTCTCATCTTTCCCGAGCCAGACGATCGAAAGAGTCATGAACTGCGCCAGCGAAATGGGCTATGTCATGCCAAGGCGCAACAACTCCGGAGCAGTACAAAATATGAACAAATGCATACTGGTTCTCGCAACCAGTATGACCTATCCCTATTACCCCTTTCTGCTGCACTGCATCGAAAGTGAAGCGCTCAAAAGCAATATCAAAGTCGTGTGCTGCGATACATATCACAGCAAAGAGTTAGAAGAGGCTTATCTTAAAATGGCTCTCGACTTCAAATTTATCGCTGTGATCTATCTTTACCCGCCCGACAACTTTGAGGCCCTCAATAGAGCCGTGGCGTCGATGCCGGTGATCACGATCTGCGATAAGTTAGCTGAATCAAAAGCCGATCAGGTTGAGCTTGACAACTACAAATCGGGTTATCTTGCAGCCGAGCATCTGATTTCGCTCGGGCATCGCAATATAGCTCTGCTAACCAACAGCCTGGAGGACAGCATTGCGAGGTCATTGCGTGCGAAAGGCGCGATGTCCAAAGTCGAAGAAATGCCCGGATGCCGACTGACCGTAATTGCCCATAACAAGACCATCGATGATGATAACAGCGGCAATACGGACTACAACTACGGATACCAGCTCGCACATGATAAAAAGCTCCGGGAATGTGAAGCAACAGCGATCATTGCTATCAACGACATGGTCGCAATCGGTGCGATGAACGCGCTCATTGGTCAGGGATATAAAATTCCCGATGACTATTCGATCATAGGTTTTGATAACTTGATATACACCGGTCTCGAGCGCGTGTCACTGACAACAATCGATCCTCATGCCGACCTGCTTGCCATGACTGCGATGAATGTATTGATGCACAGAATCAATACCCTCTCCCCTGACCCATTGATCGCCTCTACAAGATTCAAAGCCGAGACCCAGCCAAGGCTGATCAAGAGAAACTCAACAGGAAACCATCAAAATTTTAATTTTTGATATAGCAAAAGGACTGCAGAGGAGAACCGCAGTCCTTTTGCATTTTGAGTCTCTTTTATAAGGATTTTAAGGGGGTTATTCTTCGGACGCCGCGTCGTGTTTGCCGCAAAATGCACAGACTGCTCTAATCAGGTCTCTGGCCGCTAGGATTGTAATCAATATACAGCCGATCCCATAAGATGCAGGTAAAACCCATGCCGGAGTGCTGCTCGTTCCGCTCGTCGTGCCGCGGGCAAAATGCTGCATGCAGATGACGTACACAAAATATGTTGACACCGCAAAAAATGCGGAATTGATAGATGCGCAGACCACCTTCAGGATATTCAGGGCTTTATCATATCCGCGTTTTTTTAAAGAATCTTCCAAAAGCTCCAAGCGCATAATACCGCCCTCTTCATAGCAGAGGGCAACACCAACAAAGTAACCCCAGAGAAATATCGTGCGCAAGAGCTCGTCCGACCATGCAATCGAAACCTTAAGAACAAATCGCGTAATAACACCCGCCGTTGCAACCAAAATCCCAATAAGTCCGATTACTCCGACAGCGATCGTTCCGCTGTGATTAAGGTTCTTCCAAAATTTCACAATAATCACCTAAAATCCTTTACTACCAAGAAAGATAGATTATTTTAATGCTGCAACGTAGTCCTGAACCATGGTCAGCACTTCATCAGATCCGGCAAGTTCATTAAAGATGTCATAGACACCACCAACGAGCTGCCTGAAGGCTTCCGAGTTAGGATTCCATTCAATCTCTACACCATGCTCCTCCATCTGCTTGTAGCAGTCTGAGGTAAGGTCATCGGTCAGCTGACGCTGGTAGTCGCGGGCATCGTCCATCGCCTTCTGCACAATTTCTTTCTGATTGTCGGTAAGCTTGGCCCAAGTCTGTTCGCTCATCATAACAGTGATAGGCGTATAGGAATGGTTGGTCACAGAGAGGTACTTCTGAACTTCCCACATCTTGTAACTTGCAAGAGTCGTCATGCCGTTTTCATTCGCATCAACAGTACCGTTCTGCAGTGCAGTGAACGTTTCGGTCATATCGATCGCCATAGGAATAGCACCGAAGGCTTCCCAAGTTGCAGTCTGGGTCTTGGAAGGTACGCAACGGATTTTCAGGCCGTTCATATCCTCGGGATTCACGATCGGATTGCGGTCATTCATCAGCTGACGGACGCCGGACTCAAAGTAACTGATAATGAAAGCGCCCTGACCGTCAAACATATGGGAAATCTTCTGTCCGGGTTCGCCATCCAAAGTTTTGCGTGCTTCTTCTGCATCTGCAAAAACGAAAGGAAGCTCGAAAACCTGTACCGCAGGGACATAACCGGAAATATAGGAAGGACCGCAGGAAACAATATCAAGCGTGCCTTGGAACACACCGTCAACGCACGCACTCAGCGAGCCCATTTCACTTCCGTAGTAAACATCTGCGGTGATGTTGCCGCCGGAATATTCCTCTACGAGTTCAGCAAATTTATCGTAACCTTTGCTGATTGCATTATCAGGGGTGTTTCCTGCGGATACGACGGTCAGACTGATGGGTGGATCCTGAGGAGCAGGCTCAGTCCCAGATGATGCTGCGGGAGCAGCAGACGATGCCGGGGCAGCCGAAGAAGCCGGTGCTCCGCCGCAAGAAGTAAGTCCGAGTACCAGCGCAAGTGCCAGAATAAGTGCCAATGCTTTTTTCATTTTTGTTCCTCCTCGTTTTTTCGGAATATATAACACTGTGCTTTAACACAAGGTGTTAACTTATGTATGCATCAGGCCAGGCAGCCACAGCGAAAGCTGTGGCACAAAAGTAACCACCAACAAGCCTATTACCGTAACGAATATAAACGGTATTGTCGCGGGTATGACTTTATGTATAGGACGGTTTCCTATCTGCGCTGCCATATACATGTTCATTCCGAGCGGCGGTGTTACCATGCCTATTGACGTTGCCGTTACCATAATGGCGCCCAAGTGTACAAGGGATACCCCGTATTGCTCAGCAATGGGTGCCAAAATCGGCGCCAGAACCATAACGGCGGGCGATGCATCTACAAAACAGCCGGTTATCAGCATGATGATTACCACGCAGATTAGGAACACTATCCTGCTGCTGCTGAAGCTGAGCATCGCGCTTGCCGCCATGCTTGCCACATGTTCACGGCTGAGCACAAATGAGAATGCACAGGAACTTGCCACGATCAGCATAATATTTCCAGTGCTCTTCATTGCTTTGCCAAGGGCCTCTATCATCGTTTTAAAATTAAGCTCATGATAAACGAACAATCCAACGATCATAGAATAAAAACAAGCTACGGCAGCTGCTTCGGTTGCGGTAAAAATTCCAGAATAGATGCCGCCCAAAATGATCAGCGGAGAGAGGATGGCCCATATCGCATCTATGAAACTTGTCCATACTTCCTTGATATCAAAATGTCCGGTACCCTTCCAGCCGTTGCGCCTGCACACAAACACTGCCAGCAGACCAGTGCAGAGAACCATGACAAAACCAGGCACAGCGCCCGCTATAAGCATTGTTCCTACCGACTGATTGGCGTTGACGGCATAGAGCACCATCACGATGCTCGGAGGAATCAACGGACCAAAAATACCTGAAGTTGCGGTCAGCGCACAGGCAAAATCTTTATCATATCCATTATTGTACATGTAAGGAATCATGATTGCGCCTACAGCAGCAGTCGTAGCAATTGCCGATCCGGACATTGCCGCAAAAAACGCGCAGGCTACTACGACGACCATTGCAAGTCCTCCGGTACAATGCCCGACAAGCGACATACAGAAGCGTACCAGACGTTTGGAAATTCCGCCGCTTTCCATTAGAGCGCCCGCCATGATAAAAAATGGAGCCGCCAGCAGGACATAGTTGTTTACTCCGGATACTGTCTGCTGCATTATGATAAGCGGTGAAATATTTGTACAACACACAATATAAAGTGCTGCGGAGGCGCCCATCGTAAGAGCTATTGGAAGCCCCAGAGCCATCAGGATCAGAAATGTTCCGAACAGCAATGCAATATTCATGGTTTAACTCCTTTATTTATTCAAGGTCCCGGATGTCACTCCGACGATTCTGCGAATATCGGAATACAGACTCTCTGTATCAAAGCGGCCATCCGGAGCATATTCAATCCCAAGGTCTGCATCGGGAGAATATACAGCAATTGTTCGCAACATGCTGTCAACCTTCTCGGGCGAATAATATCCTTCTCTATCATAAAGAGGATAGTGGCTGTCATGAATACCGTCGTTGTTATTCAAATGATACCCGCGGATCCTAGATCCAAGTGTGCGGACAAGTTCTTCGATATTCCAATCATTAAGCATCGCGTGTCCTGTATCGATGAGACATCCAATTTCGCCGGGAAGATCATCGAAAAGGCGAATAAAGTTTTCGTAATCGAAGAGCAGATTCTTTTTCAGCGGATATCCTACATTTTCCACGGTCATCGAAATGTTTTCACGGCTGAGTTTCTCATGCCAGCGCAGCAGGACTTCCCGCGCTCTTACCCGTTTCGCTTTCATTTCACTTTTCGGGAAGGCGCCCTCATTGGTGTGAAAAACCATGGAGGTTGCATGGAATGCCTTATAATACCCGCATGCCCTTTCGAAGATTTCTTCCATGTATTTTTCTTCCGGGCTGCCGGGCACAGTACAAATCTCTACAAATGGAGAATGTATCGTCGCGGGAATCCCCCGCATAATTTCAATCTGAGCATCAAGTTTTTCATAAAAATTTGGATCTTTCCACGAAGTTGCGTATTCGACCCCGAGCCTGAAATCCTTAAAGCCGATGATCTGCTTCTTCAGCAGTTTATAATCCGAAAAGGCAACGCCATATGTTGAAATATAGATCTTGTCCATATATGATTCCTTTCCTTTTACGCCATGAGATGGCAGGTAATCGTTGGGGAAAACAGCTGGATCTCAAGATATTCGGGCAAGCCTTTCATATTGCCGAAAACAAATCTTTCGGATACGCGTTTTTCTTCGGGCGAACAAGACTTTTTCATAGCCAGTTCCGTTTTCCCTTCATATCTCAGTTCATGGGCCACATACCCGAACAGCTGCTCGCCGTAGCCCACCCCCTGAATCTCCGGCATAACATACAGCCTTTCGAGCAGGCCGCAAGTCCGCGGAAGATTTTCATCGAATCCTATGCGTGCAAACCCGTATATTTTATTTCTGAGATACGAAAACGCTATGTAATTCGGATGTTCGGCCAGCAATTTTTCAGCTTGACCCAGATATGTTTCCGCGTCAAACACAGCATCGCTGCCGTTTCTTTCTTTAAAATCAGCTTCCGCCAAACGCAAGAGATCATCCTTTTGCTCCGGCAGCCTGCACGGATATACCGCCATGTTTACGTCGGCGCCCGCCATCCCACTCCATGCCCTGCGCAGTCTCGGAGGCAAATGAGATTCATCGTTCATATATTCAACCTTAAAGTTGCCGTCTTTATCCACATTGATAAGACTTACAGACGTATTGTCGCCATGCCCGAATTCCAGAACATCGGTCAAAGGCTTTCCGAGTATTGTGCAAAGTGCCGCTTTGATGCTGCATGAGTGTGACACAGCAAGCGCGGTTCCGTTTTCCCCAACTTCATCAGCAATTTTTCTGAGTCCATATATAAGCCGATCTGCAACCTGCTGAAACGTTGTAGCACCGGGAGCGGTCATATGCCACGGGCGCCTGCTCCAATTCTCATGATCCTCCGGATATTCCAGCGCTATGTTCCCCCATGCACTATCTTCCCACACACCTGTGGTGACTTCCCGCAGAAGAATCCTTATATTGATAGGAAGGTTTCTTTCCTTTGCGATTGGGTCGACAGTCATAATCGAACGAAATGAATCGCTGGAATATATGGCATCTATAGGAATATCTTTGAATCGTCTGCGAAGCATCTCATTCTGCTCATAGCCCTTTGTCGTTACCAGCGAATCAACATGAGCTTGAGTTCTCCGACATGCATTTCCCTCTGACTCGCAATGTCTGATAAGGTAAATATTTGCCATACGATTATCAGTCCTTTGAAAATATTATTAATTATTTTTTATACCAATTTTACCACTGTTCTTAAAAATATACAACAATTGTAAATAAATTAACAAACTTTTGTGATTTTTGTCTTTGATATTTATTGATTTTTGGATATTTAACTAATTACTTTTTGAAAAATCATATTTTTATTACTAATTTTATTTATTTCTTAAGCTTGCAGTATTACCCAGTCCTATTTTTTACCTGCCTGAGCAATTTCTTAAAGGCAATGGCACCCGTCCTGACCATCGAAATCAAATCGCTAAGGCAACACCGCACAGAAAACTGCGTGCAGAAAATGCCGCCAAATAGATAAACAAATGAGCCTGCCGGCCCTGAACGATGAGCTGGCCCAGATGCAAACCAAGAAAAAGGAGTTTCTTGCACAGACTCAACGCATCGTTTCGTGTGGAGAATGAATCAAGCTGATCCGTCCGCGCTGCTACAAAGGAGAACGCGGCAACAATCCCTATGCCCTGGAGAGGATGCTTCGAAGCCACATGATTCAGAATTTGTACAATCTTTCAGGCATGGCTACTGTGGCTGAAGTGATTGGCAGCCACGCCTTTTTCGAATTCGAGACCATCCCAAATTTTGTGTAAACCTCCGATGTGGTGTAGAATAGAAGCACCACATCGGAGGTTTTACATATGACCAGAAAGAATCGTACCCCAGAAGAAAACGCCCGGCGGGAGAAAATCCGCGAACTGCTGCAGATGGCAAACATCGGCAGCATGGATGACATTCAGAGCCTGTTTAAGGAGGCAATCTCAGAATTCATGGAGAATGGCCTGGAAGCAGAGCTGGATGATGAACTGGGCTACAGCAAGTATGACTACAAGAATAAGGACACAGATAACAGCCGCAACGGGCACAGTAAT
>FORK01000003.1:60892-158980 GCA_900113995.1 Ruminococcaceae bacterium D5 | reverse complement strand
TATGATCCGGGCACGCTTCCGCTTCTATCAGCTCTACACCCTTTTGTTCGCACAGCTTTCTAATGATTTGTCCTATGTCTGCCTTGAGTTTCCCATAAATCTCTTTTCTGCGATATTTGGGGGCAAACACGATATGGTACTGGCATCTCCACTTTGTATGTGATAAACTTTGTATGTCGTCCACGACAAAACCTCCTTTTGCTCTGAATGCGGTTGGCAAACCTGCACTTAGTTTAGCAAAAGGAGGTTTTCTTGTATCTAAAGATTTTTTATTCCACCAGCATAGCTGGTGGTTTATTTTCGCTGAAGCTACAAAAACGTGCCGCAAAATGCAGAAGTCCGCATTTTGCAGCACACCAATTCCGACCCGTCAGGATTTCTTCCCGGCCTTTTCTCCGATCCGCTCATTTGAGATCATAATTCGCAGGTGAGACCCTTCGCCGCACTTTCCCTTTTCGTCGTTCACTTCAATATCGAACCACATTTTACGCCGCTCGATGCTGCGCAGCTTCGCGGTTGCGCTCACCTTCATTCCAACAGGGGTCGGAGCAAGATGGCGGCAGTGAATCTCGGCGCCGACGGTGTTCATCCCTTCGTCGAGATAGGCCTTGGCCAGCTCCAGGGCGGCGGCCTCCATCAGGGCGACCATATTGGGAGTCGAAAGAATTTTCGAACCCGCGCCGCCGATCCGTTTGGCGGTCATTTCATCGGTCACGGTCCATGTCAGGGTGTACTCGGTTGGCTTTTCCATCAGGGATTCCTCCGATTCAGTTTGAAGTTTTGTTTAGAAGAAGCGCAGAATCAGCGCAAAAATCTGCGGAAAAACCGCCATTACCGTAATGAGGCGGCAGATTTGCAGCACAATGAGGTTCGGGCTGTTCACCCCCATATCGGCGGCGATAAAGGCCATTTCAGTCGCCCCGGCCGGCGAGGCGGAAAGCATTCCCTCCCGGTTGGAGAGGCCGAACAGCCGGTGAACCAGACGGCCCGTCAGCACACAGTTGAGGATGTACCCCGCCATCAGCAGGAAGGCTGGCAGGACAAGATACCGCAGCTCGAAGACATCCTCCCGTGCGATGCTGCTGCCGATACAGCAGCCCGAAAGGAGCTGTGCAATCCTGCGCAGCCAGAGCGGGCAGTGCGCCCGGGGGTAAATCCCGATCTTGAAAAGCATGGCGAAGATCATCGAGAAGGTCAGCGTCCCCGCCGAAATACCGAGCCAGCGTCCAAAAATCCCCCCTGCGGCGGATACCGCCAAGGTGAGCAGCAGAGAAGACGCCGTCCCGGTATGGCCGTCAGAGGAAACCGGCTTGGAATCCGCCGTCTGTGCCGGCGCCGCTCCCATGTCATTCTTTCGGGCATCGGCGCGGTCGATCATGACGATAATCCCCGGCAGGGCGCCGATTCCAAAAACCATGCGCACAAACTGGAGGACTGCCACCTTCGGTACATCCGCGCCCATATCCATCGCGATCAGAGGCGTATCGCTGACTCCGCCCGGCATCGCGCAGAGCAGCGAGGTGAGCAGATCGAGGGGGGTCGTCCACCAGATCAGAAAGCCCATCAGCAGATTGGTGGCCAGGAAACAGCCGATCACCACCGCGAAGGGCCTGGCCACCTGCGGCAGATGACGAATGTCCTCCCGGGTGATACCGCATCCGAGAAAGGCGCCCGTCGTAATCTGCGCCGCCAGCTTGGCATTGGCAGGCATCAGCGCGCTGCCGAAGCATAAATTGAGCAGGGTTGAGCCGCAGATCGCACCCACCAAAATTCCTGCCGGCACCTTCTTTTTCAGCATCAGCCAGCCGCAGCAGCCCCCAGCCAAAAGGGTCAGCAGCACTTTACCCCACACAACCATGTCAAATTCCCCCGCCGCCGTCTCAAATTACTCAAATTACTTTTATTTTACACCATCTTAACCGGGCGTGCAAGAGATAGAAACGGCCGCAGAAGAAAGTTCAGCAGGTCCGGTGGAGGGCCGCTCCCACCGCGGAAAAAGCAGCAAAGGCAGCAAGATTCACCAGCACGACGCTCGCCCCCGCCGGGAGGGAGTAAAGATACGAAAGCACCAGTCCGGCGGCAAAGCAGCAGACCGCAGCTCCCGCCGAGCAGAGCACCACCCCGCGAAAGCTCTGGAACACCCGCATCGCAGTCAGCGCCGGAAAAATAACGAGGCTTGAAATCAGAAGCGCTCCCATCATTCGCATTCCCACCACCACCGTCACAGCGGTCAGCATCGCGAGCAGGGTATTGTAAAATCCGACCCGCACGCCGGTCGCGCGGCCAAAGGCCTCATCAAAGGTAATGGCGAAGATGCGGTGGTAGCAGAAGAGATAAAGGAAGAGCACCACCGCTGAAAGCACCGCCGAGAGGGCCACGTCCGAGGAGCTCATGGCAAGGATGCTGCCGAAAAGATAGCCGTTCACGTCCGCGTTCATCCCCGAAGAAAGGGAGGTTACGATCAATCCGGCGGCCAGCGCCGAGGATGAAATCAGTGCGATCGCCGCATCCCCGTTGATCGAGCTTGAGGAGCTGATGCGCAGCAGCAGGAAAGCCGCGAGCATCACCACCGGAACCGCTACCGCAAGCGGTGCGATCCCCAATACCAGCCCGACCGAAACGGCACCGAAGCCGACATGCGAAAGGCCGTCGCCGATCATCGAATAGCGTTTGAGGACCAGGCTCACCCCCAGCAGGGCGAGGCAGAGGGCGACAAGGGTTCCGCAGAGCAGGGCGCGCAGCATAAAGCCATAAGAAAACATTTCGCGCAGCGTTTCAAGCATGGTTTTCCCCTCCTTCAAGGCGGCGCAGCGCAGCGCTCTCAAAGTATTCCCGCACCCCCCCGAAGAAAGCACGGCTGGTTGCCATCTGCAACACCTTGTTTGCCCGCCGTACCGAGGCAAGATCGTGCGAAACCATCAAAACCGTTACCTTATGGCGGCGATTGAGGTGATCGATCATATCGTAAAGCTCGGCCGAAGCCCGGGGGTCGAGAGCGGCGGTAGGTTCGTCGAGCAGGAGCAGGCGGTCCGCGGCGCAGAGGGCGCGGGCGAGCAGCACACGCTGCCGCTGCCCCCCCGAAAGAGCCCGAAACGACCGTCTGCACAGGCTTTCCGCACCGATGCGGCGCAGCATTTCGGCCGCGCGGTCCTTTTGTGCGGCGGTGTAAAAGGGCTTCCAGCCGCCCGAGCCGATGCAGCCCGACAGGACTACCTCCCAGACCGAGGCGGGGAAATCCCGCTGCACCGGGGTCTGCTGGGGCAGGTAGCCGATCTCCCTCGGGGAAACCCCATGGTAGGAGATGGAACCAGACTTCGGCTGCGCCAGCCCGAGCAAGCCCTTAAGCAGGGTGCTTTTCCCGGAACCGTTCGGCCCGACGATGCAGAGGTAATCCCCCTCTTCCACCGAAAAGGAAAGGTCCTCCACCGCAATCTGGCTTCCGTATCCCATGGTCAGATGGCTGCACTCGATCATCGCCATCAGTTCAGTCCCTCCCGCAGATTCTGTGCATTTTGTTTCATCAGTGACAAATAGCTTTCCCCCGCGGCCAGTTCATCCTTTGAGAGGTTATGGCAGGAATGCAGCAGCAGGAGCTTCGCTCCCGTCTCCTGTGCAATCGAGCGCGCAACCTTCGGTTCGGTCAGCTCCTCATAATAGACCACCGGAAGGTGGTCCTCCCGCACCCGGCCGATCACCTCCGACACCGCCTTGGCCGAAGGCTCGGTTTCCTCCGAACAGGAGTCATAGGCGGAATAGGCGGTCAGCCCGTACTCCGCGGTAAAATAGTGAAAGGCAAACCGCCCGCCGAACACCAGTTCCCGCCGCTTGGCCTGCGACACGATCGTGCGGATCTCGTCGTCAAGCGATTCCAGTTCGGCCAGATAGCGTTCCCCATTGGCGCGGTAGGCTTCCGCCCCCTCGGGGTCCGCCTCGCAGAGCGCCGAAACGACGGTGCGCGCCATGATCATCGCGTTGACGGGGCTGGTCCAGATGTGCGGATCAAAGGGATGGGCATGTCCCTCCTCTTCATGCTCCTCCGCGAGCAGCGCCACACCCTGCGAAAGGTCCACCGCCCGCACCGTGTCCGGAAGGTCCCCCGCAATCAGCTTTGCCGCCCATGGCTCCATCGCGTCCCCGGTGTAAAGCAGAAGGTCGCTCTTGGAGATGCCGGCGATATCGGCCGGAGTCGGCTCAAAGGAATGGCTCTCCACACCCGGCGGCAGAAGGAGGATGACCTCCGCCCGGTCTCCCGCGATTTCACGTGCAAAATCGTACTGCGGGAACAGTGTGGCATAAACGGTCAGCTTTTCCTTCCCTGCCGGGGAGGAGGAGGCGGGCGCCGGAGCGCAGCCTGTGAGAGCCAGCAAAGCTGCCGCGCAGAGCGCCGCCAAGATTCGCTTCATCATAGTTTCTCCTTTTTTTCGGCCGCACATTTGCCGCACAGGCCGTACAGCACAATTTTGGAAGGGTCGAGCAAGAAGCCGTGGGTTGCCTTCAGATGCCCGGCCATCCCGTCGATGTAGCTGCACTCAAGGTGCAGCAGCGCGCCGCAGCAGGCGCATTTGAGGTGGTAGTGGGAATGGCATTCCCCAGTCTGATACTGATAACAGGCGCTCTCCCCCTCGCCCAGCAGGAACTTGCGCACCGTTCCCTGCTCGACCAGACGGTCGAGGCACCGGTAAACGGTCGCCTTTCCAACCGGACTTCCTTCTTCCGCCAGATATCTGGAAATTTCCTCGGCGGTGAGGTGCCGGTCCCCAAGTCGTTTGAGCAGCGAAAGCACCAGCGTCCGCTGGCGCGTCCGATATCCTTCAGCCATGGCCGCTCCTTTTCTTTTCGATCGTTTTGTCATTTGAATTTGAGTTTCGTTTTCACATTTTACTACTGGAAGAGGCGTCTGTCAAGCTCTTTTCGATGATTGGCATATGATTTATTCTGCGGGAAATCCTTCGCTCCAATCCCCAAAAGGAGCCGCCGCGAAGCGCTCTCCTGCTTCGCGGCGGCTCTCTTTCAATTCCTGCTATTTTCCGATCAGGCTCATCGGATCGACGTATTTCCCATCCCGCCGGCATTCAAAATGCAGGTGTGACGGCATCAGACTCTCCGCCGGAAGATAACCGACCGCACCGATCACCTGCCCCAGCGCCACATCGTCGCCCTTCTTAACCTGCGGCTGCTTGGCAAGGCCGCAATAGGAGGAAAGGGTCCCGTCCGGGTGGGTGATCTCAACAACATAACCCCACAGGGCGTCGGAGCGCACTCCCGTCACACTTCCCTTGGCGGCCGCCTTGACCGGCGTTCCCTCGGCAGCAGCGATGTCGATGCCGTTATGGGTGCGCCAGTCTCCGAGGGTTTCGCTCTTGACCAGTTCGCCGTTGGAATACTGGGTAAACACTTCACCATCAACCGGCTGAATCAAGGACAATTTCGGCGAGGACGCCGGCATCTCGGAAGCAGCGGACTCCTTTTGCTGTGCGGGCGAGGGCTGCTGCGAGGAGGACTCCCCGGAAGAGGAAGCGGCGCCGCGATTCTTTTCGACTGCGACTCCGGGCTGACTTCCGGCCGCCTCCTCGAACTGAGGGAAGGTCCATTCCTCATGATCGTCCGGCTGGGTCATCGGCGCGGGCTGAGGCTCCGGCTCGGTCACTGCACCCGGTGCGGTTTCTACCGCCAGATAAGCCGCGGCCCCCGCTCCGGCAAGGCAGAGCGCCAAAACAAAATAAAATCCCTTGCCGCTTAAAAAACGGGTAAAACTGTTTTCAGAATGATTGGACATCTTTTGCACCTCCGCCCTTATTTTGAGCGGCAGGTTCCACCGTTATGCCCGGTGCTGCAAATAAATTTAAGCGGGATTTTGTCCGCCTTCCCCGGATACGGTCTGCGGCGGCGGGCCATTTTCCCACAGAGCGGCAATTTCGTTGACAGCATAATTGAAGACACCCCGCAGTGCCGATCCCTCCCCCGAATAAAACCCCGTCAATGACAGGTGGGTGGGCGCCCACCGACATCGCGCTCCCTTCTTCCGAACTCCCCCTAAAGGGGGCGGGAGGTCTGCACTAGTCGGTTGGAGACGCTGAAATCCCTAAATTTATGCTTGTCGGATTATAAATGGAAGAGAGTGTCGCACACCGCAGAGTGTCACAATGATATTCTATGATGGGACCAACCGTTTATTCTTCGCCCTCGACGAAGTCGTAGTCATCCTTGAGCCTCTCCATAAAGACGGCCGAGACACGGTTAAATTCTTCTTCGCTCTCGATTGCCTCCAGAAATTCCTCGACCCCTTCGGCAACAACCTTCAGCAGAACCAGTTCGTCTGACTCGTCGTCCTCCTCCGGCTCTTCGTCCGCCGGGACAACCGCCACATATTGTGCGCCGTCAAGTTCAACCATATCGATGATCTCAAATCCATGCTCGACGCCATCCTCATCGACGAGGGTAACGACTCCGTCCATGCCCTCCTGTTCGCCGCAGCCGCAGCCGCATTCCTCATGTTCGTGTTCGTGGCCGCAATTGCAAAGCTCGCTCATTGGTCAGCGTCCCCTTTCAAGTTCATTTCCTGCACTTAGTTTACGACATCGCAATCAGAAAGTCAAGATAGGTTTTAATTTGTGAAATAAAGGCAAAAATAATTTTTTTCGTGGAAAACTATTGACATTTTTATCAAAATCTGATAGAGTAAAGACACAGAAGGAACATCGAGAAGATGAACCTGCAGAGAAAGGGGTGGCTCCGATGAACAGTGAAGAACCGAAGAATTCCGTGGCCGGCGCCACTGCGAAAATCTGATTTTTGATTGTAGACGTTGCAGGATGCAATGCACAAGAAGGGCGGCGCCCATAAGAGCCAACAGATTTCGTGCCGGTGTCGGACCGCAAACGCTACCTGAATCCAGATCGGCTTTGATTCTGAAAATTCTGATTTTTGATTTGCTCAGTTGTGTTTCCCTGCCAGTGCCCCAAACGTGGCCTGAAGGATCGTCGCAGAAGACAACAAAGCGGGAAACACTAGGAAATTTTTGGATATCCTTTTGCAGCACAAGGTTTTAGAAAGCATCGTTATCCCGGTCCCATTGTAACAGACCCAAAATATCCAGCGTTCGTCAGACCGCTTTGGGGCATGTGGCAATTTGATTGTGGCAAAAGAGGCATTCTCCTTGGGTCCTGCCGGAAGGGATGCGGAGGGCATCCGGGACGCTCGAAAAGAACGTTTCGCCTGGCTGATTCGCAGCATTCCTAACGAACATTTTCACCCCGGTGAAAAATGTTTCGGTCCAGAATAGATTTCCCCAAACGGCAAAAATAATGATTGTCAGTTCCAGAACAATGCAAATGATCCAATCAGGCAGGTGAAAACAAAATCAGAAGGGGCCGTCATGATGACGGCCCCTTTTCCATTCTCCGAAAGCCTTTCACGGCATAAAGGGCTGCGCAGAGTCCCGAAACAGCCAGCAGCCCGCTTCTGAACCCTTTCTCGTTTGTGTACAGCAAAATGCCCTGCTTTAAATATCCGTTGACTTTATTGGGAGCAAAAGCTTCTTAAACCTATATCTAATCTTTCAGCATACCGGCTGCATCCCCCAATTTCAACACCAGTATGACGGCGGACAACAGAGAAAGACCCCCACCAAATATAAAAGGCGCCGCCGCGCCGATGCCATCCCAAAGCAGCCCGGCGATGACGCTGGCCGGCAACAGAGCAATTCCGGCGAGCATCGAGTGCAGGCCGAGCATTGTACCTTTCAACTGCGGCGGTGCGGCCTCCACAATGAAGGTTCGCTCCGCTCCGGCGGTCATCGCTGTGTAGCCGCCGTAAATCACAAAGATCAGAGCCATCATCAGCTTTGTATTGCAAAAAGCAAAACCGAAATATACCAGTGAAAAGGTGAGATAGCCCCACACAAGTACTCTCTTCCTTCCGATCTTATCCGACAGCTTTCCACAAGGAATCGCCAAAGCAGAAGCAATCACATTGTACAAAAAATAAAGCAGGATCATATCACTGTCATCAAAACCGATGTCGGAAGCGCGCAGCAGCAGAAAGCTGTTGGATGAGTTGCCCAAAGTAAAAAGAAAGGTGACGGTGAGATAAAGCTTAAACCGTCCATCCAGCCGGGAGATATTTCTCCAGAAGCGTTCTCTTGGCGCAACCTCGTGTCTCCCCTTTTTTTCATGAATCAGAAAAAACAGCAGAAGGGAAAAGGATATCGGAATGATGGACACAGCAAACACTGTTCTGTACCCATCGCTGCCGACACGTCTCACCAGAATGAATGCCAGCAGAATGCCTATGGCGGACCCGGCCATGTCCAGCATTTTATGAATGCCAAAGGCCTGCCCCATACCGCTTTCACCAGCACTTTCCGCCACCATAACATCTCTGGGGGCGGTCCGCACTCCTTTTCCAAAGCGGTCAATCACCCGCGCACCGAGAATGCCCGTCCAGGACCCCGAAAACAGCAGGGCGATTTTATAGAGCACACCCGCCGCATATCCCCCGAAGGCAAGCGCCTTCTTCTGTTGAAAACGATCACTGAGATAGCCGCTGAACACTTTCAGCAAGCCGGCAACGCTCTCCGCAAACCCCTCAACGATCCCGATCATCGCCGGCGTGGCCCCAAATGCTGCAGTCAAATAGAGCGGTATCAAAGGATAGACCATTTCGCTGGAAATGTCGGAAAAACAACTGATAAGCCCCAGTACAACGAGGTTCCACGTTCCGCCTTGGCGGGGCTTCTTCCTGAACTTCATCATATCTCTCATCTGATTTTTTCTTTTCACTGCGCATCCCGATCCGACAGAAGGCATCATCATGTTAAAATGAAAAAGCAACTGCAGCGGCAGGGCCAAGCCCTGCCGCTGCCAAATCGCTCGTATGAGCTTTCCCCACCGCTGAGGGGATTTTTACATTTCACCCGATGACCACCATCGGATCGTTTGAGTTGACGGTCCCGCCGACCGAAACGAGCACTGAACTGACAGTTCCGTCGCAGGGGGAATAAATCTCATTCTCCATCTTCATCGCCTCGAGCAGCAAGAGAATCTGTCCGGACTTGACTGCATCTCCCGGCTTAACCATCACCTTGAGGATATTGCCTGGCATCGGAGCCGCAACGGTTGTCCCGCTGCCGGGAACCGGTGCGGCGGGTGCGGATACAGCAGCCGGTGCGGGTGCCGGGACAGGGGCGGGAGCGGGTGCCGGAGCTGCAGTCGGCGCCGGACGTGAAACAGGAGCGGGGGCAGGAGCAGCCTTGGCTGCGCCGATCCGTTCAGCGGTGAGGGTGACGCTGTCGGCGCCGACCTCCACCTCATACTCATTTCCATTGAGAGTAACCAAATATTTCATCACTGCGTCCTCCCTAAACTGCCTTGATCGAGACAAACCGCAGGCGGGACGGATCGCCGCCGAGCTGTTCGCAGAGAATGGCGATGACCATCGCAGCGGTGCGTTCATCAACGCCGGTCAGCTCGATCCTTCCTTCTCCGCCAACCGCCCGGACTCCGGAACCCAGTCCCACCATCGAGGCGGGGCCGAAATAGGGCGCCACCGCGTCGGACTTGGCTTCCATGGTCAAATCAGGGGGGGCAAAGGGGACGCCGAACTTCAGAGTTCCGGAACTGGCCTCGACAGCGGCCTGATAAGCAGCCATCCCCTCCTCATACTTCTTCATCGCGGCGGCATAGTCCCTCTTGGTCTTACCCGCGATATAAATGCAAAGAACCACAACAGCGACGAGAAGAATTGCAGGACCCGCAAACGGGCTGTTCAAAAATTCCATATCGGCACCTCCTTAACCGAGGCGGCGCACGCTGTAGCCAACCTTGACGCCGACAGCCGGCACAGCAGCCGGAGCCGGGGCGGCGGGAGCAGAAGCGGCGGCATAGCTCACCACTGCGGCAGCGGCGGCAACGGCGGCCGGATCCTCAGCGGGCTGGTCGCGCTTCTCGAAATACTTCTCAGCAAGCTGCGGGAAGACCAGATAGCTGAGCACATCCTCGTCGCACTTCGCCTTTGCGCCAAGCTCCTGCTTGGTGGATTCAAACGCGGGGGCCAGACGGTCGGCATAGCGCTCGGTTGAGGGCTTTTCATCCTTGAGCACCTTTTTGATCACTTCGGGATTGACCTCGCCGGGCGCCCGGCCGTATTCGCCGCGCAGATAGCCGCGGACCTCGTTGGAAACCATCTTGTAGCGTTCGCCGGTCAGGACGTTCATGACCGCCTGCACGCCGCAGATCTGGCTGGTCGGGGTGACCAGCGGCGGATGGCCGAGGTCGGCCTTGACGCGCGGGACCTCGAGCAGAACCTCGTCAAGCCGGTCAGCTGCATTTTGCTGCTTGAGCTGGGTAATGAGGTTGGAGATCATGCCGCCCGGAATCTGATAGACCAGCGCGCCGGCCTTGGTTCCGAGAACATAGGGATCGAGAAGGCCGGAATCGATGCCCTTCTTCTGGATCGGAGCAAAATAATCGGCGATTTCTTTGAGCTTCTTGTCATCCACATCGAGGCCGTAGCCGAGCTGGCGCAGAGCATAGGCCATGCTCTCGGTGGCATACTGGCTCGAACCGCCCGACATGCTCGAAATCGCGGTATCGATGACATCGGCGCCCGCTTCGACAGACTTGAGCAGAGTCAGCGGTGCAAGGCCGGTGGTGCTGTGGGTATGAATGATGACCGGCAGCTTGACGTTCTGCTTGAGGGCATGCACGAGGTCATACGCCTCCTGCGGGCCCATGATTCCCGCCATATCCTTGATACAGATCGAGTCGCATCCCATATCGCGCAGCTGATTGCCCAGCTCGATGTATTTCTCAAGGGTATGCACCGGGCTGATGGTGAAGCAGATAGTACCGGAAGCGATGCCGCCAAATTTCTTGGTGGCCTTGACCGCAACCTCGAGATTGCGGGGATCGTTCAGGGCGTCGAAGATGCGGATGATATCGATGCCGTTCTTGAGCGAATGCTCGACGAATTTCTCCACCACATCGTCGGGATAGGGCTTGTAGCCGAGCAGATTTTGTCCGCGCAGCAGCATCTGCAACTTGGTATCGGGCATCGCGGCGCGGATTTTGCGCAGCCGCTCCCACGGATCTTCATTCAGATAGCGCAGGCAGGTGTCAAAGGTGGCGCCTCCCCAGCACTCCACCGAATAGTAGCCGGCCTCGTTCATGGTTTTGAGGATTCCTTCGAAGTCCGAATAGGGCATCCGTGTAGCAATCAGCGACTGCTGCGCGTCTCGAAGGACCGTTTCGGTAATTCCAACCTTTTGCATGGATAAGCCTCCCTGTATCATCAGTTCGGGCGCTGTCCGCAGACAAGCCGCCATCTTATTTATACTATCACAGGTATGGGGAAAGAAACAAGGGCTTTCTGTTAAATTTTAACGGTCCTCACTTCCCCTGATAGAGAAATTTCCCGCATTGTGCGAGGATTCTCCGGTCGATCATCGCGTCGAGCAGCACTCCTTCGGGCAGAAACTCCTCGGCATAGACCGTCCCGCGCGAGCGGATCTCCCCGGCGACCGCCCCCTGGTCATAGGGGATCAGCACCTTCATTCGGGTATGGGTCGGTGCAAGGGCTGCGGCGATCCGCTCGAGAAGCAGATCCAGCCCCATGCCGGTCTTAGCCGAGACAAGGCAGTTCTCCCGCCCGATCGTCTCCGGCATGGCGGAGAGACGGTCGCATTTGTTCAAAACATTGAGCACCGGAACCGTCTGTGCGCCGATCTCCCGCAAAAGTCCGGTCGAGACGGCAATCTGTTCAGCTGCGTCGGGAGCCGAAATGTCACAGACGTTGAGGATGAGATCGGCATTCGCCGCTTCCTCAAGGGTGGAACGGAACGCCTCAACCAGAAGGTGGGGCAGCCTGCGCACCAGCCCGACGGTATCGATCAGCATCACCTGCCTCCCGTCGGGCAGCTTCAGGGCGCGGGCGGTCGGATCGAGGGTGGCGAAAAGCATATTCTCCGCCAGAACCCCCGCGTCGGTCAGCGCGTTTAAAAGAGTAGACTTTCCCACATTGGTGTAGCCCACAATCGCCACACAGGTGAGCTGGTCCTTGCGGCGGCGGCTGCGCATCAGCTCGCGGCGGCGCGTGAGGTCGGCAAGCTGCTGCTCCAGAGCGTTGATTCTGCGGCGGATGTGCCGCCGGTCGGTTTCCAGCTTGCTTTCGCCCGGGCCGCGGGTACCGATTCCTCCGCCGAGCCGCGAGAGGGCGGTGCCCTTTCCGGTCAGCCGGGGAAGCCGGTATTTCTGCTGCGCCAGCTCCACCTGCAGACGTCCCTCGGCCGAACGGGCGCGCTGGGCAAAGATGTCAAGGATGAGGGTGGTCCGGTCGATCACCCGCACGCCAAGCGTCTCTTCGATATTGGCGGTCTGACTGCCGGTCAGCTCAACGTCGAAGATGACCAGCTCGATTCCAAGGTTTTTGCAGGTCAGTTCGGCTTCGGCCAGGCGTCCCGCGCCGATGCAGGTCGCCGGGTCAGGGGTATCCCGCCGCTGAATCATCGTCGCGGCGACCTCGGCGCCGGCGGTATCCGCCAGCTCCGAAAGCTCGCCGAGGGAGGTTTCCGCGTCGTATTCGCCGGTATCAACGGCGATCAGCAGCGCGCGGACCCGCGCCGACGGATCATGATTCTGCTGTAATTGTCCTGTCATAGGTTCTCCTTTGCTGCACAATTTCGCCGTTTGGAAGACGGCTGCCAAAACTGCTGCCCGTCCTTTCCACGGCGGGGTGGGAATCTCCGCCAAAGGCCCCTTCAGGGCCTTTATGGAGGAAGATTCCATTGATTTCGGGGGTTTCTTTATTATACACTTTTCTCATCGAAAACAACAAGAGCCCTGTGCTCTTTCCAAAGGAGTATCGCCATGAAACTCAAGCTGTTCGGATGTCCCGCCCTTCGCCGTGAACTTTTCCTGCTTGCTTCCTTTTCCCCGCATGAGATCGATGTGGAAATTCTGCCTGCCCCGTCCGGCGCCGCGCTTCTTCAGGACCGGATTGAGGGAACACAGGGCTATGACTACATACTTCCCTGTGTGGGAAGCCGCCTGTCGGAAGGGCTGTCCGCCGCCGGCATTCCACTGGTCATTCCCCGTGCCCACAACTGCGCCCACCTGCTGCTGGGAAGCCTCGACCGTTATCACCGCGCTTTCTCGGAAAATGATGACGAACCCCGCTGGCAGCTCGAAGGGGAGTGCTCCGCGATGTCTGCCGCGCACGGCACACCCTGCACTGTGATCGACACCCTTTTCACCGGCCTTGTTCCGGCGCAGGAGGGGCGCGAATACGCCGCGGACCTCTCTCTGCTGCGCGACTATCTGAACGGCTGCTGGGACGCCCGTTTCCTGACCGTTCATCCCGGAGAGCGGGCGGTGCAGGACCCGGTTGAGATTCTTGCCGCCGAGCCGGCCTGAATGAAGCACCTCCACCTTTTCTCCTTTGTGCGCTTTCTTTCCCTATTACCTGAAAAATTTTCTTCGAACAAAACGTTTTTTGGTTGACAGATCGGACTTGCTCTGCTATAATAAGTGACGCTGCATGTGGCGGCTTAGCTCAGTTGGCTAGAGCATTCGGTTCATACCCGAAGTGTCGTAGGTTCGAATCCTATAGCCGCTACCAAAGTGGAAAAGCCCTTTTGTAAAGGGCTTTTCCAGTATTCGGCCCGTTGGTCAAGAGGTTAAGACACCGCCCTTTCACGGCGGTAACATGGGTTCGATTCCCATACGGGTCACCACGAAACGCGTGTGTAAACGTTGTCGTTTACACACGCGTTTTTCTCGGCTTCCGGGAGAAATGAAAACTTCCGGCTCTTCTGTTGGAAAGAAGAAAAACCTTTATTTCAAGCATCGTGCAAAGAGAGAAATGAGCAGCAATCTTCCCGCAGAAAAAGACTTCTGCGAAAGAATGAAATATCCGTCTCCCGGCCTTGGGAAAGCGTATGCAGGGGGCTGAATTTTCAGCGTCTCTGGAGGAGCCTTGCAGGACCCATTCAAGCCTTCGGCTCAGCCGGAGGTTTTGTTTTGTCCTGATCGGCCGCGCGTCATACCGCCGCTCACGAACGGGTTCGACAGCATTATGGAGATGTCGACGGTCGCCCCTGCCCCGCTCCCGCTCTCTCGGACGGGCATGACAGCATGATGGAGATGCCAGCGGCCACACCCGCCCCGCTCTCGTGGTTGGGGGTAACATCATTATGGAGCCGCCAGCGGTCACCTCTGCCCTGCTCCCGCTCCCGCGGAGGGACACAACAGCAGCAGGCGGTACTGCACAAGCGGCGCCGACCCTTTCAGGGCTGTCACACCTGCAAAATTTTGCCCCGGGAATTTTCCGCGGACAGCCCTTCCTGCGGCGCTGCGGAGGAACCGGCATCAAGCCGGAGGTGATTCCCCGTCCCTCCTCAAGAGGACTTTGGACAGCCGGAAAAGCAGCGGAAGATAGGTCGCAAAAAAGACCGCCAAGGCCCCTGCCGCAATGCATTGCCTCTTTCTCGCAGGAACCGCGCAGCCTATCATAATCCCCATCGCGCAGAGGCAAAGCTTGACCAGCGCAAAATCGGTCCAGTCGGCCTGCTTTACATACCCGTTCCCAATTTCGATCAACTTTTTCACTCTCTTCCTCTCCCTTCGTCCCTTTTTATCATCATAACACGCCCGCAGCAGGAAAGGAAACCGAATCTCACCGGCGGAATCATATTCTCCCTTTTCGATAAAATCACCGGCCTGTTCTCGACATTTTGGCCTTCTTGTGGTACGGTAGGAGCAATCTCATCAGAAAGGAACGACCCGGCCATGAAAATCCAGCCGCCCCAGCTCCCTGCGCAGCCGCAGGCCGCAGAGGATTTTTTGCCGCTCGCGCGGCGATGCATTGAGGAGGAGCGTCCCGTCGAGGAAATCCTGCTGCGGGACTGCGCCGCCGAGGGAGAATCCATGCCGAAGCTGGAGATTCGACGCTGCATTTTGGAAGGCTGCACCTTTTCCGGCTGCGACCTCAGCGGAGCAGGCTTTGCGGATGTTGCATTTACAGACTGCAACTTTTCCAACTGCCGCCTGCCCGACGCGTATTTTTCCCGCTGCCGCTTCTTCGGCTGCAAGTGGCTGGGGGCGGAACTGGACGGCGCGGTGCTTCGGCAGATTACGATGGAAAATTCCAATCTGCGCTACGCTTCCTTTGACAGAGCCAAGCTTCAGGAGCTTCTGCTTCATAACTGTGATTTTACCGAAGCGTCGTTCAGCGAAGTCCGCTGGAAGAATCTTTCGGCGGACGGCTGCCGCTTTCTTCGGACAAACTTTTTTAAAACGCCGCTTTCGGGGATGGATTTTACTCAAAACGAGCTGCTCGCCCCCATCCTCTCGTCTCCGCCCTCCGAGCTTCGGGGTGCAAAAATCAGTCTGCTCCAAGCCGCCGATCTGATCGAGCTGTTCGGGGTCAAGGTTGACCGCTGAACAGCTCCACCAGATATTCCTCGACGAACCGCGAGGCAACCGCCCCATCGGCGGCGGCGGTCACGATCTGCCGCATCGGCTTGGTGCGCAGGTCCCCCACCGCGAAAACGCCGGGAATACTGGTGCGTGTTGTCTCATCCGCCACAAGGTAGCCGGATGAGTCGATCTCCGCCTGGCCGGCGGCAAGCCCAGTATCCGGAATCCGGCCGATCGCCACAAAAAGCCCGTCGCAGGCCAGCTCGCGCCGCCGGTCTGTATCAACCTCGGCAAGCTCCACACCAGTCAGCCGTCCGTCATGGAGAAGCCTCGTGATGCGGCTGTTCCAGAGGATTTCAACATCATTCTCCTGCAGGGCCTTGAGATAAATCTTCGAAGCGGTCAGCGTGTCCCGCCGGTGGATCAGATAGACCTTCGCGCAGAGCTTGGCAAGCATCAGGGCGTCCGCAACGGCGCTGTTTCCGCCGCCTGCAACCGCCACCGTCTTTCCGCGGTAGGCCATCCCGTCGCAGGCCGCACAGTAGGCGATGCCCTTGCCGCGCAGCTCCTGCTCCCCATCAAGACCAAGCATACGCGGGTAGGCCCCCATCGCAAGAACAACGCTTCGGCCCAGCCGTTCCCCCTGATCGGTCGTGATCCGCTTTGGATTGGCCCGCAGGTCGGCTTTCTGCGCCTGTGCATAGAGGGTCTGCGCCCCAAAGTGCTCCGCGCCCTCGCGCATCCGTTCAGCCAGCTCGAAACCGCCGACTCCCTCTCCGGCGCCCGGATAGTTGTCCACCTGCTCCGTTTCGGCCATCTGCCCGCCCGCTGAGAGCTTTTCGATGACCAGCGCCGAGAGCCCGCTCCGCACGCAGTAGAGCGCCGCAGTGTAGCCGCCCGGACCGCCGCCGATGATAATCACATCATAAATGGAATCCGCCATGCTGTTTTTTCCCCCCGTCCTAAAGCGCGCCGTTTTCCTGAAGCCAGCTGCTGATCTGCGCTTTCGAGGAGGGGGCGATCAATGGTTGTCCGATTGCTTTCCCTTCGCGGAAAAGCATCAGAGTGGGAATCGTTTCCACCTGAAACTGTCCGGCCAGAGCCGGCTGTTCATCGATGTTGATTTTGCCGACCCCGAGCCGTTCCCCCTGCTCATCCGCAAGCTGTCCGACTGCGGGGGCGATTCTCCGGCAATAAACACACCAGGGCGCCCAGAAATCAACCATAACCGGACGCCCGGAATGCAGCACCTGCTTTTCAAAATTTTCCTGTGTGACGGTGATCATCTCCATAGAATCCATTCCTTTCACTACGCGTATTTTGCATATTGTGCCTTGAGAAAGTTCATCAGGGTACAGCTGCAAGTATGCCCCATGCGCGCCTGATTTCTCCTGAAACGAAAAGGAAACGGCTTTTGTCAAGCCGTTTCCTTTTCGTTTCACCGGAATTCCATCAGAATCTCGGCCGCCTCGCGCAGGATGTATCCTCCCCGACATTATCCGGAAAGATCACATAGGAAATGCCCGGAAACCTGCTTTCCGCCCCGGTCTGCCATACCGGAATGCCGGGACGGATCTGGCCCATCACCAGCGCCCGCCGCACCTTCAGCGCCTTGGTGCCGATACCGCTGAAAGTGATTCCCCCCTTGGCGCTGAAAATTTTAACATCCACGTCGGCAACCGCGTTGACAACCACTTTACCAAAGCCGCAAACCCCCAGCAGTTTTCTCTCAATCCCGTCCAAATCAAGCTTCCTCAGCTCCTCGATGGAGATTGAAACGCCGTGCCCGGCGAGATAGGCGCCGCGGTTTTTTCCTCCACATAGTCCTTCAGATCGTGGGAACGGTATCCAAAGGTGCGGTCCTTCGCAAACTCGGTCTGCCCTGCTGGAATCAGCCTGTCCCCATCGCGGACATAGTGGATATCCCCGATGGTAAAACGGCCCGGCCCTCCTCCCGGAAGAAAGGGCAGAGAATTTCCCCGTCGATCCGCTGACCGGCGGCTTCCGCTCCAGCTTTCAAAAGTTCGGTTTCCAGCGGACAGCGTCCCCGTAAGGTGGAATCTCCCCGGCTTATGATCAAGCAGCTGATCCCCGTTTTCCGGGAGACCGCGGCAGTTCCCGCGGCAATTTCCCGATGGGCGGCGGTAGTTTGTTCCGCGGTAAAGCCGCGCGAATTGGTCAGCAGATAGAAAAGCCGCTGCTCTTCCGCAAAGCCCTCGCGGATGCTCTCGATGCTCCAATCCGTATAAACATATATCATGTACTGTTTGTACGCCTGTGGGGTCGTCATCCAGTACGATGCTTTTTCGGCTGCTCTTTTTGATCTCCCCGGCAGGCAGCGCATCCACCCTGCTTTCATCGACCTGCGGGAAAGAATCCGGAATTCCCGCGCGGATCACGTTGACCTCTCTCATATCGTTCCCTCCGCCCTGCCGCTTTGGCGACCTTTTTTCTCATCATGGCTCGTCTTCCGATGATGGTCAAGCAGAACATTCTAAAAAGGAATGTTTAATTTGTAATGACGCTTCCCCTGCACGAGTCGGATGGAAGGTGCGGTACGGCAGAAGAAACACCGAAATTTTTTGTGTTTTGATGAGCGAAATCCTATATTGAAGGTCTGTCCGCCGTTTCGTTTCCTTTCTCTAACACGTACACCTGTCCGGTGAGCGGCGTGCCCAAACGGAGGAGAATACCTTAATCCCGCTTGCTGCCCGGATAAAATACGCGGGAGGGCATGCGGGCACCCAAAAGCCGCCTGCGGTGCATGAGGCGATCGCCCAGCGACAGACGCATGGATGGCGCCCCCAAAAATTGTCACAAGCGATCTGCTTTCCTTGATGCTTGAAGCGGGCGTTTTTGCCTTCACCGGCAGAGCCAATGACTTGAGTTGGCCTATAAAGGCCCATCGCCGGCAAGCATCTCAGAATAAACTTGTTCCACTTGCAACGCTTGTTTTCAGCCCGCAAAAAGGCGGCTGCCGTTCTAACGGCAACTTTCTATCGTTGGGAATCTGCTGTCGGCATCCCGCTTCGCTTGATGTTTATAGCGAAAGCTTTTTACTGGGTACCTCCACCGGCAGAGCCGGAGGTTTCCGTTAACAACAAAAACGGACGGTTCGAAAGAACCGTCCGTTTTTGATCGCCGAATCTGCTTATTTCGCAGTCTCGGAGGGCTTTTTATTCTTCAGAGTGTTGATGCCCTCGACAGCCAGCACAAGCGCCAGCACAAAGAGTACAGCGCCCAGTCCAGCCTGAATGTAGGGAGCCACATCCACGCCGCCGCTCTTGAGAACAGCGTTGCCGGAGGTGATCACGCCAACCTTGGCCACAATGGTCTGTGCCAGAGAGCAGAGGGTCACAACCAGCATGAAGCCCATCGGGAAGAGGAACATCTTATTGTTCTTGCCGATGTTGCCCAGCCATGCCGCGACAGCCAGCAGCGCCAGCGCAGCCAGCAGCTGGTTGGCAGCGCCAAACAGCGGCCAAATCTTGGAATAGCCACCGAGGCCAAGGCCGATGCCCAGAACAACAGTGATCAGAGTAGCAACAAAGGGATTGCAGAGGGTCTTTTTAAAGCCGGTGACATCCTTATAGGTCTGGCCGGGCTTCAGCCAGAATTCCTGGAACATATAACGTGCCAGACGGGTGGCAGTATCCAGTGAGGTCAGGCAGAAGGCCGAAACCGCCAGAATGAGCAGGGCCTTGACGGTCGACTCAGAGGCGGCCAGGCCGGGGATGGTGGCGACCATCCGGGAAAGGCCGGTCGCAAAAACAGTGGTCGGGGTGCGCAGACCGCCGACATATTCCTGCCAGATATAACCGACCGCGCAGAGTGAGATCAGCGCAAGCGCACATTCAATCAGCATGCCGCCGTAAGCGATCGGGCGGGCGTCCTTCTCGTTATCCAGCTGCTTCGCGGTAGTGCCGGAGCCGACCAGCGAATGGAAGCCCGAGATCGCGCCGCAGGCAATGGTGACGAAGAGGGCCGGGAACATGGTGCCCAGCGAGGAAAGCTCGTCGGTAAAGCCGGTAAAAGCGGGAATCTCCATGTTGAGATTCTGGCCCATCACACCGGCGCCGAGGACACCCACAACCGCCACGATCATCATGCCGTAGAGCAGGAAGGAGGACAGGTAGTCACGCGGCTGAAGCAGAATCCACACCGGAGCGATCGAGGCAATCAGGATATAAACGCCGATGATGTACATCCAGGTGGTGCCGTTGAGGTAAATCGGATGGAAATTCAGTCCGATAGCAAGACAGGCAACCAGCGCGATCACCCCGACAATCGTCGCAACCGAAAGAGGCGCGCCCTTGCGGTAAACGAAGAAGCCGAAAACAATGGCCATGACGATGAACAGCAGCGAAATCATCGCAACGGCGGCGTTATCGTGATTGAGAGCGCCGTCCGCAGTGAAGCCGTTGAAGGTGTTGGCTACGATCGAAGCGAAAGCGGCGACAACCAGGATCAGGGTCAGATACGAGAAGATGATGAACAGCTTCTTCGCACGCTCGCCGATATTGGCGGCAATCACCTCGCCGATCGACTGGCCTTTGTGGCGGATCGAGGCAAAGAGCGAGCCGAAATCGTGCACCGCACCAAAGAAGATGCCGCCGATCAGGACCCACAGCATAACAGGGACCCAGCCGAACACGGCGGCCTGAATCGGGCCATTGATGGGGCCGGCGCCGGCGATCGAAGAAAAGTGATGTCCCATCAGAACGGGAGCCTTGGCGGGGACATAGTCCATGCCGTCCTCCAGTTCGTGGGCAGGGGTAACGCGTTTCTCGTCCACGCCCCACTGGTCGCTCAGCCACTTACCGTAAAAAACGTAGCCGGCAATCAGAATGGCGCAGCCGATTACAAGAACCAATACTGCATTCATTTGTTTTTTCTCCTCTCTCTTGTGTACTGCGTAAGATTCTGTTCGAGTGTCTTTCGAACGTCCTTTCCGGCAGGATTGCTGATCAGCCTCCCGCTGGAACGATCAAACGCCGCTATGCGAAACTCCATCCAGCCATGGAGTGATAGCCAAAAATTTTTGTGAAACCGATAACGGCGAATCAGCCGCACGGTTTCCTCGGGGATTTCCTGTGCGATGATCGAGAGGGAGACATGGGAGTACATGTGCTCGCTGTGGGGCCTGATTCTGCCAAGCCCATCCTCACGCGCAAGATCGACCGCATGCCGGAGCGTCTCCGGCTCCAGTCTGTCGGCAAGCAGGAAATAAACGTACTCGTTCATTTCCATCCCCCAGATTTTTGCCTTTTTTACCAGAACATATTTCTCAGAGCGGGAGTGGAACTCGGCCATGGCAGGAAACACCATGTCTCCTACCGGAAATTCCCGGGTGACATCGTAATAACAACGGTAGGCATTGAGCAGCTTTTCAAACTGCTCCTCACGCGTCAGAGTCCCGCCGCCGTTCCGGCGTTCCAGATCGTTTGGCATTGCTCCGTTTTCTCTCCTTCTGAAATGGCCAACCCGGAAACACGGTCCGGAAAGTCAGCTATATTATATACCATTCTTTTCAGTTTGTTAATAGATTCCCGCGCAATTATTGCCATAATATGAATACAAAAAGAAATTTCGTCCTTTTGCACGATGAAGCAGTTCAAATATCGAAAATTATTACTAAGTTTGCCTCTTGAAATCCGCGATTGAAACACAAACGCAACAAATTGCGGACAAATTTCGAATCAAAGTCTGCATATTTTGTGCCGATTTCTCCATTTTCCCCGCGGCAGCAGCATTTTTCCACATAAATTCAGCTTTTGTTGCCTGATCAAAACAGCGGGGCCATTTCTCCTGCCCAGAAATCTAAGGGAGTCATTTTCAATGATAAGATCTCCGATTCTGAGCGGCAGGACGCCGCCCGATTTCGGGAACACCTTCACATCTTCGAGAGAAGGCAATACCGGCAAAAACAGCCGCCGAAGCAGGCCGGGGGCAGGCCGCCGCTAACGTGGCCTGTTTTTATGTCTTTGTTTCCTTGCTGCCGGTGAACGGATCAATATATTCGGAGGATTTTTTATCCAGAGATTCTTTTTCTCACCAGCATGGCTGGCGGTTTATTTGTGCTTAAACTACAACAATGAAAACAGGACGCCGCAGAATTCCGCGGCGTCCTGTCGTCTTCGAGTCAAACCCGGTGCATCAGATCGGTATAGGTAGGCATCGGCCAATCGGCGGCATTTACGACCTGCTCCACTCCGTCGGAGATGTCGCGCAGGGCCTCCATATCCACGCGGATCGTGTCGCGCAGCATCCGGTTGCTCTCCTCGCTGACCTCGGCAGGGAGAGCATGCAGATCATCCCGCAGCTTCTCGACGCCGGCAAAGAGGTCAGAGACCGCTTTCGACAGCCGCTGGGTATAACGGTAAAGCGCAGCGTTATCGAGACCTACCGACCGCAGGTGAGCAAGCTGCGCGGCGCTTTTCCCCGCGCAGGCGATGACGGCGGGAGTCACCTGCCGCTGCACCATCTCCAGAAGGGTGCGCGCCTCAATCAGAGCAATCTTGCGGTAATTCTCAAGCATGATCTCATAGCGGGAATGGCATTCCAGCTCGGAGAAGATATGAAAGCGTCCGAAGAGATCGATCGTCTCCGGCATCTGCCAGACCGCCGCGGCGGAAAGAGAGTCGGGATAAACAGGCAGCCCGCGGCGCGCCGCCTCAATCTGCCATTCCTGCGAATAATTGTTGCCGTTCATGATGATCCGGCCATGTGCCGCATAGGTTTCACAGGCAATTTCCCGGACGGTGCGCTCGATCTCGGTGCTCTGCTCCAATCGGGCGGCAAAAAACGAGAGGCTCTCGGCAACCAGAGCATTGAGCACAATGTTGGCCAGCGCAATCGATTGAGCCGAACCCACCATGCGGAACTCAAACTTGTTTCCGGTGAAGGCAAACGGCGAGGTGCGGTTTCGGTCAGCGTCATCTGAAAGGACCGCCGGCATGGTCTCGACCCCGATCGAAACCGGGCGCTTCCCGCTGCCATGGTCCTCGTTGCTGCATTTGGCGAGCAGCGAGGTATAGCGTTCCCCAAGGAACATCGAAATAATGGCAGGCGGCGCCTCATAGCCGCCGAGACGGCAGTCGTTGCCGGGCGTAGCGGTCGACATCCGGAGCTGGGTGGCGTAGCGGTCGACACCGCGGACAAAGGCCGCGAGGAAGAGGATAAAGGTCAGGTTGTTTTCGGGATGCTCGCCCGGCGAAAGAAGATTCTTTCCCTGATCGGTGCAGAGAGAATAGTTGTTGTGCTTGCCCGAGCCGTTCACCCCATAAAACGGCTTCTCGTGCAGCAGGCAGGCCAAGCCGTGCTTTTTGGCCACGACCTTCATCGTCTCCATCACCAGATGGTTGGCGTCACAGGTCAGATTGGCTGAGTCGTAGACGGTCGCCAGCTCATGCTGGGTCGGCGCAACCTCGTTATGCTTGGTTTTGGCTGCGACCCCCAGCTTCCAGAGCGTTTCATCCAGCTCATGCATAAAAGAAGCGATTCTCAGGCGCACTCGGCCGAAATAATGATCGTCAAGTTCCTGGCTCTTGGGCGGCGGTGCGCCGAGCAGGGTGCGTCCGCAGAGCTTCAGATCGAGACGCTGCTCATACCGCTCGCGGTCAACGAGAAAATACTCCTGTTCCGCGCCCACCATCGGGGTAACGCGGCTCACATTCTTCCAGCCGAGCAGCCGCAGCACCCGCACCGCCTCGTTGGAAACGGCCTCCATCGAACGCAGCAGCGGAGTTTTCTGGTCCAGCGCAACCCCGGAAGGACCGCAGAAGGCGGTGGGGATGTAAAGTGTCTTATCTCGTACGAATACAAAAGAGGTGGGGTCCCATGCGGTATAGCCGCGCGCTTCAAAGGTATTGCGGATTCCGCCCGAAGGAAAGGAAGAGGCGTCCGGCTCTCCCTGAACCAACGCCCGCGAGTCAAAGTCAAGGATTGCGGAGCCGTCCCCTGCCGGGCTGAGGAAACATTCACTCTTTCCGACCGCTGCGTCGGTCATCGGCTGGAACCAGTGAATGTAGTGGGTAGCACCCTGCTGAAGCGCCCATTTGAGCATTGCCTCCGCCACCGGACCGGCAATCGCCTCATCCAGCTTGCCGCCTGCCTTGCGGGTACGCTGCAGGCTGACAAAAACCTCGCTGGGCAGCATGGACTTCATCACTTCATCCCGAAAGACATGGCAGCCAAAATCCTGTTCAAAACTCATCGTATCTTCCTCTCTGTCCTGTATCCCGAGCCACCGTTTCCGGGCGGGCCGGCCTCAATTGCTGTGTGAAGATCTATATGCAGATATCGTAACATTCGGAAGGGCTCTTTGCAAGATTTCACTAAAAATTCTTTTGAATTTTCTAACATTCGGGCAGGAGCCTGAGACAACCTTCTATAAGACTTGATTCTTTATCCAAAATGGATAAAAATCCGGGAGCAGAACGCGACAAAATCTGCAAGGATGCTTGACAACCGCTTCCAGATGTGATATATGATAAATATACTTGTGATATATTACAGATATATGAAAGAGAGGGCGGCCATGCCTCAAAAACAATCAATGAGCGATCAGGTTCTTCACCGCTTGCGTGAAGATATCGTCAACTGCGTATACAAGCCGGGGGAAATTATTACCGAAACCGAGGTAGCACAGCGATATGGTTCAAGCAAAACTCCGGCCCGCGAGGCTTTGAGCACTCTCTGTCTGGAAGAATACCTGCAGAAGTTTCCCCGGAAAGGCTATTTGGTAAAAAGCATCTCCCTCTCGGATCTTCAAAGCCTGTTCCAATTCCGCTGCATTTTGGAATGCGCTTCCGCTTCTCTCGCTGCGCAGCATGCCTCCGAGGCGGAAATCCGGCTGCTCCAGTCCATCTGCAGCCAAATCGAACGCTTTGAGGACCGAACCGCCGGCATCACCGCCGGACAGCATGACGCGGGCAACGCCTCATTTCATATGCAGATTGCGCGCATGTCGCGCAATCCCTACCTGATCAGCGCCACGGCAAATATCCTTAATCAGATGCGCCGCGCGCTTACCATGGATTTGATGACCACCGACACAAGCGGTGCCTTTAAGGGACATCCCCATATCGTTCAGGCGATTCAGGAACATAATCCCGCCGCTGCAGAGGAAGCCATGCGCCTCCATATCGGCATGACACAGGACCGCATCTATCTGCAGAATTCCCAGTTTTTCCGCAGCGCAGGAGAATTCATATCGGTGTGATATCCCGGGACATTATCAAGCTTCTAGGGAGAGATAGGTCAAGATGAGCAAAAGTAAAGTGATTATTTTCACAACCGGCGGGACAATTATGAGCCGCTTTGACAGCGCCACCGGTACAATTGTGCAGGCGGAAAGCGGGGATCATCTGCTCAGCGCCCTGTCCGCATTTGACAGCAATATTGAAATTGAAGCATACGATTTCTGCAACAGGCCAAGCCCGCACATGGACCCGGCAATCGGGCTGAGCCTTTCCCAAAAAGTTCGGAAGGCGCTCGAACGCGAGGACATCTCCGGCGCGGTCATCGCGCATGGGACAGATACGATTGAGGAGATGTCTTATCTCACCTCCCTGATTCTTTCCAGCCCAAAGCCGGTCGTTTTTACCGGCGCAATGAAGAGTTCGAGCGAAGAATATATCGATAACATCGGCAACCTTCTCGGCGCCATCCGGATCGCCGCCGATCCCCGCTCCCGGGAGCGGGGGATAATGGTTTTTTTCAATCAGGATATTTTTCCCGCCCGCTGCATTGTCAAGGGTGACACCAATCATATGAACTCCTTTCTTGCCACCGAGGGCGGGCCGATGGGAGCGGTGATCAATGGAGAAGTCATTTTCTACCACAGCCTCCCGGCTCAGAAAACCTACGATGTCAGTCGTCTTGACAGCAATGTGCAGCTCATTAAGGCTTATTTCGGCATGTCTCCGCTTTTGATCGACGCCTGCACCGATGCCGCGGTCGATGGAATTGTCATCGAAGCCCTCGGCGCGGGTAACCTCCCGCCGAGCGTTCTGCCGAGCATCCGGCGCGCGATCGACGCCGGAATCCCGGTCATCATCGCCTCCCGATGCCTGCGGGGGCCATCCCTCGCCGTTTACGGCTACGAGGGGGGCGGCGCGCAGCTCAAAGCAATGGGCTGTATCTTCAGCGGAAATCTGAACGGTACCAAAGCCAGGATTCAGCTGATGGTGCTGAAAAGCGCCTGCTGCGGGCCTGCCGAAATCGCCGCCTGCTTCGCCGCGCGAAGCGGCACAGAAGAGAGCAGATCCCGGTAGGGTGCTTTTCTTCACCGCTCGGGGCGGCTTTGTCAAATTGTTCAGCGCAAGGGACGCTTCACCGGCACAACTGCGTGAACTGTGGAAAATATAGTGTCCTTTTCGCTGTTCAAAATAGAAAGTCTCATATTTGTTTACAGCCTCACGCGCGATCTTTCCATGTATACCCTTTACCCCATCGCCAGACTGTGCCGGGACGAGCAGCTCGGCGTGCGCCAATTGGAACGGGTTTATATGGAAATTGATCCGACCTACACCAATCTTCTTGGCTCTTACGGGATGAAGCGCCTGCGTGAGCTGGCCAGAGTCTTCCGCGGGATGATCGCGGAAAAGATTCTAACCAAGGATGAGTTCCGTTATCTGATCGATTCCTTCACATTCTATACCAATATGCTTGCGCAGTGGTCCTATTTCTATTATCCTTGGGGAATCGGATGCGCCTGCTTCCGGTTTGATGAAGAGCATCAAAGCTATACCCCTGAAACGGAAGGATAACGGAAGTCCGGATTTCGTATGCCGTTCTGACCGTTTTTTGCTCTCACTTTTGCCTGCTTGATCGCTGCTTTTCAACATTTTTGCCGGACGAATGCAATTTTCCCTTGCCAAGCGGGATAAAATATGGTATGGTATATAAGTAAGTAGAAAGTATTGACAGGAGAGTGGGTAACAACCCGCTCTTTTGTTTATGTATAGGGAGGTTTCTATGGCAAAGGCAAAACCGAACACCGCGCAGGTCGCCGCATCGCTTGCCGAGCCGCTGCTCGAGCAAATGGGGCTGCGCCTTTGGGACATCCGCTTTGAGAAGGAGGGCGGGGTATGGTTCCTGCGCTTCTTCATTGATAAGGAGGGCGGGGTCGATATCAACGACTGCGAACGGTTTTCCCGGGCCATCGACCCGGTTCTCGACGCGGCGGACCCGATCGAGCAGTCTTACTGTCTCGAGGTATCCTCGCCCGGCGTTGAACGCGAGCTGACCAGGCCCTGGCATTTTGAAGAAAACCTTGGCCGCAAGGTCAATGCCCGCCTCATCCGCGCAAAAAACGGCATCCGGGAATTTTCCGGCATCCTTGAATCCTATGAGGACGGGGTCGCCGTCATCCGGGATGAAGAAAATGACATGACCCTTTCGGTCGCCAAAAGCGAGGCGGCCTATGTGAGATTGCAGGACGATTTTGATTACAGCAAAGGAGAAGACCAATGATCAACCGCGAATTTTTCGAGGCGCTCGAGCTGCTCGAAAAGGAAAAGGGCATTCCTGTCCCCTACATGATCGAAAAGATCCAGAATGCCGTCTCGATCGCCGTCAAGCGCGATGCCAACGGCGGGGAGGACAACATCGTTGAAATCGATCCGGTTACCGCCCGTTTCTTCGTTGCGGTGAGAAAGCATGTCGTTGAGCAGGTCGAGGACCCCGCCATCGAGATCGGCCTCGGAGCAGCACAAGGCGTTAAAGCCGGCGCCAAGCTCGGCGACCTCATTGAAATCCCGCTCGACCCCAAGCGTTTTGGGCGCATTGCCGCCATGAGCGCCAAGCATGTCATCCGCCAGGGGATTCGTGAGGCCGAACGCGGCCAGCTGCTCGCTGAGTATCAGTCCAAGCAGTGCGACATCGTAACTGCCACTGTGGTGAAAACCGATCCGCGGCGCGGAAACGTCACCGTGGAGATCGGCCGTTCCGAAGCGATCCTGCCCAAATCCGAACAGGTCCCCGGTGAGGAATACAAGGACGGCGAGCGGATTAAGGTTTACGTTTCCGATGTGATCAACGGTGAGAAGGGCCCCAAGATCATGATCTCGCGGATTCATCCCGGACTGGTCAAGCGGCTCTTTGAGATGAACATCCCTGAGGTTTACGACGGCACCGTCGAGATCAAGTCGATCTCCCGCGAGGCCGGCGTGCGCAGCAAGGTCGCAGTGACCTCCCGCGATGAAAACGTTGACGCGGTGGGCGCCTGCATCGGCCCGAAGGGCGCGCGCGTCAACTCGATCGTCGACGAACTCGGCGGCGAGAAAATCGATGTTATCCGCTATTCTGAGGATCCTGCCGAATTTGTGGCGGCCGCGCTTTCGCCCGCGTCGGTCCTGTCGGTCGAGATCGATCCCGAGGTTCCCAGAGCCTGCCGGGTCGTCGTGCCGGATCATCAGCTTTCACTGGCGATCGGCAACAAGGGCCACAACGCCCGTCTGGCTGCCCGGCTGACCGGCTGGAAAATCGATATCCGGCCCGAGAGCGGCTTCCCCGAAGAGGAGCCCGCCGCACCGGATGAACAGCAGGCGGAAGAAGCCGGCGGGACGCTCTGAGCCGATTTTGACAGGAACCCACACGGAGGTGAACGGGATGAAGGAAAAGAAATTGCCGCTGCGGATGTGCACCGGCTGTTCCGAGCACAAACCCAAGAAGGAGCTGGTCCGGGTGGTCAGAAGCCCCGAGGGAGAAATCTCTCTGGACCTGACCGGAAGAAAACCCGGCCGGGGCGCTTACATCTGCCCCTCGCTCGACTGCCTGCGGAAGGCCCGCCGCGCAAAAAGGCTGGAGCGCGCTTTCTCCTGCCGGATTCCCGACGCCGTCTATGACGCGATGGAAAAGGAGATGACCGACGGTGAAGGGTAACATCCTCGGCCTGCTCGGCATCTGCCGCAAGGCAGGGAAGCTCCGTCTGGGCTTCGATCCGGTTGCCGAGGGGCTGGGAAAAGACGTACGTCTGCTCCTGTTTTCCAATGACATTTCCCCAAAGACCAAGGAACGGATGCTGCAAAAAGCATCCGGATCCCCTGCCGCTTCGCTCACCCTTCCCTACTCGGCCGACGAGCTCCTCGCCGGTCTGGGTAAGCGGGTTGCAGTGCTGGCGGTCACCGACCGGGGGCTGGCCGACAGGATCAAAGAACTGCATACGACCGCGACAGAAAACCGCGAGGAGGATTTGACTTTATGATGGATAAATACCGCGTACACGAGGTTGCCAAGGATCTGAACATTCCCAGTAAGGATATTCTGGGCCTTTTGGAGCAATATTTTCCTGACGCCCAGCGTAAGCATATGACCGCTCTTTCGGATGAGGAGCTGAGTCTGATTTTTGAGCGCTTTACGCAGGAGCGCCAGATGGAAAGCCTCGACCCCTATTTTGCGCTTGCGCAGCAGAAGAAGGCGGAGCCTGAGCCCGAACCGGCGCCCATCCCCGAAAAGGCGGCCGCTCCCGTTCAAAGCGCCCCTCAGCCCCGCCCGGCTCAGCCGGCCCAGCAGCGCCCGGCTGCACAGCAGCAGGGCGCCCGCCCCGCGCAGGGACAGAGCCCGCAGCGCCCCGCACAGCCGCGGCCCGTACAGCAGGGCCAGCAGCGTCCCGCCGCGCAGCAGGGCGCCCGCCCCGCACAGGGACAGAACCAGCAGCGCTCCGCACAGCCGCGGCCTGCACAGCAGGGCCAGCAGCGCCCGCAGCAGGGTGCCCGCCCCGCACAGGGACAGAACCAGCAGCGCCCGGTTCCGCAGCCGCCCCGCCCCGCAGCGCAGCCTGCGGCGGGACAGCCTAATCCCAACAAGGTCGAGCGTCCCGCCGCGCGCCACGTCGATATGCGTTCAGCGCAGGTCAACCTCGATAAGTACAACGAAAAATATGAGCAGATTGCTCCTGTCAATCTTCCCGCCAAGGCCCAGGGTCCATCCAAGCAGAAGTTCACCGGGCGGCAGCAGCGCGGCAAGCCGATCCGTTCCCGCCGCGAACAGGAAATGGAGAAGATGCGCAGACTTGAGCTTGAACGGCAGCGCCGGCAGAAGCTCGAGGTTCAGCTTCCCGACGAGCTGACCGTCGGCGAACTGGCCCTTCGCCTGAAGGTCCAGGCTGCTGAGATCGTCAAGCGTCTGATGGGGATAGGCATCATGGCCTCGGTTTCGCAGGTCATCGATTATGACACTGCCGCTCTCGTCGCCATGGAGATCGGCGCGAAGGTCGAGCATGAGGTTGTCGTCACCCTTGAAGAACAGCTCTTTGACACTGCCGAGGATCACGATGATCATCTCACTCCCCGCCCCCCTGTCGTCGTGGTCATGGGCCACGTCGATCATGGCAAGACCTCCCTGCTCGATGCCATCCGCAAGACCAACGTCACCTCCTCCGAGGCGGGCGGCATCACCCAGCACATCGGCGCCTATCAGGTGCAGATCAACAATCAGCCGATCACCTTCCTCGACACGCCGGGACACGCCGCCTTCACCTCGATGCGGGCGCGCGGCGCGCAGGTCACCGACATCGCGGTACTGGTCGTTGCTGCCGACGACGGCATCATGCCTCAAACCGTCGAGGCGATCAACCACGCCAAGGCCGCCGGCGTTCAGATTATCGTCGCCATCAACAAGATCGATAAGCCTACTGCCAATCCTGAGAAGGTCAAGCAAGAGCTGACCGAATATGAGCTGGTCCCGGAGGAATGGGGCGGCGATGTCATCTGCGTTCCCGTCTCGGCCAAGAGCGGAGAAGGAATTGAATCGCTGCTGGAGATGATCCTGCTGGTTGCGGAAACACAGGAGCTTGCCGCCAATCCCGACCGTCTCGCCCGCGGCACCGTCATCGAGGCAAAGCTCGACCGCGGCCGCGGACCGGTCGCCACCATCCTCGTTCAGAACGGCACTCTGCACACCGGCGATGTGGTCATCGCGGGTACTGCGCTTGGGCGCGTCCGTGTGATGCTCGACGATAAGGGCAGCCGCATCGACCAAGCCGGCCCCTCGACGCCGGTCGAGATCACCGGCCTTGCGGAGGTTCCCGCCGCCGGCGACGTTCTGAACGCCGTCGAGGATGAGAAGCTCGCCAAGGAGCTGGTCGATAAGCGCCGCTTTGAGGCCAAGGAGGAACAGTTCCAAACCTACCAGAAGGTCACCCTCGACAACCTCTTCAGCCAGATTTCCGAAGGGGAGATGAAGGAGCTGCCGATCATCGTCAAGGCCGACGTGGACGGTTCTGTGGAAGCGGTCCGGCAGTCGCTCGAAAAGCTCTCAAATGATGAGGTGCGGGTGCGGGTCATTCACGGCGCGGTCGGCGCGATCAACGAGTCGGACGTCATGCTGGCCAACGCATCGAACGCCATTATCATCGGCTTCAATGTCCGTCCCGACGCGACCGCCAAGGAATCGGCGGAGCGCGACAACGTGGATATGCGCCTCTACCGCGTCATCTATGACGCAATCAACGAGGTGACCGACGCCCTCAAGGGAATGCTCGCTCCCAAAACCCGCGACAAGGAGCTCGGACGCGCCGAGGTGCGGCAGGTTTACAAGATTTCCTCGGTCGGCACTGTTGCCGGCTGCTACGTCCTCGACGGAAAGCTCACCCGCAACGCTCTGATCCGGGTGGTGCGCGACGGCATCATTGTTGCCGACGACAAAGTGGAGGGCCTCAAGCGCTTCAAGGACGACGCCAAGGAGGTCACCGCCGGATACGAGTGCGGCGTAACCCTTTCGAAGTTTTCCGACATCAAGGAAGGAGATATCTTCGAGGCCTACGAGATCGAGGAATACCGGGAATAATCATTACACGTTATGATACAGCGAAAGGAGGAAGTGCCTATGCCTTCCTACCGTGCAGCGCGGACCAGCGAGGATGTCATGCGGGAGCTGACCGCCATCCTCCGCGAAATGAAGGACCCCCGCATTGCCGAAGCAATGCTCTCGATCGTTAAGATCGATCTTTCCAGCGATCTTTCGAGCTGTCAGGTTTTTGTCAGCTCGATGAAGGACCTCGCCGCCGCACAGGAAGCGGTCAAGGTCCTCAAAAACGGCGCGGGCTTCCTGCGCCGTGAACTCGGCAGTAGGCTCAAGCTCCGCCACACCCCCGAGCTGCGGTTCACCGCCGATAATTCGATCGAGCATTCGGCCGAAATCTCAAAAATACTCCACCGCCTCGAGCAGGAGGGACGTCATGAGGATTGACAGCAAAACGGCGGCCGCGCGGCTGCTGGAGATGGATGACATCACCCTGCTCTGCCACCGGGACCCCGACGGGGACACCTACGGCAGCGCAAGCGCCCTGTTCGACGCCCTTTCCGCGATGGGAAAGCAGGTCAATATCCACTGTCCCGATCCCTTTCCTGCAAATCTCGCCTACCTGCACCGCGAAATGCCCCGGTTCGAAACAAAGCATTTTGTGGCGATCGACATGGCTGCTTCGTCGATGCTCGGCGATCCGAAGGAAACGCGCCCTGCGGTGGAGCTGAATATCGACCACCATCCGACCAATCCGCTTTTTGCAAAGGAAACCTTCCTTTGCAGCTATGCGGCGGCGGGCGAGGCGGTCTATGAGGTAATCCGGGAGATGGGGGCTCCGGTTTCGCCGTTCTGTGCAACCGCCCTCTTCACCGCCCTTTCCTCCGACACCGGCGGTTTTCGCTATGCCAACACCACAACCCAGACGCTGCGTTACGCGGCCGACCTCATGGAGCTCGGCGCAGATACCGAGACGATCCGGGTGCAGCTCTTCGAATCGAAATCCTGCGGGCGGATCGCGGTGGAAGCCGAAGCTCTTTCCCATGTCCGCTACTATGCCGGCGGACGGATTGCGGTCATCGCAGTTACGACGGAGATGGTCGAGCGGGCCGGGGTCGATGAGTCAGAGCTTGAGGGCCTCGCCTCCAAGCCGCTGACGATCATCGGAGTGGACATCGGCATTACCCTCAAGGAACGGGCCGACGGCTCGATCCGAGTTTCGATGCGCTCGAACGATCAGGCGGACGTCTCAGCGGTCTGCCGGCGGTTTGAGGGCGGCGGACATATCCGTGCGGCTGGCTGCCGCATCTGGAAGCCGCTCGCCGAAGCCGAAGCAGTCCTCGTCAACGCCTGCCTGGAGGAGTTGTCCTAAATGGCTGACGGAATTCTGCTCATCGACAAGCCGCAGGGCTTCACTTCCTTTGATGTGATTGCCAAGCTGCGGGGAATGTCCCGCCAAAGACGGATCGGCCATGCGGGAACCCTCGACCCGATGGCAACCGGTGTCCTGCCCTGCCTCTTCGGCAGTGCCGCGCGCCTCTGCGGCTGTATGCCCTGCGAAGACAAGACCTACCACGCCGGAGTGCAGTTCGGGGTCGCCACCGATACGCAGGATTTGACCGGCGCCGTACTTTTTCAGAACAGCGCTCCCCTGACGCGCTCAGAGCTCGAGGCTGCGCTGGACGGCTTCCGCGGCGAGATCGAGCAGATCCCGCCCATGTATTCGGCCGTTTCGGTCGGCGGCAAGCGCCTCTATGACCTCGCCCGCCAGGGAAAGGAGGTCAAGCGCCCGAGCCGCACCATTATCATCCATGACCTCACGCTGCTTGAATACAACGAGGAGTACCGCCACGCCCTGCTGGAAGTCACCTGTTCCAAGGGCAGCTATGTGCGCACCCTCTTTCACGATATCGGCGCAGCCCTCGGCACCGGCGCGGCGCTCTCTTCGCTGCGGCGCACCGCCTCGAGCGGATTTGCGGTCAGTCAGTGCATCACCCTCGACGAGGCCCAGCGCCTGACCGACGAGGGGTGCCTGCTCGAATATCTGCTGCCTGCCTCCGAGGCTTTTTCGGGTTTGCCCCGCCTCTGTGTCGGGGAGTGGCAGGCGCATATGCTCGAAAACGGCGTGGCGTTGAGCCTTTCCAAGCTCGGCAGCCCGAAGCCGGGGCGCTACGCCGTCTGGCTGAAGGACCGTTTCCTCGGACTCGGCACCGTCGAACCGGACGCCCCGGGCATGAAGCTGAAACGTTTTTGAAAGGTGACCCAACCGGACATGAAAACTGCAACGACTCTTTCCATCGAAACAAAACATCCCACCGCCGTCGCGGTAGGATTCTTCGACGGGGTTCATCTCGGACACCGTGCGGTGATCGAATCGGCCCTTGCCGAACAGAGAAACGGGCTGGAATGCTGCGTCTTTTCCTTTGCAATGAACGGCTCGGCTCCCGCGGCCAAAAGGGGCGCCCGGCTTCTGCAAAGCATCACCCTCAAAAAGCAAACCCTCGAGGAGATGGGCGCCGACTGGCTGCTGATTCCCCATTTTTCCAACTTTATGGGCCTGACCCCCGAACAGTTTGCCGTTGACGTGCTGCTGCGCGGGCTGCACGCCCGCGTCGTCTGCTGCGGCTATGACTACCGTTTCGGAAAGGGCGCCTGTGCGGGAGCCGCCGAGCTGGCCGGACTGCTGGCCCCCTACGGGGTGGCAGTGCGGCAGATCGGCGCAGTGCTCGACGGGGGCCGGCCGGTCAGCTCCACCCGCATCCGCGCCGCCCTCGAGGCCGGGCGGCTGGAGGAAGCAAACCGCCTGCTCGGGCGTCCGTTTGCCATCGACTGGACGGTGGAGCATGGGCGCAAACTCGGGCATAAGCTCGGTTTTCCCACTGCCAACCAGCATATCGGAGAGGAATTCGCCCGGCCGCGCTTCGGCGTCTATGCCACCCGGGTGCTGATCGACGGCGTCCCCTATGCCGCGGCGACCAACGTTGGGATTAAACCGACGGTCGGCTCCGACTGTGTCTCGGCGGAAAGCTACATTCTCGATTGGTCGGGCGATCTCTATGGCCGGCGGATCGAGACACAGTTTCTCAAATTTCTGCGGCCCGAAGAGAAGTTTGAAACTCTTGAGGAGCTGCGCCACGCGATCGGCGTCGACGCAGAACGCGCCCGCGAAGCGGTGGCAGCCGCCTGCGCGGCGGGAGGCTGCACCTGAATTCTTCCGCAATTTGTAAAAAAAGCAGTCGTCCGACAGATTTTCTCTTTACAAAGGAAATCCGGACTGATATAATATTTTTATATGGCCTGAACACGGCTTGGGGCGGCTGCCCGATTTCGGGAACGCTCATCGACCCCTTGCTGTGGCAGAGCCGAATGATAAAAAGGAGTGTTTTTCCCATGCTGCTCAAGGAACAGAAACAGGAAGTCATCCAGGCCAATGCCCTGCACGAGGGCGACACCGGTTCCCCTGAGGTCCAGATCGCGATCCTCACCCGCAGGATCAACGATCTGACCGAGCACCTCAAGGCCAACAAGAACGATCACCATTCCCGCCGCGGTCTGCTCAAGATGGTTGGACGCAGAAAGAACCTGCTCAATTACCTGATGAAAAACGACATCGAACGTTACCGCGCGATTATCGCCAAGCTCGGCATCCGCAAGTAAGGAACTGACAGAAAGGCAGGTGTACATGCAGTACGCCTGCCTTTCCGTACAAATAAGCGGGATTCGGCCTTGCGCTGCAGCAGTGAATCGAGCCCTTGAGCCGTCATCGAGGGTTGGCTTCATCGCTTCGGCGTCCGGCCCGTCCCCTTTCCAAAAGGAGGATTATCATTGGTATTCGCACACAGAATTTTTGAAACCGAGTTCGCCGGACGCACCATGAGCTTTGAGGTCGGCAAAATCGGCATGCTCGCCAACGGTGCCTGCATCGTCCGCTACGGCGAGACGACAGTGATGGTGAACGTCACCATGAGCAAAAAGCCCCGCGAGGGCATCGACTTCTTCCCAATGTCGGTCGATTTTGAGGAAAAGCTCTATGCCGCCGGCAAAATTCCCGGCTCCTTCCTGCGCCGGGAAGGCCGTCCCTCCGACCGGGCGATTCTGGCTTCCCGCTTGGTGGACCGGCCGATGCGCCCCCTCTTCCCCAAGGACCTGAGAAACGATGTCACCATCATTATGACGGTGCTTTCCTACGACCCCGACTGCTCGCCTGAAATCTGCGGCATGATCGGCGCCTCCTTCGCCCTCTCGATCTCGGATATTCCGTGGGGCGGCCCGATCGCGGGCTGCGCCGTGGGCCTGATCGACGGTGAACCGGTGCTGATGCCCGGTGAGGAGCAGCAGCAAAAGAGCGCGATGAATCTGACTGTTGCGGGCGATGTGAATAAGGTCTGCATGATTGAGTGCGCCGCCGATCAGGTTCCCGAGGACCTGATGATGAAGGCGATTATCGCTGGCCACAAGGAAGCGGCCAAGATGGCGCAGTTCATCGCCGATGTCAAAGCCGAGATCGGCGTACCCAAGGTTCCCTATACCGAGGTGGTTGTCGATCCCGAGCTTTTTGAGAAGGTCAAGGAATTTGCCGTCGACCGGGTTCGCGAAGCCCTCGACACCGACGACAAGAATGTCCGCGAGGAGCGTCTCAAGCCAATCGAGGCGGATATTCATGAGAAGTTCGAAGCGGAATATCCCGACCTCGCCTATCAGCTCGACGAGGCCATCTATAAGCTGCAGAAATTTGTCGTCCGCCGCTGGCTGCTTGACGATGGCAAGCGGGTTGACGGCAGAAAGCTCGATGAAATCCGCCCGCTTTCGGCCGAGGTCGGCCTGATCCCGCGGGTTCACGGCTCCGCCCTCTTCACCCGCGGCCAGACGCAGGCGTTGACCATCACGACTCTGGGTGCGGTTTCCGAAGCGCAGATTCTCGACGGCATTGGCTCCGAGGACCGCAAGCGCTATATGCATCAGTACAACTTCCCGTCCTACTCGGTCGGTGAAACCCGTCCCTCCCGCGGCCCCGGCCGCCGCGAAATCGGCCACGGCGCGCTCGCGGAAAAGGCTCTGCTCCCGGTGATCCCCTCCGTGGAGGAGTTCCCCTATGCGTTCCGCGTCGTCTCCGAAATCACCAGCTCGAACGGCTCGACCTCGCAGGCTTCAATCTGCGCTTCGACCCTCTCGTTGATGGATGCAGGCGTGCCTCTGAAGGCCCCCGTCGCAGGCATCTCCTGCGGGCTTGTCACCGAGGGGGACCGCTGGATCACGATGGTTGACATCCAGGGCGTCGAGGATTTCTTCGGCGATATGGACTTCAAGGTGGGCGGCACCAAGGCAGGCATCACCGCCATCCAGGTGGATATCAAGATCGACGGCCTGACCTATGAGATCATTGAGGAGGCGCTGCGCAAGACCCGCGAAGCCCGCTTCTATATCCTCGATGAGATTATGCTCAAGGCGATTCCCGCACCGCGTGAGCACCTTTCCAGGTATGCTCCCAAGATGCTCACCCTGAAGATCAATCCCGACAAGATCCGCGAGGTGATCGGTTCGGGCGGCAAGGTCATTCAGAAGATCACTGCCGAGTGCAACTGCAAAATCGACATTGAGGATGACGGAAGCGTCTTCGTTTCAGCCATCGATATTGAGGATGCCAACCGCGCCATTCAGGTCATCAAAACCATCGCGATGGATCCCGAGGTCGGCGCGGTCTATAAGGGCAAGGTCACCCGCCTGATGGCCTTCGGCGCTTTTGTCGAAATTGCTCCCGGCAAGGAAGGGCTGGTTCACATCTCCAAGCTCGACACCAAGCGGGTCGAGAAGGTGGAGGATGTCGTCACCGTGGGCGACGAGGTGCTGGTCAAGGTCACTGAGATCGACAGCCAGGGACGAATTAACCTCTCCCGCCGCGATGTGCTCGAGGCGCTGGCCGCCAAGCAGAAGTAAACGGAAAGGCAAACAGGACCGACGGTATTCCGCCGGTCCTGTTTTTATGCTCTGCCCATGGCAGAACATCTGCATTGGGGCAGCCGCTGCGGCTGCCGGATTCCGCCGGAGTCAGCAACTTTTTGCAGCGGAAGGCCCGTTTATCCATTCCCTCTGCAGTCTGCGGACAGAGTGTTTTGCATCCGGACAAGTCTTTGTGACATCCTGCCAAATTCAGAAAAACGGCATACGGTTTCTCAGAACCATCTCAAAACACCTTATCCAGATCTCTTCTCAGCCTGCGGATAATCCGCTTTTCCAGCCGGGAAATGTACGATTGGCTGATGCCGATGATATCGGCCACCTGCTTTTGGGTGCGCTCCTGTCCGTCGAGGAATCCGAAACGCAGCTGCATGATGAGGCGCTCCCGTTCCCCGAGCCTGGCGATGGCTTCCGCAAGCATTCCTCGCTCGGCATCCAGCTCCAGAGGTCGGTTGATCAGATCAGGTTCGGTGCCGAGAATATCCGAAAGGAGAAGCTCATTTCCGTCCCAGTCAACGTTGAGCGGTTCGTCGATCGACACCTCGTTTTTAAGCGGCTGGCATTTGCGCAGGTACATCAGGATTTCATTTTCGATGCAGCGCGAGGCATAGGTGGCAAGTTTGATTCCCCTGCTCGGGCAGAAGGTGTTAACCGCCTTGATCAGTCCGATGGTTCCGATGGAGATTAAATCCTCCACCCCGAGTCCGGAGCTTTCAAATTTGCGCGCGATGTAGACGACCAGGCGCAGGTTATGTACAATCAACTGCTGCTTCGCTTCAGGATCATCCTGCTCAAGGCGGATGAAAATTCCCTTTTCTTCTTCCCGGGAGAGCGGCGCGGGCAGCGTCTCGGGACCGTTGATATAGTGCGCCGCTTCGGCGAGCCCAAGCCGCAGCAAGAGCGAATGCCAAAGCTCCCGCGCAAGAATCGACAAGGAGCGTTTCACAGTGTTTCCCCCACTTTCTGATGATTGACAGAGACCGGCCGGTTGAGCAGATCGGGATTCATTACTGCGCGGCAGCCCCCCGCCTCCAGCGGCCGGTCGGTGACCGCGAGGTAGGCCCCGGCAGCGCTGCGCCACTCCCCTCCCTCCGTCCGGATTAGAAGAAGCGGCGGTTCCACGGCCGGCAGTATCCCCGAAGAACCGACCGTCTTATAAAAAACGTACCGAATTCCCGGTATTCCCTCCTCTCCCGCGTGCGCCAGCAGCGGCAGGGCGGCTGCTACCGCCGCCCGTTCGCAGACGATGACCGGTTTTTGCGAAAACGGTTCCACCAGACTGTTTCCGGTGTCGATCAGCGCCGCAAAGCTGCAGCTTCCGCTCTCCCCGCCAACCAGCACCTCGCAGCGCAGTTCCCGCGGCGCACGGCGGCGCAGAATTCTTTCAAACCAGCAGGCCAGCACGAAGCAAAGGGTGGCGGCGCCCAGCAGCGCCGCCGCCGAGAGGTCAAGGTAGAATACGCCGCGCGACATCAGCATTCCCGCCGGACGCAGCGCCAGCGAGAGCGCGATCATGCCGCCGGAAAAAAGGAAACTGACCGCCAGCAGACAGAGCACCGATCCCGCCCAGCGCCGCAGTCCCGCCCAGGGAAGGGCGATTCGCGTCATGACAGCCGCCAGCATCAGGCGGAAAGCAAGCCAGGCAATCTGCGCGGGGAAGGCAACAAAAATAGAAAGGGCCCCCACCGCGCCGACCGCCGCGCCGAGGGCGAGACGAAGTGCCGGGGGCGGACATCCGGCCGCAGCTGCGGTGAGACGCAGCAGCAGGAAATTGATGACGAAATTCAGTACCAGAAGGACATCTACATAGATTACCGTCGGCACGACACATTCCCCCTGCCGTCGAGATCCCTCCCATTATAGCGCGGAGAACTTGGGAATCTTTGTCAAACCACGGTGCCGCCGTCCAAAACCCGGAACCTGTTCGGAATGCGGTGCATAGGATGTGATAACAACATTCATTGGAGTTGATAGTATGCCTTGCCGGTGCCAAAATCATCGTCCGGGAAACGCAGGGTGCGCGCATCGGCCGCCCTCCGGCACTCCTGTGACGCCGCCGTCCCCGTCCAATCGGCCGTGCCGCAGCCGCTACTGGCCCGAATTTGCCCTGCCGCGCTCGGTCCGGCCCAATATCTGAAACAGGAGCCCGGGCCGCGGAGCCCCAGCCGGTGTAAAATGCATTCTGCGTTTTGCACCGGTCTTCTTTTGCATGGTCCCTTTCTCTGTTGCGGGACTTCAGATTTTCCGCTATAATAGTGGAACCAGCATATCCCGGACAGGAGCCGTCACGGCAGGCCGATGCTTGCGCACCGGTCATCCGAATTTCAGAATGGCCGCAAGGGGGAATCCAGAATGGAAAACAATACCCGGAATCATCCTTCTCAAAAAGACCCGAATCAGGAGAATCCGCAGGCGCAGAACGTCGTGTTTGTCGATTTTCTTTCCGTGAAAAAGGCGGTGGAAAACCTGCGGAAATCCAAAGAGGACTTTCAGCAGCTTCTCATCCAGGCAGAACTCGGGGACGCTTCGTCGCAGTATGACCTTGCAGTCCGCTATATCACCGGCGACGGCGTGAAAACCAATGAGGCAAAAGCAGCCCGCTGGTTTCAAAAGTCCTCCGATCAGGGCGATCTGCGGGCGCTTGAGGCCTACGCCCGCTGCCTGCTGACCGGCAGCGGGGTGGCACAGGATGAAGCGCGGGCCGTCGAGCTGCTGGAGCAGGGCAGCGCGCAGGACTTTCCATCGGCCCAGTGCAGTCTCGGCCTTTGCTATGAAAACGGCAGTGGTGTGCAGGCGGACCCGGTACGCGCCGCCGAGCTTTACACGCTCGCTGCTGAACAGGGCTATGCCCCGGCTCAGTGTAATTTGGCAGTCTGCTATCTCAACGCCATCGGGGTGGAAAAGGACTGCATTCAGGCAACCGCATGGCTGCAAAAGGCCGCTGAACAGGACTATGCCCGCGCCCAGCGGATTCTTGGGCGCTGCTATGAATACGGCGACGGAGTCGAAAAGGATATGTCCCGCGCGATGGAGCTTTATACCCTTGCCGCAGCTCAGGAATATGCTCCGGCACTCTGCGACCTGGGACTCTGCTGTGAGTTTGGCACCGGCACCGCCAAAGACCTTCCCAAAGCTGCCGAGCTTTACACCCGCGCGGCCATGCTGGGAAATGCTCCTGCGCAGTGTAACCTCGCTGTCTGCTACCTTCAGGGCATCGGGGTCGAGCGCGATCTTACCCAGGCGGCCGCATGGCTGCAAAAGGCCACTGAACAGGACTATGCCCGCGCCCAGCGGATTCTCGGCTGCTGCTATGAAAACGGAGACGGGGTTGAAAAGAGCATCGATGAAGCGGTGCGGCTTTACCGGCTGGCGGCAAAGCAGAATTATCCGCCCGCCCTCTGCGACCTCGGCCTCTGCTACGAGTTCGGGACCGGTGTACCGTCCGATTTAGCGAAAGCCGTCGAATATTACCAAAAGGCCGGCGAAGCCGGTTATGCTCCGGCGCAGTGCAATCTCGCCGTCTGCTTCCTCAATGGGAACGGGACCGCAAAGGACAGTGTGAAAGCGGTTGAATGGCTGCGAAAGGCCGCCGCACAGGAGTTTCCCCGCGCCCAGCGGCTTCTCGGCTGCTGTTATGAGAACGGCGACGGGGTTGAAAAAAATTCCGGCGAAGCGGTCGGGTGGTACCGGTTAGCGGCAAAGCAGAATTATCCGCCCGCCCTCTGCGACCTCGGGCTCTGTTATGAATTTGGGACCGGTGTGGAACAAAGTCCTGAGAGAGCCTGTGAATTCTATGAGCAGTCGGGCCGTCTCGGCCACGCGTCTGCGCAATGCAATCTTGCTTACTGTTATCTCAACGGAAACGGCCTGCCGCAGGATTATGAAAAAGCGGTCGAGTGGCTGCGAAAGTCCGCCGCGCAAGGGTTTGCCCGCGCCCAGCGGCTTCTCGGCTGCTGCTGCGAGAACGGAGACGGGGTTCCGCGCAATATCGACGAGGCAGTCAAATGGTATGCCCTTGCCGCCGGGCAGAATTATCCGCCCGCCCTCTGCGACCTCGGCCTCTGTTATGAACTGGGCACCGGGGTGGAGGTGGATCTTGCCAAGGCCGCCTCCCTTTACGAGCAGGCCGGCCGGTTGGGACATGCACCTTCTCAATGCAATCTTGCGGTATGCCTCCTCAACGGAAACGGCGTGACACAAAATGAAAAGCAGGCGGTCGAATGGCTGCAAAAATCCGCCGCGCAGGGATTTGCCCGCGCCCAGAGAATTTTGGGCTGCTGCTGTGAGAACGGCGATGGAGTCCCGCGCGACATCTCAGAGGCCGTCAAATGGTACCGGCTCGCCGCCGAACAGAACTATCCTCCCGCCCTTTGCGATCTTGGGCTCTGCTACGAATTCGGAACCGGCGTGGAAACCGACCGAACCATTGCAGTCCAATATTATGAAAAAGCCGCAAAACTCGGACACACCGCCTCCCAGTGCAATCTGGGCTATTGCTACCTCAACGGTATCGGCGTTGCAAAGGATTCAATCCAAGCAGTCAACTGGTTTCGGCAGGCAGCAGAACGGGGATTCCCCCGCGCGCTGCACCTGCTCGGCTGCTGTTATGAGGAGGGAGACGGCGTCGGGCAGGATGACGCTTACGCCGTAGAGTGCTACCGTCAGGCCGCCGGGCAGGATTACGCGCCTGCCATCAACGACCTGGGCCTCTGCTACGCGCGGGCTGCCTGCGGTCTTACGCAGGACTATGTTCAGGCAGCCGCCCTTTACCGCCGCGCCGCGGAACTGGGCAACGGCACCGCCCAGAACAATCTCGGGGATCTGCTCTACAAGGGGCTCGGCGTTCAGAAGGACGTGGAAGAAGCCTTTCGATGGTTCGAGCGGGCCGCAGAGAAGGGTTCGGTTTCAGCTCTCTATAATCTGGGCCTCTGCTACGAAATGGGAAGCGGCGTCCGCAAGGATCTGCGCAGGGCGGCGGAATACTACCGCAGGGCCGCCGCGAAGGATCACAAAGGGGCGATGCTGACTCTCGGGCGCTGGTCACTGGAAGGCCGCAACGGATTCAAAAAAGATCCTGAACGGGCAAAGCACTGGCTGGAACAGGCCGCCGCGCTTGGCAGTGAAGAGGCCAAGGACGAGCTGGAAAAGCTCAGGAAAGAATCACAGGAAATGCCAAAGAAGAAAAAATTTTTTGGACTCTTTTCCTGATCGCAAAGGAGGAAAACAACCATGACAAAAAAAGAGCGCGCTGCCGAGGCGGTGCGTCTGCTGGAAGAATGCTATCCTGACGCGGTCTGCTCGCTGGAGTACGAAAAGCCCTATGAGCTTTTGATTTCGGTGCGGCTGGCCGCACAATGCACAGACGCACGGGTGAATCTCGTCACGCCAGGGCTTTTTGCCAAATACCCCACTCTGGAGGCGCTCGCCTCCGCCACTCCTGAAGAAATCGGAGAGTGCATCAAAAGCTGCGGGCTGTATAAAACAAAAGCACGCGACATCGTCGCCCTCTCCCAAAAGCTGATCACCGAATTCGGCGGGGTGGTTCCCGACACCATTGAGGCACTGCTTACCCTGCCGGGTGTGGGACGCAAAACCGCCAACCTGATCATCGGAGATGTTTATCATAAGCCCGCCGTCGTCTGTGATACCCACTGCATCCGGATCACCAATCTGCTCGGACTGACCACCACCAAGGACCCGCTCAAAACCGAGCGGGAGCTTCGCGCCTGCCTGCCGATGGAAAAGGCCAATGACTTTTGCCACCGTCTAGTGCTGCATGGACGTGCGGTCTGCATCGCCCGCCGTCCCCAGTGCGGCGCCTGTGTGATGGCCCCGGTCTGCAAGCACGCGCAGGCGTTGAAAAAGGCCGAATAATCATAACCATGCCATATAGATCCTCTTAAAACTTCCTCTCGGGACGTACAACACATTGCAGAAGATCGTGGATTTCCCGGCGGAGCCGCACGGGCGGGCAACGTCCAAAATTTGCCGTGATCAGCCCGCTCCTCTTTCTGCTGAAAGAGAAGGCTTTTACCCTTATCAGCAGAGCTGGTGCTTCTGTGTGCTAAAGCTATACAAAAGAAAAATCAGGTGCGATAAACCGCACCTGATTTTTTGTTTTAAGAAATCGAAGGACTACTTGTTCATCTCCAGCACGTCGGCAAACGCCTGGATGGCGGTCGCCGCCTGACCGAAGTCGCGCATCTGCTGGTCGATGCCCAGCTTAATATGCGGGATTCCGGCATTGTCAAGCGCCTTCTTGAGGCAGGGATACTCCATCTCCTCAGGGTCACAGAACTGCTGCATGAAGAGCACCAAGCCCTGTGCGCCGCTTTCCTTGACCATCTGGGCGATGAATTCACCGCGGCGGTTCTCCGCCGAGGCGGGATCGTAGAGCAGAATGTCATAATCCTGCATGGCAAACTGACGGGCCAGCGCCTCCATCGGATCACCAGTCTCCGCCGCATCAACCCGGATCATCCGGCTCTCATGGGCGACATCGTCGGCTGCGATGGCGACATTGTTCTCCTCAAAGATCTGCAGCAGCTTGGGATTGTCGCAGATAATGCCGGAGGTGACAACCTTAACGCCCTTCCAGTGACATACCGGCAGCTTCTCAAGCTCGGTATTGAGCGCTTCGAGCTTTTTGGTATAGGCATCCTTGAGCATGAAATAGGAGGCCTTGAAAACGGCGCTGCGTTTAACCGGAGTGATCACGTCGCAGTGCTCGCTCGCAAGCTTGGCAAAGCGGCGGCGGGCGGCGCGGCTGCGGTTGTAGACCTTGATCGCCTCGCGGATCGCCTCATCGGTGATCGGCGCCCCGGCGATTTCCTCAAGCTGCTTGCGGACGCGGCCGTACTGGTCGGCGCAGAACTTAAGGCCGAAATCTGCGAAGCGGTTCTGCGGATGCGCCAGGAAAATGACCTTCATCTTATCGCCCATCGAAACCCGGAAGTTCTGAGACATCGGGCGCAGGGTATCACAGATGGTGGGGGTGATGATGCCGTCGAGCTGATCCATCGTACCGTCGAGCAGCATCTCAAGGGCAAGCTGCGCAATGGTGCAGTAGAAGGTGGCACAGTACTCCTTGGCACGGTTGATGGTCTTGGTGTTGCTGCCCCAGATTCCCATCGGCACAATGCCGGCGGCATAGACGAGCTCCTCGGGAGCATAGTAGGGCAGGACGCCCACCACTTTCTTGCCGGCGGCCTTATACTCCTTGAGGAGTTTGGCCGGACTGGCAGCGGCTTCCTTGAATTCATTCAGCAATACTTCGATACTCATTATGCCTTGCCCTCCTCTTTGAGGCGTTTGTTCTCCTGCATCGCCTCCACGAGGCCCTGCACGCGGGTCTCATACTGGGCGGCGTTGAAGTTGCGGGGGTCGGCCTGATCGCCGTCGAAGCCAGCGGTGGGAACGCCGAGATCCTTGGTGAAGCGGCGCTGCATCTCCGCCATATAGCCGCTCCACGGCTTGCAGCTGCGGTTATAGTGCACCAGCACGCCGTCAACCTTGTTGTCGCGGCAGATTCCTTCGCGCCAGTCAACGCCCTGCTCGATACAAACCGAGTTCGGGGCCTTGCAGTAAGCGCGGACCATCTCGTCGAGATTGTTGTAGACGAAGCCGAAGGCAGGCGCATAAACAACGGCGGTCACGTTGACGCCATTGGCTTTGAGGGGCTTAAAGAGCGCGGGCAGCTTGGGCCAGCAGGGGATGCCCTCAAACATGACGCGGAACTGCTCCGGGAACGGGGTGGTGGTGGTGCCGTTTTTGATATGCTCTTCCATCTCGGTGGCGAGCAGCTCGAACGCCTCGGCAGCCTCACGACGGCCGCGGGCGGTTACGACGTCAGCCATGTGGTTGAAGAGGTCGAAGCCGCTGTAGGGAGCGGGCTTATACTGCAGGTAGTCGCAGACCTTCAGCCACGCCTTGGCGGTGCGGTTGGCATGGGCGCAGGCGTCCTCGAACTTCTTCTCGTCGAACTTGCGTCCGCTGATCTTCTCCAACTGCTTGATCGCGTCATCGAACTGGCCGCGGATGTACGCAACATAGGCGTCGTCAACCTCGACGGTGTTGTTGTAGGGGATATCGACCATGACCAACGGGATGTTGTGCATCCGGGCGATATTCTCATACCACTTGGTCATGCAGTTGCAGATGTTATTGCAGCAGAGCACGAAATCGGGCATCGGCATCTGCATCTGACGGTAAGACTTGATAGCGGCCAGACGCTTTTCCTTCTCCTCACCGTCGGGCATTGCCCAAAGCTCGTTGATATCGACGAGCTCGGTGTAGGGGGTCAGCGTCTTGGGGTCCTTCTTCGGCTTGCCGGTCTCGGGATCGATGACGACGTTGCCGTTTTCATCCTTCAGGGGTTTGCCGGAGTTCGGGTCGATGACATATTCGAGCGTCTCGGGGTCGAGCTTCTTGGCAGCGCGCTTGCCGGCCGCATAAGCCAGGCTGATGCGGGCATAGCCGCAGATGTCGTTATCGAAGCCGAGATCCTCAGCGGCCTGGCACATCACTTCGCCGTCGCGGTTGGCGGCGATACCGGCGGCCTGGTTCTCAGGATATACCACATTCAGGCCAAAGGCCTCATAGAGCTCACAGGGGAATTTTGAAGAGGACCAGCCAACCGGCTTTCCCTCCTGCTTGGCGATGCGGGCGTCGGCATAGACATCCTCCACCACCTTGCGCAGAGCCAATACGCCCGGACTTACGGTCTTCTTGGGCTTTGCAGTTTCAGCCATGATGATTCTTACCTCCGAATCTTTAAGGATATGGCTTCACGCGGCTTTCGACCGCGTGAAGCCCGAACATGATTTTACTTTTTGATGCACTTCTGATAGGCGAAGAGCGCGGCGCCCAGCGCCCCGACATACTGGGTGATCGGCGAGGTGTAGACCTTATGGCCCAATTCCTCCTCAAGAGCCTGCACGACGCCGCTATTCTGTGCGACGCCTCCGGTCATCACTACCTGATCCCGCACCCCGACCCGGTGGGCAAGCCCCGCGACCCGGTGGGAAATCGAATGATGGATGCCGTTGATAATATCGCACTTGTCGGTGCCCTGTGCAAGCTGGCTGATGACCTCGCTTTCCGCAAAGACGGTGCAGGTCGAACTGATGCCGATCTTCTTGGTAGAGTGGGAGCCGAGCATCGCAAGGTCGGAAACCTTGACCTCAAGCACCCGCGCCATGACGTCCAGAAACCGTCCGGTTCCGGCGGCGCACTTGTCGTTCATCTGAAAGTTGATCATCGCGCCGTTTTCAATCTGCAGGACCTTGACGTCCTGTCCGCCGATATCGATGACGGTGTGAACCTCGGGAAAAAGGAAGTACGCACCCCGCGCATGGCAGGAAAGCTCGCTCATCTGGGACTGTGCCTGTTCGAACGAATTGCGGCCGTAGCCGGTAGCGAGGATATAATCCATCTCCTCCAGCTGCATGCCGGTCGTCTCGACAATGGACCTGACAACCCGCTCGGGGCCGCTGGTCCCGGCGCCGACATCGGTCAGCGCCTTGCCGATGATCTCTTTCCCATCCTTCAGCACAATGCATTTGGAAGCGGTTGAGCCAACGTCAATGCCCATTGTAATGATCGCCATAAAATCCTCCTACAGGGCGCGGTGACATGGCCCGGCCTCTGCTGATTTATTACTTGGTATAGGTCTCGAAGTCGCGCATGGTTCTGGGAGTGAGCATCTGATGGAAGGGGCAGACCGCCTTCGGGTTCTGATAGTAGGCGGAAGCAAACGCCTTCATATAGGAGCGCAGCATCGTCATATCCACAACCTTGTCGACCAGGCCGTCCTTCTCGCAGTAGAAGGGGCTGGACTTCTCGGCATACTGCTGGATCAGCTCGTTCATCTTGTCGATGATCGGCTGAATATCCTTGCCGGCCTTGGAATCCTTGACCAGACGGCGCGAATACATCGCGGCGGCAGCGGTCTCGCCGTGCATGACGTAGATTTCGGTCGCGGCGGTGCCGAGCGAGAAGACGTTGTTGTCGTTGCCCTGCGGGCCGCCCAGGACATAGTGCGCGGCCGCGGTGCCTTTTCTCAGGGTGATCTCAAGCGACGGCATATTGGAATTCTGGATCGAGTAGATCAGCGCCTGACCGAGACCGAGCAGCTCCGCCTTCTCGGCGTCGTCGCCGACATCGATGCCGGTGGTATCCTGCAGCCAGATCAGCGGAATCTTGTCGCGGGAGCAGAGGGTGACGAACTCGTTCATCTTGATCAGGCCCTGGCGGTAGAGCTTGCCGCCGATGCCCATTGCGCCGGCTCCCTTATACTCGGGATAATTCATCAGCAGACCCTGCGCGTTGGCGATCACGCCGACCAGCAGGCCGTCGAGCTTGGCAAGGCCGGTGATCATCTCGGGACCATAGCCCTTCTTGTACTCGAAGAACTCCGAGTTATCGAAGAGGCGGGCCATCACCTCATAGGTGTTGTAGGTCTTCTTCTGGTTGGTGGGGATGATGCTGTAAAGATCGTTGGGATCGAACTGCGGCTCGCGCGGATCGTCAACACGGAAGTACTCAAGGTTGTAAGCGGGGGTGTACTCCATGTACTTCTTGATCGCCTCGAGGACGCCCTGTTCCTCGGCATAGACCTCGCGGAAGAAGCCGGTCTCGTTGTGATGGATCGCAACGGTTCCGGGAGGCGCGACCTTCGGCCCCTTGACCGTCGCATCGATCAGCGCCTGCGCGCTCTCCATGTCAACATGGCCCTTGGGGTTCATGCCGCCGAGGATGCCCGCGCCGCCGACCGCCATATTGGCATTGGCATGGGCGATCAGGATGGTCGGGGAGATCGAATGGTAGCCGCCGCCGGCCGGGTTGGTGCCGTAGATGGCGACCAGAACCGGAATTCCCATCTGGGCAAGCTCCGCATTGCGGTAGAAGGGGGTGCCGCCGCCGCGGCGGTTCGGATAAACCTTCTCCTGCTCGTCGAACTTCACGCCCGAGCAGTTGAGGACATAAACCAGCGGAATCCGCAGCATCTTGGCGGTGTCGGAAGCACGCAGCAGGTTGTCGGCCTGGCCGGGCACCCACGCGCCGGCGAGCTTCTTGTTGTCCGATGCGACGATGACCGCCCACTTGCCGCCGATGCGGCCGAGGCCCTTGACGATGGAGGTCGATCCATCCTTGTTGTTGCCAGGATTGTAAAGGGTGTTGAGCGGGCACCAGGTGCCGGCGTCAATCAGGTGATAGACGCGCTGCATTGCGGTCATCTCGCCGCGGGCGTTCAGCTTTTCGGTCGTGACGGTGCCGGCATCCAGGGCTGCCTCTTCCTTCTCGTGGAACTCGGCTTCCCGCGCCTTGATCTCGGCTTCGTTCTCCGCATTGGGGTTGGTCAGAGGACGGCCAATCACCGGCATATTCTGAAAATATTTGGGCATCGAATAATTGCTCATGGGTGTTTTCCTCCTTGTCGTTTGTCCTGATCCGTCGGGTGTTAGGCCTTGGGCTCCTCCTTGGGGACCTGGATAAATGCCTGGCCGGGATCGATCTCCTCGCGGATCATGCGGATGACTTCAGGATCGGGCGCTTCGATCGGAACGGCGCGGGACACATCGATCTCAAATCCGGTGTTCTCGATGACGTCCTCGGGGGAAGAGGTGGGATAGTAGCCGGCGAGGTACATTCTCTTGGTCTTCTCGTCGAACTTCATAACGCCGCGGTCGGTAACGACCATCTGGGGTCCGCGGTTGGTGGGCAGGCCCTTCTTGGCACGGCCGTCGGGACCGTCGATATAGCCGGGGCTGGTGATGTAGTCGATCTTGTCCATGAAGCGGCGCTTCTCGTGCTGCATCATGATGACGGTGTTTGCGAAGGTGGCGATGCCGTTGGCGCCGCCGGAGCCGGTAAAGCGGGTCTTGGGATGATGATAATCGCCGATCGAGGTCGAGTTGACGTTGCCGTAGGGATCGATCTGCGCGCCGCCGATGAAAGCAATCAGGCGGTCGTTGTCATGCAGCCACTCGTTGGCCTCAAAGCCGACGAAGCGGTAGTTTGGCCACTGCACGGCGCAGTGGGCCATGAAGCGCAGGTCGCCGACCGAACGCGGAACCTCAATGGGCGAGCAGTCCATGAGGCCGCTCTCGACGATGAGCTGGCAGCCGGGCGCGAAGACGCGCTTGGCAAGCGAAGCGCCGATCAGCGGAAGGCCGGTGCCGACGATGACGATCTGACCGTTCTGAATGACCTTTGCAATGGTCACGGCCTGCATCTCTTTATTGGTGTAGTTGGTGTAATCAGCCATTATAATACCCTCCCTAACCTTACTTGACGGTGGCCGCGTAGCCGTAGCCGGGAACAGTCTTGAGCTTGAGCAGGCGGGACGCGCCAATCTTGTCAAGATATTCGTAGTGGTCCTTCACGCCGTAAACATACTTGTCGAGGAACGCCTTGAAGTCCTCGTCGGTCTTGGAAGCGGCGCCGTACTCCTTGAGCATGGGGTTGTCATAATCGTAGTAGCCGTAGCACTGGGACGGATGAGCGCCGTAGGGGCAATGCACGACAGCCGCGACGCAGAAAGGCGGGATGCGGTTGGTGGTCGGGTCAAGGCGGATCTCCTCGTCGGAGATCAGCTCTTCGCAGGTGACAATGACGTTTTTGGCGGCAACAGCCACGTCGACGTCGTGGAACTCGTCGCCCTCGATCACGCAGGTGCCGTCGGGAGAGGCTTTCTGAACATGGATAATGGCGGTGTCAAGCTGGGGAACCGGCAGGGCGACAACCTTCTCGCCGGGGTTGAAGGGGTTGTCAACATAAACGAACTTATCGTCGGGTAGCTTTTCGATGGTCTTTCTGACTTCCTTCGAAATGCCCCACATATCGGTAAGCGAGGAGCCCTGCATCAGACGGACAGGCAGGAAGGGCAGACCGAGCGAAGCGGCGTGCAGCATGAGCATGAGGGCGTCCTGGGAGTAGTCCTCCATGACCAGCTCGCCCTTCTCATAGGCGGCGCGGAAACGGCGGGAGACGTTGGTCACGCCCGAGTCGGCGGTATAGCAGTTGATGTAGGCCTTGACCCGGCCTTCGCCGATGAGCATATCCCAGTCGCCGCCCGCAGGGCCGGCTTCTACGATGAAATCGCCGAGTCCCTGGCGCAGGATTTCGCGGACCGCAGCGTAGGGCTTGCGGTTGGTGGTGAATCCGCCGAAGCAGATGTGATCGCCGTTATGGACGAACTTGGAAATCGCCTCAGACAGGGTATACACTTTTCCCATAAGTAAAACCTCCACTATTCCTTTTCACTGTATTCGCACGTCCCCGCCGCCCAAAGCGGAAGGGGCGACCGATGCAAAACGCTTTCTCCGGAAAATCAGCCGATGACCATCAGGGTCTGTCCGGGCTGAACCGCAGCGCCCTGAGAAACCGACAGTTCCTTCACAGTACCGTCGCAGGGGGCGAAGATCTCATTCTCCATCTTCATCGCCTCAAGCACCAGAACGCACTGGCCGGATTTCACCGCGTCGCCGACCGCAACGAGGGTCTTGAGGATGGTGCCGCTCATCGGGGCGGAGATGGTGCCGGCGCCGGCGGCAGCCGGAGCCGCAGCAGGGGCGGGAGCGGGAGCCGCAGCGGCAGGGGCCGGAGCGGGAGCAGGAGCGGGAGCAGGAGCAGGAGCGGGAGCCGCAGCGGGGGCCGCAGCGGCCTTGGGCGCGGAGACGGTGATCGGAGCGGCAGGGGCAACGACGCCCGCGGCAATCTCCTCGCTGGTCAGCGGGCGAAACACATCGGTCCTCTCGATCTCGATCTCATAGGTTCTTCCGTTGAGGGTGGCAGTATACTTCATGACCATTCTCCTTCTAACTGTACTTTGTCAACGTCGGCGGGTTGTCTGATCCGTCAGGCTGCTGCACAGAGGAAATGACTCCTGCCGACCCCATTCCCCGCGCCCCGGCACGGGGCGAACGGTTCCGCAAGAGCATTTTGCCGTTGTGCCGCTGAAAGCTTCTTCACATCTCATGCACCGGCTTTCAGACGCTTCCCCTGTTTGGTGCCTACAGTATATCACACAATTCAGATTAATAATTAACCCTAATTGGCAAAAATCTTGCGTATCTTGTCTTTCGAATTGAGAAACCGCTTTTCACAAGTCAAAAGTCAAAATTTGTTCAGAACTCCGACGCATTTAAAGCTTTTCCGGGGATCTTCGCCAACAAGATTTTGGGGGATTTACTGGAGCAATTTTAATACTTTGCATATCTTGCGGATTTATGCTATCATGAATAAAATTGATTTTCACGATTCTCCGCAGGAGGTAACCGCAGTGAAGGCGCCAAAATATCAGGTCAAATTGAACCGGGACGACAACTGGCACATGGATCGTCCACATTTTCATGAAGATATTGAAATTCTGCTCTCCCTTTCGGACGGCGGTGATTTTTTCATTGAGAACGAGCTGTATCCCCTCTCATGGGGAGAGCTGTTTCTCATCGGTGATGCCACGCTGCATAAAAGCTTTTCCCGGCAGTCCTACCGCCGCTATGTGCTACACATCGCCCCTTCCACACTGGAGGAGCTTTCGATGCCGCAGATTGATTTTCTCTCCTGCCTGCGCCGCTCGGTTCACCGGGTACAGCTTGACCGCAGCCAGGCCGCCGAGCTGGTGGGGCTTTTCGGCCAGCTCGAGCAGGCGAAGGAAAACGAGGGCTTCGGCAGCGATATGAAAGCGACAATCGCCCTTCTCAGCCTGCTTCTTCAGGTCTTTTCCTACTTTCAGACGGTTGACCGCAGCACCGTCAGCTATAATCCCGACTTTGCGAGGATTACCCCTATCCTCGAGTATATCGGGGAAAACATTGCCGAGCCGCTGACCCTCGACAGCATTTCCACCCGATTTTTCATGAACAAATACCACCTCTGCCACTCTTTTAAAGCGGTCACCGGCTTTTCCGTCATGGAATATGTGATCCACTGCCGGGTGCTGCGTGCGCGCGAGCTGCTGCGCACCGGCATGCGGGTGCAGGAGGTCAGCGAGGCGGTGGGATTCCGCAATAATGAACATTTTATCCGCACCTTCGGCGCACTGACCGGCACCTCCCCCAAGCGGTACGCCAAAGAATACCTCGCCGGCGACCGCATCTGAAGGCCCGCTGATTCTGAAAAGTCCGGCTTATCGCCGGACTCTTTTAATTGGAATAATTTAACAAAAATTAGTCCTATTTTCTATTATACATGCGCGAAATTGCTAAGACTTCGTTATAGTTATTTACAAAACGTTAAAATTTCAATATAATATTTATATTTCCATGATATATGGAAAAACAGAGGAAAGGATTTAGGGTGAATCGTATGAAAAAGAACAAACTCGGACTCCCAGCACAAATCGTCATCTCGCTGATTCTTGGAATCGTTGTCGGCCTCGCCTGCTACTTTATTGAGGGAGGCCCCGCCTTTACGACAAACTATCTCAAGCCGTTCGGCACGATCTTTGTCAACCTTCTGAAATTTATTGTTGTCCCCGTCGTGCTTTTCTCGATGATCGACGGCATCATTTCAATGGACGACATGAAGAAGGTCGGCTCAGTCGGTTGGAAAACCGTCGCCTATTTCATGATTACCACCGCAATTGCCTGCGTCATCGGCCTGGTGTTCGCCAACATATTCAGGGCGGCCAATCTTTTCCCGACCCTGCAGCTGCAGGAGGGTGCCGTCTGGGACAAGGCAACCTCCGCCAATTTTATGGATACGCTGGTCAATATCTTCCCGAGCAATATGTGGGAGGCTTTCCGAACCTCCAACATGCTTCAGGTCATCGTCATCGCCCTGTTCTTCGGCGGAGCGATTCTGTCGGCTGGAAAGAAGGGCGCGCTCTGCCGCGACATCGTTGTTTCGTTCAATGAGGTCATCAACCGCCTGATGGCATTTATCATCAGCCTCTCTCCCATCGGCGTCTTCACCATGATGGCCTGGGTCGTCGCCACCCAAGGCGCCGAAATTCTAGGTTCCCTTGCGCTCGTGATTCTCTGCGCCTATCTGGGGTATATCGTTCACGCGGTTGTCGTTTACTCCGCGTCGGTTGCCGTCTTTGCCAAGGTGAGCCCGCTGGCCTTCTTCAAGGGCGCCGCTGCTGCGATGATCTTCGCTTTTACCTCCACCTCCTCGACTGCGTCCCTGCCGGTTTCCAAAGAGTGCGCGGAGGACCTCGGCGCAGATAAGGACATCGCTGCTTTCGTTCTGCCGCTCGGCGCGACCGTCAATATGGACGGCACCGCTATCTATCAGTGCGTTGCCACCATATTCCTTGCCGCCTGCGTCGGTATGGAGCTTACCCTGGGCCAAATGATCACCGTGGTCGTTACCGCGACGCTGGCCTCCATCGGCACAGCGGGCGTTTCCGGCGCCGGTATGATTATGCTGGCTATGGTGCTGACCGCCATGGGCATCCCCGTCGATATGATCATGATTATCTACGGCGTCGACCGTCTCTTTGATATGGGCCGTACCTGCCTGAACGTCACCGGTGACATCTCCTGTTCGCTGTGCGTTACCAACTGGGAAAACAACCGCGCCGCCAAGGCCGTTGCGCAGAAATAAGAAGCGGCCCGCATCTGCAAAAACTGTTCATACTGAACAAAATAGGGGGAAACGCAGAACCCGTTTCCCCCTATTTCCTTTTGTATAGCTTTAGTGTACAGAACCGCCAGCTCTGCTGGGGAGAGTAAAAAAGCTTTCGCTGCAAGCATCGGGCGAAGCGAGAAGCTAACAAGAGCCTTTGAATGATCGGCAACAACCTATCCACAGAGGGGTTATTGCCTGTTTATAAGCTGCGTAGCAGGCGATGTGAGCGGTGCCGCCCTCCGCTCGGGCGCGCCGGGCAGAACGGGAGGCCCGCGGGCCTCCCGTTTACGGACTTCGAGGCGGGCGATGCAAGAGGAAAATTTTCAGCATCTTTTGAGTGGTTTACCGGTACAAAACCCTTCCCTGGCCGGCTCATTCCCCCAGCTTCGCCGGGGGAATGAACATTTTGTAAAAAATATTTTCCGAATTACCGGCTCTGATCCTCATAATGGGTATGCAGCAGGTCATGGGCCTGCGCCTCTTCAGAGAGCAGCCCGTTGTAGAGCGCCGAGATGACCGGATTCTGCTCGGAACTCTTGATCTGAGCCACCTTATCCGCCCGGTAGAGTCCGCGTGCACGCAGGTTCTTTTCAGGGGACAGGCCGAACGGCTGGCCGGCGCCGCCGATGCAGCCGCCGGGGCAGGCCATCACCTCGATAAGATGATAGGAGACCTCTCCGCGCTCGATCTTTTTGAGAAGTTCCTGTGCATTTTTCAGGCCGTGCACCACAGCAATCCTGATCTCGTCATCCCCCACCTGGACGGCGGCTTCTTTGACCGACCGATCCATGCCGCGCACACCGCTGTACTTAATCTCGCGCAGCAGATTGTAGGTTTTCTTTCCCGAAACACGGCGGATTACCGCTTCGGCCACGCCGCCGGTGGTGCCAAAGATAACCGCTGCTCCGCTGCCCATGCCGAGCGGCAGGTCGGGCGCATCCTCGTCAAGCTCGCTGAACTGGATGCCCATCTCCTTAATCATCGTGGAAAGCCCGCGGGTCGTCAGAACGTAATCGACATCCGGCACTCCGTTGCGGGAGAATTCCGGGCGCGCCGCTTCAAATTTTTTGGCCGCACAGGGCATGATCGAAACGACAACCGTCTCGCGGGGGTCGGGCGTGGAAATCTGGCGCTGCGATTCCTTGATGACGGCGCCGAACATCTGCTGCGGGGATTTACAGCTCGAGAGATGAGGAATGTACTTGGGGTTGGAGTTCTCCACATAGCGCACCCACGCCGGGCAGCAGGAGGTAAACATCGGGAAGGGTCCGCCCTTTTTGAACCGCTCGAGGAATTCATGTGATTCTTCCATTACGGTAAGATCGGCGCCCAAAGTGGTGTCATACACCTCGTCGAAGCCCAGACGGCGCATTGCCGCCACCAGCTTGCCCATCGCGTTGTCGCCCGGCGCAAATCCAAAGCTCTCGCCGATAGCGACCCGGACCGCCGGTGCGATCTGGGCGATCACCCGCTTGCCCGGGTCCTGAAGGGCCTGCCAGACCTCACCGATGTTATTGCGCAGGGTGATCGCGCCGGTCGGGCAGACCGCCGCGCACTGACCGCAGTTGACGCACTTGGTCTCGGCAATGCTGCGGTTGAAAGCGGGCATGACCCGCAGCTTGGAGCCGCGGTGAACAAAGTCGATAATCCCCATGCCCTGAATTTCGTCGCAGACCCGCACACAGTCGCCGCAGAGAATGCATTTGTTGGGGTCGCGGACGATCGAGCGGCTGCTCTCATCCTTCTCCATCGGCTCGCGGGTATCGGGGAACCGCACCCGCCGCACACCGAACTGGCGGGCCAGCTCCTGCAGCTTGCAGTCGCCGTTCTTCTCGCAGGTGGTGCAGTCGCGGCAATGTGCCGCGAGCAGCAGTTCGAGGATCATCTTGCGGTAGCGCAGGGTTTTCTGTGTATTGGTGTAGATCCGCAGTCCATCCTTCGGCTCCATCGAGCAGGAAGCTTCGATCGTGCCGCGGTCGGTCTCGACCACGCACATCCGGCAGGCTCCGTAGGTGGAAAGCTCTGAGTAGTAACAGAAGGTCGGCACCGAAATGCCTGCCTTGCGGATGACCGAAAGCACATTCTTTTCGCCGTCAAATTCGACGCGGCGATCGTCTACATACATAATTCCCTTGGACATCTCGCTTAGCCCTCCTTGATTGCGCCGAACGGGCAGGCCGCCATACACGCGCCGCATTTGATGCACTTGACAGTGTCGATGACAAACGGCTTCCGGATTTCGCCGCTGATCGCGCCGACCGGGCAGCCACGCGCGCACTTGCTGCATCCCTTGCAGATTTCGGGGTCGATGCGGTAGCGCTTGAGCTTCTGGCACTGGCCGGCCGGACAGCGCTTATCGACAACATGCGCGAGATACTCGTCGCGGAAGTATTTCAGGGTGCTCGCCACCGGGGAGGCGGCGGTTTTCCCGAGACCGCAGAGCGCGGTGTCGGAAATCATCCGGGCCAGGTCCTCCAGCATATCGAGGTCCTCAAGGGTGCCCTCTCCCGCGACGATCCGTTCGAGAATTTCAAGCATCCGGCGGGTTCCCTCGCGGCAGGGCACGCACTTGCCGCAGGATTCGTTCTGTGTGAAGTGCATAAAGAACCGCGCCACCTCGACCATGCAGGTGTCCTCGTCCATAACGACGAGGCCGCCCGATCCGATCATCGCGCCGACCTTTTTGAGCGAGTCGAAATCAAGCGAGATGCTGAGGTCGGAGGTGATCAGGCAGCCGCCCGACGGACCGCCGATCTGCACCGCCTTGAAATTTTTGCCGTTCTTGATTCCGCCGCCGATGTCCATGATGACCTCGCGCAGGGTGGTTCCCATCGGCACCTCGATCAGGCCGGTGTTGTTGACGTTTCCGGTCAGGGCGAAGGCTTTGGTGCCAGGGCTTTTCTCGGGACCGATCGACCGGTACCAATCCGCGCCGTTCTGAATGATCAGCGGGACGTTAGCAAAGGTCTCGACGTTATTGAGGACGGTGGGTTTGCCGAATAGCCCCTGCTCGACGGTTCGGGGCGGCTTGACGCGCGGCATCCCGCGGCTGCCTTCAATCGAGGCGGTCAGGGCGCTTCCCTCGCCGCAGACGAACGCTCCCGCGCCGCGGTTGATGTGCAGGGTGAAGGAGAACTTCGAGCCGAGGATATTTTCCCCGAGCAGGCCCCATTCCTCTGCCTTGGCAATGGCTGTCTGCAGGCGGCGGATTGCCAGCGGATACTCTGCGCGGACATAGATGAAGCCCTCGCGCGCGCCGGCGGCATAGCCCGCAATCATCATTCCCTCCAGCATCTTGTGGGGATCTCCCTCCATGATGCTGCGGTCCATAAAGGCGCCGGGATCTCCCTCGTCACCGTTGCAGACAACGTAGTGGACCGGCTCGGGCTGGCGGCGCACCTGGTCCCATTTTCTTCCTGCCGGGAAGCCGCCGCCGCCGCGTCCGCGCAGGTTCGATTCCAGAATCGTCTGGCAGACGCTCTCCGGATTCATCTCAAAAAGCACCTTCGACAGCGCGCTGTAGCCGCCCTTGGCGATGTATTCCAGCACATCCTCCGCGTTGGTCTGGCCGCAGTTCGAAAGGACAATGCGGGTCTGTTTGTGATAGAAGGGGATTTCCTCCTGATGCTGATAGGCCTTTCCGTTCTGGGTATAGAGCAGCCGTTCGATGACCTCGTCCCCGATGATCGAGCGTTCGATAATCTCATCGCAGTCGGACAGCTTCACCTTGATATACAAGACGCCCAGCGGCTCAATTTTCAGCAGCGGTCCCATCTCGCAGAAGCCATGACATCCCGAGGCCTTGAGCCCGATATTTTCGCCATGAGGCTCATGCTTCAATTCCACACAGACGTCAATCCCGCGCGCGCGGCAGGTTTCCTTGATGCGGTCGTAGATCAGCAGAGAACCTCCGGCAATGCATCCGGTGCCGCAGCAGACCAGTACCTTCTTCTGCTGCATCGACAGTGAGTGCTGCGCCTGGCAGCGGATCGATTCAAGCTCCGCCAGATTACGAATTTTAGGCATCGGCAGCTTCCTCCTTTCGGATTTCATCGATCAGGGCCAGGGCCTTCTCCGGGGTCATGGCAGGGTGTACCTTATCGTCAAGGGTCATCACCGGTGCAAGGCCGCAGGCCCCGAGACAGGAGATGGTTTCCAGAGTAAAGAGCATATCATCGGTCGTCTTTTTCTTTTCCGAAACGCCCAGTTCACGTCGCAGCGCCTCAAGAATCGGGATTGACCGCCGGACATGGCAGGCGGTGCCGTCACAGATTCGGATGATGTGCTTCCCCTTCGCCTCAAGCGAGAAATTTTCATAGAAGGTTGCCACGCTGTAGGCCTTTGCCACACTGATCCCGAGGCCCTCGGCAATTTGTTCAATGGCTTCAGCGGGCAGGTAACGGTACTGCGCCTGCACATCCTGCATCACTGCAATCAGTGCCGACGGCTGATGCTCATAGTGAGCCAAAATCTGGTCCACCACTGCATCACAGGACTCTTTCTTCATTTCATTTCCTCCAATTTGGCTGCTTTTCCGGCCGCACGCCGGCCGATCCCGGCGTTCAGTAATAGTGTAAACAGTGTGTGAACAATTGTCAATATATTAACAAAAATCTTTATTTTTTAAAATAAAATCGTCAAACTTTACAATTTTTTCTTGATTATATGATTAAAACGTCAAATTTTATCTTAATGTGCATAGAATTCCATCACATTCTCGGATACCGCGGGCAATTTGTTGCAAAAAATGTACATGAGTGGAAAACAGTTGGGCGAAAAGACTATTGCCGGTGTGCCCGCCCGCACAAAAAAAGCGGCGGACAGTATTCTCTGTCCGCCGCAGCGCCATCAAAGCGCCGATGCGCATTCCCGTTTTAGTTTTCCTTAGCGCCGAACATCCTGTGAAGGAACGTCATCACGCCGATCAGCAGAGCCAGTGAAACGCCCAGGGTAAGGATCAGATTCCCGTTGGTAAAGCCTGCGACGAGATAGCCGAAGAAGCAGCACCCCGCCACCACCACGCAATAGGGAAGCTGGGTCGAGACGTGCTCAATATGGTCGCAGCCGGCGCCGGCCGAGGCCATGATGGTCGTATCCGAAATCGGGGAGCAGTGGTCGCCGAAGACCGAACCGGCCAGCGAAGCGGCAAGGGCGGGAACGATCAAGGCGGGTGCGACCGATTCGCAGATCGCAAATACAATCGGAATCAGGATGCCGAAGGTTCCCCAAGAGGTTCCCATCGAGAAGGAAAGTCCGGCCGCAATCAGGAAGGTCACGGCAGGCAGAATCGCAATCGGAATATTGCTGGTCTGGACGGCTTCACCGACAAATTCGCCGGTCATGAGCAGATCGCGGCAGACGCCTGAGATAGTCCAGGCAAGGACAAGGATGATATCGGCAGGGACCATCGACTTGATGCCCTCGGTAATTCCTTCCATGAAATCACGCGCGCTCATCAACTTGCGGGGCACAAACTGCAGGAACGCAAATACCAGCGACACGAAGGAGCCAAGCACCAGCGCCGGGCCGGAGGAGCAGTTACCAAACGCTTCGGCAATGGTCATGCCGCCCGCAAAATATCCGCCGTTTTCCAGCATTGCCAGCGCCGAAACGCCAACCAGCACGATGACCGGCAGAATCAGATCCCAGACGCTGCCCTTATCCGAAATCGCGGGCTGCTCTTCCAGCCTGACATCGACAGCCCCTAAGTCTCCCTTTTTGGCTTTGAACTCCGAACGGGCCATCGGGCCGAAATCAAGATCGGTCAGCGAAATAAGGATAAGCATGACGATCGAAAGCAAAGCGTAGAGGTTGAAGGGGACGGTAGCCACCATGGCGGCAATTCCGCTTGAGAAGAGGTTGCTCCCCTCAGGCATCGAAGAGATAACCGCCGCGCCCCAGCTCGAGATCGGGGCGATGATACAGATCGGGGCGGCGGTCGCATCGATCAGGTAGGCCAGCTTGGCGCGGGAAATCGAGAAGCGGTCAGTAACCGGCTTCATAACGGTGCCGACAGTCAGACAGTTGCAGTAGTCATCGATGAAGATCAGCGCGCCGAGGCCGCCGGTGGCCAGCATGGCGCTGCTGCGGCTCTTCAGCTTGCGGTTCATCAGCGCGCCATACGCCTTCGAACCGCCCGCGCGGGTAATGAGCGTGACCAGTGCGCCGACCAGCGCGAGGAAAAGGATGATGTTGAGATCAAACCGGTTCCCCATCAGCTCAAACGTGTTTTTCATGGTGTCGAGCACCAGGTTCTGGCCCTGTGCATACGTGTAGATCAGCGTGCCGGAAAGAATGCCGATCATCAGGGAGGAGATAACCTCCTTAGTAATCAGCGCAAGTCCGATTGCGATAATGGGGGGCAGGATTGAAAGCCAACCCACGTTGACAGCTTCCATAATGATACCTTCCTTTTCTTTGTCGTTCCTCTGTCCGCAGCGGCGCCTCTCGCGCCGGAAAATAAAAAAGCCGCAGTGCAACGTCCCAGTTGCGCCACGGCCTTTCAAAGGGGAGTCCCCTTCGAATACAAGGATAGCGCTTCACCTGATGTGACAGTCCGCCGCATCTTCTGCGGCGGCCCAGCATAGCATTTCTCCGGCAGAGAAATACCTGCTTCGGCGGCGGCCCCTTTCTCCCCTCCGGCTGCCGCCCTGTGGAAAGGATACTCTTGACCTCCGCGCCTCTACCATTGTTGGTTATAAATTGTACAAAAAATGTTTATTTTTGAAGATCATAGCATACCACTTTACAGGTGTCAACTGTTTTACGGAAAAAGGCGCCGCTGTTTTTCAGATTTTGTCGAAAAACAGCGGCGCCTTTGGATTTCCGACTTCTTCCTTATAATGGAAAAATCAGACCAAAGCGTTGGATTATTCATGCTTGAATGGTGGAACTTTTCATGTTTGAGCATCCTGAATCTGACGGCTGCGGGATCATCCTTTTTCTGGATTTCCGAGTTTCAAGAAAACTTCTGGCGGATTGAGCTCACCCGCTGTGCAGAAACCCGTCTGAAAATGCGGGCCGTCTGCATTCAGGCAAAAGGCCATCTTTGCAGCCTGCTCACTCCGCTCGATGCTTGTAGCGAAAGCTTTCCCCCACCGGCAGAGCTGATGATTCTGTGCGTCAACGCTACACAAAGGAGAGGCCAGCGTCTTTTAAGCGCTGATCTCTCCTTATTTTAAGTCCCGGCGGCACGACCCGCTTCTGTCCTTGAAGGTGTCTTCACGCTCTTTATGAGCAGTGCTTTCACGAGAGCCGGGGGCCTTCCCCCTCTGGAAAAGCGCCCGGCTGTTTCAGCCGGGCTGTGATCGCCTGTCTCAGGAATCCGGTTCTTCCTCCCGGCGCAGGAATCCGATTCCTAGCATTCGGGGCCCGGCGTTTACAGCCACACAGGGCCCGATCGGCCCCATGAAAACAGGCGCCCGGCCGCTAAGCTTGCGGATAGCGGCGGCCAGCTCCTTTCCCTGCTCGGGATTATTGCCGTAGGCGATGATATACTCCCCCTTGACGTCCCGCGCCATCTCGGCGTAAAGCTGGACCATCTTGGGGATCAGGTTGCGGTCGCCCCGCACTTTGGCGACCGTCTTGTTTGCCCCGGCAATGGAAAGCACCGGCTTGATGCCGAGCGCATCGCCCACCAGCGCGGCGCAGGCGTTGAGCCGCCCCGACTTTTTGGCATACTGAAGGTTGTAAAGTCCGACCAGCGTAATCGAATGACGGTACCATTCCTGCATCCAGGCGGCCACATCGGCGGGAGCCTCCCCTTTTTTGAGGCGTTCCATCCCCATTGCGACCGGCATGGCAATCACATAGGAATAGGTGGTCGAATCGACGACGTGGATTCTGATTTTCCCTTCGAGAGCGGGATATTCCGACGGCAGAATCTCAGCCGCATGAACCGCAGCCGAGTAGGTTCCCGAGCCGCGGGCGTTCATCGTCGTACAGATCACATCGGTGTAGCCCTCTTTCGCGGCGCGCAGGTATTCCTCAAGGAATTGCAGCACCGTTACCTGTGAGGTGTGCGGCAGCACTCCGGTGCGCTCCACCTCGGCATAGATGCGTTCGGAATCGATCTCCACCCGGTCGATATAGGGCAGTCCGCCCATTTCAACCCCGCAGTTAACCACCCGAATTCCGGATTTTTTCTCCTGCTCAAAGGAAAGGTCGCAAACCGAATCACACAGCATCAGCGTCTTATACATCGTTGTCCTCCCAACGGTAATTTCTCAGCCGCCCCTCCCCCGAAAGACCCGGGTATCCCCACTGGCGGAGCGTCTCAAACACCGCCACCGCGACGGTGTTGGAAAGATTCAGGCTGCGTGCCTCCGCAAGCATCGGAATCCGCACACAGCTCTGCGGGTTGGCGTAAAGAAGCGATTCGGGAAGTCCGGCGTCTTCCCGGCCGAATACGAGGTAAGCCCCGTCCGGATAGGAAACCGCGCTGTGCGCCCTTTGCGCCTTGGTCGTAAAGTAAAAGAAAGGTCCTTCATTGCGTGCAAAGAAGTCCTGGGAATCCGGGTAGGTGGTGATATCCAGCAGATGCCAGTAATCCAGTCCCGCCCGCTTCAGCTTTTTGTCATCAATCCCAAAGCCCATCGGCCCCACAAGATGAAGCCGCGCGCCGGTAGCGGCGCAGGTGCGGGCCACATTCCCGGTGTTCTGCGGAATCTGGGGCTCCACCAATACAATATTTAAGGTCCGCAATCTGACGTCTCCTTTTGGGAACCGGCACGGTATACCGCTTTCGGGCAAAGCGGCGGGCGGCTGGGCCCAATTGATATCAAAGTCGTTTTGCGGTATTGTACCATGAAAAGAGAAAGAGATCAAGTATCGCCTGTTACATACTTTTGGCAGTTTATCTTCGGCCTGCGCCGCAGGCGGCTTTTCAGATCAGTCTTCCCTTCTTTCCTTGGAAAAGTCATCCCCTCCGTTCCGGCGGACAACCCCCAAGCCTTGCCGCGACCGGCGAGCGGGGCCGCCGCGCGGACACGAGCGCCGGGGCGGGGCAAGGCAAAGGCGGAGCCGGGGCGCGGCGGCATGAACCTTTCGCGCCCGCTCGCGCAGCCCTTGACCCGCGCGCATAATGGGAGAGGCGCAAAGGAGCGGCCCCCACCCCGTTTTCAACACGAACATATGTTCTTTTCAACCGTCGTCCCACCTACGGAAAGTCACCTAAAACGCAACAAAATGCACAAAAAAAGAGCCAAAATGATTGATTTTTGCCCTCTGAACCGCACAACGGATATGGAAGGATATGCAGGGGGGCTATCCCCCTCTTTGCCCATTGAAAACAGGTTTTCAACAGGCAAATTCACCCCCGCACCCGCAGGGGCATATGTGTTAGCAGGTTAGCTAACACCGTATCCGAAGCCCCGTTTCCACGCACTCTGTCACCTATAACGCAACAACCACCTGCCGTCTGTGTTATGCCCGTCCGAAGGAGCGGGCAGACCTGTTCTCGCCGTAAGAGCATATCACCGGCAAGCCTCTCAAGAGGCACTGAATTTTATTTCACCTGCATCACATGCGGGCGGCCCTCAGGCCGCTCGTTCCCTCCCGTTCCCCTTTCCCGGCCCGCCCGCTCTGCCTGTCCGGTGCCCGGCGCGCCCGAGCGGAGGGCGGCACCGTTAAGCGTCTTGCACCGTCAGACATCTCAAGACGTACCGAAATTTCTTTCATTCACATCACTTGCCCTACAGCCCGTAAACGGGCAGCCACTGTTCTAACGGTACTGCTCTATTACCGGCATCTCACTGTTAATAGCCCGCTTCGCTCGATGCTTGCAGCGAAGGCTTTTTTGCGGGCTGCCTCCACCGGCAGAGCTGGTGGCCTCCCAGCCCAATCAAAACCACACGTTAAACGCGTGGCTTGCACCAGCTCTAAAGCTGTCTTGGACACAAAGCGAGCGGTCCTTTGGAGTTTTTCCAAAGGGCCGCCCGCTGTTCGGGCTGTTTCACCGTTCATTTGAATTCAAAAAGCTTGCCCGGCGGGATATCCAGCACCTCGGCGAGGTCGAGCAGAAGCGCGACGCTTGGAACTGCGCAGGCAGTTTCAACCTGCTGAATATGATTTTTACTATAACCGAGCAATTCTGCCAACTGTTCTTGGGTAAGCCCGCGCGACTTGCGGTAATAAAGAATATTTAGACCGATCTGAATCAAGGCCTGATGATGCTTTTTGTCCACGGGCTCATCCCCCCCTCGCTATTATTTTATCTCCTGGCAGCGGGCTTGTAGACAATCTATAAACATGTTAAAACAATATATTGTCTTGTTTTATATCTTGTATCGTGTTATTATCCCACTGAGGTGATCGCATGCAGACCGATGATTTTGAAGCGGCCTTCTCCGCTTTCCTCGACCGGCGGGAATACGATGAACTTGTGCAGTGCCTTTTCACCTTCGTCCGGGCCGCCTTTCTTGCCGGATGGAAGGCGGCGGGCGGCGAAGCGCCCGAACCGCAGCCGCCCCTGCTGCTGCGCGGAAAAGGGAAGCAGCCTTCCGAAGGCTGGGAAACACTTTCGTGCTTTGCGGCTTTTCATCGATGAAGAATTGACTTCGTTGCTTCCTGTGCTATAATAACTTTATATGCCGCACCGGTGCGCCGGCCCGCGCCGGACGCGGAAAGAAAAGAGGAGATTGGCACATGAAGCAGCTGATGACAGGAAACGAAGCCCTCGCGCGCGGCGCCTGGGAAGCCGGTGTTCATTTCGCGGCGGCTTATCCCGGAACCCCGAGCACCGAGATTATGGAAAACATCTCAACCTACCCGGAAATCACCAGCGAGTGGTCCCCCAACGAAAAGGTCGCCTATGAAGCGGCCTATGGCGCGGCCCTTGCCGGCGGACGCGCACTTGCCTCCATGAAGCACGTCGGCCTGAACGTCGCCGCAGACCCGATGTTCACCAGCGTTTATATGGGCGTCAACGGTGGCATGGTGATCGTCTCCGCCGATGAACCGGGCCAGCATTCCTCTCAAAACGAGCAGGACAACCGCAACTATGCCAAGGCGGCGCGGCTGCCGATGCTCGAGCCCTCCGACAGTCAGGAATGCCTCGATATGATGAAGGCGGCCTTCTCCCTCTCCGAGCAGCTCGACCTGCCGGTGCTGCTGCGGCTGACCACCCGGGTCTGCCACTCCAAAAGTATCGTTGAAACGGGCGGACGCGCCGAGATCGAGGTGCGGCCCTATCAGAAGAATGTCGCGAAAACCCTCACCGTTCCGGCTCTGGCCCGCGGCATGCGTCTGACTCTCCAGAAGCGTGTTGAGGCTGCGGCCGAGGTTTCCGAATCCTCTCCCTTTACCCGCGCCGAAAATGGCTCCGGCAGGATCGGCGTGATCGCCTCCGGCATCTGCTACTGCTATGCAAAGGAGGTCTTTGGGGAGGAAGCTTCTTTCCTCAAGCTCGGTATGACCTTCCCTCTGCCTGCGAAGAAGATCGCGGAGTTCTGCCGTTCGGTCGAAACGGTCTACGTTGTCGAGGAAAATGATCCCTACATAGAGGATGAGGTCCGCCGGCTCGGGTTCCAGCCCCATGGGCGGGATACCTTCCCCTTCTGCGGTGAACTGATGCCCGATGTGCTGCGCCGCGCCCTGCATGGCGGAAGCCGTCCGACCATCGATTACGACCGCTCGAAGGTGCTCGGACGCCCGCCGATGCTCTGCGCCGGATGTCCCCACCGCGGCCTCTTCTACGAGCTGGGCCGCCGCAAGGATGTGGTGGTGGCCGGCGATATCGGCTGCTATACCCTTGCCTTCGCCGCCCCCTACAATGCGATGGACTGGAACATCTGCATGGGAGGTGCCTTCTCCTCCGGCCACGGCGCGCAGAAGATGCTCGAACGCCGGGGCGAAAAGACCCGCGTCGTCTCTGTCATGGGAGATTCCACCTTCTTCCACACCGGCATCAACTCGCTGATTGACGTGGCATACAACAAATCCAACACCGTCAACATCATCCTTGACAACCGCATCACCGGCATGACCGGCCATCAGGAAAACCCCGGCAGCGGCCGCAACATCAAGGGGGAACCCGCCTCGGCCATCTCGGTCGAACAGATGGTGCGCACCATCGGCATCGAAAACGTCCGGGTCATTGATCCGAATGACCTCAAGGCGGTGCGCGGGGCGCTCGACTGGGCCTTCTCGGTCGATGGGCCTTCGGTCATCATTACCCGCTGGCCCTGCGTCCTCAAGCGGTTCTCACAGCAGGACAAGCAGGAGTTTTCCGCCGCTTTCACCAAAAAGATGAAGGTCGGGGACAACTGTATCGGCTGCCGCAGCTGCCTCAAGTGCGGCTGTCCTGCCCTTTCGCCGGTGCGCGGGGAAAAGAAGGTCCGGATCGACCGCGACATGTGCGTGGGCTGCACCGTCTGCGCCCAGGTCTGCCCGGTCAACGCGATCAGCATGGAGGAACGGTAAGATGGAAAATGTCAAAAGCGTGCTGCTCGTCGGAGTCGGCGGGCAGGGAACGATTCTCGCGGCCAAGCTCCTGACCCTCAGCCTGATGGAGGCCGGGTACGACGTCAAAATGAGTGAAATCCACGGCATGAGCCAGCGGGGCGGCAGCGTTTCATCGCAGGTCCGCTTCGGCAAACAGGTGCTCTCGCCGGTCATCGAACTGGGCGGTGCCGATCTGCTCGTCTCCTTTGAAAAGATGGAGGCCCTGCGCTGGCTCGAGTACCTCCGGCCGGAGGGAAAGGTCGTGGTCAACGATTATGAGATTCCGTCCGCTCCGGTGCTCTCGGGCGCGGCCGAATACCCCGCGGGCATTCTGGATGAGCTCTGCGCCCGGGCTTCCACCATTGTGGTCGATGCCGCCGCGGAGGCCGAGCGCCTCGGCGGCGCCAAGGCGATGAACGTCCTGCTGCTGGGAGCGACCATCAAGCTGATGGGTCTGGAATCGCTCGACTGGGAGAAGATCATCCGTGAAAACGTCAAGCCCCGGTTTGTCGAGCTGAACCTGAGGGCGCTTGCCTTCGGCCAGACGCTTGTGGGATAAGCGCAGATAAAAAGCCGCCGCGGGACTACCGCGGCGGCTTTTTGCACCTTTTGTTCGGATTGTTCACAAAAACTTTTTTGCGGCGGAAAAAAGTCCGGCCGCCTGATCCAGCGACAGCTTCGCTTTGACTCCATCGATAATCTTTTCCATCATATCATCGGGCAGGTCGATTCCCAGCACCTTCTCCGCGGCCGCAACCGGGTCCTTCTGAAAAAGGCTCCGCAGGGAATCATCCTCACCGATCCGGTTCAGCAGCTTTTTGATCTGTTCCTGTAAATCCACTGTCTGATCCCTCCGGCTGTCCTTATTCGTCGGCTTCGACAATCGAAGCGCCGGGGGCGTTTTTCTTTACCGACTCGATTCCGTTCAGGCAGCTGGCCTTCGCCTTGTAGCCCTCGCCCACTGCGATGATCTGCCCGTTGCTTGCCTTCAAACGGAAACGGTACTCGCCGGCCTTATCGGTGTAAACTTCAAACTTTGGATGCTTCTGTGCCTCAAAGTTCTCCACCGTCTGGTCCTCTACCGCCGCAGCGGGCGCTGCCTTCTGCACGCTGGCGATTCCGCTGCGGCATGCAGCTTCGGTGGTGTAAACCTCAGAAGTTGCGATCACTTCGCCATTTCCTGCCTTGAGGTCAAATTTCACACCGGTTTTTGTTGTTTTGATGACAAACTTTCCCATGTAAATCCTCCTGACGCAATTTGGTTTCGGCGTACCCATTCAAGGGATTCGGTAATAAAATTATAGCGCATCACGACTGCGGACGCAAGAATTCAAGGGAATTTTGTCTCTTTTTGTGTTGAGCCGGTCTGCTTTTTTGTTTGCACACATCGAAAATCCCCAAAAAATCTCTTTTGGAAGGAGCAGGGATATCCGGAGCTTCTGCGGAAATTTTTTGCGATTTCTCTGCCGTTCTTCCGCCTCTTATGTTATAATAGCTTCAGATCGCCGCGCTGTCTCTCCGCGCGGCCCATTCCGAAGGAGGACGAACATGCAGTATATTAAAACCCCGATGAAGGGGATGCCCGAGCAGCTTCCCGCCGACATGCAGCTGCGCGAATACCTGCTGGGCAAAATCAAGGCCACCTATGGCAGCTATGGCTTTTCGCTGATCGAGACCCCTGCTATCGAGCACATCGAAAACCTGACCAGCAGGCAGGGCGGCGAAAACGAAAAGCTGATCTTTAAAATCCTTAAGCGCGGTGAAAAGCTTGCAAAGGCCGACGGCACCGACGAGCTCTGCGACTGCGGCCTGCGCTATGACCTGACCGTTCCGCTTTCCCGCTTCTATGCCAATAATATGGCGCAGCTTCCGGTCCCCTTCAAGGCCATGCAGATCGGCAATGTCTGGCGCGCCGACCGTCCGCAGCGCGGACGGTTCCGCCAGTTCACCCAGTGCGACATCGATATTCTCGGAGAAGGCTCTTTCCTCGCGGAAATCGAACTGATCTCCGCCACCGCCTCGATGCTCGCCCAGCTCGAATTTTCTAATTTCAAGGTTAAAGTCAACGACCGCCGCATCCTTAAGGCAATGGCCGCCTGCTGCGGCTTCGCCGAGGAAAATTACGACGACATCTTCATCATCCTCGACAAGATCGACAAGATCGGGCTTGACGGGGTGAAGGCGGAGCTGCTTGGGGCCGGATATGATTCTTCTTCGGTCGAACGCTACTGTGCATTTTTCGAAAACCTCGGCAAGGGGATGAGCTGCACCGAATTCTGCGCGGACAGGCTCGACGGTTTCCTCGACCCTGCGGTGCTCTCCGATCTCGAATATATCATCAACTGTGCCCGGGCGACGGCGGCGGGAGAGATGCAGATCGTCTTTGATCCCACCCTTGTACGCGGAATGTCCTATTATACCGGACCGATTTTTGAGATCGAACTGCCCGATTTCGGCTCTTCTGTGGCGGGCGGCGGCCGCTATGACGAAATGATCGGCAAGTACACCAACGCCAAGGTGCCCGCCTGCGGCTTCTCGATCGGCTTCGAACGGATTATCACCCTTTTGAAGGAGCGCGGCTACCGGATTCCCGATCAGAAAAAACGCACCGCCCTGCTGATTGACAAAAAGATCGGCCGCGAGGAACTGCTCGGTGCGCTTCAAAGGGCGGCCCAGCTTCGCGCCGGCGGAGAAACAGCACTGATTGTCTACCGTGCTAAGAACATCCGCCATCAGAAGGAAACCCTTGAAAAGGAAGGCTACACCGAATTTTTAGAGCTGCCTGAAAAGGATTGAACAAAAGGCCGGAACTCCGGGGGCCTTTCGCTCAAGCAAGAGGCTCGTGCTTTTCCGGAGCGTTCTTTGGAAAATGGGCAGGGACGGCTTTCAGCCGCCCCTGCCCATTTTTTCTGATCTCAACGCCCCATCCGCGATTTTAGACCGGCAAGCGGCGCGTCCCCTCTTTCAGGGGCGGCATGGCCGTTATCACAGCGGGTGTGGCCGAGAATCCTGATCCTCACCCCGACGGGGGCGGCCACCCGTCACCCTCTTTCAGCCGCAAACGGACAGGGAGAGCCGATCTTCATCCCTTTGTCAATGCAGGAGGCAAAAGCGATGGTATCCGCTCCGCGCGCCGCCATCTCCTTCGCACGAAATGCCGCCTTCTTTCCCGGGAAGCCCCGCAGGAACAGAAGCCCACCGGTTCAATTTCTTTCTCAACCGTCTCAAAAGCTCCTTGTTTCCCGCACAAAATCCTGAAGTCTCTTGTCCCGGGACACGCCTCTTCGGTCTGCGTGCAGCGGATGATTCCTCCCTTCATGAAATGCTCCTTTCAACTCGCTGCTGAACACATGATACAAAAAGGCCATCCCCGAAAATCGGGGATGGCCGACCGCTTTTCCGTACGATCGCTTAGGCGCCGAGCAGCTTCTCGACGGTAGCGAGACGGACGCTGACGCAGAAGATTTGCATTGCGAGCGAAAGCTCTTCGGGGGTCGGGAAGCTCGGGGCGATGCGAATATAGCAGTCGTCGGGGTCCTTGCCGTAGGGATGGGTGGCGCCGGCATTGGTCATCACGACTCCCGCCTCCTTGCAGAGGGATACAATCCGCTTGGCACAACCGTTTTCGGCAATATAGGTGACGAAATAGCCGCCGTCCGGCTTCACCCAGCGCCCGGCGCCGCGGCCCGCCAGTTCGGAGTCGAGAGCCTTCAGCACCGCGTCAAATTTCGGACGCAGCAGCGCGGCATGTTTGTCCATCTGGGCACGCAGTCCATCGGCATTCTTAAAATAGCGGACGTGACGCAGCATGTTGAGCTTATCCCAGCTGATCGCCTGGGCGTTGAGCTGTTTCGCAGTGAATTCGACGTTCTCCTTCGACATCGCCATATAGCCGACGCCCGCGCCCGGGAAGGTGATCTTGGAGGTGGAGCCGAACATGTAGACCATGTTGGGATTTCCGGCCTTCTTGCACTCGTCGAGGATATTGAGCAGGCGGGTATCCTTATAGACATGGTGGACCGCATAGGCATTGTCCCAGAAGATGCGGAAGTCCTTTGCCGCGGGTTTGAGCGCCGCAATACGGCGAACCGCTTCATCGGAGTAGGTGCCGCCCAGCGGGTTGGTATACTTCGGCACGCACCACATGCCCTTGACTGTTTCATCGCCGGCCACCAGCTTCTCGATCAGGTCCATGTCGGGGCCCCACTCGGTCAGCGGGATATTGATCATCTCGATGCCGAGAAACTCGCAGATGGTGAAATGCCGGTCGTAGCCGGGCACCGGGCAAAGAAATTTGACCTTGTCGTATTTACCCCAAGGCTTCTCGGAGCCGAGGACTCCCTTGAGCATGGCGCGGGACATGCAGTCGTACATCATGGTCAGCGAGGACGAACCCCCGATGATGATCTCGTCGGCAGAAACCCCCATGACCTCTCCAAACAGCTTTTTGGCAGAGGGAATTCCGGTCAGCTCGCCGTAATTGCGGCAGTCGATCCCCTCATCCTTGCAGTCGGACCCTGAATTGAGCACGTCGAGCATCGGCATCGAAAGGGCAAGCTGGTCGGCGCCCGGCTTGCCGCGCGCCATATTGAGCTTCAGCCCCTTGGCCTTATAGCCGTCAAACTCCTGCTGAAGCGCCGCGCGCTCGGCGGTCAGCTCCCCGCGGTTCATCTCCTGATACGCTTTCATGAAATCGTCTCCTCACTCTCGGTCGTTGGTTTGGCCTGTTTCGTGCACATGATAACACATTTTCATATCATTGTATAGTAGTAAGAAAGCAAAATTGCACCACATAAACTTTGTGCAGTTTTTCCTTCATTGCTTTTTCCCGTCCATGCACTGCTGCACAAACCACGCAAACAGCGGCGCGGTGTCGGGGCCATGCTCCGCAAATCGTTCCCGGCCGGTCATCCGTTCAGGGTGGTACTGCACCGCCGCGACCGGCATGCTCCGGTGCTCGATTGCCTCGACGATTTCCCCGCTGCGGGCGGCAACGGCAAAGCCCTCCGCTACCCGGTCAATCGACTGGTGATGGTAGCTGTTGCTGACCGATTCCCGCCCGTAGAGCGGGAAGAGAAACGAACCCTCCTCAATGGCAAGGGAATGAACCACCCCGCCGCTGTGCTGCACGCCGAGCCGGCTGGGCAGGTCCTGATAGAGGGTTCCGCCGAAGAAGGTATTGATCACCTGCAGGCCCCGGCAGATGCCGAAGACCGGCTTGCCCGCCTTGACAAAGGCGTCGAGCAGCGCCCATTCCTCAGCGTCGCGTTCCAGATCGAGCGGGCCGCAGAGCGGGTCCGTTTCCTGATGATAGCGGGCCGGCTCGATATCGGGTCCGCCGGTGAGCAGCAGGCCGTCGCACATCCGGGCGCTTTCAGCGGCAAAGACTCCGCCGTCGAGCGGCAGCAGCGGAAAGCCTGCCGCCCCGCGGATGCCGTCGGCATAATTTTGGTACAGATAACGCTGGCGGGTGCCGTTTTTGGCAATCTGATATCCGGCGGTGACGAGGATCATCGGCTGTTTCATGGCGTTGCCTCCTTTGGTGTGACAGTGATGTAGTGAATCGGCAGCCCCATTCCGCGGAACATCCGCTCATGCTCGGTCATAATTCGGGAAGCAGGGTGATCTTCGGGCAGCGACCCGATTCGCTCAAGGATCGTGAAGCCGCATTCCTCAAAATATCCGGCGCTCGCCTCATAGAGTTCGTCGTCGTCTGTTTTGAGGGTCAGCAGGCGGCCCGGCCGGAGAAAGGTGAGATACTGCACCAGTTGGCGGGGATGGGTCAGTCGGTGCTTGCCATCGCGCTTTTTCGGCCACGGGTTGCAGAAATTGATGTAAACGCGCTCGATTTCATCCTCCACGCACAGAATGTTGGTGATCCACTCGATATTCTGTGCGGTGAGCAGCAGATTATCGACCGGGCGGCCTCCCGCGGCAAAGACTCGCTCGGCGTTGCGTTTGGCAAGGCCGAGGACCTCGCTCTTGAGATCGACCCCGAGAAAATTTTTCTCCGGACTCTCAAACGCGGCCTGTGCGATAAATCCGCCTTTTCCACAGCCGAGCTCGAGAGTGATCGGACCGGGCCGGACGAACGCCCCGTTCCACCGGCCCTTGAGTTCTTCGGGATGGGCCACAAAAAATGGGCAGACGGCGAGCTCGGGGCGCGCCCACTGCTTTCTTCTGATTCGCATCGGACGGATTCCTCCACTTCACGTTTTCCGTTTTTGTCATTATAGTCGATTCCATTGTATTTCGCAAGGCAAAGGCCGGAAGAAGCCTCCGGGAATATGAACAAAAATAAAAATTTCTGAAAAAGGGATGTTCTCTGCCCCGCCATCCGTTATAATAGAAAAGTATGGTCTTGCCTGTGCTGCGCGACCGAAGCAGCAGCCATACCCGAAGAACCGGCGGCATTGCACGCGCCTTTGCCGTCCGACCAAACCAATCTTCCCGAAAGGAGTGCCCATGTCAATACGCCGCGCCATCGCACCCCCGCCCAACAACGCCGCCATCTCAAAATACATGTGCGTCGCATTCGGAATCTCCCTGATCGCGATGGGCTTCGCCTGCGAGAGTCCCGGTAATATCCTGATCGGCCTGCGGGAGTACATCCTCTGCGAGGACATTCTGCTGACCGATTACTTTGTGATCGGATCGATCGGTGCAGCCTTTGTCAACGCCGGACTGGTCACCCTGATCTCCATTGCGCTGACCCTCTGGATTAAAACCCCCTACACCGGCAGCACCATTGCGATGATCTTTCTGATGGGCGGTTTTGCCCTGTTCGGCAAAAACCCGGTCAATATCCTGCCGTTTTTCCTCGGTGTCTGGCTCTATTCCCGGATCAAGGGGCACCCGATGGCCCGCTATACCAACGCGGCACTCTTCTCGACCACCCTAGCGCCGATTGTCAGCGACCTCATGCTGCACGGATCCTTCCCGTTTATTGTGCGTATGGCGGTTGCCCTGCTCGGCGGCGCGCTGATCGGGTACCTGATTATCCCGCTTGCCGAGCACTCCTTCTCGACCCACATGGGCTACACCCTCTTCAACTACGGCTTCGCGGGGGGGCTGATGGCGCTGATCATCGCCTCCAGCATTCAGGCGATGGGCGGATCAATCGAGACACAGATGATCTGGCAGGAAGGGCTTCCGGCCCCGGTGCTCCTTTATCTGATCCTGCTGATCGTCGCTCTCACCCTCGCCGGTCTCTGGCTCTGCGGGTGGAATCCTCTGGCATACCTGCGGATCATGCGTCACTCGGGCCGCGCCCCCACCGACTTCGTCATCACCGACGGCGTCGGCGCGGCGATGGTCAACATGGGTGCGATGGGCCTGGTGTCGCTCGGTTACATCCTGCTGATCGGCGGCGATCTCAACGGGCCGGTTGTCGGCGCGATTCTCACCTCGATCGGCTTCGGCGCGGCCGGAGAGCATCCCAAAAACACCATCCCGGTCATGGCGGGCGTCTTCATCGCCTCGCACATCATGATTCCTTCGAATACCGACCCCGGCATGCAGCTTGCCGCCCTCTTCGGCACCGCTCTGGCCCCCATTTCGGGACAGTTCGGGGCGCACTACGGCGTACTGGCCGGGCTGCTGCACGCGGCCGTAGTGCTGGCGACCGCTGCACCATGCGGCGGATACAATCTCTATAACAACGGCTTTGCCGCCGGTCTTGTGGCGTTGGTTATGGTTTCCATGATTCAGGGCGTCTCGAAGCGCTGGCGCTCGGCCGACTGATTCCGGTTTATTTTTCTATACAGGAGGCAAACTGCCATGATGGTCATCAATCTTCCCATGAGCGCCCTTTTATTGGCGCTGAGTATTGCAGGATTTATTCTGCTCTCCCGCGCCGACCGCAAGTCGGGCGAGGACCGCTACCGGGTCTATACCTGCCTGTGCGGGGTAGCCGGGATGCTCTTTTTCTTCTACTTTCTGGCCAATCTTCTGATTGCCAGCGGCCTGTGGAAATAATTGCTCCAAAAGCGGGGAAAACAAAGATGAAAAATCCTTTTTATCCCGATGAGCGCCGCCGCAGGATTACCGAGATCGACCCTGCCGCCCTTGCGGCGCGCGGAATCCGCGGAATCATTCTCGATGTGGATAATACCCTGACCACCCATGACAACCCCCGCCCCGCGCCCGGCGTGTTGGAGTGGCTGGAAAGGACCCGCGGGGCAGGGCTGCGCCTGATCGTTCTCTCAAACAACCATCCCGAACGGGTTTCTCCTTTTGCCGGAATGCTCGGCCTTGCATTTGAGGCCGACGGAAAAAAGCCGCTGCCCGGCGGCTTTTTGCGCGCCTGTGCCCATATGGGCCTCTCTCCGCGGGAGACGGCCGCCGTCGGCGACCAGATCTTTACCGACGTGATCGGGGCCCGTCTGGCCGGTGTCTTTTGCCTGATGGTCGATCCCATCGAGCCGGAGCCGGGCTGGTTTTTCCGCCTCAAGCGCCGTCTGGAACGCCCGATTCTCCGCGCCTATGAAAGGAGGAAGCCTCGATGAACCGCATTGCCCGCTTCGGCCCCGCCGGAAACTCCGAAAGTTTCACGACGATGGGCTATAAAAAGACGGAACAGATTCCCGAATATCTCGCGCAGTTCGGACTCAATGCCTTTGAATACCAGTGCGGCCGCGGGGTTCGGATCAGCAGCGACACCGCCGGACGGCTTGCCGCGCTGGCAGCCGAACGGGATATCGCTCTTTCCCTGCACGCACCCTATTACATCTCCCTTTCGTCGCTCGAGGAGGAGAAACGCCGCAACTCGGTCGATTATATCCTTCAGTCGGCGCGCGCGGTCAAGGCGATGGGGGGAGAACGCATTGTGGTGCATACCGGCTCCTGTGCCAAGCTTTCCCGCGGACAGGCGCTTGCTCTGGCCATGGAATCGATGCGGTGGGCGCTTGATGCGCTCGACGCCGAGGGGCTGGACAGCGTCCGGATCTGCCCGGAGGTGATGGGCAAGGTCAATCAGCTCGGCACCGTCGATGAGGTGCTCGCCCTCTGCTCGCTCGATGAGCGGATGCTTCCCTGCATCGATTTCGGTCATCTCAACGCCCGCACCTTCGGCGGGCTCAGAAGCTTTGCCGACTACGCGGCGGTCTTCGAAGCGATTGAGAACAGGCTGGGCCTCTCCCGCCTGAGGGAATACCATGCCCACTTCTCCAAAATCCAGTATACCGAAAACGGCGGCGAAAAATGCCACCTCACCTTCGCGGATACCCACTATGGTCCCGACTTTGAGCCGGTCGCCGAGCTGACTGCCCAAAAGGGCTGCCATCCGGTCATCATCTGCGAATCAGCCGGAACGCAGGCCGAGGATGCGCGGACCATGCGGCAGATTTATGAGAGCTTTCTCCAGTCCAAGGGAAAGGATGAGCCGATATGAACCTTTCAGCCATTGAGCTTCTTCAGCGCAATTTTCCGCAGGAAGCTGATGCGGCGCTGATTATCTCGCCGGTTAACCGCCGATACTATACCAAAATGCCCTCCTCCGACGGGGCGTTGCTGGTAACCCGCACCGATGCGGTTCTTCTCGTTGATTTCCGCTATATCGAGCGGGCACGCCGGGTTTCGCAGGGCTGCGGAGTCATCCTGCGGGAGCGCCTCTACGACCAGCTCCGGGAGCTGCTCGGCGCACGCGGCGTGAAATCCCTCGCCGTGGAAACCGAGCGGATGACGGTGGCCGACTTTTCCCGCTTTCAGGAAGAGCTTCAAGGGGTACGGCTTCTCTCCTCGTCCGTCCTCGACGAGGCCATCCGCAGCCAGCGGGCGGTCAAAACAGCCGGCGAACTGGATGCGATCCGCGCGGCGCAGGCGATCACCGACCGGAGCTTCGCCGAGCTTTTGAATTTTTTGCGGCCGGGTGTCACCGAGCGTCAGGCTGCCAACGAGCTGATTCGAATCATGCGGGATTTCGGCAGCGAGGGAGAGGCGTTTGACACCATCGCCGTATCGGGGGCAAACAGCTCGATGCCGCATGGAGTTCCGACCGACAAGCCGCTGGCAGCCGGAGATTTCTTTACCCTTGACTTCGGCGCAAAAAAGGACGGCTACTGTTCCGACATGACCCGCACCGTCGCCATCGGCTATGCCGACGACAGAATGCACCGGGTTTACGACACAGTGCTGCGGGCGCAGCAGGCGGGGCTTGCCGCGATCCGTGCAGGGATCCCCTGCCGTGAAGTCGATGCCGCCGCCCGCCGCGTCATCGAGGAGGAGGCGGGCTACCGCGGCTGCTTCGGGCATTCTCTCGGACATTCTCTCGGATTGGAGATTCATGAGTCTCCCAACTTCTCCCCTCTTTCGAAGGACACCGCCGAAGCCGGGAACGTGTTGAGCGTCGAGCCCGGCGTCTACCTCGAGGGAAGGTTCGGGGTGCGGATTGAGGATATCGTCTGTGTCACCGAATTGGGCTGCGAGGACCTCACCCGCAGTCCTAAAGAGCTGATTGTGCTTTAGGGGATGGAACACGGGCCAAAAAAGAAAGGAAATGCAAAAAATTTACCAAATCTTCCGCCTGTGTACTTGCCAAAACACAGATTATCGGCTATCATAAATTGTATATGTAGAGAATATTCTCAAGGAGGAGCAACCCTATGATTTCTGCAGGCGAATTTCGCAACGGCGTGACCTTTGATATGGACGGCAACGTCTTTCAGATCATCGAATTCCAGCATGTGAAGCCCGGAAAAGGCGCGGCCTTCGTCCGCACCAAGATCCGCAATGTCATCTCCGGCGCGGTGGTTGAGCGCACTTTCAGCCCCACTGAAAAGTTCCCGACCGCCTACATCGAGCGCAAGGACATGCAGTACCTTTACAGCGACGGCGACCTCTACTACTTCATGGACAACGAAACCTACGAGAATATCCCGATTAACGCCGACAAGCTCAGTGACAACTTCAAATTTGTCAAAGAGAACATCGACTGCAAGATCCTTTCCTACAAGGGCGTCGTGTTCGGCGTCGAGCCCCCCACCTTCCTGGAGCTGCAGGTGACCAAGACCGACCCCGGCTTCAAGGGTGACACCGCCACCAATACCCTCAAGCCCGCCACCCTCGAAACCGGCGCTGAGATCAAGGTTCCGCTCTTCATCAACGAGGGCGAAATGATCCGCGTCGATACCCGTACCGGCGAATATCTTGAGCGCGCCTAAACCCATGCCGCGTTTCCCATATTTGATGTTTTGATAAAGGAGGACTTTGTTATGACCGTTACCGAAAGAGTCGCATACCTCAAGGGTCTGGCTGCCGGCTTGGAGATTGACCCCTCCAGCAAGGAAGGCAAACTGTTCAACGCGATGATTGAAGCGCTTGACGACATTGCGTTTGAGGTCTCTGACCTGCAGGAGGTTGTCAGCGAGCTTGGCGAGCAGGTCGATATGATCGACGAAGACCTCGACGGCCTCGAAGAGATTGTCTACGACGAGGACGAAGAAGACGACGAGGATGAAGACGACTGCGACTGCTGCGACGGCGACCTGTACGAAATCGTCTGCCCGAGCTGCGGCGACAGCATCTACCTCGACGAGGGGATGGTCGATGAGGGCGAAATGGACTGCCCGAACTGCGGCGAACACCTCGAGTTCGACTTCGACGACGAGGAAGAAGAAAGCGAGGAGGACGGCGAGAAGGAGTAATCCTGCCGCCTGAACAAAGAAAAGGGCCTTTCACATTTGTGAAGGGTCCTTTTTGTTCCGCTTACTTTTGGCTTCCCCTGAGAGGGGCGTCTATGATGCACAGCCGCCATGATCCCCGGTGAAGCCGGGGTTTGAGTCAGTCCTGAAAGGACTTTGTACCGGCAAACCTCTCGAGAAGCGCCGAAATTTCTCCTCTTGCATCGCCCGCCCCGCAGCCCATAAATGGACAATTACCCCTCTAGCGATAGGTTTTCTGCCATCCAAAGTTCCTTATTGGCTGCTCGCTTCGCTCTATTCTTGCAGCGAAAGCTTTTTCCCTCACCGGCAGAGCTGGTGGTTCTGTGCGCTAAAGCTATACAAAAGAAGCCGGCGCCCCTTTAGGCGCCGGCCCCGCATGAAGTGCTTATGGGGCTTTTAAGCCGCGCTTTTTAAGAGCCGGAACACTTCGCCGCATCCTGTCCAGGGCTACACACCATCCTCCCCGTTCTCATAATAAAGGAGGACAACATTCTGCCGCCGGTCCTCATCCCACAGAACCGCGCTGCCGTTCTCCAGCCTAAAATCCGGGCTGTAAGGGCCATAGGCTTTCAGGGAATAGGGGGCCCGCACTCCGGTATCAAAGGAACGAAGCAGCTCCCAGTTCTCAGAGTAGACATCCAGTACCAGCGTCTTCGGATCGGTTTCCCCCGAGAAGTTCTCAGCGAAGGGGTCAAAATACGGGGTGTGCAGGAGCAGAAGCAGCCGGTTTTCCGCGTCATAGCGCAGCTCCAGGAGGCGTTCTCCCGCGAGCCGCCCGCCATCCTCGCCGGCCGACAACACGACACGCCACTCCCCGGTTTCGAGACGGCAGCTCTCCACCCTGCCGAGATAGCGCGCTACATACTGATTGTCCCATGTGACCGCTTCGTCCGATGCGTTATTGAGCACACCAAGACGCACCGCGCGCCCCGCCTGTCCATCCCATGCGGCCAGCTCCTCAAAATAGGCTTCGCCGCCCGCCTCATATCCGATGCGGTGAACCGAAAACCGTCCGTCCGGGCTGACCGTCAGCGCCGCTCCCATCACATCCTTTGAATACCGGTATTCGACCGCGGCGGTTCCGCTCTGAAAGTCAAGGCAGTGAAAAATATAGTCCTTCGAGCACATCACCAGCCTGCGGGCCTCGGGGTCGAGCTCGGCCAGCTCCATCGGATATGCGGCGTTTCCAATCCCAAGGGTCAACAGATCCAAATCCTCTTCCAGTTCCAGCGAAGCGGTTTTCTCCCCATTTTCATACCAATCATAGAAAAAGACGCCGCCCGGCTCATTGTACTGAAACCGGTAGGTAACCGACACATCACCCGCCAGCACCGCGCCGTCGCAGGGCAGGCACCGAGCCTCCCCGGTAGAAATGTCATACCGGACCAGCCGGGCAATATAGCTCTTCTGCAGGAAGGTCAGCATCCCGTCCCGGTAATCATTCGGCAGGCAGCTGCTGACCTCGTTGAGGAGGTACGGCTCCAAATCGGTCACAACCCGTTCGAGAAAGCGCCCGTCCCGGTCAAAGCGCTGGAATTCCATGTGGGCGTCCTGCGCCCCCACGTCCTCGTTATTCTCAAAGGTCATCCATGGGCGCACCTCGCCGTCGCTGCTCATCGTATAGCTCGAAACCTGATAGATCGCCAGATACTCTTCCTGCTTTGGGTCAAAGGCAAGGCTCGAAATCCGGCAGTTCGGCTCCTGCGGCTGCTGAAAGTCCAGCACAAAGCCGGTATCGACCCATTCTTTGGTATCGACGAAGACCAGCTCTTCATAATTGTTGAAGCAGACGCTTTTCCCGTCCAGCGGGCTGAGAGTGCCCCAGCTCTCCCTGTCCGTATGATAGCTTCCGAGGACATGGCCGTCCTCTCCCGGACGGGCGGCGATCACCTGTCCCCGCTCGCGCTGACCGTAGGACAGCGCCTGCCGGAAATCGCCGTCCTCCCCGAGCAGATAAAGATCCAGCCCCGCCTCCCGTGCAGCCGGGGAAATGCCCTTCAGCCGTTGGGCGGGAATCACCTCCAGCGCACGCGGTTCTCTCTGCACAGGAGTTGCTTCCGCCTGCTTCTCCGGAATCTCCAAAGGTACGTCTGTGGAGGAAGGCTCCGAGACAATCGTTTTCCTTTCCGGCGCTGCCTCATGGGGGCGTGAGCCGCCCCCGCAGGCCGCCAGAAACGCAAGCAGTACCGCCGCCCAAAGAACCATCTTGCTTTTCTTCATGCCGCCATCTTCCTTCGAAAGTCCGCCGATTTTCAGACAGTATAACACAGGCTCTTTTGCCCCACAATTGCACCCCGTCCTTTTCCCCGTTCTGCCCAATTTGTCATCCCATTTTCTGTGACTGTATCCAAAGATCAGAAAATCCGTCCTTTTAATCTTGACAAATTTTATCCAAAATGGTACGGTAAAGCCATCCTATTTCATACCAAAGTGGAGTGATTTTGTTGCTAATCACAAGGGAGGCCGACTATGCCCTGCGGATTCTCCGCACCCTCTCGGAAGGCGGACTGGTTACGGCCGCCGAGATCACACAGCGGGAGCTGATTCCCCGGCAGTTTGCCTATAAGATTCTGCGCAAGCTCTCGCGGGTCGGGATCATCGCCGTCAACCGGGGAGTCGAAGGCGGATGCCGCCTTACAGCAGACCTTCGGGATAAATCCCTTTACGATTTGATGGCCGCACTGAATCTGGTCGAACTGGTCAACGCCTGTATGGCGCCGGGCTATCAATGCTCCTGGCGGCAAAGCTGCGGCAGAGACTGCAAAATCCACAGCCGGCTGGCGGCAATCCAGCAGTCGCTGGACCAGGAGCTGCGCCGGCACAGTCTTGCGGCGATCCTTTCCGGTGAGTGAAGGGGAAGTCGGACGGTATTTCTTCTTTCAAAGTGGATAAAAATTATCTAATATCGATTTTCTGCTTTTTTACCGTATACACAGAAAAAGTATGACAGTATAAAGGAGGATGACCCATGTTGTTTCAAACGACCCCGGCGCACGAAGAGCTTCGTGCCAAAATCAGACAGTTCGCAGAAAATGAGATCAAGCCGATTGCCTTCCTGCTTGACCAGAACAACGAGTTTCCCGACGAGGCAATCCGGCACCTGGGAGAGATGGGGCTGATGGGCATCCCCTACCCCGTGGAATACGGCGGCGCAGGGCTGGACGCACTGAGCTATGCCATCGCGGTGGAGGAGCTGGCCCGGGTTGACGGCGGCGCGGGAGTCATTCTTTCAGCCCATGTTTCTCTCGGCTCATGGCCGATTTTTGCCTATGGCAGCGAAGAACAGAAGAAAAAATATCTTGTTCCGCTCGCACGCGGCGAAAAAATCGGCGCCTTCGGGCTGACCGAGCCGAACGCCGGTTCCGACGCGGGCGGCACCGAGACAACTGCCGTATTGAAAGGGGACTACTACCTGCTCAACGGCAACAAAATCTTTATCACCAACGCGCCCAAGGCGGATACTTATGTCATATTCGCGGTCACCACTCCGGATATCGGCACCCGCGGCATCTCCGCCTTCATCGTCGAGAAAGGATGGGAAGGCTTTTCCTATGGGGATCATTACGACAAAATGGGAATCCGTTCCTCTGCTACCGCCGAGCTGATCTTCAACAATGTCAAGGTTCCCAAGGAAAACCTGCTCGGCAAGGAAGGGGACGGCTTCAAAATTGCGATGGCCACCCTCGACGGCGGGCGGATCGGCATCGCAGCCCAGGCGCTGGGCATCGCGCAGGGCGCGTTTGAACACGCGATCGCCCACGCCAAGGAACGGGTCCAGTTCGGAAAGCCGATCGCCTTTCAGCAGGCGATTTCCTTTAAGATCGCGGACATGGCTACCAAGCTGCGCTGTGCGCGGTTTTTGATCTACAGCGCAGCCGAACTTAAGGAACATCACGAGCCCTATGGAATGGAATCGGCCATGGCCAAGCAATATGCCTCCGACATTGCGCTGGAGGTCACCAACGACGCCCTTCAGATTTTCGGCGGCAGCGGCTATCTCAAGGGGATGGAGGTCGAGCGCGCCTACCGCGATGCGAAAATCACCACCATTTACGAGGGTACCAACGAAATTCAGCGGGTTGTCATCGCTTCTCATCTGATTGGAAAGCCTCCGAAAACGTCCTCCGACGGCGGAAAAAACCTCAAAAAGCCCGCTCCGATCACCGGCCTGCGCAAGAAGCAGCTCTTCCAGGAAGGACCCGCCGCCGACCGGGTCGCCGCACTGGTGGCGGCTCTGCGCAAAGACGGATATGACTTTTCGGTGGGTATCCCGATCGACACCCCCATCGCCGAGGCGGAGCGGGTTGTTTCGGCCGGCAAGGGCATCGGTGCCAAAGAAAACATGAAGCTCATCGAGGCGCTGGCCATCCAGGCCGGAGCGGCGGTCGGCTCCTCTCGTCCGGTTGCGGAAAGCCTCAAGTACCTCCCGCTCAACCGTTATGTCGGGATGTCCGGGCAGAAATTCTCCGGCAACCTCTATATCGCCTGCGGCATTTCCGGCGCGGTCCAGCATCTCAAGGGCATCAAGGACGCAGCGACGATTGTGGCGATCAACCGGGACATCAACGCCCCCATCTTTAAGAACTGCGACTACGGCATCGTCGGGGATCTCATGGAGATTTTACCCTTACTGACCGCCGCACTCGACAACGGCGAGGCCAAGGCTCCCGCTCCGCCCATGATCAAAATGAAGCGCCCGGCCCCGCCGCGCCCCGCGCCCATCGGCAAAACCTACGTCTGCCTCGGCTGCGGATACCGGTACGACCCCGAGCTGGGCGATCCGGAGAATGGCATCGCTCCCGGAACCCTGTTCGAGAAGCTGCCCGAGGATTGGGTCTGCCCGGAATGCTCCACCGCCAAAAAATATTTTGTCGCGGAATCATAAGCTGAGCAAAAGCGCTGTGCCGCTTTCTCGGTCAGCGAACGGATGAGGAGGAAAAACAATGTATTGTGTCCGCCATGTAACCGAAGACCTCTATTGGGTCGGTGCAAACGACCACCGTCTGACCCTTTTTGAGAATATCCACCCGATTCCCCGCGGGGTCTCCTACAACGCCTATCTGCTTCTCGACGAGCGGACGGTGCTTTTCGACACCGTGGACTGGTCGGCCTGCCGCCAGCTGCTTGAAAATCTCGAACACCTGCTTGCAGGACGGGCGCTTGACTACCTCGTGATCAACCACATGGAGCCGGACCACGGCGCCTCTCTCGAAGAGGTCCTGCTGCGCTGGCCCAATGCCGGAATCATCGCCACAGAGAAAGCCTTCATGCTGATGCGCCAGTTCGGGTTCCAGATCGACGGCCATGAGCAGATTGAGGTGAAGGAAGGCGATACCCGGTGCTTCGGCAGGCATACCGTCACCTTTATTTCCGCCCCGATGGTCCACTGGCCCGAGGCGATGGCAACCCTCGACCTCACCAGCGGCGCGCTTTTCTCCGCCGACGCCTTTGGTTCGTTCGGCGCTCTCGACGGCAAGCTTTTTAATGATGAGGTCAACTTTGACCGCGACTGGCTCGACGACGCGCGCCGCTATTACACCAACATCGTTGGCAAATACGGCCCGCAGGTGCAGGTGCTGCTCAAAAAGGCCGGCGCCGTCCTCAGTCAGATCAAGATCATCTGCCCCCTGCATGGTCCGGTCTGGCGCAGCGACCTCGAATACCTGATCGGCAAATACAATCTCTGGAGCCGCTATGAGCCGGAGGAAAAGGGCGTTATGATCGCTTACGCCTCGATGTACGGGAACACCGAAGCAGCCGCTCAGTCCCTTGCCGCGCGTCTCTGCGATAAGGGAATGCACCGGGTCGTCCTTTACGATGTGTCGAACACCCATGTCTCCACCCTCATTTCCGAGGCGTTCAAGTACAGCCATCTGGTTCTCGCTTCAGTGACCTACAATCTCGGCATCTATCCCGTCATGCACAGCTTTCTGTCTGATATGAAGGCGCTCAACCTTCAGAAGCGCACTGTCGCTCTTGTGGAAAACGGCTCTTGGGCCTGTAAATCCGGCGATCTGATGCAGAAATTTATTGAGAACGAGCTTAAAAACATGACGGTGCTGGGCGAGCGCCTCTCGATGGCCTCCTCGCTGCGTCCCGACCGCTCCGCCGAGCTTGAGGCGCTGGCCAATGCGATTTTGGAATCACTTGCCGACGCCGCAAAATAGGTTTACGGCCTCACAGGGCCGGCGGTTCTTTTCACTAAAGCGATAGTCAGGCCCTCTGGCGAATCCGGGGGCCTGAGTCAAGCTCTGGAAGAGCTTTGTACCGGCAAACCAAGTGCCGACAATTCCTCCTCATACATCGCCCGCCCCGCAGCCCGCAAACGGACCATTTCCATTCTATCGGTAGGTTTCCCATTATCCAGAGGTTCTTGTTCGCTGCCTGCTTCGCTCTATCCTTGCAGCGAGGGCATTTTATCCTTGCCGGCAGGGCCGGCGGTTCTATTCACCAAAGCGTTAGAAAAAAAAAGGCGCCTCCAAATGCAAAAATGCATTTGGAGGCGCCTTCCACCTTTGCTTCTGCAGAGCAAAAGCCTTTGCCATTTCTGCACAGGCTTCATATGAAGCCATCATGGAACCTTTTTCAGCCGTATTTTTAAGCGCGCCCCCGGCTGATTTTCCAAAAGCTTTCCGATCCAACCTATCGGGAAGGACGTGCCAGGTGCCGGAGAAAGATCAGCCGCATCGCCGACGAGGCAGCGACCACACCGAGAGCGATCGCGCCGGTAACACTCATCGCCAGCAGACCGGTAGAAAGAAAGAGGTCTGTTTCTCCGTTGAGGGCATGCAGCATCGCCTGATAGATGGGGCCGCCCGGCACCAGCGGGATCAGCGCGGGGGTCAAATAGACCGGAACAGGCGCACGCTGGGTGCGCGCCATGATCTCAGCATAAGCGGTGATGGATAGGCTTGCAATAAAATTCTGCATCATTGGGCCCTGTGCGCCGGCAAGGGTATAAAACAGCCAGCCGATTCCGCCGCCGGCGGCCGCCGCAAAGAGCTTTCTGCCGCGCAGGTTAAAAAAGACGCCGAAGCCGAGCGAAGCCAGCGCCGCATAAAAAACCTCCATCACATCACCCCCATGGTCAGCCAGCGCCAAACCGCCAAGGAGCACATGACTCCGATTGCCACGCAGGTGGCTACAAGCAGAGCTTCAGCGCTCTTCATCACCCCGGTCACAAGGTCCCCGGCAATGAGGTCGCGCATCGAATTGGTCATCAACAGCCCCGGAACCAGAAGCATCAGCACACTGATGATGACGGTGTCCCGGTCGAGGCCCCTCCAAACCAGCGAGCAAAGCCCCGCACCGAGGACACAGGCCGCTCCGCCGAGAATATTGCTCAGGGTGGAGCCTCCGTCGGTCCGCTCCATGACCGTCGCCACAAAACGCACCGCAATCCCCACCACGAGCGCAGCGGCCGCTTCAGGGATTCCACCGCCGAAGAGAAGCGCAAAGGCTCCCGCCCCCAAAGCCGCCGCCGCGAGCTGCTGACGCAGGGAATAGCAGGACAGATTTCTGACTTTCCCCAGCTCTGCAAGAATTTCCTCTTCCTCCGGGCATTGCCCGCAGATATGGCGTGCAAGGGCGTTAAGCGCATCGACCCGGGCGAGATTGCTGTCGCTGTGGTAAACCCGTCTGGTCTGGGTAAAGGTGTGCCCCTCCCTATCGCCGATGGTGACCACCAGGCTCGCGGGAATGGCAAAGACATCGGCGCGGGCGCCGTAAGCGCCGGCGATCCGGCAGATGGTGTCCTCAACCCGGTGAATCTCCGCACCGCTGGTCAGGAGCTGAAATCCGATCTCGGTTGTAATGTCGCTGAGCCTTTTGATGTCCATCCCGTTCTGTCCTTTCAAAAAGTCGAAGGTTCAACGCTATTATAATCGCTTTTCTCCAAAAAGAACAGGGGCTGCTGCATTTTTGAACAGCCCCAAACTGTGCGGCCATCACAAAAAACGAGTCCCAAGCAGAAAAATTTCAGGCGGAGGGACGGTGCGAGTGGACATCCCCAAGCTGTGCGGACAGCAAAAAAAGCAGGTCTCAAACAGAAAAAGGAAAATTTAGGCGGAGAGGCGGAACGAGTGAACGGCCTCAGGTTGTGCGGGCAGCGCAAAAGGTGTGGCCTCGGCAGGAAGCAGAGAGAATCAGGCGGAGGACGCATGGCCGCTCCGTTTTTCTATGCTTGATTCACCATCTCTCCCCGCAGGATGGTCCCCGTCACCGAGAGACTGCGGATATCTCCCGGGGCGACGGTGAGGGGGTTTCCGTCGAGAAGGACAAAATCCGCCCGCTTGCCGGGGGTGATGGAACCTTTCTCCCGCTCCTCAAAATACTGGTAGGCCGCGTCGAGAGTCACCGCGCGCAGCGCCTGCTCCGGAGCAATCCGCTGTGCCTCCCCCATCGAAACCCCCTCGCGGGAAATGCGGTTGACTGCACACCAAATCGTCTCCAGCATATTGGGCGGTAAAACCGGGGTGTCCTGATGCAGGGTGAAATGCATTTCCCGCGCCGCCGCGTCGTGCAGCGGACTGATACGGAAGGCTCTCTTTCCGAGATTTTTGCGGTGGGCATCCCCCCAGTACCAGAGATGCGCCGCGAAGAAGGAGGGGATCATGCCCAGCGGTTTCATCCGGTCGAGCTGATCGGCGCGCAGTGTCTGGGCATGAATCATCACCGGACGCAGTGGCGCGACGGCGCAGCGCAGGTTTTCCCGCTCGAAGACGGAGATGAGCTGATCGGCGGCGGCATCCCCGTTGCAGTGTGCCAAAAGCTGCGCCCGCTGTGCGCATACGCGGCGCACCGTTTCTTCCAGCTCGGCGTCGGTGTGCACCGGATAGCCCCGGTAACTTTCCTCCCCTTCATAGGGGCGGGTGAGCCATGCGGTCCGGGCCTGCGGGGAACCGTCAAGGAAAATCTTGTATCCACCGATCCGCAGACGATTTTCCTCCTTTCTCCCGCAGAGCCGGGACAGGAGCGGTTCTCCCCCCTCCCCGGCGTCGCAGTAGGCCACAACGTCCAGGGTAAGCAGGTTCTTACCGGCGAGATCGGCGAGCACCGCCATCTCCCCCGCGCGGGCAAAGCCCTCCTGTGCAGTCGAAATTCCGCAGCTGAGATAATACTGCTGTGCCCTTTTGAAATCATCGGCAATTTTCTCCGGCTGAGCGGCGGGAGCCGCCTGCGAGTAGAGAGTGAAAGCCGTTTCCTCCAGATAGCCGTTTGGGTCGCCGTCCTCGCCGCGTCCGATTTTTCCGCCGTCCGGATCGGGCGTGTCCCTTGTAATCCCCATTCTGTGCAGCGCCTCTGAATTCGCCGCTCCCATGTGGCCGGAAGCATGGGAGATCAGCACGGGCCGGTCCGGAAACGCCGCGTCCAGCAGCTTCTTATCAGGATGAGCGCCCTCCTTCAGCACGCTGTGGTCGTAGCCGAAGCCGATCACCCATTCGCGTTCAGGATGCTCCCGCGCAGACTTCGACAAAAGCAATACGATCTCCGCAAAGCTGCCCGCACCGCCCAGAGGTGCAAGGGAAAGGGTGGCCGCAAACGCAGTGATGTGTCCGTGCGAATCAAGAAATGCAGGCAGCATCACCTGTCCCTTCAGCGGGAATTCCCTCGCATCGGGGCCGGCCATCCGGCGAAGGGCCGCCTCGCTCCCCACCGCGAGAATCCGCTCCCCCTCGGTGAGCACCGCTCTTGCCGGCGCATCCAGGGTAATGATCTCCCCACCTGTATAAAGGACCTGCTGTTTCATATTTCAAACGCTCCCTCCGCGGCAAAATTCCGGATGAAACGGCAGATTTCCGGCCGTCCTCACCACTCTTTTGGTAGTGTATCGCCGCCTTCCCTGTTTATACCGGGAATGATCAACCCAAACCGGGACATGACCCTCAGGCGGGCATGGGCAGCACGTCGCCGCCTTTGCTTCTGCCGGGAATGGGTAACTGAAATCGAGATGTGCCTCTCAGGCGGGCGCAAGCCCGGCCGGTAAAAGGGCGCCGCGGTTTTTCGCGGCGCCCTTCGCATGATGGACCTTTTGCGGCGCCGGTTTGTCCTGCGCCGCTTGGCCGGGCTGACACTGTCCGCAGTCCGCACATGGTCTGTTTTATTTTTCCCCGCAGGGGATCACCTTTTCAAATACCGCTGTCATCTTGGGGGAAACGGTCCGGTCGATGTGACCGCTGCCGAAATACCAGTGGCGGTAGCGCACCGTCTCGGCAGTGACCCGCAGAAAGGCGCCCAGCGCATTGATTCGTTGATGGCGGGGATCTACCAGTCCCAGCTCGAGGTCGGGCGGCTGATGGGTAATAATGAAATCCACCTCGTCCCCCGCGCGCTCCAAAACGGCGCGCGCGGCGGTCAGCTCCTCAACGGAGGGAAGCTCCTGCGGCCACCAGTTGACCCCCGGTTCCCGCTCGTCGGCATCTTCGCTTTCACCGCCGCCGAGCGCAAAAATCTTCATCCCGTCGATCGTGAAAAGCTCCCCACGCTGCATCCACAGAATGTTCTTTCCCACCCGGCGGACCCTGCCGCCGCAGTATTCCTCTTCGGGACAGGCGGCCAGGAGGTCGAGGTTGTCGTGAACCCCCTCGATAAAAAGGATCATGCAGTCAAGGTGTTCCAAACGGGCAAGGCGCTTCTTTTCCTTCTCCGAGCCGTCCCAGACAAAGCCGAAATCCCCGCAGACCAGCAGGTGGTCCCGCCGCTTGGGAAAAAGTTTTTTAAACTGCTTGAAGCGCGTCTCATCGCCGTGGGTGTCGCCCGTGACATAGATCATCGGCCGTCTCTCCTTTTGTGTCGTAATCATGCAAAATTCGTCGCGCAGACGAAAATCTGCCGGAACAGTTTGAAAAAAGCAGTTTCTTTGTTATAATAAAAGTATCTGTTTTATCATACCACATTCCGAGGAGATTTTCATGAAAAAATTTTTCCTTTTTCTGTTTGTGCTGGTTTTTTGCACCTCAACAATCGGGGGGAGCTGCCTTGCGGCAGCCTACACCCCGAATTTTGATCTTGCCGCCGAGTCGGTCTATCTGATCAACCTCGACAGCGATATGGTCATCTGCGAGCAGAATGCCGACAAACCGATCGAGCCTTCTTCCCTTGCACAGCTGATGACGGTGGTGCTTGCCCTCGAGAAGGTTGAAAATCCGGAAAACGCCATGGCGACCATGCGCGGATACATCCAGGATGAGATGTACCGCCAAAATGTTTCGCTCGGCGGAATCCGGCTTGCGGGGCTTTACAAGGATGAGGAAATTTCCATCCAAAAGCTGATGTATGCTGTGATGATCCGCGACGCCAACGAGGCTGCGATGATGATCGCCGACTACGTCGGAGACGGCTCGGTGCCCTACTTCGTCGAAATGATGAATGAAAGGGCGCAGGAGCTGGGGATGTCCGGCACAAAATTCACCTCTCCCCATGGGCTTCCCGATCCCGAATCCCACACCACCGCCCGGGATATGGCTCTTCTCGCGCGGCACGCCCTGAGCCTGCCGGGCTTTGAGGCACTGATGACCGCCACCACCTACGACGGCGGGCCGACCAACATCAACGAACACCTCAACTGGAACACCACCAACCGGCTGATGGTGAGCAGCTCTCCTTACTACAACAGCGCGGTGAGCGGAATCAAAACCGGTTATCATCACACGCTGGGTTCTTATGCGGTCACTCTGGCCAGAAGAAACGGCTACAGCTATCTCGCCGTCCTGATGGCGAGCCGCGGCGCCGACACCCAGAGCGACAACGACGCCTTCTCGGCGTTTGACGAAACAAACCGTCTTTACAACTGGGCTTTCTCCACCTTCCGGGTCAAAACGCTGCTCGAAAAGGGCAAGAGCTTCGGGGAAGTACCGCTCCGGCTTGCCTGGGGCAAGGATTTTTTGAGAATTATGAGCGCCGATAATTTTACCGCTCTGATTCCCGACGCCATTGAGGCCTCGAGCATCCAGTATGAGCTTGTCCTTCCGGAATATGTGCAGGCCCCCGTGGAAAAAGGCCAGCTGATCGGTGAGGTCCGGCTGGTGCTCGCCGGAGAGAAGGTCGGCGTGGTCGGGGTGGTCAGCGCGGAACAGGCGGAGGCTTCCCGCGCGCTGCTGCTTCTCGACCGGGTGATCGGGCTGACCCGCACCTACTGGTTTAAATTCATCGTCATTTTCCTCGCGGTCCTGATGATCCTCTATATTGCCCTGATGATCGTGCGCAACCGGAACCGCCGCCGTTACGGCCGCAGGCGTCGCTGATTTTCCCAGGCTTGGCCGCTTAGCCCCGTATCATCCGGCAGGCCTTTTTCCCCTTGCTTTTTCCAGTCAAACGTCCTATGATATGGATTAGAAAGAGCGCGACTGCTTTTTCAACCCAACAAAGAGTGAAAGGAAGGTTTTTCCGATGGCCATGAACAATCGTCCGATCGGCGTAATGGATTCGGGCATCGGCGGCCTGACCGTCGTGCGCGAGCTGCAGCGTCTTCTCCCCGGCGAGGACATCATCTATTTCGGCGACAGTGCCAACTGCCCCTACGGGAACCGCACGACCGAGCAGATTACCCAGCTGAGCAAAAACATGCTGCAATTTCTGGGAGATCAAGGCGCCAAGACAACCGCGATCGCCTGCAACACCATCTCCACCCTGGTTGACCGGCTGATCCCATGCTTTGACTATCGTATCATCGGCATCGTTTCGCCCGCCGCCGATGCAATCGCCCGCGACGGCCTGCGCGAAGTCGGCCTGATCGCCACCGAGTTTACCGCCAGAAGCGGCGCTTACGAAAAGCTGATTCACGCCCACGATCCCTCGATCGAGGTCTTTGCACAGGGCAGTCCGCTGCTGGCCGGGCTGGTTGACCGCGGCGACTTCAACGAGGAGGAGATCAACGCCGAAATCACCACTCAGGTTGACAAAATTCTGGCCCGCCGCAGGGTGAGCCATATCATCCTCGGCTGCACCCATTACCCGATTGTCGAGGAAAATTTCAAAAAATGCTACCCCGAGATTACCTTCATCAACCCCGCTCTTGAGCAGGCGAAGGCAGTGCAGCGCTATCTCGCAGAACAGGACGCATTCTCTCCCAAGAAGCGCGGAACCTTTACCGTCTGCACCTCGGGCGATCCGCAGGTGTACCTCAACGTCGCCAAGCGCCTCGGCCTCTTTGAACCGGATGACGCCAAGGTTGTGGAAATTTAAAAGTGAAGCGGCAGCTTCCTGCTTCAAGCGGCCCGCCGGACGGCGGGCCGCTTTTTGTGCAAGAAAGCCGACGGCTTTGCCGGCGGAAACGTCCCGGAAAAGCTCCTGCTGCAAGCACCGGGTGAAGCGGGATGCTGACAGCCGCCCGTCAGAAAGCAGAGGGATGCTGCCAAAGAAGTCGCACCCCGTTACGGGCTGTCAGGCAAATGATTCAGGCGGGATAAATTCAGTGCGTCTTCAGCCGTTTGCCGGCAATGGGTGCTTTCCCGTTTCAGCCGGCGGCTGTGTTCGCAGCGCGATGACTTTATTGGCAGTCTGTTCGACAAACCTCCGGTCGTGCTCCACAAAGAGCATGGCCGGAGAAGCCGTACCGAGAAGCCGTTCGATCTGCACCCGCGAGAGCAGATCAATAAAGTTGAGCGGCTCATCCCAGATGTAGAGATGCGCCCGTTCGCAGAGGCTGCGGGCGAGCAGCACCTTCTTTTTCTGCCCGCCGCTGTAACCCGCCATATCCTTCTCAAACTGGCTCCGGGGGAAATCGAACTTGCGCAGGATGGTAAAGAAAAGGCTCCGGTCAATCCCCTCCCGCAGGGCATAGTCCTGCACCGTTCCCGAAAGGAAGGAAGCATCCTGCGGGACATAGGAAACGATCAGGCCCCTACCTCTGGAAAGCATTCCGGTGTGCGGGACCTCCTCGCCCACCAGCAGCCGCAGGATACTCGACTTGCCGCAGCCGTTCGGGCCGGTCAGCGCGGCGCGGTCTCCCTCCTCCAGGAAAAAGCTGAGTCCCTCGAAGAGCGGCTTTCCATAGCTGATTGAAAGCTCCCGGGCCTCCGCCAGAAGCCTTCCGCGCCATGGCAGAGGGGTGATTCGAAGCTCGTCGGCCTTCTCGATATTTTTCAGAAGGCCTTCCTTTTGGGCAAGCGCCTTCTCCTGCCGTTTTTCAATCGATTTCGCCCGCTTCATCGCCTTGGCCGCCCGGTGCCCCACAAATCCTCGGTCGGGCGCAAGCTGCCCATCCGGCTTATGTCCGATTTTAGTGCGCTCCAGCACCTGCGACCAGTCCGCTTTCTGACGCGCGGCGGACCGAAGCCGGGCGATATCCTTTTTCAGCCGCTCATTTTCGGTCCGCTCATAGCTGTCCCGGCGGTCGCGGTTTTCCTGCCAGCTCGAATAGTTTCCCTGCTGCACCTCGATGTCCGCCCGGTTAATCGAAAGAATATGGTCAACCGTCCGGTCGAGCAGATCCCGGTCGTGGGAGACCAGCAGAAACCCCTGCTTCGCGGCAAGGTAACCGGCCACCCGCTCCCGGCCCGCCGCATCGAGGTGATTGGTCGGCTCGTCGATCAGGGCAAAGCCGTTGGGCCTGAGAAAGAGGGAGCAAAGCTGCAGGCGGGTCCGCTCGCCATAGCTCAGGGTGTCAAACGGCCGGTCGAGCAGCTCCGGAGAAAGCCCCATCAGTCCAGCTTCCCGCTCAATCGACGCATCAACGGTGTATCCGCCGGCCGCCTGATACCGCTCCAGCAGCTCCCCATATTCTCGCAGGGAATCTTCGTCCCCGGCGTTCAGCAGGGATTCCATGGCAAGCTCCCACCGGCGGTAGGGAGCGACGCTCTCCCGCAGCACCGTCCGTGCGGGAGCGCCGGGATCCTCCGCCTCAAACGGGAAGGACGAAAACGAAACCGGCGCCTCGATGCTGCCGCTGTAGGGATATCTTCCCATCAAGAGCTGCAGAAAGGTGGTTTTTCCCCGTCCGTTTCGGCCGATAAAGCCGAGCCTCCAATCGGTGTCGATGACAAAAGATACCTCCCGAAACACCGGATCGAAGCTCCCCGCATGGCAGAAGGAAAGGTTGCTGACTCGGATTTGTGACATAAAATGACCTCCGCGTCCCGGCCCGCTTTGCAGCAGGCGTCATTGGGCAGACAAATAAAAACGGCAGCGGAAAGAGAGCCTCTCCGCTTCCGTTTTTCTCCGCCCAGGGCGGCGCGCGGCAAAAAGCCGCGAAAAAAGGCCGCAGCAAGTCGTCTCTTTCCTGCCCCGCGCGCAGCAAAACAAGGCGGCAGTCCGCCGCTGTGCTCACGCGGTTCTTCCAAATGGAAAGCAGCAGGTTATTGACGCATGTTACAGCCCCTATCCTTTGAGAATATCATCAAAATAGCAGGAAAGCCCCGTCCTGTCAAGAGCAGGGCCCTCTAAACCCTTTTGCTTTATTTGCGCACGCTTGAAATCTCCGGCGTTTTGACCAAACATTGAAAATGGTTTGACTGTATGATAAAATACATGCAAGCATGAAAGAATGATAAACTGGAATTGGGATGGGGGTAAGACTACGGAAAGAATTAAAAGTTTGAACCGCTATCAAAAAGGTGTCCTGATATTTATGATTGCTGTGACACTGGTATTTGCGGTGGTTTACCCCATGACAACCTCACGAGTTGGATTTGAATATAAGGATATAATTCTTGTCCCGAGTCAAGAAAATGGCAGTACGGTGTATTCCGGTAAAATCCAAGGGCAGCAGGCACATTTTACGGTGTCGGAGGATAAGACCGTTGTATTTCAGCATGGCGATAAAATCTATGGCCCTTATACGGCAAAAGAAGACTCTACAGCTATTCCAAAGGACGAAGAAATGGCAGAATATATGACTGGTGTGGAGCTTCGTCAAGGAGAGGATATTCTGTTTCGGGGGGGCGTTTTGGAAGCTGGGGATTCCTATTGGCTGTACAATGAGGACGGAACCTTAGATAACTTTGGATTTTCCTATGTAACCGGCGATGGAATCGTGAGAGATGAAAACGGGGATGTAATCGATCCCGTAAAGCCATCCGCATCTGCCATATTTGAACTGATGAGTGATCCCGAACTGACACATAAGGGCGAATGGCTTGCATGGTTTGGAGCTGTGTTCATTTGCGTTCTCAATGCACTTTCTATTTTGTTTGCAGATGAGCTGTTCCGTTGGAATCTGGCATTGCAGATTCGCAATGTAGACCATGCAGAGCCATCCGATTGGGAAATTGCAGGAAGATATATCGGCTGGACTGTTCTGACGGTGATGGCATTGGTACTCTTTATTATGGGACTTCAATAGCACAAATTCCAGTTTGCAGGGGCAGCCTCAAAAATGAGGCTGCCCCTGTTATTGTGAGGAAACGGCTCCAATATGCACAAATAAGATAAAAAGAATGCCGCCTGAGCGGCGCGCCCGGCTTCCCGGCTTATGCGGGCATGACAAAAATGCTCCGCCGGGCCGCTTGAACACCCCGTCCGGATCACACCGCCCAGTCGGAATGCGGCCCGATGGTATAGCCCTTTTCGCGGATCAGATCGATCACCTCCGGCAGGATCTGAGCATTGGTCGCACTTACCGAGTGCAGCAGCATAATCTCGCCCGGATGCAGAAATTTCTCAATCCGCGCGCGGGCCGCCGCGGGATCAGGCTGGTTGTTCGGGTCCCAATCGTTGTAGGCAAAGCTCCAGAACAGGCTCTTGTAGCCCATCTGCTGCATCAGAGCCAGCGATTGCTCGGAAAATTCCCCCTCCGGGAAGCGGAAAAGCCGCATTTCATAGCCGAAGTTTTCCCGCAGGTAGTTCTGCATCCAAATCGCGTCGGCGGCGGAATCCTCGATCGAGAGGTCTTTGCAGTAAACCTTGTGGCTGTCCGAGTGGTTTCCGAGGATATGTCCCTCGTCGATCATCCGCTGTACCAGCTCGGGCTGGCTGCGGACATAATGTCCGGTGAGAAAAAAGACCGCCCGCACCCCCTTCTCTTTGAGAGTGTCCAGAATCGGAGTGGTATAGCCGTTCTCATAGCCCTGATCAAAGGTCAGGGCTATGGTCTTTTCGTTCTCGGCGCCGATAAAGCAGGCGTTATACTTGCCAAACCGATCCTGCAGGCCGGTGCAGGCGGTCGAACGGCCCAGGTCGTCCTGAATGGTGCCGGGGCCCCATTTCACCGGCTCGTTCGAGAGCTTGCCGATCGCAAGGAAGTCGGCGCTCATTGCCAGAGCCGGAAGATCAAGGGCAGGCTCGGATTCCGGCTCCGGCGCGGAGCTTTCCTCCCAGCCGTCGGGCAGGCTGCTGCTCGGAAGGTCAGGAACATAGTCGTCCGGATCTCCCACCTGCGCGTAAGAAATTGAGGAAGCGCCGTCAAGATTCCGCGAGCAGGCAGAGCAGCCGGGAATCACCGACCCCGCCGCGAGGGCCGTGCAGAGAAGCAAAATTGCGGTTCGATTAAACATCATTCGAAAGCCTCCAAATTACCGAAAGGTTGGCGGAATATCCCGCTTGTACCAACAGTCTGCCCAATTCCGTCCGGAAAAGCACTGGCAGATTTTGCACAGCCGCTTCGAAGCAGCGCCGGCGCCAATCGGAAGAGCCTCCGTTTGAGTGCGCCCCGACCAAAAACGGGTCAGTCAAGATCACCCATGGCAAAAAGCAGAGCCGACAAAGCCGCGAGCGGCGCGGTTTCACAGCGCAGAATCCGCGGACCCAGCGACGCCGGACACACAGAGTGGGCGCGCGCTACGGCAATCTCATCGGGGGAGAAGCCGCCCTCGCTGCCGATCAGCAGCGCGGTCTTGCAGGGAGCACCGGGAAGCTGTGCCCGCAGCGGCGGGCACTCCCCTTCATACAGTGTGAAGGAAGCGGGAAATTGTTCCATTTCGTCGAGCGCCTGCGAAAAGGAAAGAATACCGCGCACCGCAGGTACCCTGCCGCGCCCCGACTGCTTGGCCGCTTCAAGGGCAATCCTTTGCAGCCGTGCGACCTTCTTTTCCGCATCGGGGCCTTTGGGACGGGAGATGCAGCGCGATGTCAGCAGCAGCACAATTTCCGCGGCGCCGATCTCCACCGCCTTCTGCACCACCAGCTCGAGCTTGTCCCCCTTTGAGACTGCAAGATAGAGGCTCACCTCGGTTTTCGGTTCGCTTTCGCTGGGATAAAACTCTCCCAAACGCACCGAAACCGCATCGGCGGAAAAAGAAACGATCGTTCCTTCGGCCTCGTTTCCCCGCCCGTCACAAAGAGTAAGAGATTCACCCACCCGCATTCGCAGTGATCGGGAGATATGCCGCGCATCCTCGCCGGTCATCACCACCGTATCGGAGAGAGCCTCCACAAAAAATCTGGGCATCGTCTATCCCGCCTTTCGGCAGGCGATTGCCGCCCACCCGTTCTGCAGCTCGGTTTCAAACGGTTCCAGCCCGGCGGCACGCAGCCCCGCCTCCACCTCTCCGCAGCGGGTGTCGATGATGCCTGAGACGACACAGACGCTGTTTTCATGCATCAGGGCGGGCAAATCCTTCGAAAGGCGCAGAATCGCGTCCGCCACGATATTCGCGCAGATAAGGTCGAAGGAACCTGTCACGTCGGCCGCGAGATCCCCGCAGATCAGCTCGATTTCACCGCAGCCGTTGAGGGCGGCGTTCTCCCTCGCCACACGGACCGCAACCTCGTCGATATCCACCCCGACGGTGCGTGCGCTGCCCAGCAGCCTGGCGCAGATGGCAAGAATCCCGCTGCCGGTGCCGACATCAAGCATGCTCATGCCGGGACGCAGCGAACGCTCCAGCAGCTTCAGGCAGAGGCGGGTCGTCTCATGGGTTCCGGTGCCGAAAGCCATACCGGGATCAAGGCGGATGATCTTCTGTCCCTCCCGGGGATGATACTCCTCCCAGGAAGGGCAGATGGCCAGTCGGCCGGAAAGCTCGATCGGATGGTAATACCGCTTCCACGCGGTTGACCAGTCCTCTTCCCGGACTCCCTCGGTCGAAATCTCCACCGGGATGCCGCATTCCTCGCAGCGCCGCCCGATATAGGATATCGGCTCGGCAGGACTCATCTCAGGCGGCAGGTAGAGGTGAATCAGCGCGTGAGCGCGGTCCTTCGCCACCAGCTCCTCATCGATGAGATCGATGTGGGCAATCTCCAGCGTTTTTTCCTCAAGATCGGAGTAGTCCTCGATATAAAGTCCCGCTCCCACCACCATCTGGGCAATGGCGGCCATCTCGTCGAGGTCTCCGACGGCGACGCGGCAGGTCAGCTCGGTCCATTGGTTTTCCATAACGCTCTCCTTTGCGATTAATGTCGTTTTTTCCAGTATACCCTTTTTTGCGCCGGGACTCAATATGAAAAGACGACGCTCTGCAAAACGGAATCCTGCATTTTGATCATGGCCTTTCTCTGGCGGCAGGCCGGGACACAGGGGCTCTCTGGCCCTTTTGCAGTCGCTGTCAGGTCTTCTGCGCTTTGTTTTGATACTATTCGCCATGCATTCGGGCATATACTCTATGTGAATGATCCTGTGAGAACACGAAGAATAAGGAGGAATCGCGTTGCAACGATCAAACAACCCGAGCACCTTTGACCATGCGACGATGGAACAGCTGATGGCGCGCTACCGCGCCGAACTGCTCAGCTATCAGCGGGCAACCCCGCCCGGAAGGCCGACCCTCGCACAAAACCTGCGGTCAGTCACCGAAACCAGAAGCCTCTCTCCCGAGCCATCCAACCCAAAGCCCGCGCCGGAAGCGGAATCTTCTGCTCTGCCGAAGCCATCCGCCGCGGTCATTCCGGACCCTATTCCCGCTGCGGTGATCGAGCCCGCACCCGCGCCGGAGCCTGCACCCGCTGCGGTGATCGAACCCGCATCCTCTTCCGCCATGATCGCAGGGTTTGCCGCCTCGGTGGCCGCCGATCTTACCGCGGGAATCTTCGCCGCAGCGGCGGCCGTCAGCGGTCCGGAAATCGTCGCTGAGGCAAAAGCGGAAGAAACAGAGGAGCTTCTTCTCACCGGTTCCGCCATGGAGGCCGCTCCGCCGGAAACACCCGAGATGACGAAAAAAACATCCGAACAGATGCGCAGCACCCTTGCGGAGAGCCTTGCCAACATTACGGATGCAAGGGCTCTTCGCCCCCGGTGCGCCGGATGCGGTGACCCCGAGGATATCGCAAACAATGCGCCAAGCCGGTACCGCAGCCAGCTGCCAGAAGAAACGGAGGGGCTTCATCACTGCCCCTGCGAAGAAACTCCCGCCGAGCCCGGAGAGGGTCCGCTCCCGCTGCCGACCCCCGCGCTGCCTGCCGAGCCCTGCGAGGAAACTCCC